>NZ_BCWY01000049.1 GCF_001894825.1 Rhodococcus jostii NBRC 16295 | reverse complement strand
GACGGAGGCCTTGCCGTTCACCCAGACGTTGCGGTGCAACGGCGTCGAACCCATCGACGGCGAAATGTTGGCACTCTCGTCCGTCAGGTTCACCGTCACCACGGTGCCGTCAGCCAGCGTCTGCGTGATCGAACCACCGGGCAGCGGAACGAACGTATCGGCATTCGCCGCACCGACGGAGAAGAAGCCCATGGTCGCGGCAGCAGCGGCACCGACCGCAGCCAGACGCACACCGTTCTTACGGTTGATGATCATTGTTCCCTCTCAGGGATAGAAACCTCGCACACGCGAGAAAGTGGGTGGGAAGAACTGCGAAAGAGACCGAAATCAGCCGATGCTGAACGGCGCACCGTACAGAACGGTCTTCGAGTAGTCGTTACCCACGATCTCCACGACCGAGTACGACCGAGCCTGCGCGAATCCACCGCACTTCTGAACCTGCAGCTCCGCATCCTGGTACTGCAGCGCGTACACGCCGTCCTTCTTGATGTCCTTCGCCGCGATCGGCACGTACTTGATCTCACCCGAGTTCAACGGAACCGACAGCCCGAGGCTCGGCGTCAACGAAGACAGATCCGCGGAGAACGACGGGCTCGCCGACAGACCGGTGATGTCCACCTGGCAACCCACGATGTACCCGGTCGACACCCGCGAAACACCATGCGTCGTCGTCCCATTCGTACCGTTGTAGGTACCCGCATTGTTCGTCGTGCTGTTCGCGTCCGGAACCTCGGTGACCTCCTTGATGCCCTTGACATCAGCAGTCACGGTTCCCGACACCCACGCCACACGACCGGCACCATTGGAAGCCAACGACGGCGACGACAGAGCGCTCTCCGCAGTGCGCGTCAACGTCACATTCGGGCCGGCCTTCGAACCATCAGGCAGCGGGATGAAAGTATCCGCGCTCGCCGCACCAGTGGACATCAAACCGAGTGCAACAGCCGCAGCAGCACCCAGGCCTGCAATACGGGCGCCACGGCGCAGGCCGGACTTGCGGTTCTCGCTCATTCGTTCCCCTCATCAGGATTCAAGCAGGTTCCCAGCCTCGACGATCGAAACTGAGGAGTGGTCCATTTCGGGCCCAGCGCAGTATTCGCAGCAGAGGTGTCCGCAGCGTTAACTGCGGACGACCAATTGCCAGAATTTCGACACCAGAGACAAACCTCACAAGGAGGCTCGTCCGGGCAACGACGTGGCACCACGCCCCGCCCTCCATCTTCGTACTGACTCGTCAGGGACATTAACCTGAGCTAAGAACCTGGGCAACGTGATCAGCTCGTGACGCAATTGTGATGTGCCTCACAAAGTTTGAAACGGACCGTTACCTACGGGTAGCCCCGCTTTGGGACGACGCGAATGAAATCCGGGTTTACCAGTAGTTTTCCTGGCGCAACTTTTTCCGTTACTACCAACAACACTTAAATTCATCCAGATTTCAACCAGGCGGCTACCCGTGGTGAGGGGGAACCTGACGCCGAATCCACTCCTCGGACTCGTCGCGTTTGTCCACATACTGAGATGGCTCGTCCTGTCCGCGTTCGTCCGCGGTGGCGTCGGGAAAGACGTCCCCGAAGATGCGCTCGAGCCGGGCCCTGTCGATCGGGGCCCGGCTCGGAACTACCTGCTCGTCGGGCTCGCTGTGCGAGTCCGGCTCGTCGGAACGAGAAATCGCCTCAGCCTTCCAGACCGGACAACTCGGAAATGACGTGTGCCGCGAGCGGCGTCAGAGTGGCCATGCCGTCCCGGACCGCAGCGCGGGACGAGGCGAGGTTTACCACGAGTGTGCTGCCGGACACTCCGGCGAGCCCGCGGGACAGACCCGCGTCGAGCGAACCGGCGGCGAGACCGGAAGACCGGAGGGCTTCCGAGATTCCCGGAATCTCGCGGTCGAGGACCTCGGCGGTGACGTCGGGGGCCACGTCCCGGGGCGACACGCCGGTGCCGCCGACGGAGACGACGAGGTCGACGCCGCCGATGACCGCGGTGTTGAGCGCGTTGCGGATCTCCACCTCGTCGGCCGCCACCGCGACGATGGCGTCGACGATGAAGCCTGCCTCGTTCAGCAACTCTGTCACCAGGGGTCCGATGGAGTCCTTGCCGTCACCGTGAGCGGTGCGGTCGTCGACGATTACCACCAGCGCGCGGCCGGCCAGCGAGGCTTCGATGTCCATGGTCCCTACCGTAGTGGCCCCGCCCAGAACGGACTCGACCTGGCCGAGAATCCCGGTGTTCATCAGCGGCCGCCCTGTTCGGCGGTTCCGAGCGTGACGTCGACGGTCTTGGAGTTCGACCCGTTCCCGTCGGTGTAGGTGATGGACACATTGTCTCCCGGTGCGTGTGAGCGGATGGCGGCGATGAGCGCGTCACCACTGGTGATGACCCGGTCGTCGACCTTGGTGATCACCGACCCCTTCGGAATTCCCGCCTTCTCCGCCGGGCTGCCCGCCGTGACCTCGACGACGGTGGCACCGTTGGCGGCGTCCTGCGACGGGACCTGGATCCCGATGACGGCCTGGGTGGCCTTGCCGGTCTTCACCAGCTCGTCCGCGATACGCCGGGCCTGGTCGACCGGGATCGCGAAGCCGAGCCCGATGGAGCCGCTCTGCTCACCGGCACCGGAACCACCGATGCTCGCGATGGCCGTGTTGATGCCGATCAGCTGGCCGTCCATGTTGACCAGGGCGCCGCCGGAGTTGCCGGGGTTGATCGCCGCATCGGTCTGCAGGGCGTCGATGACGGTGTTCTGGTTGCCCGACTCACCGCTGGTGGAGACCGGACGGTTGAGCGCCGAGATGATGCCCTCGGTGACGGTGCCCGCCAGACCCAGCGGCGAACCGATCGCGACGACCTGCTGCCCCACCTGGACGTTGCCGGAGGTTCCCAGCTCGATCGGGGTGAGGTCGGTCTTCCCGTCCACCTTGATGACCGCGAGATCGGACACCGGGTCGGCGCCGACGAGCTTGGCGTCCGCCGTGCTGCCGTCGGAGAAGGCGACCGTGAGCTTGCCGCCCTTGGCTGCCGCGCCTGCCACGTGATTGTTGGTGAGGATCATGCCGTCGGACGAGATGACGATGCCGGATCCTTCTCCGCCGGAACCGCCTGCCGTCGCCACCTCGATCTGGACGACGCTCGGGACCACCTTGTTCGCGACTGCCTGCACCGAACCTGCCGGTGCGTTCGCGGCCGGGGTCGCGGTGTTGTTCTTGGGAGCGTCCAGGGAATTGGTCACCACGGCGCCCGTGCCGTTCCGGTCCGTGGCGAGCGACCCCACCACACCACCGATGCCACCACTCACCAGAGCGAGCGCCACAGCGCCCACGACGATGGCAGTACGGGCCGGTCGCTTGGTCACGGTCGCCGTCGATCCCTCACCGACCTGTCCGGGGCCCTGATGACCGGGGAACGGGCCCTGAGGCGCCGCGTGCTGCCCGGCCACGTGCTGGGGACCCGGATGTCCCGGACCGCCGTGCTGAGGCTGTCCGAACTGCTGTGTGGGCTGCTGCGGCGGGCCGTACGGGTTGCCCTGCGGGTAGCCGCCCGCGCCCGCGCCGTACGCCTGCTGGCCCATCGGGCCGCCCGGGTTGTGCGGGGTGGCCGGGAACGCTTCGGTCGGGTGGTGAGCCGGAGTCGACTGAGGGTGGCCCGGCTGGTCCGGGCGCGCGCCCTGGTCGCCGCCGGTGTTGTCACGGCTACCGCCGTCGTGACTGTTTCGATCTTCGGTCATCGCATCACTTCCATCTCCTGCGACCGCCCGCAGGGGCAGCCGCACCGTCTCTGTCTACGAGAGTGCCCGCTGGGACTGAGAAGGTCCTGAGACCGGCCTTTAAGTTTGCCGAGACCCTGACGCCAACGCTATTCCGCTTCGGGTTCACCCGGAAGGACGATGCGGATGAGCGCACCGCCCCGTTCGGAGACGTCCACGGCGATCGTGCCGCCGTGCTTGATCACCACCTGCCGGACGATCGCCAGCCCCAGCCCCGAGCCTGGCATCGAACGTGACGCCGTGGACCGGTAGAAGCGGTCGAACACCAGCTCCCGGTCCTCTTCGGGAATGCCCGGGCCCGCGTCGTCGACGGTCAGTTCGAGGAGGCCGTCGCCGCCCGGGGTCATCGCCACCCGTACCTGCTCACCCGTCGGACTCCACTTCGCGGCGTTGTCGAGCACGTTGAGCACCGCACGCGACAACCCGGCGTGGTCGCCGTACACGAACCACGGCACCGTGACGGCGGTGAAATCGATCTCGTTGCGGCGGCGGCGTGCCCGCTCCAGGCTCCGTTCCACCACTTCGCTGAGATCGACTCTCTCGAAGATGGTTTCCGGTGCATCCTCGCGGGCGAGGTCCACGAGGTCGCCCACCAACTGTGAGAGCTCCTCGATCTGCGCCACCACGTCGGTGCGCAGCTCAGCCATGTCCTCGTCCGGAATATGCGGCGCCCCAGGGCGACTCGACGCGATCAGCAACTCCATGTTGGTACGCAACGACGTGAGCGGCGTCCGCAGTTCGTGTCCCGCGTCGGCGACGAGGCGGCTCTGCCGCTCCCGTGATTCCGCGAGCGCCCGCAGCATGGTGTTGAAACTCTCGGTGAGCCGGGCGAGTTCGTCGTTGCCCGTCACCGGCATCGGCGTCAGGTCGTCGGTCCGGGCCACGCGTTCGGTGGCGGCGGTCAGCCGGGCGATCGGGCGCAGACCGGTGCGTCCCACCGTCGTTCCCGCCGCGGCGGCGAGGACCACGCCGCACCCGCCGACGATGAACAGCACCCAGGCCAGGCGGTCGAGCACAGCGCCGGTCGGTGCCAGCCGCTGCGCGATCACCAGCGTGCTGCCGTCCTGGGTGCGCTGCGCCAGCACCCGCTGGTTCTCCGCCGTCCGCAACGACGTGTCGCGCTCGCCGCGCGCCACGGACAGTTCGGGGTCGCCGATGGGCACGCTGGACCCCGGCGGTGTGTACGTGTCGAGGTCCGGGAAGATCAGCGCCACACTGATGTCCGTCGTGTACAACGTCGCGCCCGCGATGTAGCGGGGATCGAACGTCACGAGATTGCTGTCGATCAGCGCCGACGCGCGGGTCCGCAACTGATTGTCGACATCGGCATACAGGGCGCGCGACACCACGGCGTACGCCGCGATCGCCATCACGGCCACCGCGATCGCCACGACCGACGCCGCGAGCAGAGTGACCCGCCACCGCAACGACACCGACCGCGTCAACGGCATCGGAGGGCGCATCTCGGGCGGTAACGGAATCGGGCCTGTGGGGTGCCGGGAAATGTGGTGCGCGTCGTACTTCGCCGACCCCGACTTGCCGGCGGTCTTGTGGAACGGAACTGCCATCACGGAGGGGTCTCCCGCAGGACGTAGCCGACTCCGCGGACCGTGTGCAGCAGGCGCGTCTCCCCGTCCGCCTCCGTCTTGCGACGCAAGTACCCGACGTAGACCTCCAGCGCGTTTCCGGATGTCGGGAAGTCGTACCCCCAGACCTCCTCGAGGATGCGGCCGCGGGTGAGCACCCGGCGCGGGTTGGCCATCAGCATCTCGAGGAGCGAGAACTCGGTCCGAGTCAGGCTGATGGACCGCTCACCCCGCGTCACCTCGCGGGTGACCGGATCGAGCGTGAGGTCCTCGAACGTCATCTTCTCCGAATCGATGCCCGGTTCGGGAGCGGCGCGGCGCAACAGCGCGCGCAGCCGGGCCAGCAACTCCTCCAGGGCGAACGGCTTCGGAAGGTAGTCGTCGGCGCCGGCGTCCAGCCCCGACACCCGCTCCGACACGGAGTCGCGCGCCGTGAGCACGAGAATCGGCAGGTCGTCGCCGGTGCTCCGCAACCGGCGGCACACCTCGAGACCGTCCAGGCGCGGCATCATCACGTCGAGCACGAGCGCATCGGGACGCGCGGTCGCCACCTTCTCCAGAGCATCGATACCGTCGACGGCCAGTTCCACCGAGTACCCGTTGAAGCTCAGGGAGCGCCGTAAGGACTCCCTCACGGCGCGATCGTCGTCGACCACCAAAATGCGCATACCCGACAGTTTGGCCCGATCAACTGAGATATGTCTGAGAAGGGTTCATTCAGTGAGTGCCGACACCGGTCACTCGAGCACCCGCGGACCCGGCAGGCCCCAGTTCCGCCACAGCGCGAGCAACCGGAGCACCGACGCGAACACCGTGCCCACCACCATCGCCACATCCGTCCCGGCACCCCACTCGCTCACCACGACCACCAGCGCCGAACCGAGCAGTGCCGGCACCGCGTAGAAGTCCCGCTGCAGCAGCAGCGGGACCTCGTTCACCAGCACGTCGCGCAGGATCCCGCCCCCGATGGCCGTCGTGCCGCCGATGAGGCACGAGGCGAGCGGACTCGCCCCGTGGTCGAGCGCGATCACCGCGCCCGTGCTCGCGAACAGGCCCATGCCCAGCGCGTCCAGCACCAGGATCTCCCGGCGAAGCCGCCCGACAGTCGAGTGGAGGAAGAACACCAGCAACGACATGCCGAGCGACGTGCCGAGGTTCGGCCAGCTGCCCAGCGACGTCGGCGGATGGATGCCCAGCAGGACGTCGCGGACGATGCCGCCACCGAGCGCGGTGAAGACACCGACCACGCACACACCGAAGATGTCGAGGCGCTTCGTCACCCCGACCAGGGCGCCCGAGGCCGCGAACACCGCGATGCCCACCAGTTCCAGGATGTACAGCAGCACCCGCCAAGGTTCGCACGGGGCGGGTCATTTCCCGGCCGGGTCCACCGATCCCGGCTTCGACCTTTGTCTCCTCCTTCGTCGTCGACCCGTGAGTACTTGTTAACCGCGGGCGGTTATGAAGTACTCACGGGGCGCGTAGCGCCATCGGGTGGTTCGCTGCTCTCGCAGGGGTCTTCGTGGAATTGCCCGAACGGGTCGGGCCACGACTGCCAGCCGTCTTCGTCCGCGAGTTCGTCGTCTGTGACGAGCGCCCACTGAAGCGTGCGGTCGATCTCGGTCGGGTCGGCTGCATGCACCAGCGCGACCATCGACGTGTGCCGGTCGCCGAACCGTTCGTCCCAGCACAGTGCGGCCATCGCCCGGCGCGCGACCCCGACCTGCTCCTGTTCCTCCGGGGTCATCGCGGCCAGCCAGCGGTCGGCGCTCGCCACCCGCAATCCCCCACCGGCGGATTCGAGCCACAACGCCTCGTCAGGCTGCGTCGCCACCCATACCCGGCCACGCGACGTGACGACGCCCTCGAGCAGCACGTCGATCGCCTCGTGCAGTCGCTCGGGGTGGAACGGCCGGGTGGCGGTGAACTCGACGAGCATTACCCCGCAGTCGTGGGACAGGGGTGGCTGGCCCCGCAGCAGCGGTGAGTGGGCGTGGGTCGGTTCGCCGCGTCGTGCGTCGGCGGGGATGCGGAGCAGCAACCGCTCGATGTCGAGGGTGTCCCCGCCCCACAGGATCGGCGCTCCGGGTGCGAGCCGGGCCAGGACGGCGTGGAGCCGGGCCTGCTGCCAGCCGTCGCCGGCGCTGCCCGACACCACCAGGGCGTCGGCGTAGTCCACCTGTCCGACCGTCACCTGAGCGACGGTGCGGTCGTCGTCGAGTGCGTCGTCGCCGGTGGCGTCGGCCAGCCACGACTCCGCGTCGAGGCAGGTGACGACGCCGTCGACGCGGACATCCCGCGAGGCCGGTCCGTCGATCTGTCCCACCACCCCGGCCACCGACACGTGTTCGACCGCCCAGCAGACGGCCTCGGGTTCGAGTCGGCGGTCGAGGTGCAGCACGATGCGCTGCACCGAACTGCGGGCGTGCAGGCGACGCAGCAAGGGAAGAAGGTCCTCGCGCAGCGTGCACGAGATGCAGCCGTGCGCCAGTTCGAGGATGCCGAGGCGCTCGCGCGGTGCCCCCGACTCCAGTGTGGTGACGGTGCGGCGCACGACGCCTTCGTGGAGGAGGTCGAGGTCGTGATGGACGACGACGGTGCCGTCGCGGAGCAGCGACCGCGCCACGTCCTCGGTGCGGCCGTTCCACCCGGATACCAGGATCAGCGGCGTCCGGCCGTCGAGTATCTCACTCACGAGCACCCTTTCGATAACGATTGTCATTACGTGTTCGGAACGCTACATTGGAAATTCGTCGTTGTCGAAAATGATTGTCATCTCCCTCTCGGTGTGTCCGTGAGGGGACAGAGAGGAACGCCCCATGTCGGCGCACTGCCAGGTGACCGGACGCCAGCCAGGATTCGGCAAGTCCGTGTCGCACTCCCACAAGCGCACCAACCGGCGCTGGGATCCGAACATCCAGAAGAAGACCTATCTCCTGCCCAGCGAAGGCAGGCGGATCACCCTCACGCTCTCCGCCAAGGGCATCAAGACGATCGACCGGGACGGCATCGAGGCTGTCGTCGCCCGGATCCGCGCTCGCGGGGAAAAAATCTGATGGCTGCCCGCAACGAGATCCGCCCGATCGTGAAACTGAAGTCGACGGCAGGCACCGGGTACACGTACGTGACCCGCAAGAACCGCCGCAACGACCCGGACCGGCTGGTGATGAAGAAGTACGACCCCGTCGCGCGGAAGCACGTCGATTTCCGAGAAGAGAAGTAGAAGACACCGCACATGGCAAAGAAGTCGAAGATCGCGAAGAACGAGCGGCGCAAGATCGTCGTGGCACGCTGGGCCGAGCGCCGCGCGGAGCTGAAGGAGACGATCCGCCGACCGTCGAGCAGCGAAGACGAGCGCGCGGAGGCTCGGGCGGCACTGCAGCGTCTACCCCGCGACGCGAGTCCGGTACGATTGCGCAATCGAGACGCTGCGGATGGACGTCCGCGCGGCCACCTGAGGAAGTTCGGGCTCTCTCGCGTGCGTGTTCGCGAGATGGCGCACCGCGGGGAGCTGCCAGGCGTCCACAAGTCGAGCTGGTAAAGGAAGAAGATGGCAGTCAAGAGAGCACCGTCGAAGAAGCCGCGTCCCGTCGAGGGCCGCAAGCCCAAGAAGAACCCGTTGTTCGCGGCCAAGATCGAGCATGTCGATTACAAGGACATCAACCTCCTCCGCACGTTCATCTCGGACCGCGGCAAGATCCGTAGCCGCCGCGTCACGGGCCTGACCCCGCAGCAGCAGCGTCAGGTTGCCGTCGCCGTCAAGAACGCCCGCGAGATGGCTCTGCTGCCCTTCACGAGCCGGTAACGCACGTAGGCGAAAAGGCCGCGTAATCCTCGGATTACGCGGCCTTTTGCTGTGTCGATCAGCCGAACAGTGCCTGCATGTCGGTGATCTCCTTCTGCTGGGCGGCCACGATGTCGGTGGCCATCTGCCGGACATCCGGATTCTCACCGTCGGCCAGTTCGGTGTTCGCCATGTCGATCGCGCCCTCGTGGTGCTCGATCATCATGGTCAGCCATTGCCGGTCGAACTCCGCGCCCGACAGCGCCGTCAGGGCGTCCATCCGATCGGCCGACATCATTCCGTCGCCGTCGCCGTGCATGCCGTGCATGCCCGACGTGCCGGACGCCGGGACCGGTTGCCCCCACTGCTGGAGCCAGGTGGTCATCCGGTCCATCTCGGGTTGCTGCGCCGCCTTGATGGCGGCGGCGAGAGCGACGACGTCGGCGTTGCCGGTGTGGCCGGCGACCATGTCGGCCATCTCGATCGCCTGGGCGTGATGGGGATACATCCCGTCCAGGAACGCGACGTCGGCATCGTTGAAATGCGCCTGTGATTCGGCCGCGGACGTCGTGGGCGTCGACGGTGCGGCGGACGAGTCGGACGCGCCGGTGCTGCAGCCGGCGAGGACGAGAACGGCGCCTGCCGCGGCGGCGATCAGGGCAGTCTTGGTGGTACGCATGAGGAACTCCTCGAGATCAAATTCGGAATATGACAGTCGGAGCCGCCGGGGCACACGGCCCCGGGCTCCCCGTCACACCCGCAGAATCGAGAGTTCGGCCAGCGACAACACCGTCCACGATGGTGGTCCGCGGCCCGACTGCACGCGGTCGACACTCACCCGCGACCGTCGCGCCACGGGATCCCCCGCATGCCACCACAGCAACATCACCGACGTCAGCGCTACGACGACCACGATCACGCCGGCGCACTGATGTCCGGTGAGGTGCGGTTGCTCGCAGCCGTCACCACCGCAGTCGTGGGGGTCTTCGGTGTGCGACGCGGTGATCGAGGGCTGCTCATGTGTCGCGGCGATCGCGGTCGGGGCGATCAGGCTGTGCATCAGGAGCACACCGGCGGCGAGAGTGAGTAGCAAAGCCGCGCGCGCCACGAGTGTGCGCCTCCGCACTGCTGCCGTCTCCACGCCACCACTGTAACCGGACATACCCATTGGGGGTACCCGGGCACGTGAGTGGCAATGCGTGCCCCGGGACGCGAAAACACTCACATGGGGGTGTGGGCGAGGATCTCCAGACCCTGCTGCTCGAGTCCGCCGATGGTGTCGGTGAGGATGACGAGCCCGCGATCGTTCTCGCGGTCGAGGACGACGGTGCACTGGAAGCCGCCCGTCGCACCGCCGTGCAGTGTGTAGTCGCGGCCTTCGAACGGGACGATCGACCACGTCAGCGCACGATAGTTGTCGCCGATCCAGCGCGCGTCCATGGCCGTGCTCCCGGGGACGATGCCGTCGAGGAGCGCCCGGACGTACCGCGACATGTCGTTCGCCGTGGACCGCAACCCGCCGGCAGGGGCGTACGCGTCGAGCGGCCACGGGTCCTGCGACCTGTGCAGGACGTCGAACCCGCGGGTCACGTCCGCGGGCAGGTCGGCGGTGGTGAGCGGCATCCACGACTGCGACAGTCCGAGCGGGACGAGCATGCGCTCGCGGAGCAGCGACGGGTAGTCGGTGTGCGCGGCCGCGGCCAGCGCCTGGCCGAGCAACGCGAAGCCGACGGTCGAGTACGAGTACACGCCGCGGGTCGTGAGCGGCGCCGACTGCAGTTGCTGCAGCAGGGTGTCACGGTCGTAGGTGAACGGGTTGGACGCGACCATCCAGTGCCCGACAGCCAGCACGGTGTCGGTGCTCATCGGGAACTGCGACAGCCCGGACGTGTGGGATGCGAGTTCGAGCAACGTCACGTCGCCGACCGGTGCACCCTGCAGCGGCAGCAGGTCCCCGACCTTCGTGTCTTCCCGCACCTCGCCCCGGCCGACGGCGTCGACGAACAGTTCGGCGGTGAACGTCTTGGTGACGGAACCGATCTCGAAGTCGGTGTCTTCGGTCGCCCCGAAGTTCGCGAACCGGGTGCCGGACGCGTCGATGTACGCGACGCTCACGTTCTCGCGGTAGCTACGTCCGAGGACCTGCCCGGCGAGGGCGATCAGGTGCGGGTCGCCACTCGACGGCGGGGCCAGCGCCGACGCCACCGGGGCCGCACCCCAGGCGAGGGTCCAGGCGCAGAGCAGCGCACAGAAGACGGTCGTTCGACGCAGCATTGCGGCTCCTCGGGCACGGCGGAACGCGCGTGCAGACGGTCTCCCCGACCGGAGGCAATTGTCACCCACCCGAACGCCGGGCACTAGACTTCGGAAGGTTTGCCGACACGAGGCCGACCTGTCGAGGAGGTGCCCCGCAGCGTGTCGGGAGTGGTTGCGGGATTCACCGTCATATTCGTGATCATCGCGATCGGCTACATTCTCGGCCGGCGCGGGACGCTGGGCGCGGAGGGCGAATCCGTCCTGGGCAGGCTGGTGTTCTTCGTCGCCACACCGGCGCTGCTGTTCGATTCGCTCGCATCGTCCGACCTCTCCGTGATTTTCTCGCCCACCCTGGCCGTCGCGTCGGCCACGGCTTTGACGGTCGGCGCACTGTACATGGTGGTCGCGAAGGTGTGGCTACGCAGGTCCCTTCCGGAACTGACGATCGGCGCGCTGTCGGCGTCGTACGTGAACTCCGCGAATCTCGGCATTCCCATCGCCGTCTTCGTGCTCGGCGACGCCTCGTTCGTGGCTCCGCTGCTGCTGTTCCAGATCATCGCGTACTCCCCGATCGCCCTCACCATCCTCGACGTCACGACGCTCCGGCGCGGCGCCTCACGGCTCGAGACGGTCACAGCGCCGTTCAAGAACCCGATCGTCGTGGCGGGCGCCGCGGGACTGCTGATCGCACTCGTCGGCTGGACACCACCCGAGGCACTGATGCAGCCGTTCCGGCTCATGGGCGGCGCGTCGGTGCCGGGTGCGCTGCTGGCGTTCGGCATCTCGCTGTACGGGGTGCGGGTGCTGGAGAAGGGGACCAGTCCGCGGCGGGACGTCGCGCTGGCGTCGGTGCTGAAGATCGTCGTGCAGCCGGTGTTGGCCTACCTGATGGCGCGGTACCTGCTCGGGCTCGACGGCCACGAACTGTTCGCCATCGTGGTGGTGGCGACACTGCCGACGGCGCAGAACGTCTTCGTGTACGCCAGCCGGTACGGGGTGGGAACGGTGCTGGCCCGCGACACCGCGTTCGTCACGACTTTGGCTGCGATTCCGGGGATTGCGCTGGTCTCCGGCCTGCTCGCGGGATGAGGTTACCGTGGCTTATGCGCGTAATCGCCCTCGCAGTGCTGGCCTGCCTCGCCCTCGCCGGATGCGGGTCCGGTTCGAGCACCGACGAACCGACGATTCCCCCGGAGATCGCGTCCGCAGTCGATCCGAGTCCCACCAACCCGTCCTCGGGGATGCCCATTCCCTCCGAAGTGCCCGGCGACGAGTTCGGCACCGTCTTCGAACCACGCCCCGACATCGTCCGGGCCAATCCGACACCGTTCGAGTCGTGGTCGCGCGCGGACGGCAACAAGGTGGCAATCCACTTCGTCACCGGAACCCCGGAGTGTTACGGCGCCGACGCGACGGTCGCCGAGACGGACACCACCGTCACGATCTCGCTGCGCACCGGCACACTGCCGGAGGCGGCCGACAAGATGTGCATCCTCGTCGCGGTGTTCGGCACCCTCGAGGTCCAGTTGCAGGCGCCACTCGGCAATCGCCAGGTGATCAACGGGTGACCTGGTGAAGCACTGGTTCCCCAATGTCTGCATCGCCACTGCTCTCCTCCAGGCCGTCTATCACGCTGTCCGCGTGCTCGTTTCCTACCGCGTTCTCGCGCTCGGCGGCGACGCTGTCACGATCGGCGTCGTCACTGCCCTGTTCTCGCTGGCGCCCCTCCTCGTCGCGGTCCGGATCGGACGCGCCGTGGACCGGCGGCACGCCGCCGCGGTCCTGCGGACCGGTGTGCTGCTGACGGCGCTGGGTGTTCTGGTGATCGCGGCGAGCGGCGACCTGATCGTCCTCGCGCTGGGCAACGTCGTCCTCGGGTTCGGGCAGATCCTCGTGACCGTCGCCGGACAGGGGTTCATCACGCTCCTCTCCCCACCGGGTGAACTGGACCGGGGGTTCGCCGGATTGACGCTCGGCGTCTCGATGGGACAGGCCGTCGGCGTCCCGCTCGTCGGTCTGATCGCGGCGGGCAGCTCGGGAGGCGGCGTCGTCCAGACCACTCTCGCGTTGACGGTGATGGGTGTGGTGTCGCTGGCCGCGATCCCGTTCGCCTGGCCGATTCGCGAACGCCCGCAGACCGCGGAGTCGCCGTCGCCCGGCGACCGGCAGTCCGTGTTCAGCATGATCTCGACGACCGGGATGCGGCCTGCGGTATTCAGCAGTCTGATCGTGCTGGCATCGGTCGACGTCGTCGTCGCGTATCTCCCGGTGCTCGGGCACGAGTTCGGTTTCAGCGTCCTCCTGGTGACGTTGCTGCTGACCGCACGCACCGCGGCGTCCATCGTGTCGCGCGCGTTCCTCCCGTGGCTGCTCACCCGGGTGCCGCGGCGCAGACTGCTGATCTCGGCCACGCTGTGCTCGGCGCTGCCCACCGCGCTGCTGCCGTTCGTGTCCGACCCGGTCGGGATGGCGCTGCTCCTCGTCGTGGCCGGATTCTTCTGGGGCATCGGCCAACCGCTGACCATGACGTGGGTGGCCGGACTCGTCACCGCCGCGAACCGGGCGGCCGCGTTGTCGCTGCGGCTGACCGGCAACCGGCTCGGGCAGGTCCTGATTCCGCTGGCCGCGGGCGCCGCGGCCGGGGTCGCGGGCACGTCGTCGATCTTCGTGATCACCGGCGGCCTGCTGGGTACCGCGGCGGTTTCCACCTGGCGAGCTGTGAGTACTTCTTAACCTGGATCCACCGATGGGGTGTTGGTCGGGTGACGGATCCGGTTGTGGGCGTTGGTGAGCTCTATGGGTGTGGGTGATCGTCCAACCGCGGTGTCGGATTGTTCCACTGGGTCTTTCGGGTCGGGGCCGGGGGTGGCCGGGCGGACTAGGTGGCCTGCGGTTTTCGTCTCCAGGTGTTGGTGAAGAGTTGGTTCCATTCGGTTGCCCAGGGCCAGTTCCGAGGCAAATGCAGGGTGAGACGGCGTGCCGAGGAAGCGATCCGAGCCGGGACGGTTATGAGGGTGCGGCGAATGGTGGCGGTCGTCGCCTTGGCCAGCCGTGTGCCGGCGATGGTGGCGGCAGCGCGGGTGAGGTTGAACGCCATCACCGCCAGCACCAGCCAGGCACTGTTGGCGGCGAACCGCCCCGAGGGCAGGTGCGCGAGCGCACAATTCTTCAGATCGGCGTGAACCTGCTCGATGATCGCGTGCCCGCGATGCACCTTGTCCGCGGTCACCGTGTCCAGCATCGCCGGGTCGGTAGGGTGAAGAACGCGTGGAAACGCCACGTATCGAACAAGCCGCTCTGCCCGTCCCCGGCCTGGGGATTGAGGTCGGGGATGCGGCGCACCACCAACCGGCCGGTGTCCGCTCGGACGCGAGCCGAGTGAAGGCGGTGAAGTCGATCTCGGCGACCTCGGCCCGGGGGATCCACCGGCCGCTCGGTTCGTCGTAGACGGCGTCGGTGTATTCGATCGGTGTCTACGCCGTCTCGTCGATGGCGGCGATCGCCGCTTTCACCTTCGCCGTCATCCGCACGGTCACCGACACATCCACCCCGGCCCGGATCGCCGCGGACACCATCTTGTGCCCGTAGAACGCCGAATCGGCCCGCACCAACACCCCACCCGGTGTGCGCGGGTGCAGGCGGCGGACTGCGGAAACGGCGTCGGTGACCATCCGCGCTGCCCCGCGCGGGGATCCGCAGCCGCCGCGGCGCAGACGCTGCCCGACAATCACCGGAGCCCGCCTGTCGTAAGTGGCGGTGGCGGTGGCGATCAACGCGTTCAACCCCTGGACCCCCGTATATCCGTAACCCGACCCCTGCTTGCCGTGCCCGTGCACCGGCACGATGGCGGGGGTACCGCCCTGCACGAAGTGCTTGGGGGAGCGTCGAGGTCGACGAGCACCCGCCCACCTGGTTCGGGACCAACGACCAGCGGTGTCCGTTCGGCCAAGCCACACAGGAATCGGGTGGCGACGGCGTCGAGTTGGCGGACGTGCCCGAAGGTGAACGACCGCAGGAACGAGCCCAGCGTCGACGGGGCATACGGGCGGTCGAACACCGTCGGCATGGCGCCGTGCCGCAACACTGCCATGTCGTTGATGTTGTCGGCGCCCGCGACCATCCCGGCGACCAGTGCGGACACCCTCCGGCCCGCATGCGCGCCCCGATAGGTCGGCACCGACACATGCACATCCGCCAAGGCTTCCAGGCCACATTGGTGTGCCAACCCGAGCGCCGGAATCAGGCCGGCCGAGGCGAGGAGGTTGCGGTCGTCGAACGCCGCGGCCTTCACCGGGCGGGTATGGGATAGTTGCACCCTAGAGATGCGTGTCGATCGAACTGGTTCTGTGAGAAGTCCAATTCTGTCAGCACGCAAGGGCATCTCGCCGTTTCGACTCACCTACCCCGACACCGCATCGGTGGATTCAGGATTAACCGCCGCGGTTAACAAGTACTCACAGGCTTCCCGATGTTAATCGAATTTCTGTGACTATCTCATAGTAGCTATTACTATCTGCGGCAGGTGGATTGGTGAGGCTTCGGAGTACCTGGGCATGTCGGTGGCGGGGTGCGTGAGGCGGCGTCGAGGGTCGGTTGCCGTCTCGGCGTACCGGTGCGGGCACCGGATATTTGATCGCGCGGATCTGGACGTTGACCTGGGCAGGCCCGCGACGGGTTCGGTGGCGCCGGGAACGGGTGGAAGCGCTGTATTACCCGGTGCCGGACTCCGCAGGGCAAGAGTCATCGCTGGAAAACCGGGCGAGACCGGTTGGCCGGGTTCGTTGGTGGCGTGGATCGAGCGTTCTTTGTCGTAGGCGGGGGTTACTGTCCGGGTTGGGCGCGATCGGGGCGACATGTTGCTGGTAAAGGAGCTGGTGGATGACTTCATGGGTGTTGTTGGTGTCGCTTCCCGGCGGTGCTGCCGGCCGCGGAATCAGCGCAGGCGGCGGGGCGACGCCTCAGCACGGTGGGGGTCGGGGTAACCGATGAGTACCAGCGGGGATCGTCGGACTGCGGTTGCTGCGCGGCAGTTTTCGGTGACCACCCGCGCCCATGTGGCGGTCGACGACGCGACCGGCGAGCCGATCGGCCTCGACGACGTCGACACCCGGGTGGGGTGGCTGCTCAACCTGATTGCCAGTGCCGGTGGCGAGTTGGTGTCACGACTGTGGCAGCCGGCGACGTTCGATCTGCTCGCCGCCGGCCTGGACCGCCAGGACCGCAGGCTGCCCGCACAGGGCCATGTCGCCGCGGCCCGCCTCGGCTGGACTCCGATCTACCCGGACGGAATCTATGTGCCGTCACGGGTCACGCGGGTGGTGACGGCGCAGGTGATGGCGACCCTGCGGACCCTGGCCTACCGGGATGCCGCGATCACGGCGCTGTCGGCCCGATTCGACCCGGCCACCGGGGCTGTGGCACCGCCGACCGGGCCGGGCGACGCTGTGCCGTCGGGTTTCGCTCGAGGAGTACGACGCCAGCTCGCCGCACACGCCCGCCGCACCGACGGGGCGCAGTCGACCCGATTGCGGATCACCGACGTGCAGGGACCACCCCGGATGGCGGCGATGGCCCAACTGTCGGCCGCCGATCGGCAACTCGCGCAGATCACCGTGGCGGAGCGTGAGCTGGTGTTGACGGTGAAGCTGCCGACCTGCCCGACCCCGGCCGGGCGGGCGCAGTGGCGCAGTGTCCGGCTGACCGCGACCATCCCCGAGCATCTATACGGCAGGGCGATCACCGACTGGCATCTGCCGACCCTGGTCCTCGACCACCGGGGCTTGCTGTGGCGGTGCGCGGCCACCGAACTCGTCCCGGCAGCCGACCTGGACTCGGCCACGGTCGCTGTGGGGGTGGATTGGTCACCGACCACTCTGGGTGCCGCCGCCATCGTGGCAGAGGGTTCCGGCGGGTTGTCCTCGAACTTCCGGGGTTGGACCTACGACGACCGCGGCCTCGGGATCAAACTGGCGCGCCTGCAAGCGGAGGGGCAGCTGCTGCACGCCAAGGCGGCCCGGTTGACACGGCTGTCCGCCACCGCCCCACCCGAGGTCCGCGCCGAGTTGGAGGAGAAGATCGCCGTCCTCGACGCGCACCGCACCGCGGTGGGTATCAAGAGGGGGAAGATCAACCGGGAACTGGCCTTCGACTTCGCCCGGCAGGTCACCGAGTACGCCGCCGCGGCGGGCGCGCAGGTGATCGCGGTGGAGGATCTCACCACCCTCGAGACCCGCGGACACGGACGGGTGAACAACAATCGGGCCGCGCAGTCCGCCCGCCGCCAAGCGGCCACCGCGCTCGCGCACACCGCCGCAGGTCTCGGCATCACGGTGGTCTCGGTGCCCGCCCGGGGATCCTCCGCACAGTGTCCGGGCTGCGACGAACCGCTCTCCCGCCCCGGCGGCTATCACGACGCGTGGTGTCCTCGCTGCCGGGTCGGTGGTAACCGCGACCACGTGGCGGGGGTGAACCTGGCCAAACGCGCATTGCTCGGCAAGAACAACGTCACTCGTCGGCGGGGGCAGATGCCCGCGGTCCGGGCGGCCAAACATGCGCTAGTGCGCCAGTGCCGGGACAAGCACGGTCCCACCCCGAGCAGACCACGGCACCGCCGGGTCCGCCGCAGCCTCCCTGACGTGACACAGCGGTTGGGGGTGAATCCGAAACAGCATGTTCCTGCACCACAAGCGTCGGTGTGGGACACGGTCAAACCCACACCACCGCACGGTGATACCGGTAGCCGCGACACACGTACATCTCAGGCGTCCGCCATACTAGTGGCAGATAGTGTGAGATCTACGTAGACGCTCCGAAACGTCGCGTCCGTCGCCGGACGACGCTCCACTTCGTCGGATGTGGCGTGCGTCTCTCCTCGACACACTGGTCTCCAGTCACAGTTCGTCAGATCAGGGGTCAGGAGCCACACGATGAGCTTTACCGGTGTCATTCCGAGCACGACCGACACACCCCGTCCACGCCGGGACGAGGACGCCGTGTCGAGCGCGGTCCTGGCGTCCGGAGGTACCACCCCGCGGTTGCGTTTCGTCGATTCCGCGGATGCACTGCCCGAGCCGGCCGCCGTCATGGTGTGGCCGCAGGGCACCCCGTTGCTCGCCGAGCTGGTCGCGCTGTTCGCCGACCTGGGGTTGCAGGTGGCGTCCCACGAGCAGCTGCCCGCCGGTGAGTCCGGCACCCCGATGGTCCACCGGTTCGACTTCAGCACCGGCGACTTCGCCTGGGACGCCGAGACTCCGGGTCTGCTGTCCGACGCCTTCGAGGCCGCTGCCGCCGGACACCTGGAGGTCGACGGATTCACCCGCCTCGTCGCCGCAGCGAACCTGACGTGGACGGACGCCGTCCTGGTCCGGGCCGCGTGCCGCTACCTGCGCCAGGTGGGGCTGGGACTGTCGGAACCCAACATCGTGGCGATCCTGCTGCGGCACAGCGACTTCGTGCGCGGGTTCCGCGACCTGTTCACCGCCCGCTTCGATCCCGCCGTGGCCGGAGCCGACCGCGACGTCGCCGTCGCCGATGCCGAGCGCGTGCTGCTCGCGGCGATCGACCGCACCGCCACCATGGACGAGGACCGCCTGCTGCGCGGACTGCTGTCGTTCACGTCGGCCGTGCTGCGCACCAACTGGTTTCGACACGACCGCACGATCAGCGCCGCCCCGGCGGCGTTCAAGATCGACCCGTCGCTGCTGTCGCTGTCCGCGGCCGTGACTCCCTACCGGGAGATCTTCGTGCATTCGCCGATCGTCGAGGGCAGCCATGTCCGCAGCGGCCCGGTGTCGCGCGGCGGCCTGCGCTGGTCGGACCGCAAGGACGATTTCCGCACCGAGGTTCTGGGTCTGATGAAGACGCAGCACGTGAAGAACTCGCTGATCGTCCCGATGGGCGCGAAGGGCGCGTTCGTGGTGCGCACCGAGACGACCCCCGACGCGGTCCGGGCCGCGTACACCAGTTTCATCGACGGACTGCTCGACGTCACCGACGACATCGTCGACGGCGAGGTGGTGCATCCCAGCGACACCGTGATCTACGACGACGCGGACCCGTACCTGGTGGTGGCCGCCGACAAGGGCACCGCCCGATTCTCCGATCTGGCCAACAGCATTGCGACGCGGCGCGGGTTCTGGCTCGGTGACGCGTTCGCGTCCGGCGGTTCCGCCGGCTACGACCACAAGGCGATGGGCATCACGGCGCGCGGCGGATGGGTGTCCGTCCGCAGGCATTTCGCCGAGATGGGCAAGAACGTCGACACGGACGCGTTCACCGTGGTCGGTATCGGCGACATGTCCGGGGACGTGTTCGGCAACGGCATGCTGCTGAGCCGCGCGATCCGACTGGTCGGCGCGTTCGACCACCGGCACATCTTCCTCGATCCCGAACCGGATTCCGAGGCCTCGTACCGGGAGCGCGAGCGCCTCGCGACCGTCCCGGGCAGCAGCTGGGACGATTACGACCGCAGCCTCGTGTCGGCGGGCGGCGGCGTGTGGCCGCGGACGGCGAAGAAGATCCCGCTGTCTCCGCAGGTGCGTGAACGCCTCGGCGTCACCGCCACCGAACTGCCTCCGCACGAGGTGGTGAAGGCGCTGCTGACCGCGGACGTCGACCTGCTGTGGAACGGTGGAATCGGCACGTACGTCAAGGCGTCGACGGAGGTTCACGCCGACGCCGCCGACCCCGCCAACGACGCTGTCCGGGTGGAGGCGGCCGACGTGCGCGCCGCCGTGATCGGCGAGGGCGGCAACCTCGGTCTGACCCAACGCGCCCGCATCGAGTACGCGCTGCACGGCGGCCGGATCAACGCCGACTTCATCGACAACGCCACCGGCGTCGCCACCTCGGACCGCGAGGTGAATCTCAAGGTCGCGCTGGACGCGGCCGTGGCGTCGGGTGAACTCCCCGCCGCGGAACGGAACACGCTGCTCGCCCGGGTCCAGGACGAGATCGGCGAATCGGTGCTCGCCGACGCCGCCTCCCAGACGCTCGCCATCAGCCTCGCCGAAGTACATGCACCGTTCCTGCTCGGGCGGCACGAGCGACTCATCGAGAACCTCGAGCGGGACGCCGGCATCAGCCGGGCCGCCGAGGTCCTGCCGTCGGCGGCGGAACTGTCGGCGCGGCACCGCGCCGGCCAGGGTCTGGTCCGGCCCGAGATCGCGGTTCTGCTCGCACAGTCGAAGAACCTCGTCGTCACCGAACTGCTCGCCTCCCCCGTCCTCGACGACGCCGTGTTCGACGGTGTGCTCGCCGACTACTTCCCGGCGTCCATCCGCGAGCGCGTCCCCCAGCAGATCAGTGGTCACCGGCTCGCCCGGGAGATCGTGGCCGTGCTCGTGGCGGGCGACATGATCGACCGGGTCGGTCCGGGCCTGATCCACCGACTCGAGGAGCGCCTCGGCGTCGGCACCCCCGAGATCACCGTCGCGTACGCGGTAGTGCGTCAGGTGTTCGACATCGACCGCCTGTGGAACGAGGTCCTCACCCTGCCCGGTGCGTCCCACCGCACCCGGCTGAACCTGCACTTCGGCATCCAGGACCTGATCGAGCGCACCACGTCGTGGCTGCTGCGGCACCGCACCGCGGGCACGGATGCGCAGGCGCTCATCGAGCGTTTCGCGAAGCCGGTCCAGGAACTCGCCGCCGCGCTGCCCCGCCTCACCGGGGCACCGGCCCAGGACCTCGGGACGCTGCGGATCCTCGCGCAGGCCTTCGCGCTGGAGACCACCGCGCAGTCGCTCGGCCTGCCGATCACGCAGGTCGCCGAGACGTACCGCGAGTTCGGCCGCGTGGTCGGACTCGACTGGCTGTCGGAACGGTTCTCCGTCGGCGAGACCGGGACCGCGTACTGGGAGGCGATGGCCGGGGCCGTCCTCGTCGACAACCTGCAGGAGCACTGGCACGGCCTGATCGGACTCGTGCTGCGCGACGCCTCCCCCGCGACGTCCGCCGCCGACGCCGTCGCCGGCTGGCTGACCGAACACACCACCGCCGCCGACCGTCTGGCCCAGATGCTCTGCGAATTGCGGAGCCACGACCGCGTGGACAATTCGAGCATCTGCGTGATCGACGCCGAACTGTCGCTCGCACTCACCCGCCACTGACCAGATCCACCATTCGTCCACCTCAAGCACTTCAACCAAAGGAGCTCGAAAGTGCCTACTCTCCAACGTGATGTCGCCATCGTCGGTGCCGGCCCGTCCGGTCTGGCCGCGGCCACCGCGCTGCGCAAGGCGGGGCTGTCCGTCGCGGTCCTGGAGGCGCGCGACCGCGTCGGAGGGCGCACCTGGACCGACACCATCGACGGCGCGATGCTGGAGATCGGCGGCCAGTGGGTCTCCCCCGACCAGACGACGCTGATCTCGCTTCTCGACGAACTCGGCCTCGAGACGTTCGACCGTTACCGCGAGGGTGAGTCCGTCTACATCTCCGCAGCCGGTGAGCGCACCCGCTACACGGGCGAGTCCTTCCCCGTCGACGAGACGACGCGCAAGGAGATGGACCGGCTTATCCAGATCCTCGACGACCTGGCCGCGCAGGTGGGGGCGGAGGAGCCGTGGGCGCACCCGCTGGCCCGCGAACTGGACACGATCTCGTTCAAGCACTGGCTGATCGAGCAGTCCGACGACGCCGAGGCCCGCGACAACATCGGCCTGTTCATCGCCGGCGGCATGCTGACCAAGCCGGCGCACTCGTTCTCGGCACTGCAGGCCGTCCTCATGGCCGCGTCCGCCGGATCGTTCTCGCACCTGGTGGACGAGGACTTCATCCTCGACAAGCGCGTCATCGGCGGCATGCAGCAGGTGTCGATCCGGATGGCGGCGGCTCTCGGTGACGACGTCTTCCTGAACGCCCCCGTCCGCACCGTCCAGTGGAGCGAGCAGGGCGCGGTCGTCCTCGCCGACGGGGACATTCGCGTGGAAGCGTCCCGCGTCGTGCTCGCCGTCCCGCCGAACCTGTACTCCCGCATCTCCTACGACCCGCCGCTGCCGCGCCGCCAGCACCAGATGCACCAGCACCAGTCGCTGGGACTCGTCATCAAGGTGCACGCCGTGTACGAGACCCCGTTCTGGCGTGAAGACGGACTCGCGGGCACCGGATTCGGCGCCTCCGAGGTCGTCCAGGAGGTGTACGACAACACGAACCACGAGGACACCCGGGGCACCCTCGTCGCCTTCGTCTCGGACGAGAAGGCCGACGCGATGTTCGCGCTGAGCGAGGAGGAGCGTCGCGCAACGATTCTCGGCTCGCTCGCCCGCTACCTCGGACCGAAGGCCGCGGAGCCGGTGGTGTACTACGAGTCCGACTGGGGATCCGAGGAATGGACCCGGGGCGCGTACGCCGCGAGCTTCGACCTCGGTGGTCTGCACCGGTACGGGGCGGACACGCGCACGCCGGTCGGCCCGATCCACTTCTCCTGCTCGGACATCGCCGCCGAGGGCTACCAGCACGTGGACGGCGCCGTGCGGATGGGTCAGCGCACCGCCGCCGACATCGCCGCCCGCCTCGGCAAGTAACCCCGTCCGGTCATCGCCCGGCAGTCACGACTGCCGGGCGATGATCGCGAGCAGCAGTTCCGCGCGCACCCGCGCCACGTCCAGCCTGCAGTCGATCAGCGATTCGATGCGCGCCATGCGGCTGCGCAGGGTGTGCCGGTGCACGCCCATCGCCGCGGCCGCCGACTCCCAGTGCCCGTTCGCCTCGAGGAACGCCCGCAACGACCCCAGCAGCTCCGTGCCGTTGGTCCGGTCGTAGTCGTCGATCGGTGCGATCATCGTGTCCGCCAACGAGTTCAGCACCTCCCGCGTCGCGCTGAACGCGAGCAGCGCACTGCCGGTGAGCGCCGCGAACTCCAGCGGCTCGGCCCCCGATTCGGCAGCCGACGCCGCGAGCTGGGACTGTTCGATGGCCGCCACGAGTCCGGCGACCTCCCGCCTCCCGCTCAACCCGGCACGAATCCCCTTCCGCTCCGGCGCGGACAGTCCGCGCAGCATCGTCCGCGCGAAGTCGACGTCGTCGGTTCCCCTCAGCAGTACGGTGACCCGCAAATCCTGACGGCGGGAGAAGAGCTGCCGTCCGGCCTTGTTCATGGCCACCGCGACCGCGACCTCCACCCGGTCCGCGAGCGCAGGCGTCTCGGCGACCACCGTGAGTCCGCGCACCACCCCGTCGGTGTCCGCGGCGTGCCGGATCTGCGACCAGGCGGGGGCGAGATCGCGATCCTCCGTGAGCAGCAGACCGAGGGCGTGGGAATTGAGCCGGTTCTGCGCGGTCCTGAGCCGGACCGGTTTCTCGAAGTCCAACGCGAGCAACGAGTTCGCGTGACCGAGCAGGATCTGGTCGACGTGACTGAGCGCGGTGGGACTGATCACGGCGAGGTGGCCGTGCGGTGTGCTGCCGACGCTGATCTGCTGCACCGTGATCGACGCCCCCGACCGCGCCAGCGACACACTGCTCGACGCCCCGCCGGTGCCGGCCTCGAGCACCTCCCGCAGTTCCCCGAGCACGTCCTCGGTGGGCTGCGCCGGATGCGATTCCAGCACCCGCCCGGACAGGTCGAGGAGCAGGACGGTGGCCGCCGTGGCGACGGCCAGTTCGCGCACGGTGGCGCCGGTGCCGCCCTGGATGACGGCGCGCGTCATCCGCGGTTGCGCCCGCGATGCCCGCAGCACCGCCTCGTACTCCTGCTCCGCGAGACGGTTCATGACCCTCTTGACCACGGCCGCGAACGGAGTCGGCAACGGCACCTCGAGGAGCGGCAGTCCGATCTCGTCGGCGACGGCCACCAGATCCGCGGGCACCTCGGGATGGGAGAGTCCGGTGCCGAACCCGACCGCTGCTACCCCGGCGTCGCCGAGGCCGCGCAGGTATCGGGCCCGGTCGGCGGCGGTCAGCGGGAGCCGGATGCCGGTGGTGAGGAGCAGTTCTCCGCCGGAGAGCCATCGGAAGGGGTCTTGCAGTTCGGTGGTGTGGGCGAACGTGATCTCGTTGCCGAGACCGGCGGCGCCGCCCTTCAGTTCGAGAGCCAGGTCCGGCTGGGACAACATCCAGCGAACGGGGACGGTCATGTCGGCTCCTGCGCGGTTGCGGTCTGGTCCGTGTCACCCTGACCGGTCGGAATCGGGATGGCGCTGGACAAGTTGGCCAGCTGGACACGAACGGCTACTCCATTGTGTCAGACGCCGACCTCGAACAACGCCGAAACGGAACATTAACGAATTGAGTTCGTTTGCCCCCTTGCGTACAGGGCGAGCTCTCCGCATACTTAACGAATCCCATTCGCTAAGTGACCCACGTCTCACGCGGGCCGCCACCCGAGACACGGAGTTGTCCTTGTGCCACCGCAGGAACCCCACGTGACCGCCGCCACCCGCGTCCCCCTGACACTCCGCCGTGGAATCGCCACGTTCAGCATCTTCGTCGTCGGCTACATCACGGCCAACCTCATCCCGCTCATGATCATCGCAATGGTCGACGATCTCGGCGTCACCCAGACCGTCGCCGGCGCCGTCCTCACCGGCTCCCTGCTGGCCACCGCCCTCGTCTGCCTCGCGACCACCCGGTGGGCGTCCGGACGCTCCCGCCACCTGCTCGGCCGCGTCAGCCTCGTCGTCATGGCCGCCGGGTTCGCCGTCGCCGCCACCATCCACTCGGCACCGGTCGCGTGCGTCGCCATCATCGTCGGCGGCATCGGCGCCGGCGGCGCGGTGGCGGTCGGCGGCGCGGCACTCGCCGCGCTGAACAACCCGAACCGGGTGTCCGGGATCAACGGACTCGTCAACCGCACCGCCGTCACCGGCGTCCTGGCGCTGATCCCGATCCTCGGACTGCACATGACCAATGCCTTCGGGATCGTCGCGGTGCTGGCGCTGGCCACGGCCTTCACGATTCCCTGGTTGCCGTCCGCCCCCGCGGTCGACGACGACCAGCCGAGCGCGGCGCACACCCGAACCCCGTTGCCCGAGGGCGTCACCGAGAAGAAACTGGCCGTCGCCGGGTTCTCGCTCCTCGTGCTCTTCGCGATCTGGGCGATCGGCGAGGACTCGCTGTGGGCGGTGTCGGGCATCATGGGCGCCGAGCACGCCTCCCTGACGGAGCAGCAGATGGGGCTCGCCCTCAGCCTCTCGACTGCGGGCGGCATCGGCGCCGCCCTCGTCCTCACCGCGCTCGGTTCGCGGCTCGGACGCACCGCACCCACCGCCGTCCTCCTCGTCCTCGGCGCCGCCCTGAAACTGGGCTCGTGCCTGGCCACCGACTCGACCGCGTATCTGGTGCTCATCATCGCCTGGAACACCGTGTACGCCGCAGCCTTCATCTACGTGGTGGCCATCGCGGCCGCAACGGATTCGTCCGGCCGCTGGTCGGCCCCGTTGCTCGGCACCTATCTGGTGGGTTCGGCGTTCGCCCCGCTCTTCGGGACCCTCGTGACCGGCGCGGTCGGCTACGTCGCGTTCGGCTTCGTCCTCGCCGGCATCAGCCTCGTCCTGCTCGTGCCGATCGTCGCGATCGCCCGACTCTCGACTCGCACCGAGCAGGCCTCCGCATTACCCGGACAGGATCCCACTGCCCGGTACACCACCTCGACTGTCGTCTGAGGGAAAGAGAGAGAACAGCATGAACACGGAGACGACTCACTACCGGGGCGGCCGGATCTTCACCGCAGCCGAACCCGCCTGGGCCGAGTCGATGATCGTCCGGGGCGAGCGCCTGACCTTCGTCGGCGACACCGCGACGGCCGACACGCTCGCCGGGGACGCCCGCGTCGTCGACCTCGGCGGAGCCTTCGTCCTGCCCGGTTTCATCGACGCGCACACGCACCTGCTGATGATGGGGCAGGCCCTCCAGAAGCTGGACCTGCAGAGCGCCGCCGACCTCGGCGACATCCAGGACCGCATCCGGAGGTTCGCGGCCGACGATCCGGACGCACCGCGAATCCTGGGACGCAGCTGGCTGTTTCCCGCGCTGGGCGGTCACCCGCCGACGCGGCAGATGATCGACGCGGCGGAAGCCGATCGTCCCGTGTACCTCGATTCGAACGACGTGCACTCGGCGTGGGTGAACACCGCCGCGCTGCGCGAACTCGGCATCGACGCGAACACCCCCGACCCGATCGGTGGCCGGATCGAGCGTGATCCCGTGACCGGGGAGGCCACCGGAATGCTGTTCGAGACGGCGGTGACCCAGATCGTGTGGCCCGCCCTCGCGAAGTTGGTCAGCGACTCCGAACGGGACGTCGCCCTCGCGGCCGCGTTCGAGCAGTACCTCGCCGACGGTGTCACCGGGGCGGTCGACATGGCGCTCGGCGCGGACGAGGTCGAGGCGCTCGAACGCGCACTGGCCGCCGGCGGGGGCACGCTGCCGCTGCGGGTGGCCGGGCACTGGCTGATCGAACGAACCGACTCCGAAGAGGAGAACGTCCGCCAGGTGCACGAGGCGGTGGAGCATCAGAAGCGGCTGCAGGGTCCGTGGCTGCGGATGGCCGGGATCAAGATCATCATCGACGGCGTCATCGACAGTTGCACCGCGGCGATGAAGGAGCCGTACTCGGACGGCACCAACGCCGAGCCGATCTGGGACCTCGCCTCGCTGGCACCGGTGGTCGCCGCGGCGGATGCCGCCGGCCTGCAGGTGGCCATGCACGCCATCGGTGACGAGGCGTCGGAGATCGCGCTCGCCGCACTCGAACAGGCGATCGCCGCCAACGGGATCCGCCCGCGTCGGCACCGGATGGAGCACCTCGAGACGATCACGAAGGACAACGTGCAGCGGCTTGCGCGCCTCGGCGTCGTCGCGTCGATGCAGCCGGTCCACGCGGACCCCGCGATCCAGGACAACTGGCGTGCCATGCTGGGCGACCACAGGGTGGAGCGGGCGTTCCCGTGGACCGAGATGACGGCGGCCGGCGCCGTCCTGGCATTGGGCTCGGACGCACCGACGGCACCGCATCCACCGCTGCCCAACATGTACATCGCGACGACACGCAAGTCCGCGATCGATCCGACGCTGGCACCCAACCTGCCCGAGTACGCGCTGCCGATGGCCGACGCGCTCGCGCACGCCACCCGCGACGCCGCCTACTCCTGCCGGTGGGACGACCTCACCGGACAACTCGTCGCGGACAAGGCCGCCGATTTCGTCGTCCTCGACGGTGATCCGTTCACGGCGGGCACCGATTCCCTGCTCACCGCGCGGGTGCAACTCACCGTGGTGGCCGGCTCCGTGCGGCACGAGGCGGAGGTGGTCGGCAGCCACCACGTGTAGCCGCCTCGCTCAGTCCTGTTCCGCCCCGGCTGCTTCCGTGACGGTGCAGCCTATCTGTTCACAGAACGCCAGCATGGCCGTGCGCGCGGCATCGACCGTGATGAGACTGTTGCCCCCGACGATGTGCAGACCGTACGCGTCCTCGAGGGCCACCAGATTCATTGCTGCCTGGTCGATGTCGCCGCGCACGGCGAACTCCCCCGCCGCCTGACCGTCGCCGAGGACGGCGCGGTACGTCGCGAGTTGCCGCAGATACATCTTCTGCACCAGTTCGTCGTGCAGCGCCGAAGTGCCTGTCATGAAATCGAATTCGTAGAGCAACCGCATCAGGGTGTCGTCGGGGCCGCTCGGCAGTCCGGCGTCGATCGCGGTGCGCAGCTTGGCGGCGTACGACGACTGCGCGGCGACGGCCTCGTCCCGCAGATCGCAGTAGCGCTCGGTGCCGGCCCGATGGGCCTCGACGAGGAGCGAATCCAGATCGTCGAAATAGTAGAGCAGTGCGCCCCGCGTCAGACCCGCCCGTTTCGCGACGTCGGTCAGCGACAGCGACCTGAGCCCGTGCGCGGATCCGGCCTGCAGCGTCGCCTCGATGAGTTCGGAACGCCGCTGTTTCTGAGTGTTCGGTCGCGCCATGCCGTTGACACTAGCCGACGTGATCTGTGACACTCGGCCGAGTTGTTTGACGGACTTGTCAAAAAACTATTCGCTCCTCGTCCCCTCCCCGAACGGACACCCATGGACCAGACAGCCCGGCCTCCGACCGTCACTCCCCCCACCGCACCCGGCACCTACGAGGCCTCGCTCTCCCGCAGCATCGGCGTCGGCGGCAACATCCTCATCACCCTGTCGTCGATCTCGCCGGCGTCGAGCGTCTTCATCCTCGGCGGCGCGGCACTCGCCATGTTCGGCACCGGAGTGTTCTGGGCGTTCCTCGTCGCCGGCATCGTGAGCATCCTCATCGCCTTCTGCTACGCCGAACTCGCCTCCGCGTATCCCGTCGCCGGCGGCGACTACTCGCTCGTGTCGCGCGCACTCGGACCGGCGTTCGGCGTCGCGACGTTCTTCATCAGCCTCATCTCGCTGCCGCTGATCATCGCGGTCTTCGCCCTCGGGGTCGCCGACTACCTCGGCGTCGCGATCCACGGCCTGTCGCCGCAACAGACCGCGCTCGTCGTCGTCGTGATCACCACCGTGACCGCGTGTTTCGACATCCGGACGAACGCCTGGCTCACCGGGGTCTTCCTCGGCGTCGAAATGGCGGCCCTGGCCCTGCTCACCGTCCTCGGATTCGTCCACATGGAGCGTCCGCTGACCAGCCTCCTCAGCCCGGAGGTGCTCGATCCGAGCACCGGACAACTCGCGCCCCTCGCGATCTCCGGGCTGATGCTGGCCGTCACCCAGGGCATCTTCGCGTACAACGGGTACGGCGGCGCCGTCTATTTCGCCGAGGAGACCAAGAACGCGGCCCGCTCGATCGCGAAGGCGGTCATCTGGAGCGCCGTCATCACCGTCGCAACCGAACTCGTCCCGCTGATCGCGATCATGGTGGGTGCCCGCTCCCAGACCGCACTGTTCAATTCCAGCCTTCCCGTCGAGGCGTTTCTCACCGAACGCGCCGGTCACGCCGTCGCGATGGTGGTTCTGCTCTCGATCGCCCTCGCCGTGATCAACGCCATCATCGCCATCACGCTGCAGGCGGGCCGGCTTCTCTACGCCGCAGCTCGCGATCGCGCCCTGCCCCAGACGATCGCGGTGCCTCTGCAGGCGGTCAGCACCAAGGGCCGCGTCCCCGTGCTCGCCACCGTCGTCATGGGCGCCATCGCGTTCGCCGCGTGCTTCGTCCCCCTCGACGTGCTGCTCACCGCCACCGGGTCGACGCTCACCTTCACGTACCTGTTCATCGCGCTGGCCGCGATCAACCACCGCCGCGGCGACACCGACCGCCCCGGCTACCGCATGCCGCTCTGGCCACTCGCGCCGGGAATCTGCATCGCCGCACTCGGCCTCGTCTTCGTCGTCACGCTGCTCGACCCGGAACAGTGGCTCAGCCTGGGCATCTCCCTCGGCCTCGTCGCCGCCGGCTTCGCCTACTACGCCCTGTACCTGCGCCCGCGCAAGAACACCCACCTGCTGCTGCTGAACGCCGCCCCCGAGGAGACCCCCTGATGCTCGACCTGCTGCTGACCAACGGCGTCGTGCGCACCTTCGACACCCCCGGCTGGGCCGAGGCCGTGGGCGTCGCGGACGGCCGGATCCGGTACGTCGGAACCACCGAGGACGCCCCCGCCGCCCGGCGAACCATCGATCTGCGGGGACGGCTGCTCACCCCTGGCATCATCGACAGCCACAACCATCTGCTTCTCGGCTTCGACCCCGACGCAGTGAGTCTCGAAGGCGCACACGACCTTCCCGAGGTCCGGCGACGGATCGCCGCGCACGCGGCCGCCCGCCCCGACCTCGACTGGATCTGCGCCGAGAACGCCGTCTACTCCGTGGTGAGCGGGCGCCGCCCGAACGCCGACGACCTCCGCGGCCTCACGGACCGTCCGGTGTTCATCACCACCTACGACCAGCACTCGGTGTGGCTGAACGACGCCGCCCTGCGGGTGCTCGGCATCGACCGGGGCACACAGATCCCTTGGGGGCGACCGGAATTCGACGCCGACGGCGCACCCACCGGCTGGGTCACGGACTTCTACACCAGCGCGATGACCCGCTCCGGTCTGGCCGGGCTGCAACGCGACATCCCGATGTACTCGCCCGACCGCCGATACTGCCGCATCACGTCCAGCCTCGAGATGGCGACCGCGAGTGGCATCACCACAGTCGTCGAACCGCAGGTCCCGCTGGCCGAACTCGATCTGATGTACCGGGCGCGCGGCGAGGGGCGGATGCATTCGCGGGTGATCACCGCCCTGTTCCATCCCGTCGGCGCCGACGCCGCGTTCCGCCGGGACCTACGGGAGGCCGTCGACGGCGCACCCGTCGACGACATGCTGCGGCTCGGGCCGGTGAAGCTGTACGCCGACGACGTGATCGAACCGCACACGGCGGCCATGCTGTCCGAATACGCGAACCGGCCGGGCCACCGCGGCGCCCCGAGCCTGCCCCCGCGGGAGTTCACCGCGATGCTCACCGAACTCGACCGTCTCGGCTTCCAGACGCATACGCACGCGACCGGCGACTGGGGTATCCGCCTGGCCCTCGACTCGATCGAGCACGCCGGCCGGGTGAACGGGACGGTCGATCGCCGGCACGGCATCGTCCACGTCGAGTGCCTCCACCCGGACGACCTTCCCCGGTTCCGGGACCTCGGCGTCGTCGCGGCGATGCAGCCGCGGCACTGCTCCCCCGACCTCGTCGCGGGAACGTGGATGGAGAACGTCGGCGAGGATCGGTGGGACCGGGCGTGGCGTTTCCGTTCGCTCGCCGAGTCGGGGGCGGCGCTGGCGTTCTCGAGCGACTGGCAGGTCGGGGAGATGGACCCGCTCGTCGGCCTGTACTCGGCTCTCACCCGCTCCGGTCTGGACGGCGGGACCGACTGGACCCCGAACGAGCGGATGGACCTGGATTCGGCGCTGCGCGCGTACACCCGCGGCGGCGCGTGGGCGTGGCACGCCGAGGACGAGCTGGGCGTGATCCGGCCGGGTGCCCGCGCCGATCTGGTCGTCTGGTCGGCGAACCTCTACACGCTCGAGCCCGGGCACCTGCTGGACCAGCGGGCCGACCTCACCCTCGTCGGCGGCGCGATCGTGCACGACGCCGACGCCGACGCGAGCACCGGGGCGGACGTGCCGTTCGCCGGCTCCGGCGCGGCAGGCCACACCTGCTCGCACGGGTAACGCCGGAGTGGACAACTCGGCGCGGCGAGCGGCGCGTCTTTCACCATTTTGTCAGCTGCCTTCCGCTTGTGAGGCAGCGCACACTTGTTCTCAGATGTTCTGCAACTGCAGGCCCAGGTCGGAACGTTCGACCGACGGCCCGCTCCGAACCACGAGTTTCGACCCCACGAGAGGAACCGGTACCGATGTCGATCGACGTACTCGAGAACTACATCAACGGTGAGTTCGTCGCCTCATCCGCGACGGAGACGCTGGACTTGATCAACCCCGTGGACGAGAGCGTCGTCGGGCGTGCACCCGTGTCCACCAAGGCCGACGTGGACGCCGCCGTCGAATCAGCCGAACGCGCCTTCGTCTCGTGGGGCAAGACCACTCCGAGCGTGCGTCAGACCGCGTTGCTGAAGCTCGCCGACGCGATCGAGGCGCACAGCGACGAACTGGTCGAGGCCGAGTGCCGCAACACCGGGCAGCCCAAGCAGGTCATCGCCGACGAAGAGATCAAGGTCGGTGCCGACCAACTCCGGTTCTTCGCCGGCGCGGCCCGCATGCTCGAGGGCAAGGCCGCCGGCGAGTACATGGACGGCTTCACGTCCTACGTGCGCCGCGAGCCGATCGGCGTCGTCGGCCAGGTCACCCCGTGGAACTACCCGTTCATGATGGCCCTGTGGAAGATCGGTCCCGCGCTCGCAGCCGGCAACACGATCGTCCTCAAGCCCAGCGACACCACCCCGAACAGCACCCTCGTGCTGGCCCGGCTGACCAAGGGGATCCTGCCGGACGGCGTCTTCAACGTCGTCCTCGGCAACGGTGAGACCGGTGCCACGCTCGTGGAGAACCCCGCCCTCGGACTCGTGTCGATCACCGGCTCGGTGCGGGCCGGCATCGCCGTGGCCGTGTCCGCCGCCCGCCAGCTCAAGCGCGCCCACCTCGAACTGGGCGGCAAGGCGCCGGCGATCGTGTTCGACGACGTCGACATCGAGAAGACCGCGAGCGGCATCGCCGAGGCCGCGTTCTTCAACGGCGGCCAGGACTGCACCGCCGCCACCCGCGTGCTCGTCCACGAGTCCATCCACGACCAGCTCGTCGACGCCCTCGTCCGCAAGGCCGAGACCCTCAAGCCCGGCCTCCCGGACGACCCGGACACGTTCTACGGACCGCTCAACAACGTCAACCACTTCAACGCGGTCAGCTCCAAGATCGCCGCGCTCCCCGCGTCGGCGAAGATCGTCACCGGCGGAAAGCGTTCCGGCGAGCAGGGATTCTTCTTCGAACCCACCGTGATCACCGGCGTCGACCAGCGCGACGACATCGTGCAGGAGGAGACGTTCGGTCCCATCCTCACCGTGCAGAGCTTCTCCGACGAGAAGGAAGCCGTGACTCTGGCCAACGACGTCCGGTACGGTCTCGCGTCGAGCGTGTGGACCAACGATCACGGCGTCACGCAACGACTGTCGGCCGCACTCGATTTCGGTGCCGTCTGGATCAACTGCCACATCCCGCTCGTCGCCGAGATGCCCCACGGCGGATTCAAGTACTCCGGCTACGGGAAGGACCTCTCCGGCTACGGCGTCGAGGACTACACCCGCATCAAGCACGTCATGAGCTCAAACGACTGACGTCGCCCCACCCCATACCCATCCACGTCACGACCCTGAGGACTGCACCAACATGAACGACATCCAGTACCGGCTGCCGCAGAAGCGCGCCCTGGTCACCGAGCTCCCCGGCCCGAAGTCGGCGGCCCTCACCGCTCGCCGCCGCGCCACCGTGGCCGCGGGCGTCGGCTCCAGCGTCCCCGTGTACGCGGCGGATGCCGACGGTGGTGTGGTCGTCGACGTCGACGGCAACTCCCTGATCGACCTCGGCTCGGGTATCGCCGTCACCAGCGTCGGCGCATCCGATCCGGCTGTCGCCGAGGCGGTCCGGGAGCAGGTCGGGCACTTCACCCACACCTGTTTCATGGTCACCCCCTACGAGGGCTACGTCCGCGTCGCCGAAGAGCTGGCCGCCCTCACCCCCGGCGATCACGAGAAGCGCACCGTGCTGTTCAACTCGGGCGCCGAGGCCGTGGAGAACGCGATCAAGGTGGCCCGCCTCGCCACCGGCCGCGACGCCGTCGTCGCTTTCGACCACGCCTACCACGGTCGCACCAACCTGACGATGGCCCTCACGGCCAAGTCGATGCCGTACAAGGCCCACTTCGGCCCGTTCGCGCCCGAGGTGTACCGGCTCCCGATGTCCTACCCCTACCGGGACCAGGACGGACTGACCGGTGAGCAGGCCGCCCAGCGCGCCATCAGCCAGATGGAGAAGCAGATCGGCGCCGACTCACTCGCGGCGATCATCATCGAGCCGATCCAGGGCGAGGGCGGATTCATCGTTCCCGCCGAGGGATTCCTCCCCACCCTGGTGAACTGGGCGCGCGCCAACGGTGTCGTGTTCATCGCCGACGAGGTGCAGACCGGTTTCTCCCGCACCGGCGCCTGGTTCGCGTGCGAGCACGAGGAGATCGTCCCGGACATCATCACGATGGCCAAGGGCATGGCGGGCGGCATGCCGCTGTCCGCGATCACGGGCCGCGCCGAACTGCTCGACAAGGTGCACCCCGGCGGACTGGGCGGCACGTACGGCGGCAACCCCGTCGCGTGCGCCGCTGCGCTCGCCGCGATCGACAGCATGCGGAAGTTCGACCTGCCCGCTCGCGCACAGCACATCGGCGACCTCGCCCTGCCGCGGCTGAACGCCCTGGCCGCCGAGGTCGGCGTCATCGGTGACGTCCGCGGACGCGGCGCGATGCTCGCGATGGAGTTCGTCAAGCCCGGCACGAACGAGCCGGACGCCGAACTGACGAAGGCCATTGCCGCCCACGCGCTCGCACAAGGTGTCATTCTGCTGACGTGCGGTACGTACGGAAACGTCATCCGACTGCTTCCGCCGCTGGTGATCGGCGACGACCTGCTCGACGACGCGCTGACCGTCATCGAGCAGATCGTTCGCTCGCTCGTCTGACCCGTGCGCCTTTTCGGTGGCCCCCGCTACCGAAAAGGCGCACGAGCACGAAGTGCCCACCCATCGACCAGAGGAGACACCATGACCCGGACCACCACCGGCACGTTCCATCCTCTGGACCCTCTGGGAGCGGACGAATTCGCGCAGGCCGCAGCCGTCCTCGCCCGTGAACACGGCGTCGGGGACGGCTGGCGGTTCGCGTCGATCGAACTCGCCGAGCCGACCAAGGCGGAGGTGGTGGCCTTCGACGCGTCGGGCACCGTCCCGGACCGCCGGGCGATCGTCGTGTGCTTCGACCGCCGCAAGAACGAAACCTACAAGGCGCTCGTCTCGCTCACCGGAGACAACGTCGTCTCCTGGCAGCACATCCCGGACGTCCAGGCCAACTTCACGGTGGACGAATGGGAAGAGGCGGACGCCTTCCTGCGCGGGCACCCGGACGTCATCGCGGCGCTGGCGAAGCGCGGCGTCACGGACATGAGCCGGGTGTTCATGGACGTGTGGACGTACGGCGACGCGGTGACCCCGGAGAAGTACAAGGGCCGCCGGCTCGGCTGGTCGGACACCTGGGTCCGGGCGGCCGAGGGCGCGAATCCGTACGCGGGCCCGGTCAACGGTCTCCACTGCGTCATCGACGTGAACAGCATGGAACTGCTCGAGATCGAGGACACGTTCAGCGTCGAACGTCCCGAGGTCATGGGCGAGTACGTGCCCCGGCACATCCCCGAGCGGATCCGGAACTCCAGCACCCGGGCCCCGTTGAAGCCCCTGGACATCGTCCAGTCGGAGGGGCCGTCGTTCACCCTCGACGGCAACAAACTCGAATGGCAGAACTGGTCGCTGCGCGTGGGGTTCAACTACCGCGAGGGCATGACCCTGCACGCGGTGACCTACAACGATCACGGCCGGGTTCGGTCGATCGCGAACCGGATGTCGTTCGCGGAGATGGCCGTGCCGTACCGCGACACCAGTACCGACCACTACCGGCGCACCGCCTTCGACATCGGCGAGTGGGGCATCGGTTTCATGACCACCTCGCTCACCCTGGGTTGCGATTGCCTCGGCGAGATCCGGTACCTCGACGCCGTCCTCCACGACAGCAAGGGCGAGCCGTACACGATCGAGAACGCGATCTGCATCCACGAGGAGGACAACGCCGTCCTCTGGAAGCACGTCGACCACGACGCGGGCACCGAGGTGCGCCGCATGCGGCGGCTGACGGTGTCGACGCACGTGACGGTCGCCAACTACGAGTATCTCGTCTACTGGCGGTTCTACCAGGACGGCAACATCGAGTGCGAGGTCCGCGCCACCGGCATCATGGTGGTCAGCCACTTCCCCGAAGGCGGTGAGCATCCGAGCGGCACGCTGGTCGACAACCGCACGTACGCGCCGTTCCACCAGCACTTCCTGATCGCCCGGCTCGATCTCGACGTCGACGGCACCGAGAACACGGTGTACGCGACCGAGACCGAGATGGTGCCGATGGGGCCGGACAACCCGCTGGGTCTGGCGTTGCGCCAGAAGAACACTCCGCTTCGCACCGAACTCGAAGGCAGGCAGGACTTCGACTGGCAGAGCCAGCGCGCCTGGAAGGTCGTCAACGACAACACGACCACCGGACTCGGCACCGCCCCCGCCTACAAGCTCGTTCCCGGCGGCGCGATCCCGTCGATGTTCGACCCGGCGTCGCCGATCTTCCAGCGCACCGGCGCGATCGGGCACACCGTCTGGGTGACCCCCAACTCCCCCGACGAACGCTGGCCTGCAGGGGAATTCGTGAACCAGAGCAAGGACGATCACGGACTTCCCGAGTGGACCGCGGCCGACCGGCCGATCGAGAACACCGACGTGGTGCTCTGGTACACATTCGGGATCCACCACATTCCCCGGCCGGAGGACTGGCCGATCATGCCTGCCGACACCGTGTCGTTCTGGCTGAAACCGGTCGGATTCTTCGACCGCAACCCCGCCCTCGACGTCGCCCCCACCCCGGAGGCGTGCGATCACCACCATTCCCACCACGAGGACTCCGATGACTGATTTCGAACGGCTCCGTGCCACCCTGCCCACCGGTCTGTGGATCGACGGCGCCCAGACCGACCCGATCGACGGCGGCACCTTCCCGGTCTACGACCCCGCCACGGGGACCCTCATCGCCGACGTCGCCGATGCCGGTGGCAAGGACGCGATGCGCGCACTCGACTCCGCCGCCGCCGTCCAGGAGGAATGGGCCGCCACCGCGCCGAGGCAGCGGTCGATCATCCTGCGGTCCGCGTGGGAGAAGGTCATCGAGCGCACCGACGACCTCGCGCTGCTGATGACGATGGAGATGGGCAAGGCCTTGCCGGAGAGCCGCGGCGAGGTGAACTACGGCGCCGAGTTCCTGCGCTGGTTCAGCGAGGAAGCCGTCCGCATCCAGGGCCGCTACACCACGTCACCGTCGGGCAGCGGCCGGATCATGGTCACCAAGGTCCCGGTCGGACCCACCCTGGCCGTCACCCCGTGGAACTTCCCGCTCGCGATGGGCACCCGCAAGATCGGTCCCGCGCTCGCCGCCGGCTGCACGATCATCGTCAAGCCCGCCGAGGACACCCCGCTCACCATGCTGCTGCTCGCCGAGATCTTCGCCGAGGCCGGCCTGCCCGCCGGTGTGCTGTCGGTGCTGCCCGCGTCGAACGCCGCCGCCGTCACCGAACCGCTGCTCGCGGACCCACGCCTGCGGAAGGTGACGTTCACCGGATCCACCCGGGTCGGCAAGATCCTCATCGAGCAGTCCGCCCAGCAGGTTCTGCGCACCTCGATGGAACTCGGTGGCAACGCACCGTTCGTCGTCTTCGACGACGCCGACATCGACGCCGCGGTCGAGGGCGCGATGGCAGCGAAGATGCGCAACGGCGGCGAGGCCTGCACCGCCGCCAACCGCCTGATCGTCGCGAACTCGGTGCGCGAGGAATTCACCACCAAGCTCACCGAGCGGATCGCCGCACTCCGGGTCGGACCGGGCAGCGAGGACGGCACCAACGTCGGCCCCCTCGTCAACGAGAAGCAGCGCCGCAACGTGGCGTCCCTCGTCGACGACGCCGTCGCCGCGGGCGCCCGGGTCCGCACCGGCGGCACGTCCGTCGACGGTCCCGGCTACTTCTTCCAGCCCACCGTCCTCGACGAGGTGCCCGCGAACGCGCGCATCGTCCGCGAGGAAATCTTCGGACCCGTCGCCGCGATCACCGGATTCGACACCGAGGCCGAGGGCGTCGCCGCCGCCAACGACACCGAATACGGCCTCGCCGCATACATCTACACACAGAACGTCGACCGGGCGTTCCGCGTCGCCGACAAGCTCGAGAGCGGCATGGTCGGCGTCAACCGCGGCGTCATCTCCGACGTCGCCGCACCGTTCGGTGGAGTCAAGCAGTCCGGCCTCGGCAGCGAGGGCGGCACCGAAGGCATCGAGGAGTACCTCGAGACCAAGTACGTCGGCTTCGCGTAAACCGCCCGCCCCGAGACAGATCGGAACCGTCACCATGCGTTTGGTCGTTGGATATCTCGCCACCCCCAGTGGGGAGGACGGTCTGGCCCTCGGGGCGCAGCTCGCCCGCAGTCTCGGTGCACAGCTCGACATCTGCATGGTTCTCCCGCCGGACCGGACGGTCCCGGCGAGAGTTCCGGCAGAGACCGGCTACGACGACGTCCTCGCCTCCCGCGCCCAGCGCTGGCTGGACGACGCGAAGTCGTCGGTGCCGAGTGACATCGACGTGGAAGTGCACCTCAGCTTCCACGAATCGTTCGCGCAGGGCCTCATCGACGAGGTGTCTCGGCTGGGCGCGCAGGCGATCGTCGTCGGCGCCGCAGGGGACGGCCTGCTGGGGCGGCACTCCGTCGGATCGGTGTCGACGGAACTGCTGCACTCCGCGCACGTCCCGCTGGCCCTCGCACCCCGCGGGTCGCGGCACTCCACCGCGAAGAAGATCCGCGAGGTGACCTGCGCGCTCGGGACCCGGACGGGGGCGGACGTACTGCTGCGAACCGCCGTGCGGACGTGCGAGCGGATGCAGACCCCACTCCGCCTCGTCTCCCTCGTCGCCCTCGACCCGCAGAACGACCTCCGCGATCATCGCGACACCCCCGACGATGTGCGCGACCGCGCCGTCGCCCACGCGCAGACCACCCTCGACACCGCGAAGTCCGCTCTCCCGGAGGATTTTCCGATCTCGGTGCTCATCGCCGACGGATCCACCGTGGAATCGGCGGTCCGCAAGCTCGAGTGGCAGGACGGCGACCTCATCATGGTCGGCTCCAGCCGACTCGCCCAACCACATCGACTGTTCCTGGGATCCACCGCGGCCAAGATGCTCCGCGTCCTGCCGGTGCCCATGGTGGTCGTCCCCAAGCAGGAGTTCGAAAACAGTGAGTAAACCGTCCGCGACACCCGCCCCGGATCCACGATCGTCCCCGACCGGAGGTTCAGACATGACGAACAACGAAGGCGCGCCGGCGTCGGCCGACGTTGCCGTGAGCTCCAAGGGGCTGGCCACCGGCGCGGTCGGGACCTTCTCCGGGGCGATCCTCGGGATCTCCTCCGTGGCACCGGGTTACACGCTGACGGCCAGCATCGGGCTGATCGTCGCGGCGGTCGGATTGAAGATGCCCGCCATCTTCATCGCCGGCTTCATTCCCATGTTCCTCACGGCGTACGCCTACCGTGAGCTCAACTCCGAATCACCCGACTGCGGTGCGTCGTTCACCTGGTCGACGAAGGCGTTCGGTCCGTACGTCGGCTGGATGTGCGGCTGGGGCATGGTGATCGCCACGATCATCGTGCTCTCGAACCTCGCGGCGATCGCCGTCCAGTTCTTCTATCTGTTCATCGCGAAACTCTTCGACGCCCCGAGCATCGCGGATCTGCCGGGCAACAAATTCGTGAACGTCGGGACGACGCTCGTGTTCATCGCCCTGGCCACCTGGATCGCCAGTCGCGGCATCACCACCAGCGAGCGCCTGCAGGTCGCGCTCGTCGGCTTCCAGATGGTGCTGCTCATCGCGTTCGCGGTGGTGGCACTGGTTCACGTCGGCAACGGGTCCGCCCCCGCCGGGCTCTCGTTCGACCTGAGCTGGTTCAACCCGTTCACGGGACTGGCCGTCGGCGCATTCGTGATCGGCCTGACCGGCTCGATCTTCGCGTTCTGGGGCTGGGACACCTGCCTGACGCTGGGCGAGGAGTCGAAGAACCCGAAGAAGACCCCCGGTCGCGCCGGACTCCTGTGCGTGCTGACGATCCTGCTGACCTACCTGCTCGTGTCGGTCGCGGCGATGATGTACGCCGGCGTCGGCGAGGACGGTCTCGGCCTCGGTAACCCGGACAACTCCGAGAACGTCTTCGGCGCCCTCGCGGATCCGGTCCTCGGGAACTGGGGCGGCATGCTGCTGTTCCTCGCGGTGTTCGTCTCCTCGGTCGCGAGCCTGCAGACCACGTTCCTCCCCGCGGCGCGCACCATGCTCGCGATGGGCGCGTACGGCGCCTTTCCGAAGAAGCTCGCCGAGGTGTCTCCGCGATTCCTGGTGCCGTCCTACGCCACCGTCGTCGCCGGCGTCGTCACCGCGGTGTTCTACACCGTCGTCACGTTCCTGTCCGAGCGCACGCTGCTCGACACCATCGCCGCGCTGGGCATCATGATCTGCTGGTACTACGGCATCACCGCATTCGCCTGCGTGTGGTACTTCCGGGGCCGGCTGTTCACGAGTGTCCGCAACGCCGTCTTCCGGTTCGTGTTCCCGCTGCTCGGCGGACTCATGCTGCTCGCCGTGTTCGTCATCTCGATCGACGAGAGCATGGACCCGGAGAACGCGAGCGGTGCGTCGATCGGCGGCATCGGACTCGTCTTCTTCCTCGGCTTCGGCATCCTCCTGCTCGGCGCCGTGCTGATGCTGGTCATGCGATTCCGCAGTCCCGCGTTCTTCGAGGGCAAGACCCTCAACCGCGACACGTCCGCGCTGCGGGACGAGGGCGATCTCACGGCTCGATCGGAGCCTGCGCCACCAAGCCCGCGATAAGCGTCCGCAGCCCGAACTCGAATGCTGCATCCGCCCGTCCGGGGTTCGGCCCGGACGTGGCCAGGGCGGCCCGCATGGACTCGTTCGCCTCCGGGGCGGTCGCCCAGACCACCTCGGGTGCGGCGAGGTCCAGCGCCGACCCCAGCACGAAGCTGTCGACCGTCGTGATCGCGTGGAGAATCTCCTCGGGCGTGAAGCCGCCGTCCGAGAACGCCTGCGCCAGAGCGTTGTACAGCGCGAATGCCACACCGGACTGCACTGTGTGCGCGGTGAACAGAGGAATCAGCCGAGGATGCTCGGCGTAGTTGCGCCGATACTCGCGCGCCAGGCCGGCCACCGTCTCGCTCCACTTGCCGTCGGGGTCCGCCACCACGATGCCCGCCATCACACGCGCACGCATCAGTTCGATGATCTCCGCCCTCCCGGACACATGGTTGTACAGCGAGGAGGGCCGTACCTTCAGCCGTTCGGCGAGGCCCGGCATCGTGAAATCACCGGTGAGGTCCACCATGCGAATGGCAGCTTCGGTGATGATCTCCGGCGACAGCAGTCGCTGTGATGGCCGTGGCATGGGTGCCCTCCTGGTCGGTGTGCGTCACCGGCGACCGGGGTCGATACCGAAGGAATCGAAATCGTCACGCCCCACCCCTTGATCGCCGGGCATTCACCCACCATACTTAACGAATCCAATTCGTTTTAGGCGCTCGCCGAACCGAACATCCGAGGAACCACAATGTTGACGATTACCGCACTCACCCCTCCCGAGTCCCTGTCGCGGACCCGAGAGACGGGACGCACCCCGCTCCGCGTCGGACTCGTCCAGCACCGCTGGCACGAGAACGAGCAGGATCTGCGGACCGAACTCGACGAGGGCATCGCCGAAGCCGCTCACCTCGGGGCGCGCGTGGTGTTCCTTCCCGAGCTCACCCTGAGCCGATATCCCGCGTTCGTCGAAGGCGGTGACAACCCCGGCCGCCAGGCCGAGGACCTCCTCACCGGCCCCACGTTCACGTTCGCCGCCAAGGCGGCCGCAGAACACGGTGTCCTCGTCCACGCCTCGCTGTACGAGCGGAACGACGCCGAGAACGGCGAACAGTACGAGGACGGACTCGGCTTCAACACCGCCATCCTCGTCGCGCCGTCCGGCGAACTGCTCGCGCACACCCGCAAGCTGCACATCCCCGTCACCGCCGGCTACTACGAGGACACCTACTTCCGGGGCGGTCCGGCCGAGAACCCGTACCCGGTGCACGAGGCACTGGGCGGTGTGAAGCTCGGACTGCCGACGTGCTGGGACGAATGGTTCCCCGAGGTCGCCCGCGCCTACTCGCTCGGCGGCGCCGAAATCCTGGTGTACCCCACCGCGATCGGCTCGGAACCCGACCACCCGCAGTTCGACACCCAGCCGCTGTGGCAGCAGGTGATCGTCGGCAACGGCATCGCGAACGGCACGTTCATGGTGGTGCCCAACCGTCACGGCAACGAAGGCCTCATCAGCTTCTACGGCTCGTCGTTCATCTCCGACCCCTACGGCCGGATCCTCGCGCAGGCCCCGCGCGACGAGTCCGCCGTCCTCGTCGCGGATCTCGACCTCCAGCAGCGCGAGGACTGGCTGGCCCTGTTCCCGTTCCTGGCCACCCGCCGCCCCGACACCTACGGCGTCCTCACCGAGCCCGTCGACCACGCCTCCCCGTTCGGGAGGGCCTGATGACCTGGCGCATGCCCGCGGAAGGCGAACCGCACGAACGCACCTGGATGGCGTACCCCAGTGAGGGCTACTCCCTGGGCGACACCCCCGAGGAGCACCACGAGGCCCGCACCACGTGGGCCGAGGTGGCGCACGCGGTGGCGCGGTTCGAACCCGTCACCGTCGTCGTCGATCCCGGTCAGGTGCCGGCGGCCCGGGAGTACCTCTCCGCCGACATCGACATCCTCGAGGCGCCGCTGAACGACGCCTGGATGCGCGACATCGGACCCACGTTCGTGCTGTCCGAGGACGGACGGCTCGGCGGCGTCGACTGGATCTTCAACGGCTGGGGCGGCCAGGACTGGGCGCAGTGGGACAAGGACTCGAAGATCGGCGCGCTCGTCGTCGAACGGTCGGGGGCCGCCCTCGTCGACTCGCCGCTCGTCAACGAGGGCGGTGGCATCCAGGTCGACGGCCTCGGCACCGTGCTGGTGACCGAGACCGTGCAACTCGACGCCGGACGCAACCCGGGACTGTCCAAAGCCGACGTCGAGGCCGAACTCGCCCGCACGATCGGTGCCACCAAGGTCATCTGGCTGCCGCGCGGACTGACCCGGGACCAGGACACGTACGGCACGCGCGGGCACGTCGACATCGTGGCCGCCATCCCGTCGCCGGGTGTCGTCCTGGTGCACGATCAGCGCAACCCCGAACATCCCGACTTCGAGGTCAGCAAGGCCGTCATCGACGTGCTGAAGCAGACCACGGACGCCCGCGGTGAGTCGTGGGAGATCATCACCGTCCCCGCGCCGCAGGTTCTGCGCGACGAGGAGGGCTTCGTCGACTACAGCTACATCAACCATTTCGTCGTCAACGGCGGCGTCATCGCGTGCAGTTTCGACGATCCCGCGGACGAGGAGGCGGTCGCGATCCTGTCGGCGGCCTACCCCGGACGCACGGTCGTGTCGGTCGACGCCCGCCCGCTCTTCGCGCGCGGCGGCGGCATCCACTGCATCACCCAGCACCAGCCCGCCGTGCGCTGACGCCCCTGTGAGTACTTGTTAACCGCCCGTGGTTAACAAGTACTCACAGGGGCGGAGCCGCACCTAGCGGCGACGACGCATGTAGTCGCTCACGACCGCGGCACCGAGACCGTCCAGACCGGGCGCGACGACGCGTCCGCCCACGCGCTCGGCCATCCGGTCCACCACCCGCGCGAGACCGGGATCCTCGCCGAGCCGGAAGAACGTGACGTGGGCGCCGAGCCGGGCGAGGGTGTCGAGTTCCCGGACCGTCAGACCGAGGGTCCGGGCGCTCGGCGGGTAGTCGAAATACGCGAAACCGTCCGGCTCGAGGTGGGCGGTCGGCTCGCCGTCGGTCACGATCAGGACCACTGGTTGTGCGTTGGGGTGCCGGCGCAGATGCCGGGCCGCCAGCAACAGCGCGTGGTGCAGGTTGGTGCCCTGGTCCCAGGCGCCGTCCAATCCGGCCAGCTCCGATGGCGTCAGCACCTGCGCGTGCCGCCCGAACGAGATGAGCTGCAGTTCGTCACTGCGGAACCGGGTGCTCACCAAGTGGTTCAGGGCGAGAGCGGTGCGTTTCATCGGTACCCACCGGCCCTCCATCACCATCGAGAACGACGTGTCGACCAGCAACGCGACCGCCGCCTGCGACCGCTGCTCGGTCTCCATCACCTCCACGTCCGAGACGGACAACCGGACCGGGACGCGACCACGCTCACCGGGGTCGGACGCCGCCCGCAGCACGGCGTTGGTGATGGTGCGCGTGACGTCCCAGGGTTCGGTGTCGCCGAACGCCCACTCTCGGGACGCCCCGGTCGGCTCCCCCATCGACCCGGCGCGGCGCGTCTCCCGTTGCCCGCCACGCGAAGACAATTGCTGAGCCACGTCCCGAAGAGCCGTCTGCCCGAGTTGGCGCATCGCCTTGGGCGAAAGGCGCCACTGGCCGTCCGCCCCGCGGTCGAAGAAGCCCTGGTCGCGCAGGGCCTTCTCGAGCTCGGCCAGCGTCTTCGCGTCCGCGGCGGCCTCGTTGCCCAGCTGACGGGCCAGCGCCTCGGCGTCGATGTCGTCGAGTTGCGCACCCGCGTACTGCTGCGACAGCTGCTCCGCGAGCGACTCGAGTTCCGCGATGTCCTGCAACGCCCCGGTGCCCTCGCCCAGGCCCATGCCGTCGTCGCCGCGGAACCGCTGCGCGCCCTGCCAGTCCTCGCCCGGCCGCGCCGCCTGCAGGTGCTGGTCGAGCCGGTCCAGCTGTCCGATCAGCGACGGGTCGCCGAACGCCTGCTGTGCCAGCGCATCCAGTTCGTCGCGCTGCTCCTGCGACAGCGAGTTCCGCAGACGCTGGGCCGCCGCCGCCCGCTGCGCCAGCGAGTCGAGGAGTTCCTCGACGTTGCGCGGGTTCTCGGGGAAGTACTCCCCGTGCTTGTCCATGAATTCGTCGAACTGCTCCTGCGTGTCCTCACCGCGGGAGTGCTTGTCCAGCAGGTCGTTGAGGTCCTCGAGCATCTCGCGGATCGCCTGCCGGTCTGCCTCGGTCGCACCCTCGAGGGCCTGCTTCATGCCGGCGAACCGCTGGTCCAGCATTTCGCGGCCCAGCAGGTCCCGGATCTTCTCGTAGTCCTCGCGCGCCTGCGAACTGCGCCAGTCGTAGTCGGCGAGTTCCTGGACGGCCTGCGCCGTGGACGGGGACAGCTCCTCGAGGCGCATCTCCGAGAAGCGGGCATCGTCGTCGAGCGCGCGGGCCAGCGTCTTCCGTTCCTCGAGCACCGCGCGGTCGAGGAGTTCCCGGACCTCTTCGAGGGTTCCGTTCAGGTTGTTCCGCTTCAGCAGTTCACGACGCCGCCGATTGGCTTCGGCCGCAAGCTCGTCCAGGCCGCGCATGTCCCGGTTGCCGCGCCGGAGCATCTCGCGCAGCGCCTGTCGCGGCGAGCTGCCCGCGAACACGTCGTCGCCGATCGCGGCCAAGGCCTCACGCAGGTCCACCGGCGGCGCCAGCGGATCACCGCCCTCGTACGGCCCGTACCGCGCGTTGTGCGATCCGCGCTCCGCCTTGCGGGACATTACGAATACACCGTCTGCCCGTTGATGTCCGGGTTCTTCGAGATCCGCCGCGCCAGGTACAGCCCTTCGAGGGCGAACTCGGCGGCGGCGGCGCGCTCGCCGTCGGATTCGGCGCCGAGCCGCTCGGCCAGCACGTCGAGGACCTCGAGTTCGGGCAGCTCGTTCAGCAGCGCCTTCGCCGTGATCCGCTCACCGGTCACCACCGGGTCGCCCTGCTCGACGGCTTCCACGAGTTCCGCCAGGTCGATGCCACCGAGCCGGGTGCGGACCGTGTCGGCCGTGGCCCGGCGCAGCAGGTGCTCGAGGACCTCGATTTCACGCCCCTCCTCACCGGATTCGAATTCCACCTTGCCGCGCAGGACGTCGACGACGGTCTCGAGGTCCACCGGTCGCGCGACCGGGTCGGCCTCACCGAGCACCGCGCCGCGATGCACCGCCGCGGCGCTGACGGTTTCGGCGCCGGCCACCGCGAAACGGGCGGACACACCCGACCGCTGATCGACCGACGTCGATTCGCGGAGCAGGCGGGTGAACCGGGCCAGGATCTCGAGGAGGTACTCCGGGACCTCGGCGGTGAGGTGCGCTTCCTGGAGGATGACGGCGACCTCGTCGTCGAGCCGGGTCGGGTAGTGCGTCCGGATCTCGGCACCGAACCGGTCCTTCAGCGGCGTGATGATGCGACCGCGGTTCGTGTAATCCTCCGGGTTCGCGCTGGCCACCATCAGTACGTCCAGGGGAAGCCGGAGGGTGTATCCGCGGACCTGGATGTCGCGTTCCTCCATCACGTTGAGCAGCGACACCTGGATGCGTTCGGCGAGGTCGGGCAGCTCGTTGATGGCGACGATGCCCCGGTGCGCGCGGGGAACGAGGCCGAAGTGGATGGTTTCCGGGTCGCCGAGACTGCGGCCCTCGGCGACCTTGACGGGGTCCACATCGCCGACGAGGTCCGCCACCGACGTGTCGGGCGTCGCGAGCTTCTCCGAGTACCGCTCGCTGCGGTGCCGCCAGGCGACGGGCAGGCTGTCGCCCAGTTCCTGCGCCCGGCGGATCGACGCCGGGGTGATGGGCTCATAGGGATGCTCCCCGAGTTCGGAACCGGCGATCACCGGGGTCCATTCGTCGAGGAGCAGATTGAGGGTGCGGAGGAGGCGCGTTTTACCCTGACCACGTTCGCCGAGCAACACCACGTCGTGCCCCGCGATGAGTGCCCGTTCGAGCTGTGGTGACACCGTCTCCTCGAAACCGACGATGCCGGGCCACGGATCACGACCGTCGCGTAGGGCCGCGAGCAGGTTCTCGCGGATCTCTTCCTTGACGGTGCGTTGAACGTGGCCCGACTCGCGGAGCTCGCCGACGGTGGAAGGTCTGTGTTCCGATGACGTCACCACTCCAAGCTACGAGGGTTCGAGCGAATCGGCACGCGGTTAATACGCGCCGGCCCGCCCGGGTCAGTCCTCGCGGCGCAGCGGGAGCAGTTCGCGGACCTTCCGGTCGCGCAGATACAGGCCCGCCCAGACCACGATGCCGACGTACACCGCGAACAGAACGGTGCTGAACAACGGCTTCTCGACGCGCCAGTTGGTGAGTACCGCCCCACCGAGGTATCCGGTGAGCAGCACCGCACCCAGCGGGGCCGTTCGAGGCACCAGATAGAGCGCCGTGCAGATCAGCAGCACGATCCCGATCGGGACGATGATGTGCGCGGGAAGCCCCAGTTCGACGGCCGAATCCTCTACCGGTCCGAGCTTCAGGATCTTGCCGACGGCGTCGAAGAGGAGGAAGGCGCCGACGAGGCCGCTGAGGACCCAGCCCACCTTGCGCGCGGTTCCCGACTGCGCCGCGACGGGAGTGACCGTGGCGCTCACGACTCGTGTCCCTGTGCCGCTGCGGGATCCATCCACATGACTTCCCAGAGGTGACCGTCCGGGTCCTGGAAGCTGCGGCCGTACATGAATCCCTCGTCCATCGGTTCGTTGGAGAACGATCCGCCCGCCGCGAGCGCCTTGTCGGCCAGGACGTCGACGGCCTCGCGGCTCTCCGCGGAGATGCAGAGGATGGATTCGGTGGTCGTGCCGGCGTCCGCGATGGCCTTCTTGGTGAAGGTGGAGAAGAACTTCTCCGTCAGCAGCATGACGTGAATGTGCTCGCTGATCACGATCGACGACGCATTCTCGTCCGAGAACTGGGGGTTCCGCTGGTAGCCGAGCGCCTCGTAGAAGGCCGTCGACGTGCCGAGGTCCTTCACGGGGAGGTTCACGAAGATCATGGTGGGCATCGAATTCTCTTTCCGTCGGTGAAGTGGAGCCGATTCGGGTGAGGAGCCGTGCGACCTCGAGATCAGATCACGTACCAATGTTGCAAAAAGAAACCTATTGATGTCAATAGGCAACTTCGGTCTATAGTTGAAACATGGCAAGGCAGGCATACGGGCAGTTCTGCGGACTCGCGCACGCCCTGGACATCGTGGGACAACGCTGGGCAATGCTCATCGTCCGGGATCTCCTGGTCGGACCGCGGCGATATACGGATCTCAAGCAGGGATTGCCGGGCATCCCGTCCAACATTCTCTCGGCCCGCCTGAAGGAACTCGAGGAAGCCGACGTGATCGCGCGGCGCGCCCTGCCCCGGCCGTCGAACGCCGTCGTCTACGAACTCACCGACTACGGCAACGCCCTGGAGGACGCCGTGAAGTCGCTGGGGCGGTGGGGTGCGCGCACTCTCGGCGAACCCGACCCGGACGACGTCGTGACCGTCGACTCGATGGTGATGGCCCTGCGGTCGACGTTCCACCCCGACGCCGCGCGGGACCTCACCCTCGCCTACGAATTGCGCCTCGGGCCGATCGTGCTGTCCGCCCACATCGAGCGCGGCGAACTCGAGGTCGTCGAGGGCGCGGCCGAGCGGCCCGATCTCGTGATCGAGACCGGGCCGGCGGTGAAGGCAGTGATGGCGCGCGAGATCACGCCGGAGGACGCCATCGCCCTCGGCAACGTGACCGTCACCGGCGATCCGGCACTACTCGCCACGTTCGCCGACATCTTCAGCATCCCCTGACGTTCCGCCTACGCGGCGACACCGCACGAAAGCTGCGCGTCCAACTCACGCCAGGCGGCGTGGTAACGCTCGAGGGTCGCCCGATCAGCCTCCACCAGAAGGGAATCGAGCAGCAGTCGCGGGTCGGCGCGCCACGCCCGGACCACGTCCGCGACCGCCCGGTTGGAGAACAGGCCCGACCCGGTGAGCGCAGACACCCACTCGTCGATCGCTCCCCGATGAATCCGCTCGACGGCCTCCCGGCGGAATCCGCCGTCGACGAAGTCGAGGGAGAACATGGCGGCGACGACATCACCGGTGGTCAACTGTACGACGTTCATGGTGCGGCACCTTCCTGGAGTCGGAGCGTCTTCTCGGACGTAATCCGTTGGGACAACTACTGATCCTGACGCTAATCCGCGATTGTGTGAGTTCTGTGATGCTTCTCTGAGATCTCGGCCTCGATGCCCGTCACCCGCGACCGCCGAGCCCCTACACTCCGTGCATGGAGACCTGGGTTCTACCCGGCCTGCTCGGCCTCGGCCTCGCCGCCGCTTCGGGACTGCGCACGTTCCTGCCGCTGCTCATGCTCAGCGCCGCCGTGCACTTCGAACTGCTCGGCGTGACCCTGAACGAGTCGATGCGGTGGCTCGGTTCGACCGGAGCACTCGTGGCGCTGTCGATCGCGACGGTCGTGGAACTGACCGCCGATCTCATTCCGTTCGTCGACAACGCGCTGTCCCTGATCGGCAACGTCACCGGTCCCGTCGCCGGTGCCATCGCGACCTGGGCGGCGTTCGCGGACGTGGATCCGTCGACCGCCGCGATCGCCGGAATCGTGATCGGCGCACCCACCGCCCTCGCGTTCAGCACCGCGCAGACCGGAACCCGCGCGGTGAGCACGGCCTCCACCGGCGGACTGGCCAATCCCGTGGTGTCGGTGGTCGAGGACGCCGTCTCGTTCCTCACGTCACTGATCGCCCTGCTGCTTCCGCTGCTCGTCCTCCCCCTGCTCGCGTTCCTGCTGTGGTTCGCGTGGCGAGGCGTGCAGCGGGTGCGGCGACCTCGCGCATCGTGAACTGGTAGACAGTCCCCATGCCTGACACCGAGATCACGTTCGACAGCGGTGCCGTCACCTACTACGGCAGCCTCCGCACTCCCGACCACGCGACCAGTTCTGCCCCCGCCGCGCTGCTGCTCGCCGGCAGCGGTCCCACCGATCGCAACGGCGACAGCGCACTGCTCCCCGGTGACATCGGCACGCTCCGGTTCCTCGCGGACGTACTCGAGCAGCACGGCATCGCAAGCCTGCGCTACGACAAGATCGGCAGCGGCGAAACCGCCCTCGGCCCGTACGAGGTCGAAGAGGTCGGCGGCCTCGGCTTCACCACCTTCGTCGATGCCGCCTCCGCCGGCCTGGACTTCCTGGCCGCGCAACCCGGGGTCGACCCGTCGAAGCTGCTCGTGATCGGCCACAGCGACGGCGGACTCGTCGCGCTCGCCCTCGCGACCGCGGCGGACGAGTCCCGCGTGCACGCGGTGGGACTGCTCGAACCGCTGAGCGTCCGGCTCCTCGATCTGCTCACCACGCAGATCCACGGCCAACTCGACGCCGTCGTCGGCGCCGGGCAACTGCCGGTGGAACTGGCCGACGAACTCCGGCTCGCACTCGCCGACACCGTCGAATCGCTCCGCGCGTCGGGCACGATCCCCGACGACCTTCCCGAGCCCCTGCAGAACGCCGGGCTCGTCCACGCCAACGCCAAGGCCCTCGCCGAGGAGGACGCTCTCGACCCCCGCGCGCTCGCCGGCCGGCTGCCCGCAGGTTTCCCCGTCCTCACCAGCTGCTCCGCCAAAGACATTCAGGTGCAGCTCACGGACGTCGACGGCCTGAACGACGCCCTCGCGCACACCGCGTTGACCCCCGTACGGATGACGAACGCCAATCACGTCCTCAAGGACGTCGGCGACCGCCCCTCCACGGGTCCGGATTACGTGGAACCGCTGCCCTTTTCGGCAGAATTCACCGAACCGTTCAGCCGGTGGGTCGCCTCGCTGTGATCAGTTGCCGCCGGTCCCGGTGAGCATGGCCAGCAGCGTGCTCGCCAGCTCGGACACCAGCCCGAGGTTCTTGTCGTTGACGAGGTCTTGCAGTCCGTCGAGTCCCTCGACCTCGAGCAGCGGCGCGAGCATCTTCATCAGCTCCGAGTACTGAGCCGAGTCCGGTGCCGTCGACTTCGGCGTCGCCTTCGGGGTGGTCGCCTTCGGCGTCGTGGTGGTGGTCGACGACGCGCTGTCCTCGCTCACCTCGGGGGTCGCGGTGTCGGCGGGAGCCGCCGCCAACTCCTCCGACGGCGTCGACCCCGAGCCGGTCAGCAGGTAGGTGACGATGCCCGTCGTGATGGTGATCGCGTGCTTCAACTGGCCGTCCTGGCTTTCCAGCTGGGCGGAGTCTTCCTTGTTGGAACCATTCCCCATCTCGACGAACACCAGCGGGACCTGCGTCAGCGCCGGTCCGGCCACGTCGGCGCGGGTCTGCAGGCCGTCGTTCACCCCGGCATAGTTGGCGGGAACGAAGCCGTCGGACTTGTAGGCGTCGCGCATCATCTTCGACGCCTCGAGCCCGCCGCCCGACTGCGCCGCGTCCGCCTTCTCGTCCGGGATCGGCAGCGACGGGATGATCATGTGGAATCCGTGCTTGCTCGCGTCCTCACCCTGCGCCGTCGAGTCCGCGTGGATGCTCACCGCCAGATCTGCGTTCGATTCACTTGCCGCACGGGCTCTCTCGTCGACGCACCCACCCCAGCCGGTGTCGTCCTGACGGCTCTGGACGACCTTCGCGCCCAGACTCTCGAGGCTGCTCTTCACCAACTGGGAGACGTTCCAGTTGATGGTGTGCTCCGGCACCCCGCCCAGCGACGTCATGCCGCTCGTCTGGCAGTCCTTGGTGTTGCCCCGGCCGTCGTTCACCTGCTGTGCGAGGTCGTGGCCGTCGCTGGAACCCTGATGTCCGGGGTCGAGGAACACCGTCATCCCGGACAGCTCCGTCCCGGTCGCCGTCGCGGCGGGCTCCGCCGAAACCTGAGCGGGGATGAGCACGGACGCACCCAGGACGCAGGCGCCGAGGCCGGCCTTGATCGCAATTCGGTTCATAACGGGAATGGGCGCACCGTCGCAGTCCGGGCGCCACTCTCCTTCCACAGGTGCCACTCGAGTCACATCAGCCCCGAGTGAATCAGCTGCACCGCGGATGCGTGCCGCTCGAGGCCGGATCGAAAGCAACCTGTAACCAAAGTGGTGGGATCGAGTGCGCAGTTCTGCAGGCGAAGGTCGAGTGGACACGTGCACTTCTGCGCACTCAGACCGGAGCGCCCGCCTCCCGTAGGCGGTCCCGCACCCGCGTCACGACGACCTGCGGTCGCCGACGCAACTGTTCCGCGTTCACCCGCACCACCACCCACCCGAGTTCGGCGAGCCGTTCCATCCGCTCGATGTCCCCGGTGCGCTGACGCTCGTCCGACCGCTGACGCACGTCCGACCAATGATGTTCCCCGTCGTACTCGACGAGCACCTTCCACTGCTCCCAGCCCAGATGCGCGCGGGCGAAGATCCGACCGGACCGGTCCGCGATCGGTATCTGTGTTGTCGGTGCGGGTAACCCTCCGCGGACCAAGACGAGCCGAGTGCGCGTCTCCGGAGGGGACTCGGCGCCGGGATCCACGAGCGACACGACGTCGCGGAGATGCGCGAGCCCACGTTCACCCCGATGCCGGCCGGCGACCGCTGAAATCTCCGCCGGGCGCAGTCCGGTGACGTGGCAGAGGGCGTCGAGCACCTCGACGGCTCGATCGACGGGCAGCCATCTGCCCAGGTCGAAGGCGGTTCGCGCGGGGGTGGTGACACGCATCCCGTCCACGCTGCACACCTCGTCAGGCAGCAGCGCATCGGAGCGCACCTCGATGCCGTCGACGGAGCGTCTGCTGCCTCGCCTGATGAGCGTCGCCGACTCGTCCCCGCCGATCCACCGGGTTCCGTGCACGGCGGCCGCCGAGAAGCCGGCGAGCACCGCCTGCCCGTTCGCCCAGAGCCAGGCCGCGCGGGCGCGTGAGACCGCGGTCACCTCGACGCGCCCGAGGACGTACACATCTCGATGCAGACGTCGGAAGGTGCGCAACCCGTGGCGGGTGAGCCGCCCGTCTCGCAGCGCTTCCGACCCCCGGAACGGCTGCCCGAATTCCCCCATCCTCGAACCCTGGCAGTCCGGCACCCGACCGCGACCACGAATCCCGCGTCTGTGGACAACGCACGCTTCTGCCCACAGAGGCGTCAATGCGCAGAACTGCAGGTGAATATCGAGTACACACGCTGCATTTCTGCGTAGCCACCGGATAATGGAAGTGCAAACCCTCAACCGGTGCTGTACGGTCATCTACCAACCAGCAACGACACGCAGGAAGGTACGGCCATGATGCAGCTTCACGCGCTCTTCGCGTCCGTACCCGCATGGCGTCGCTGCTCCGCCGACAAGCACATCACCAAGTTCGGCGCACCCCGAGAATGTTGAGACTCAAACCAAGTCATTCTCGGGCACCCAGGGCAAACCCCTCGGGTGCCTTTTCTTTTACCTTTCACTTTCAGGAGCACCCCATGAAACTTCGCATCAACCAACTGTCCACGTCTCCCCCGTATATCGACCTGCCGGACGACCTCACCGGGTACGCCGTCACCCTCGACCTCTCGCACTGCGATGCCGCCCACGAGGCCGGCCTGGGTGAACTGATCAGCGAGGTCCGCAGCCGCGGTGCCGCCCGCGTGGTCATCACCGGTTCGCCGCGCGAACTCGAGGGCACCGGCCGCGCGCACGGGGCCGCAGCCGCCTGACGACGCAGAACGGGCCCCGGCAGATGCCAAGGCCCGTTCGAGAGTGCCGAACGCTAGTGCGCGAAGTGCCGCGCGCCCGTCAGGTACATGGTGATTCCGGCTTCCTTGGCCGCATCGATCACCTCGTTGTCGCGGACGGAACCCCCCGGCTGCACTACTGCCTTGACGCCGGCGTTCGCGAGCACCTGCAGTCCGTCGGGGAACGGGAAGAACGCGTCCGACGCGCCCACCGACCCGACCACCCGGTCACCGGCCCGCTGCACCGCGAGGTGCGCGGAGTCGACGCGGTTGACCTGGCCCATGCCGACACCCACCGACGCACCGTCGGAGGCGAGCAGGATCGCGTTGGATTTCACGGAACGGCACGCACGCCACGCGAACTCGAGATCCTTCAGGGTCTGTTCGTCGGCGGCGTCGCCGACGGCCAGCGTCCAGTTGGCCGGGTCGTCGCCCTCGGCGTCGAGCACGTCCCGCTCCTGCAGGAGCGCTCCACCGGACACGGGACGCAGTTCGATTCCCGTCGCGGTGGGTGCCTCGGCGAGGAGGACGCGGATGTTCTTCTTGCGCTGCAGCACACCCAGCGCACCGTCCGCGTAGGACGGGGCGATGATCACCTCGGTGAAGATCTCGGCGACCTGCTCGGCCATCTCCACGGTGATCTCACGGTTCGCGGCGATCACTCCGCCGTACGCGCTGACGGGGTCGCAGGCGTGCGCCTTGCGGTGTGCCTCTGCGATGTCCGCTCCGACCGCGATGCCACACGGGTTCGCGTGCTTGATGATCGCGACGGCCGGCTCGCTGAAGTCGAACGCCGCACGCCAGGCCGCGTCGCCGTCGGTGTAGTTGTTGTACGACATTTCCTTGCCGTGCAGCTGCTGCGCCTGAGCCAGACCCGCGGGTGCGGCGGGGTTCACGTAGAGGGCGGCAGCCTGGTGCGGGTTCTCGCCGTACCGCAGGACAGCCGAGCGGTCCCACGTGGCACCGGCCCATTCGGGGAACTGCGAGTCACCGGGTTCGACCAGCGCGGACGTCATCCAGCTCGCAACCGCGACGTCGTACGACGCGGTGTGCTGGAACGCCTGGGCGGCGAGGGCGGTGCGCTCGGGCAGCGTGAAACCGCCGCCGGCGACCGCGGTGAGCACGTCGTCGTAGCGAGCGGGATCCACCACGACCGCCACCGACGGGTGGTTCTTCGCGGCCGCGCGCACCATGGACGGACCGCCGATGTCGATCTGCTCGACGCACTCGTCGGGCGTCGCACCCGATGCGACCGTCTGCGTGAACGGGTACAGGTTCACGACCACCAGCTGGAACGCCTCGATGCCGAGTTCCTCGAGCTGCGCGAGGTGCTCCGGCTTCCGGGTGTCCGCGAGGACGCCCGCATGCACCCGCGGATGCAGGGTCTTGACGCGGCCCTCGAGGCATTCGGGGAAGCCGGTCAGCGCCTCGACGGGGGTGACCGGGATGCCGGCGTCGGCGATCTTCGCTGCGGTCGACCCTGTCGACACGAGCTCGACGCCTGCCTTGTGCAGGCCCGTAGCCAGTTCGACCAGACCGGTCTTGTCGTAGACGCTGACGAGCGCTCGGCGTACTGCCTTGCGTTCACTCACTGGGGATCACGGCCTTTCGTCCATCGGAAACAACTCCACGGGTGGCGACAGCGGCGATGACGTCCGCCAACAACCGTCGCTCCACAGTCTTGATGCGCTCGTGCAGGGTCGACTCGTCGTCGCCGTCGAGCACCGGTACGGGTTCCTGCGCCAGGATCGGGCCGGTGTCCACACCCGCGTCCACCAGGTGGACGGTAGAACCCGACACCTTCACGCCGTACGCCAGTGCATCCGGGACCGCGTGCGCACCGGGAAATGCGGGCAGCAACGCGGGATGCGTGTTGATGATGCGACCGCCGAAGCGGTCCAGGAAGGCGGGACCGAGGATCTTCATGAATCCCGCGGACACGACCAGTGACGGCTGGTGCGACGCGACGGCCTCGGTCAGGGCGGCATCCCAGGCGGAGCGGTCGGCGTAGTCGCGGAGCCCGATCCGGAAGTGGGTGATGCCGGCGGATTCGGCGTGCCGGATGGCGTCGCAGTCGCGGTCGACGCCGACGGCGACGATCTCGGCGGGGTACCCGTCGGTGTGGGTTGCGTCGATCAGCGACCTCAGGAGAGTTCCCGCACCGGACGCGAGTACGACGATCCGAGCGAGCTCGGACGTCACCGGCGAACCGGTCGTGGGCCTCAGGTGGTCACGCGAGGAAGTCAGCGCTCTACTCCTGAACAATCGAAAGGCCGGGTTGAATCGAAAGACGGGCGAAAATGGGGGCGGTCGCATCGTCGACCGACCAAGAGCCTAGTCGCTGGGGGTTGCGGGCCTTCGGGGCAGGTCGGCTTCGGGCGCCTCGTCGACGTCCGCGGGGTCTTCGGGCTCCTCCGTCGGCGCGTCTTCCTCGACCTCCGCGTCCACCACGACCTCGGCCTCGACGCCGGTGTCCTGGGGTGCGACGGGCGCTGCCGGCGCCTCGGTGTCGTCGACGAGTTCGGCTTCGATCACCCGACTCGGCGCGGCACCGGCCGGGACCTCCGGCTCGTCGACGACGGGGGCGGCGATCGCCGGGACCTCCTCCGCGCCGGGCAGATGCGGTTCCTCGTCTTCCGCCTCGTCCTCGTCCTCGGCGCCCCGGCTGCGGTGCCAGGCCACGATGACCGCCGTCACGGCGCCGGCGAGTCCGAGCCACGCGAACGTGAGCAGACCGAACGCCCACCAGTTCAGCTCGACCGTTCCGAAGGCGCCGAGTCGGCCGCCGGACACGAGGCCGAGGACCGCCATCACGACGCCCACACCCGCAGCGGCGGTCAGTACGGTGAACAGGGCTTCCTGCCCGGCGACCCGGCGTCCGCAGTCGCGCCCCAGCATCACGCCGATCAGCAGCGGAATCGCCAGCAGGGCAGGCCACGCGCCGCCCGACACCCCGTCGGGGACGGCGCCGAGCAGCGGCAACGGCGGCAGTGAACCACCGACATTCCCGAAGACACTGACCGAGACGTCCCCGATCTGCGCGGCCCCGCCTGTGACGGCGGCCGCGGCGCCCACCACGACGTTCGGCAGGTACAACACCGACAGGATCGTCAGCCCCAGCGTTCCGACGACGCCGTCGCCGCGTTCGAGCAGCGAACCGACCGTCGACCACTCCATCAGCAGCGAGAGGGTGATCATCAGCGCACCGGCCCCGAGAATCGCCATCATCGCGCGCAGCCCCGGCCGCACGGCACCCCGGACCCACGACGGGACCTCCGCACCGAGCGTCGGCCACATCGCCAGCGCCACGCCGATCGACGCCGCGAGCAGATGCACGAACAGCACCCACCCGAACGCGGCGAGCGTGTTCGGCGACGACAACGGGATCACCGCCGACGCATCCGCGACGACAGCGAGGCCGATGGCCGTCACGACCAGCGGCCCCGCGACCGCGGCGCCGATCACCCGTAGTGCGTGCCGCCGCGATGACGCCGGATCCACCACCGCAGCGCATCCGCGGGCCACCGCCCACGCCATGCCCGCCGTCGGGATCAGCGGAAGGACACCGAGGGTTGTGCCGTCGATCGTCAACGGCACCTGGTGGATCGCCAGCCACGACGCCGCGATGGCACCGAATGTCCCCGTGAGGTCGCTGTTCGCCGCCACAAGCGTGACGACGATGAGTGCGGACAACAGGACGACGGTAACGCCCGCGGGCCGGAACGCGACCGCGAGCAACGCCCGCATCTCGTCGGCGTCGGGCACGGGTCGCTGTCGCGGGGCTTGCCGCGCATCACCGCGGCCGGCACCAGCGTCACCGGCCCGCCGCTCGTCACCACTGACGGCCCGCCGCTCGTCACCACTGACGGCCTGCCGTCGTGCACCCTGTGCGACGCGCTGCGCACGATCAACCAAAGAACTCATCCCCTCGAGAGTGGCACTCCGACGCCGCGACAGCGGTCAGGCGCGCCGCACAGAAGTGGCCTCCGACCACGCTCGGTCAGAGGCCACCTGCTGGACAGGCCGCTACTTGTCGTCCCTGTCGGCACGCGGGTCGAAGGCCTGGGTCGGTGCGCTGAGCCCCTCCGATTCGGGCTTCTCCGCCGATTCGGCCGGTTGCGCCTCGGTGGCCGGCTGCTCGCCGTATTCCAACGTGCGCTCCACCGGCGAAGACTCGGCCTGCGCGCCATACGCCGGCGCCGCGTGCTGAGCGGAGCCATAGCTCGTTCCGGCCGGGTACTGCGAGCCGGGCGTTCCGGTGCCCTGCGACGGGCTCGACGGCTGCGAGTACCCCTGGTACTGCGGCTGCTGGTAGGCGGTGGTCGGGGCGTCGTACGACGCGGACCCGGCACCTGCGCCGTAACCCTGCTGGGGCTGCGACGGCTGACCGTAGCCCTGACCGTATCCCGGCTGACTCTGCGACGGCTGGCCCTGCTGGCCGTAACCCTGCTGCCCGTACGGCGGATTCTGCTGACCGTAGCCGGGCTGCGACTGGCCCTGCTGCTGTCCGTAGCCCTGCGGGGCGCTCTGGCCGTAGCCCTGCGGCTGCTGCCCGTACGACTGCTGCGGAGCCTGCCCGTAGCCCTGCGGGGCGGCGCTCTGGCCGTAACCCTGCGGAGCCTGTCCCGGCTGACCGTAGCCCGGGGCCGCGGCGGGCCGGGGCGCCGGCTGCTTGAGGACACCGAGTTCGAACAGCACGGCTGCGACCGCCACCGCCGACTGGATGAATCCGAGAACGAGGATCGAGATTGCGCCCCAACCGGAATCCGCGTCGACGTTGAGGTAGACGAACAACGCGAGTACCCAGCCCGCGACGGACGCCGCGGCTGCCGCGCCCGCATAGGACTGCTTCGGGAGGAGGGACGCTGCTGCGAGCAGACCGCCGAGGAACAGAAGTCCGAGCCCGTCCGTGTTGGCTTCGAACGAGTTCACGGACTCGCGGGCCAAGGTGGCGTACGGCGCGAAGCCGAGCAGCAGGTTGAGGACACCGAGAACTGCGACACCGATCAGAAGGAAGAAGCCCAGGCCTTTCGAATCTCCCCCTGCAGTCGGTTGCGCGGGCGGACCGTAATTCGGCCCTCCGGGCGTGAACGTCATGACTTCTCCTAGTCGACAAGTGGTCGTCTGCGTGCGCTCTTCCGACGCTAGCCTACGTATACCCGTCGGTCACTGCCCTCAGTCGCGGCCCGTGGCGCCCCGAACAGCGCAGGAGACAGAACAGCGCAGGAGACAATGGTCCGGTGCCCTATACCCTCGCTCCCCGCACCGCCGATCTCACCGCCCTGACGGAGGTGAAGCACTCCCGGTTCATCGCCGCCCTGCGGCGCGTCGAGGACGCGGAGGCGGCGCAGGCGTTCGTCGAGGATCAGCGGCGCGCGTATCCCGATGCGCGACATCACTGTTCGGCGTACATCACCGGCAACCGGCCCAGCGACCGGGTCGAGCGCGCGAGCGACGACGGCGAACCCGGTGGCACCGCGGGCATTCCGATGCTGCAGGTACTCAAGGCCCGCGACCTCGTCGACGTCGCGGTGGTGGTGACGCGGTACTTCGGCGGAATCAAGCTGGGGGCCGGCGGGCTGGTGCGCGCCTACTCGGGCGCGGTGGCCACCGCCGTGGATGCGGCACCGCTCGTACGCAGGGAACGCCGCGACCTGCACACGCTCGCGGTCGGTCATGCCGACGCGGGACGTGTCGAGGCGGAACTGCGTGGGCGGGGCGTCGTCGTGGTGGACACGGCGTACGCGGAATCCGCGGTCCTCACCCTCGCGGCGCGGGACTCGGCGGAGCTGGCCGATCTGGTCGCTGCCGTCACGTCGGGGACGGGGACACTCGATCCGGCCGGGGAAATGTGGGTCGATGCCTGAACGGCTCGTGCGTGGTTGACGAGTCCAGAGACTCGTCAACCACGCACGGGCGCGGAGCGCTTACGCCTGGACGGACAGGCTCTGCAGGATCTCGCGAGCGAGCGCAGCGGTCTCGGACGGCGTCTTGCCGACCTTCACGCCGGCAGCCTCGAGGGCGTCCTTCTTGGCCTGCGCGGTGCCCGAGGAGCCGGAGACGATGGCGCCTGCGTGGCCCATGGTCTTGCCCTCGGGGGCGGTGAAGCCCGCGACGTAGCCGACGACCGGCTTCGTGACGTTGGCCTTGATGTAGTCGGCGGCACGCTCCTCGGCGTCGCCACCGATCTCGCCGATCATCACGATGACCTTGGTCTCGGGATCCTTCTCGAACGCCTCGATGGCGTCGATGTGGGTGGTGCCGATGACCGGGTCGCCGCCGATGCCGATGGCGGTCGAGAAGCCGAAGTCACGCAGCTCGAACATCATCTGGTAGGTCAGCGTGCCCGACTTGGAGACGAGACCGATCGGGCCGGAGCCGGCGATGTTGGCCGGGGTGATGCCGACCAGCGACTCGCCCGGGGTGATGATGCCGGGGCAGTTGGGTCCGATGATGCGGGTCTTGTTGCCCTTGGAGACGTTGTACGCCCAGGCGTACGCCGAGTCCTGCACGGGGATGCCCTCGGTGATGACCACGAGCAGCGGGATCTCCGCGTCGATGGCCTCGACGATGGCGTCCTTCGCGAAGGCCGGGGGAACGAACGCGATGGAGACGTCCGCACCGGTCTTCTCGATGGCCTCGGCGACGGTGCCGAAGACGGGCAGCTCGACGCCGCCGTCGTGGGTCACGGTGGTGCCGGCCTTGCGGGCGTTGACACCGCCGACGACCTGGGTCCCGGCCTTGAGCATCAGCGCGGTGTGCTTCGTGCCCTCGCCACCGGTGATGCCCTGGACGATGACCTTGGAGTCCTTGGTCAGGAAGATAGCCATGTGATTTAAGTCCCTTTACTTTGCGGCGAAGGCCAGCTCGGCAGCCTTGTCGGCAGCCTCGTCCATGGTTCCGACGACCGTGACCAGCGGGTGGGCGGCCTCGGCGAGGATACGACGACCCTCTTCGACGTTGTTGCCGTCCAGACGGACGACCAGCGGCTTGTTGGCCTCGTCACCCAGCGTCTTCAGGGCGCCGACGATGCCGTTGGCGACCGCGTCACACGCGGTGATGCCACCGAAAACGTTCACGAACACGCTCTTGACCTGCGCGTCGTTGAGAATGACGTCGAGTCCGTTCGCCATCACCTCTGCGGAGGCGCCGCCACCGATGTCGAGGAAGTTGGCGGGCTTCACGCCACCGTGCTTCTCACCTGCATAGGCGACGACGTCCAGGGTCGACATGACCAGGCCGGCGCCGTTACCGATGATGCCGACCTCACCGTCGAGCTTGACGTAGTTGAGGTCGTTTTCCTTGGCCTTGAGCTCGAGCGGGTCGGTGGCGTCCTTGTCCTCGAACGCCTCGTGGCCGGGCTGACGGAACGCAGCGTTCTCGTCCAGCGTGACCTTGCCGTCGAGAGCGAGGATCTGGTCGTCGGGCGTGCGGACGAGCGGGTTGACCTCGACGAGGAGAGCGTCTTCCTTGATGAAGACGTCCCACAGCTTCTGGATCGTCACGGCCGCTGCGTCGAGCACCTCGGCGGGCAGCTTTCCTGCCTCGGCGATGCTGCGCGCGAACGCGAGGTCGACGCCCTTGACGGCGTCCACGGGGATCTTCGCGAGTGCGTCGGGGTTCTCCTCGGCGGTGACCTCGATCTCGACGCCACCCTCGACCGAGCACATGGCCAGGTAGGTGCGGTTGGTGCGGTCGAGCAGGAAGGAGATGTAGTACTCCTCGGCGATGTCACTCGCCTCTGCGACCAGCAGCTTCTTGACGATATGACCCTTGATGTCGAGGCCCAGGATCGCCTCGGCGTTGGCCTGCGCTGCATCGACGTCGGCGGAGTACTTGACGCCACCCGCCTTGCCGCGGCCGCCGACCTTGACCTGTGCCTTGACCATCACGGGCTTGCCGATTTCTTCGGCAATCTCGCGTGCGCCGGCGACCGTGTCGGTAACACGTCCAGCCGAAGTCGGCACCTCGTGCTTGGCGAAGAGTTCCTTCGCCTGGTATTCGAAGAGATCCATCTGCTCACCGTCTCGTCTGCGTTGACACCCGCTCGAGGGGTAGGAGCGGGTCTGTTTTGGACTTTAACCAGTTGCCGGGCCCGGTCTGCGCCCGCGTGTCTGCTATGTGGTCCACATCACGCGATCTGGCACATTGAGGCGAGCCTCACCCGAAAACTTGAGGCGAGCCTCACCCGAAAACTCGAGGCGGGCCTCACTGAAATCGGCGAGGAAGACCTCACCGCTTTCTGCTGCGTGTCGTGAGGGCCGCGGCAGCCGCAATCAACACTATGCCCACCGTTGCGGGGACGACACCGGCCCCCGTTTCGGGGTCGGTGACCCGGGCGTCGGTGAGCGGCCACGACAGGAGGTATACCCCCACGGCAACGGCCGAACCGAGCAGCAGAGCCACCGCCCTGGCGGGCCGGGCACGTGAGGCGACGATCACTGCGAGAACGACGGCGACGCCGAGGAGCACGCGACCCCACACGTCGAGGTTCCACGGGAATTCGGCGAACGATGCGGGGGCGTAGTCGTCGCCGCGTGCATCGGTCCCGTGGAAGAGGGGCAGCCCCAGTCCGACGACTGCGGCGACTGCGCCGAGGCCGCCGACGGCGAGGACCGCGATCGACGTGGACGGTTCCTCCGATGTGTCGATCTCCTCGCGTTCCGCCGAACCGGCGAACCACGTCAGCACGCCGGTGATCCCGGCCGTGACGGCCGCGCACCACAGCAGGGCGGCTCCGGCTCCGGCGCCGATCCCCGGCACGTCGGTGGCGAGTACCACGGACTGCGACACCGAGGCGACGGAGAACGGGATCGTCACCCACAGCACCCCGACCGCGGGTCGGACGGCGGAGGCGAATTCCGACAGCAGCAGCCAGACGCAGCCGACGACGAGGACGAGCGCGGCGACGAGCACGACGCGGGTCGCGTAGACGTCCGGGCGGGTGATGCCTGCAGGGGTGTCGAGGACGGGAAGCAGCGCGCCGGCGACGGCGAGCGCGGCAGTGACGATTCCGGCGATCCCGGCGGCGACGTGCCAGCGCGCGATGCGGGCGCGCGCCGCGGCGGCTTCGGCCCGCAGAGCCGCCTTGGCGACGCCCTTCGCGGACAGCGTGACGACGCCCGCCTTCCCCGGTGCGCCCTGCGTCGGAACGGACGGCGACGCGGCGGCGAGCGTCTTCAGGATCCTGCCGTCGCGAGTCCGGTCGATCATCGGGATGCAGGCTCCGACGAGCACGAGGACGCCGGCGCCGACGGTCCCCCACACCGCGCCGGGTCCGGGTTGGATCCGCTCACCGGCCGCGAGCCCGGCGACCAGGCGGGTGCCGACCACGCCGAGCGCGGACAGTCCTGCCCCGACGAGTGCGCCCGACGCGACCGGCGGCGAGATGGACGCCAGCGCGGAGGCGACGACGATCAGAACTGCCGCCGCGATCAGGCCGGCACCGGCAGATGCGGCGAGGTCCGACTCGACCACCGTCTGGACGAGGATCACCGGATCCTCGGACACGAACGCGGGAGCGAACAGGGCGCCCACGAGCACGACCGCGGCGATCACCGCGACGGCGGACGGCAGGAAACCGACACGGGCGCCGGTTGCCCGCCCCACCTGTTCGGAGCTGCGCGCGTCGCCGTAACCGTCCATCAGGGACATGCGGTGGACAGCGACCATGCCGAGCAGGCCGGCGAAGGCGATGAGGACGTGCCCGGCGAGGGCCGCGTACGCACCGGACCCGGCGGCGAGTTCGGCTGCAGTCGTCGGCCGGAACAGCTCGAGTCGATTGGCGTCGATGGCATCGGTCCACAGCTGCGTGTCGAGGACGACGGCGCCGACGGACACCGCGCCGGCACCGGCCAGCAGCGCACCCGCCACCGCGGTGCGCCGGGCGAGAACCGCGAGGAGGGCGACGAGGGGCGCGGCGACCGCGAACACGGCCGCCCACAGCGCGGACGAGCCGATCCCGGCCGGCGTGGCCGTTCCGTCCACGGACCGGACGGCCTGCAGGACGGGCGCCGACGCCACTCCCAGGCCCCCGACGAGGCCCAGGACGACCGCGACCACACACCCGCGGCGCGCCCGGGCGGGATCGGGCTCGTCGCGGACCGTCGGTCCGGTGCCGCCGGACGAGGGAATGCGTTCGGGCTCGGCCCTGCGCCCGTCCGGGGATCGAGTAGATGACGCCACAGGCCGACGCTAGCTCTTTGCGACCACTTCCCCCGTGATGTGACACGCCCTCGCGGGGTGCGAGATTGAACCGAGACGAAACGTGGGTTCGACGTTTCCCCAGCTCAGTTTGTGATGCGCATCACATGTAGCCGTTCCTTCGCGTTACAGGTTGCGCGCATCGCAACCGTTTCGTTACCGTCGCCAAGGTCTAAGTCACAGGTAGGTCACGAGCAGGAGGACGGACGGGCGTATGCACCACCGCAGCCAGTTCACGGCCAGCCGTTTTGTGAGTCACCACGGTGACGAATTGCGGGGTCACAAGGACGAAGTCACGCCCACGTACCCCTCGAGATCGGTCGAGCGTCACTCCGAGACCGATAGTTCTGAGATTTCCAGCATGTTCGTTCGCAATTCCCGTTCGGCCGCCGACAGCGCCGACGCCCCCAACGGCTTCGCCACCGTCGACACCGAGTCCGAGATCCCCGGCTTCACCCCCCGCAGCGGTTCCGAGTCCCCCGAGGGCGCACCCTCCCACTCCCGCCGCGGAGCCCACCGACTCCCGACTCCCCCCTCAGCTCTCAAAGGCCGCGCCGCCGTCCTCGCAGTCGCCGCGGGCGCCGTAGTCGCCGCCGGCCAGGCCGCAGTCACCAACGGATCCTCCGGCTCGTCCGACCACTCCGAGGTCGCCCTCGCCAGCGACGAGTCGAGCGCCATCGGAACCACCGCCGAACCGCAGGCCGCGCAGTTCTCCACGGTCGCCGACACCGCCGCGTCCGACTCGAACGCACCGCAGGTCCTCAACATCGCGAACCCCACGGACCTGTCGCAGTTCAGCAACCTCCTCGCCAAGGGACAGCGTTTCAGCGAAGAGCGCGCCGCCCGCGAAGCCGCTGCCCGCCGCCCGCTGTTCGTCCTCCCCGCCGTGGGAACGTTCACCTCCAACTTCGGAACCCGCTGGGGCACCCTGCACGCGGGCGTCGACATCGCCGCCCCGATCGGCACCCCGATCGTGGCCGTCGCGGACGGCGAGGTCATCGACTCGGGTCCGGCTTCCGGGTTCGGTATGTGGGTTCGCCTCAAGCACGCCGACGGCACCATCACCGTCTACGGCCACATCAACACCTCCACGGTCACCGTCGGCCAGAAGGTCATGGCGGGCGACCAGATCGCGACCGTCGGCAACCGCGGTTTCTCCACCGGCCCGCACCTGCATTTCGAGGTTCACCTCGCCGGCGAGAACAAGATCGATCCCCTGCCCTGGCTGGCCTCCCGCGGCATCAGCCTCGGCCCCGAGATGGACTGACCGGAACCTCCCCGGCATCACCCGAACCACGACGACTGCGGCGCATGCATTGCATGCGCCGCAGTCGTTTTCGTGTCTCTACAGCTTGACCATCGGGACGCCACCGATCAGCATCAGCCGGACCTTGCCGGCGCTGCCGAAGTCGATCGTGACCGTCGCCGTCGGTCCGGCGCCCTTGGTCTCGAGAACCGTGCCGAGGCCGTACTTGTCGTGGCTGACCCGGTCGCCGACCGCGAGGACCAGATTGTTGTTGCGGGAGCGGGCGGCACCGAAGCTCGGCGTGCCTGCCGAGCCGCCGCCGTAACCGGAACCGCCGCCGAAGCCCTGACCGCCGTACCCCGATCCACGCGCCCGGCCGCCGCCGATCGCGTGGCCCGAGCCGATGCCCGTTCCGGGGTCCTCACGGCGCCAGTGCACGAGATCCGACGGGATCTCCTGCAGGAACCGCGACTCGGGGTTCTGGATGGGCTGCCCCCACGCCGAGCGCATGACCGCCCGCGTCAGATACAGACGCTGCCGGGCACGGGTGATGCCCACGTACGCGAGACGCCGCTCCTCCGACAGTTCGGCGGGGTCGCCGAGCGCCCGCATGTGCGGGAACTGGCCGTCTTCCCACCCGGTGACGAAGACGACGGGAAACTCGAGCCCCTTCGCGGTGTGCAGGGTCATCAGGGTGACGACGCCCTCGTCGTTGTCCGGCAGCTGATCGGAGTCCGCGACCAGAGAGACCCGTTCGAGGAAGGCGGCGAGGGAACCGGGGTCGGGCTCGCCGTCCCGGGCGTCGACGTCGCCGTCCTCGGGCGGATCGACGAGTCCGGCCGCGTTCCGGGCGTCGGAGCTGAACTCACGCGCCACGCTGACGAGTTCGTTGAGGTTGTCGAGCCGCGCCCCGTCCTGGGGGTCACTGCTCGCCGCGAGCTCGGCGCGGTAGCCCGTCCGCTCGAGGACCGCCTCGACGACGTCACCGATGTCGCCGAGCTGATCGGGCACGACGTCGACGGCGGTCGTCTCCGGCGGTAGGAGGACCCGCAGTCCGTCCATGAGCTCGAGGAACGCCGCGATGGCCTTCTGGGAACGTGTGTTCAGCAGCGGGACCCGGCCCTCCCCGCCGTCCCGCAGCGCCTCGGCGAAGCTGATGCCCCGCTGCTCGGAGTGCACGGCCACACAGGCCTCGGCGCGGTCTCCGATGCCGCGGCGCGGAGTGTTGAGGATCCGGCGCAGGCTGACGGTGTCGTCCTCGTTCGCGAGGACGCGGAGATACGCGACGACGTCGCGCACCTCCTTGCGCTCGTAGAACCGCACCCCGCCGACGACCTTGTACGGCACGCCGAGCCGGATGAAGATCTCCTCCAGTGCGCGGGACGAGTTGTTGGTGCGGTAGAACACCGCCACCTCGCCGAACTTGGCGTCGCCGGAGTCGACGAGCTTGTCGATCTCCGAAGCCACGAACGAGGCCTCGTCGTGCTCGTTGTCCGCGACGTAGCCGGTGATGAGCTCACCCACGCCGGAGTCGGTCCACAGCCGCTTGTCCCGGCGACCGGTGTTCTTGGAGATCACCGAGTTGGCCGCCGACAGGATGTTCTGGGTGGAGCGGTAGTTCTGCTCGAGCAGGATGGTGCGGGCGTCGGGGTAGTCGCGCTCGAATTCCTCGATGTTGCGGATGGTCGCGCCGCGGAACGCGTAGATCGACTGATCCGCGTCGCCCACCACGCACAGCTCGGCGGGGGCGACCCGATGGTCTGCGTCCTCGCCGTCCGCCGTTCCGCCGACCAGCTCACGCACCAGCATGTACTGGGCGTGGTTCGTGTCCTGGTACTCGTCGACCAGCACGTGGCGGAACCGGCGGCGGTAGTACTCCGCGACCTGGGGGAACGCCTGCAGCATCGCGACCGTCTCACCGATCAGGTCGTCGAAGTCCAGTGCGTTCGCCGAACGCAACCGCTGCTGGTAGTGGCCGTACACCTTCGCGATGAGCCGGGGCAGTTCCGCCGGATCCTTGTCGGCGTCGGCACTCGCCTGCTCCGGATCGATCAGCTCGTTCTTGAGATTCGAGATGTGCGTGGCGAGGAGCCGCGCCGAATAGCGCTTGGTGTCGATGTTCAGGTCCTTGGCGATCATCGTCAACAGTCGCCGCGAATCGTCCGCGTCGTAGATGGAGAAGTTCGAGTTGAGGCCGGGAAGCAGCGCCGCCTGGGCCCGGAGGATCCGCACACAGCTCGAGTGGAAGGTGGACACCCACATGCTGTTGGCCCGGGGGCCGACGAGGTGGGCGACGCGCTCGCGCATCTCGGCGGCGGCCTTGTTGGTGAACGTGATGGCCAGGATCTGACCGGGCATCACCCCCCGCTCGGCCAGCAGATACGCGATGCGACGGGTCAGCACCGCCGTCTTGCCCGAGCCCGCACCCGCGACGATCAGAAGCGGAGAACCGGCGTGCACGACCGCTTCCCGTTGCGGTGGGTTGAGGCCCTGGAGGAGCGCGTCCGACCCCGTGCGCGCAGGTGCGGCGGCGCGCGGAGTCGTCTCGTTGCTCAGGGGAGAAGCGGTGCCGGAGATAGTGTTCATCTGCCATCACCCGGGGTACTCCCGAAGCTTTCCGTGGGATGTTTGGGGCGGCATGGTTGCGGATATATGTCGGTGCCTCTCGCTAGAGTTCGGGCATGGGGGAGGTCGTGCGTTACACCTACCGGTTGCGCCCTGGCGCAACGGCGCAGCGCGCGTTGATTGCGGAGTGGAATCGCTGCCGGTTCCTGTGGAATGAGGCCGTTCACCAGCAGAAGTTGGGCGGCAAGCCGTCGTTCAGCAAGCTGTCGAGACTCCTTACCGAAGCCCGAGCACGCAACACCTGGCTCCGCGCCGGGTCGCAGGTCGCCCAGCAGCAGATGTTGCGGACGTACGGGCAGTCGCTCAACCATTCCTTCACCGTCAAGGGCCGCGGCCGACCTGGCTACAAGGCGCGGAAAACAACGCGCCCATCCGTCGAGTACACCACCCGCGGCTTCCGCCTCGTGGACGGGAGACTGGCTCTGGCCAAAGGCGTGACGATTCCGGTGGTGTGGTCGCGTGAGTTGCCCTCGCTGCCGACAAGTGTTCGCATCTACCGGGACAACCTCGGACACTGGTACGCGTCGTTCGTAGTGCGGCGGGAGATCGAACGCGTTCCCGATGCTGGCGGTGCTATCGGGGTGGACTGGGGTGTTGCTACCACCGCGACCACCACGGACCCGGAGTTCGACCTGCCGTACCGCGGGCACCGACGACGCTGCGCTGCGGAGCTGGCGAAGGCGCAACGAAAGATGGCCCGGCGTCGTCGACCGAAAGGCAAAGCCCAATCCAAGGGATACCTGCTTGCAAAACGCCAAGCAGCTGCAATTAGGAAGAAGGCCGCCCGCCAGAACCTGCACGAGGCCAGGGTCTGGGCGCGACGTGTGGTCGACCGTCACCAACTGATTGCGGTCGAGGACTTCAAGCCCAGCGTTCTCTCCAAGTCGACGATGGCCCGTAAGGCCGCGGATGCTGCGGTCGGAACGGCTAAACGAGAACTGGTCGAGCGCGGCCGTCGAGCGGGCCGGAAGGTGGTGATGGTTCGGCCCGCGAACACGACGATGACGTGCTCCAATTGCTTTGCGAGAGCCAAGCAGCAGTTGGAACTCGCCGAACGCACTTTCCGGTGCCACGCTTGCGGACACTCCGACAACCGGGACCGGAACGCTGCCAGGGTGATCCTGACTGTGGCAGAACGAGGCCACACCAGTGTTGATGACGTCAGACATGTGCAGCCCTCCTCTGGGTCGGTTGCAGGTGCTGTCAGAGCTGGAAATCCCACTGCTTCGGGGAATCGTTAACAACTATCAAACTTACCGGCGTGTACCGACAGCGTCACAGCGGCTTGGCCTGCGAGGTACCGCCATGGCAAACTGGTACACATGTTCAGACCGTCGTCGCGCCCCCTGTGGCGATTTTTTTACGGGTACCGGCCTCCGGTGCCCGTGAACTGAACAGCTCACGAGCCCCGAGGTCCGCACCGGATCCGGGGCTTTTTTCGTCAAACGAGCCTGGATCGGTAACGACTCGAGCCAAAACAACGATCCAAGTTCTGACAAGAGGGAGACGAACCAATGAGCACTCAGACCGTCGCATCAGCCGCCAAGGAAACCGCTGTTCCCACCAGCGAGGCCGAGATCGAGGTTCTCCGCCAGGAGATCGACAAGCTCGACGCCGAGATTCTCGCCGCAATCAAGCGCCGCGCGGAGGTCTCGCAGCTCATCGGGCGCACCCGGATGGCGTCCGGCGGTCCCCGTCTCGTCCACAGCCGTGAGATGAAGGTGCTCGAGCGGTTCAACGAGCTCGGCCAGGAAGGCCACACGCTCGCCATGCTGTTGCTGCGCCTCGGGCGCGGCCGCCTCGGTCACTGAGTTCCCGAAGCGGCCTGCCCCTACACCGGCGGCGGTCGTTACGGCTCGAGTGCCACATACTTGGTGTCCAGGTACTCCTCGATGCCTTCACTGCCCCCTTCGCGCCCGAAGCCTGATGCTTTGACGCCGCCGAAGGGGGCAGCGGTGTCCGAGATGACTCCACGGTTGACGCCGACCATGCCCGATTCGAGGGCGTCGGCGACGCGGAGTGCGCGGTCGAGATCGCGGGTGAAGATGTAGGACGCCAGGCCGAACTCCGTGTCGTTGGCCGCGGCGATCCCCTCGTCCTCGGTGTCGAACCCGGCGATCGCGACCACCGGTCCGAACACTTCCTCTTTCAGGATCCGGGCCTGGGCGGGAATCTCGTCCAGCACCGTCGCCGGGTAGAAGTAGCCCGGACCTTCCGGCGCGACGCCGCCGAGCCGCACCCGCGCGCCCGCGCCGACGGCGTCCTGCACGAGTTCCCCGACCTTCTCGAGTTGATCCGCGTTGATCAGCGGGCCGAGCGTCGTGTCGGGGTCCGTGCCCGGACCGAGTGTGTACGACGACAGCTTGTCGACGAGCTTGGCGGTGAATTCCTCCCGCACGCTGTTCGCGACGTGGAAACGATTGGCCGCGGTGCAGGCCTCACCTCCGTTGCGCATCTTGGCAAGGACGGCGCCGGCCACGGCCTTGTCGACGTCCGCGTCGTCGAAGACCACGAACGGCGCGTTCCCCCCGAGCTCCATGGAGGTACGCAGCAGCCCCTTCGCCGACTTCTCGACGAGCATCCGTCCGACACCGGTCGAGCCCGTGAACGTCAGCTTCCGCAGTCGCGGGTCGTCGAGCAGCGGACCGGTCACTTCCCCCGACTTCGATGTCGGCAGCACCGACAGCACGCCCTTCGGCAGTCCCGCGTCCGCCATCACGTCGGCGAGCAGCAGCATCGTCAGCGGAGTCTCGGAGGCGGGTTTGACGATCATCGTGCAGCCCGCGGCCAGGGCGGGGCCGATCTTGCGGGTACCCATCGCGAGCGGGAAGTTCCACGGGGTGATCGCCAGACAGGGCCCGACGGGCTGCTTGGTCACGAGGATGCGCCCGTTCCCCGCGGGCGCCGGTGTGTAGCGGCCGGCGATGCGCACGGCTTCCTCACTGAACCACCGGAAGAACTCGGCGCCGTACTTGACCTCCGCCGCGCTCTCCGGCAGCGCCTTGCCCATCTCCAGCGTCATCAGCAGGGCGAAGTCGTCGGCCCGGGCGGTGATCTTCTCGAACACCGCTCGCAGCAGTTCCCCTCGCTCCCGCGCGGGGGTCGCCGCCCACTCCCGCTGCACCGCGGCCGCGGAGTCGAGCGCCTTCATCGCGTCGGCGGGACTGGCGTCCGCGACCTCGGTGAGGGCGTCGCCGGTGGCCGGGTCGAAAACGGTGAACGTGGCGCCGTTCTCGGCGTCGCATTTCTCGCCGCCGAGGAAGAGGGTGGTGGGGACGGTTCGCATGAGTTCGACAGCATCCATGACGTCCATCATGCGCCGCACCGAAGTTCACACGGAAGTTTCGACGCGCGGGCATTAAGCTCAAATCTCGTGAGCTCAGACATCACCGGAACCGCTGCCTGGCAGAAATTGCGTGATCATCACGCTCAAATTCAGTCCGTCCATCTTCGAGAGCTCTTCGAGAAGGACCCGGCACGCGGCCAGGAACTCACCGTCTCGGCCGGCGACCTGTACATCGATTACAGCAAGCACCGCATCGACCGCGACACCATCGGGTTGCTCCTCGAACTGGCGCGCACCGCAGAGGTGGAGGCACGCCGTGACGCGATGTTCGCGGGCGAGCACATCAACACCTCCGAGGACCGTGCCGTCCTCCACACCGCACTGAGGCTGCCCGCCGACGCGTCGCTCGTCGTCGACGGGCAGGACGTCGTGGCCGACGTTCACGACGTCCTCGATCGCATGGGCGACTTCACGGATCGGGTGCGCTCCGGCGAATGGCGCGGTGCCACGGGCGAGAGAATCAAGACCGTCGTCAACATCGGCATCGGCGGATCCGACCTGGGCCCGGTCATGGTGTATCGCGCGCTGCGCCACTACGCGGACGCCGGCATCAGTGTTCGGTTCATCTCCAACGTCGACCCGTCCGACCTGGTGCGCAGCCTGCAGGGCCTCGACCCGGCCACCACCCTGTTCATCGTGGCATCCAAGACCTTCTCGACGCTCGAGACGCTCACCAACGCCACCGCCGCGCGACGGTGGCTGCTCGCCGGCCTCGGCCTCGGAAACGACGCCGTCGCAAAGCATTTCGTCGCCGTGTCGACGCACGCGGATCGGGTGGCGGAGTTCGGCATCGACACTGCCAACATGTTCGGGTTCTGGGATTGGGTGGGCGGCCGGTACTCGGTCGATTCCGCCATCGGACTGTCCGTGATGGCGGCGATCGGCAAGGAGCGATTCGCGGAGTTCCTCGCCGGCTTCCATGCCGTGGACGAGCACTTCCGGACTGCGCCGCTCGAGGAGAACGCGCCGGTCCTGCTCGGGCTGATCGGGCTCTGGTACTCGAATTTCTTCGGCGCCGAATCCCGTGCCGTGCTTCCGTATTCCAATGACCTCGTGCGGTTCCCGGCGTACCTGCAGCAGTTGACGATGGAGTCGAACGGAAAGTCGGTGCGCGCCGACGGTTCCCCCGTTCCCGCGTCCACCGGTGAGATCTTCTGGGGCGAACCGGGAACCAACGGTCAGCACGCCTTCTACCAACTCCTGCACCAGGGCACCCGGCTCGTCCCCTCCGACTTCATCGGTTTCGGCGAGCCCACCGACGACCTGCCCACCGCCGACGGCACGGGCAGCATGCACGACCTGCTGATGAGCAACTTCTTCGCCCAGACGAAGGTCCTGGCGTTCGGGAAGACGGCCGACGAGATCGCGGCCGAGGGAACACCCGAACATCTGGTGCCGCACAAGGTGATGCCCGGCAACCGGCCGTCCACCACGATCCTCGCGCCCAAGCTCACGCCGTCGGTGATCGGACAGCTGATCGCCCTCTACGAGCACCAGGTGTTCGTCGAGGGTGTGGTGTGGGGCATCGACTCGTTCGACCAGTGGGGTGTCGAGCTCGGCAAGACGCAGGCCGTCGAGCTGCAGCCCGTGCTGACCGCCGCGGATGAGCCCGCCGCGCAGAGCGATTCGTCGACGGACAGCCTGGTGCGCTGGTACCGCCGTCAGCGCGGACGGGCCTGATTCACCAGCTCTCGGTGGTGTAGACCCGGCCCGAACGATCGACCAGCCGCGCCCGCAGTTCGTGCTGCTCGATCCACCGGATCGCACCGATGCCACGGGCGAGGGCGGCGACGCTGGCCGCGTGCGCCCAGAGTGCGTCGTCGGCGATGACGGTCACCGTCTCCCATTCGGTGGCGGTGGGCGGTTCGGTGAGCGGGGGCCCGAATGCCGTCGCCATCGCCGTCCCGTTCACCAACTCCACGTCGCCGTCGCCGGGCACCGGGATCTGCCAGCCTCCTGCCGGGCAGTGGCCGGCCGTCGCGACGACGTCGCCGATGCGCACGGCGGCGCCGCACTCGAGTTGGCGGGCGACCAGTTCCGCCGCCCGATCCACCGTGTCGGCCTTCGCGGTGTCGGTGATGTCGAACGACGCACCCCACGGCGCGAACACGACGTCGTCGTCGATCTGGATGTCGAGGAAGCTGGGCGCCGGATGCACGGTGGGGATCAGGTCCTCGTCGGCGGATTCGGTGGCGAGCGGATTCACCACGCCGTCGGTCATCCGCGCCGCCCACAGCGCCGAACGCAGCAGTGCGGACATTCGCCGGCTGACCTTCACCGGGGCGCCCTGCGAGAGGTTGACCGCATGGATCTCGGCGTCGCCGCGGTGGATATCGCAGACCGATTCGGCCTCGTCGATGACGGCCGCGATCAACGCGGCGGCCTCGGGAAGGGCGGCGCCTTCGGTCACGTCGACCTCCACGACGGAACCCCACACCTTCCATTTCTCGACGCTAACCATGGCGGACTCCGTGTGCGGTCAGTACAGCGCTGCACTTCCATTATGCGCCGGTTGTCCAGAGGCCTACGTCCCGCAACTGTCTCGATCGGTCGTACACTTCGCTGGTGAGCGCCCGATTGAGCGTCGTCGACGAGATGTTTCTACGCACCCATCGGGGGTGGGGAACGCCGATCGTGATGCAGGGACTGTGGCGTACCGACGGGTGGGTGGACGCCACGACCCTCGATGCGCTGACCGCGGAGCTCGCCCGGGGGCCGCTGGGCCGGCGGGTGGTGCGTCCGCGAATCCCCGGCGCGCGGCCCCGGTTCGAGCCGAGTTCCGACGCCTTTCCCGTCGAATACTCCGACATCGCTGCGGGGTCGGTTCTCGCGTGGGCGGACGAGCAGGGTTCGTTGCCGGTGGACCCCGAGCGTGGTCCCGGCTGGCGCCTGGCCTGCGCACGACCGGCCGAGGGCGGCACGGTGCTGTCACTGGTGTGCTCGCATGTGATCGCGGACGCGCGGGGTCTGGCGGCGGCCATTGCGGCCGCGCTGCAGGGCCGGCCGCCG
>NZ_BCWY01000048.1 GCF_001894825.1 Rhodococcus jostii NBRC 16295 | reverse complement strand
GCCCACGACCCGTCGGCCACGGCCCCGCCGGCTCCGACGTCTACCGAGCGAACAAGACTGCAGCATAACCTGACTGGAGCAAGGACATGCACGTTATCGATCAGCCCTCGGTGAGCGCGACGGCAGCGTCCGGCGGAGCGGAACTCACCCGCCGGACGTGGAAGATGCCCAGGGAGATGCTGGTGGTGCGGGGAGCGCAGATCCTCCTCGGCCTGGCATGGCTGGGACTGTGGCAACTGACGGCCGACCGCAAGTGGCTGGACCCGGTGCTCGCGAAGACCCCGGGACAGTCGTGGGAATACCTGGTAACCGCGTCGAAGTCCGGCGAGCTGTGGACCAACACTCGCTACACCATGGTCGCAGTTCTCATCGCGTGGGTCGTGGCGGGCGCGATCGGCGTCGTCGTCGGCGTCGCGTTGGGACTGCTACCCCGACTCGAGCGAGTGCTGACTCCATATCTCGATGCGGCCAATGCGATGCCGCGGATCGCGCTCGCGCCGCTATTCATCGTGGCGCTCGGCATCAACACCTCGGCGAAGGTGGCGTTGGCCTCGACGCTGGTCTTCTTCATCGTGATGTCCGGAGCGCGCGCCGGGGTGCGCTCCACCGATGCCGAATGGCTGCGGCTGTCTACTGTCCTGGGCGCCAACAAGTATCAGATGTTCCTGAAGGTCCTCATACCGGTGGCGACGCCCGCGATCTTCGCGGCGCTGAGGCTGGGACTGATCTACTCCCTACTCGGTGTGGTCGGTTCCGAACTCATTTCGGCCCGCAACGGACTGGGTCAGTTGATCGCCACGTATTCGGCGACGTTCCGCATGGAGGCGGTGTACGCGATCTTACTGTTCCTGGCGGTGATCGCGGTGGTACTCAACCAGGTGATGAGTCACGCGGAGCGCCGGTTCCTGCGGTGGCAGCCCCCCGTTGACCGATGACCAAATCTGTCCTCGGAAGAGACAAGTCTGGAGCAGACGAGATGACCATGATTTCTACCGCACGGCATGCAGCAGGTTCCGCCGGCGCCGGCTCGGCCGCGAATCCGGGCAGGAACGCGATCGTGTTCGACGGTGTGGAAGTAACCTATCCGGCTCCACAGGGCGGGACCCGAAACGTGTTGTCCGGGATCGACCTACAGATCCCGGCAGGCGAATTCACCGCCATCGTCGGTCGAAGCGGATGCGGCAAGACGACGCTGCTGAACATGGCGGCCGGTCTGGTCGATCCCGCCGCGGGATCGGTGTCGGTGATGGGAAAGCCTCCACGGGAGGCACGATCGCACCTCGGGTTCATGCTGGCACGCGACGCCCTGCTGCCGTGGCGCAGCGCATTGCGCAATGTCGAGTACGGGCTCGAGTTGCGTGGGGTGGGCCGAGCCGAGCGTAAGACGCTGGGCCGGCGGTGGCTGCAAGCGGTCCACCTGGAGGAAGCGGGGCACCTGTGGCCCTGGCAGCTGTCCCAGGGAATGCGTCAACGCGTCGCACTGGCACGAACCTGGGCGCTCGACCCCGACGTGCTGCTGATGGACGAACCCTTCGCCGCACTCGACGTCAACACCCGGATATCGGTGCAGAAGGAATTCCTCGAGCTGTGGCAGCGCGAAGAGCACCGCACCGTCATCTTCGTCACCCACGATCTGGGTGAGGCGGTGGCGCTGGCCGACCGGATCGTGCTGATGGGGGAGGGGAAGATCCTCGATGACGTCCAGGTGGACATCCCACGGCCACGAGAGCTCTCCACGGTGTCCGCCGACCCGCAGTACCAGGCGATATACGAACGCCTGCGCGAACGACTGCACTGAATCAACCTCGGCAATCAAGCGTCCCGACAAGCAGGAGAACCGTCAGATGCTCGACAAACGTTCCGCCATCACAATCGCAGGGGCCCTTACCCTGCTCACCTCACTGGTCGCGTGCGGCACCGCCGACACCGCCCCCACGTCGGAGAACGGTCTCACGTCACTCACGATCGGCAGCATGGAGAGCAACTCCCTGAGTTTTCCCTACACGATCGCGCAGGAGCAGGGCTTCTTCCACGGCGCCGGCCTCCAGGTCGACACCGTCACCGCGACCTCGGGGCCGCAGCTGACTGCGGCCCTGATCGGAAACACGACCCAGATCGCGATCGGGACTCCCGAGAACGTCATGGGCGCGATGAATCAGGGCCAGCAGATCACCGCCATACCACCCTTCGGGCACATCGACATGTCGCTCGTGACTCCCGCCGACAGCGGGATAGCAGATGTCAAGTCTTTGCGTGGAAAGCAGATCGGAGTCGTTCAACGGGGGAGCGCCTCGGAGAGGTTCGCCCGAACGGTCCTTTCCAGTAACGGTGTGGATCCGGACAGCGTCACCTACGTCGCGGTCGGGTCGGGCGCGACGATGGAGCCGGCGGTGCGCAACAAGAAGGTCGACGCAACAGTGGGGTCGACCTCGACCGTGGTCATGATGGAGGACCATGGCATCGAGTTCCGCACCCTGGCAAGCCCGTTCGACGGGACCGCCGGCGAGCTGGGCGATGTCGGATTGCAGACGTTCTGGACGACGACCGAGGATTTTGCGCAGCAGAACCCGGACACGATCGACGAATTCTGCACGGCCATGAACAAGGCCGCCGAGTGGATCGCGGACGATGCCAACCGAGGTCCCGGCACGCAGTCCCTGTCAACCCTGCTGCAGATTCCGACGGAGAGCGCCGGGCGAATCTGGGACAGGACACACCTGTCCTGGAGTCCGACGATCGATGAGCCCACGTGGACGGCCAACGTCGACTGGATCCTCGGCGACGGGAGTTCGGGTATCCCCTTCGCGGGAGCAGTCATGCCTGAATGTGGGTGATCTCCAGCGAAGTCGGCGGCAGGGGCGGAGGTGGGCGTTCGGCGCCCGCCTCCGCCCCTCGTTTTCTGCGTAGCGCCGGCGGTCCGCCACGGACGCCCAAATTCACTGTTTCCACACCGCGACGTCGGCAGTGCAGCCCGACATCGGTCTGGCGCGACCGCTGAGCGGTCGCGCCAGGAATCGAGATGATCGCATCTCCACTGAAGATTGGAATTGTAATGCACTGGAATGTTTCTCGTGATCCGAGGACCTGCCTGGTTCCTGTGGCGCGAGGGCTACAACGTGCCCGTGGCGAGCTGGAGGCCGAGGGAGGCGAGGGAAACGATCACCCACAGGGTGGCGCCGAGGATCACCGGCCGGGGACCGGTGCGACGCAGCCCGGGAAGGTCGGTGGACAGGCCGATCGCGGAGAGCGCGACGGTGATCAGGAAGAGCGAGGTCACGCTGAGTCCGTGATGGGCTCCCGTGGGAATCAGCCCCGCACTGTTTGCGGCCGCGGCCAGCAGGAATCCGATGAGGAACCAGGGTACGAGCCGGTGCACTCGAACCCGTGTCGCGGTCGATGCGCCGGCCGTCCCGTCGACTGCGCGGCGAGCGTCGGCGCGGGTCTTGCGCTCCACGATGGCGGCGAGGCCCAGACAGATCGGGATGATCAGCAGTGTCCGAGCCAGTTTGACGACGACCGCGTAGTTCGCGGATTCGGCACCGTAGGTCGTGGATACGGCGACGACCGAGGACATGTCGTTGACCGCGGTGCCGGCGAACAGGCCGAAGCTGTGTTGGCTCATGCCCAGAGCGTGGCCGATCACCGGAAACGCGAGTACTGCGGCAATGTTGAAGAGAAAGACGGTCGAGATGGCGTAGGTGACCGCTACCTCGGCCGCTCCGATGACGGGAGTGACGGCTGCGATCGCCGACCCCCCGCAGATGCCGGTGCCCACTCCGATCAGGGTGCGCAGGTCGCCGATCACCCCCATCCAGCGGCCGATGAAGTAGGCGGCGACCAGGCAGACGGCGAGCGTGCCTACCATGACCGGCAGGGAGTCGAATCCGACTCGCACCACCTGGATGAGCGACAGTTGCGATCCGAGGATGACGACCGAAACCTGGAGAAGGAATTTGCTCGACGTCTTGATCCCGGGCTTCAGTCGGTCGCCGGGTTTGACCAGGGTCGCGATCAGTACGCCGAGAAGAATGCCGGTGACCGGCCCGCCGATGAGCGGAAACACCTTGCCGATCATGGTCGCCACGACCGCAATTGCGACAGCGAGCGACAGACCTGGTGCGCGCGAAATCAATCCAGACACGGCCGACGACCACATCGATTTCGACTCGATGGTGGTTCCGTCCTGTCCGGCACGGCGGGTGGTGGTGGTAATTCGTTTCATATCAATTACTTTCACGACTCTTCGTGTCGTGCGGTAGCCACCGATTTTCTGCAGGCCTATAGCAATTCGCTATGGGAATCGAGGTGTGTGAGGTGCGATCATGTCTGAAAGAACGCGTCCGGTAATCGATCTCGAATCACTGCGCATGCTCGTCCTGGTCGCCGATCTCGGCAGCATCTCGGCAGCTGCCCGCGCCGAACAGATCAGTCAGCCGTCGGCGAGCAGGCGAATCAAGGTGTTGGAAGGGCAGCTGGGGCTGGAACTCATCGATCGTCGAAGCCGTGGCGCCGAGCTGACCACGCACGGCCGAATGGTCACCGACTGGTCGCGCAGCGTCGTGGACTCCGCGGATACCTTGGTGATCGGGGCCAGAGCACTGACAACGCGGGCTACCGACAACGTGAGTATCGGGGCGAGTCTGACTGTCGCGGAGTATCTCGTCCCCACCTGGCTGGCCGAGTTTCGCCGACGTGGAGATTGGCCGCGAGTGCAGCTACGCGTCGCCAACTCACAAGGAGTGGTCGCGGCCCTGCGTGCGCGCGAGATAGACCTGGGATTCATCGAATCACCGGACGTTCCCAGCGATCTGCGAAGCCTGCCGGTTGCGCACGATCGTCTCGTCCTGGTTGTCTCACCCCGGCATCGGCTGGCGTGCTGTCGCCGGCCGCTGTCTGCTCACGAGCTGGACACACTGCCGCTCGCCTCGCGGGAGGGTGGCTCCGGAACTCGGGAAACGTTGCAACGAGCCGTGGGCGCGACGATGTCGCCCCCCGCGCTCGAGCTGCACTCGAATACAGCGGTGAAGGTGGCGGTCAGCGCGGGCGAGTACGCCGCCGTGCTGAGCGAGTTGACCGTGCGGCAGGAACTGCGTGACGGACGGTTGATCGAGGTCCCGCTGGCCGGTCTGGACCTGACCCGATCGCTGCATGCCATTTGGCGAAGCGGCACCCGCATTCGTGGCTCCATCGGCGACTTCCTCGCCCTGGCCGCGCACCGTCCCCAGGCTCGGGACCGTCGATCTGACCAGGAGTAGCCCCGACGACGTGTCGCTCCCTCTAGATTCGGAGCATGGACCTGCGTCAGATGGAGTACTTCCTCGCCGTCGTGGACTGTGGCGGGGTCACCCGCGCCGCGGCGCAGTTGCACGTCGCGCAGCCGTCGCTGTCGCAGGTGGTGCGCAAGCTCGAGAAAGACCTCGGAGTCGAGTTGTTCCATCGGGTCGGCCGAGGCCTCGTGCTCGCCCCGGCCGGCGAGGCGCTGGTCGGTCCGGCGCGCATGATCCTGCGCGAGGTGGAATCGGCCGAGAACGCGGTGCGCGATGTCGGGGCGATGCGCGGTGGCCGGATCGACATCGCTTCGCTGTCGGACCTGTCCTCGGATCCGCTGTCGGTCTGGGTTGCCAAGTTCCGCCGGCAGTACCCCGACGTCCGGTTTCACATCGAGGAGCGCGACGAGATTGCCGACGTCGTGTCGCTGGTCCGGTCGGGGGCGTGTGAGCTGGGTGTACTCGCTCTGCCGCTTCCGACCGAGGGCCTCGTCGGCGAAGAGTTGATCGACCAGCAGCTCGTGCTGGTGTGCCCGCCCGGCACCGACGCCCGATGGCCGGACCCGGTGCCCATCGAGGAACTGACTCGTGTGCCGTTCGTGATGGGCGAAAGAGGAACGGCGACCCGGGATTTCATCGACCGCTCGCTGCGATTGCACGGCGTCGAACCCGACGTCGCGGTGGAGGTCCGTCAGCGTGGCGCGGTGCTTCCGATCGTCCTCGCCGGCGGCGGGGTGTCGATCGTTGCCCTGCGCAGCGGACTCGACGCGATGCTCCGTGGCGGTGTGGTGCGTGAACTGTCACCGCACCTCACCCGCCGTATGGGTGTGGTCCGCCGCCCCGGCCGGATCACGGAGGCGTCCACGCGGTTCCTGGCGGGCGCCCGCGCATCCTTCGAGGAGTTCGCCGCGTCCATCGCCGCGCACATGAAGTCCGGTGCGTCCCTTGTGGACGCCGCAGAGCTGACCCGCGCGGAGTCCGACCGCCGGATACGCGAGGACATCGCGAAGAACATCAACTCATAGGTAATTGCAGTACTTTTCCTACCTTTCTGGTCTTTGACCTGATCGATTCCCGCGCCTTCAATGGTGTGTACCTGATCACACCGTTGCGGCGGAATCCGGATCGATCACCCAGGCGGTCGCCTGCGGAATTCGTCCGACCGGTTCACGTCACGCACGTCACCGCGACGGTTCGTTCCACGAAGAGGACCTATGACCCAGACATCATCGCCGACCGCCACGTCGGCCAGGCACACCAGATCGGCGCCGATGCGACGCGCCTGGATCGTCGTCGGCCTCCTGGTCGTCTTCATGCTCATCAACCACGCCGACAAGTCCGTCATCGCGTTCGCCGGCGTGCAGATCCAGAAGGACCTGGGCCTCAGCCCGCAGGAGTTCGGCGTCATCCAGAGCAGCTTCTTCTGGCTGTTCGCCGTCGGTGCCCTGTTCTTCGGCTGGTTGTCCTCCAAGGTGAGCCTCCGCTGGCTGATGGCCGGCCTGATGCTGACGTGGGTGGCCACCATGGCCCCGCTGCTCGGCACGGTCAGCTTCAGTGTGCTGGTCGCCTGCCGGATCGTGCTCGGTTTCGCCGAGGGTCCCGCGTACGCACTGGCCAACCACGCCGTGCACTCCTGGTTCACGCCCGAGAAGCGCGCGATGCCCAGTGGATTCGTCACCGCCGGCGCGTCGATCGGCACCCTGATCGCCGCACCTCTGCTGACCTGGATCATCGTCCGCTGGGATTGGCACGCCGCGTTCTACATCCTCATCGTGATGGGACTGGCCTGGGCGGTGGCCTGGATGATCTTCGGCCGCGGCGCCCCCGAGGAGAACACCGAGACCGAGAAGCCCGCAACCACGATCGTCGTCGACACCGTCGACGCCCCGTACAAGACGATTCTTCGCACCGGCACGGTGCTCGGCATCGCGCTGCTGATGTTCTGCTCGTACTGGTCCACCACCCTGAAGGTGGCCTGGCTCCCGGTGTACCTCCAGGACGGACTCGGCTACGACACGATCACCACCGGCCGCCTGGTGATGCTCCCCTACGGATTCGCCGCGGCAGGCGCGATCGCCGCCGGTTGGTTCTCCAGCCGCCTCATCGCGCGCGGCGTCTCCCGGAAGATTGCCCGCGGATACCTCTCGGCCGTGCTGATCGGCGGCGCCGGTGCCGCGATGATGGGTTTCACTGTGCTGCCGCAGGGCCCGGTGCAGATCCTGCTCGTCTCCCTGGCCTTCTCGCTGAACACGGCCGCATTCGGTGTCGCACTGTCGGCCATCGCGGACGTCGTGCAGTCGAAGAAGCGCGGCATGGTCCTCGGTGGACTCAGTGCGGTGTCGAGCATCTCCGGCATGATCGCGCCGCTCGTGCTCGGCTTCACCGTCGGCGGTGCGGCCGACAAGATCTCCGGCTATGCCAGCGGCTTCCTGATGAGCGGTGCGCTGATGGTCGTCGGCAGCATCATCGCGGTGTTCCTGGTCGACCCCGACCGCGACATCGCCCGCATCCGCAGCAGTGTCGAGGAGACAGCATGAAGATCGACAAGCCCCTGGACGGCGTTCGCGTCGTCGACTTCGGACAGTTCATCGCCGCCCCGGCCGCGACCCAGATCCTGGTCGACCTCGGCGCCGACGTGATCAAGGTCGAACCGCTGCACGGCGAGTCCGCCCGCGGCATCGGCCCGGCCGGCGAGGCCATGCTGCAGAACTACAACCGCGGCAAGCGGGCCATGGCGCTGGACCTGAAGGACCCGCAGGCGCAGGAGATCGCTCGTAAGCTGATCGCCAGCGCCGACATCGTGGTGCAGAACCTGCGCCCGGGCGTCATGGAGTCGTTCGGCCTCGGCGCCGAGGACGTCCTCGTGGCCCACCCCTGGATGGTCTACGCCACCGTCAGCGGATTCGGCCTGCACGGACCGTCGAAGTACCGGCCCGGGCTCGACATCGCGGCGCAGGCCGAGAGCGGGATGATGTGGGTCACCGGCGAGGCCGACAGCGAGCCGCAGAAGGTCGGGGCCCAGATCGTCGACGCCGCATCCGGTTACGTCTGCGCCCAGGCGATCCTGGCGGCCTATGTCCGACGGCTCCGCACGGGCGAGGGCGACACCGTCGAGGTCTCGCTGCTCGAGGTCGCGATCCACCTGCAGGGCACGAACTGGGGCCAATACCTGATCACCGGTGAGAAGCCTGTCCGCAAGGGCAACGGTCAGCCCAGTATCGCCCCCGCCGCGGACGTCATGACGACCAAGGACGGCAGCCTGGTCCTGTCCGCCTACTCGGACGTGCACTTCACCCGACTGTGCCGCCTCATCGGGCGCCCCGACGTCGCCGAGGACCCGCGCTTCGCGAACAACACCCTGCGGGTGGCGAACCGGAAGGCGATGCTCGTCGAACTGCGTAGCGCCTTCTCGACGATGACGAGCGACGAAGCCATGAAACTGCTGACCACCAACGGCGTCGTCGCGGGCAAGATCAACACCTACCCCGAGGCCATGCGGAGCGCGGACGTGGAAGCGTCCGGGCTGTTCCTCGAGGTCAGCGGCGCGGACGGGGTCCCGAACACCGCTCTCGGATCGCCCTGGCACCTGGGCAGCATGCCCAAGCTCTCCGGCGAAGCCGATCCGGGCCTCGGCCAGCACACCGCCGAACTGCTCGCCGAACTCGGCTACCCCGCTGCCACGGTCGACGCGCTGGTCGCCGACAAGATCGTCGGCGTCCGCTAGACACCGGCACCACCCTGCCGCCATCCCCATTTTTCGTAAGGAATCACCATGCAGCGCACCATCTTCACCGAAGACCACGAAGCCTTCCGGGACTCCGTCCGCCAATTCATCGCCAAGGAGATCACCCCGAACCTGCCCGATTGGGAGGCCGACGGTGTCATCCCCCGCGACTTCTACAAGAAGACGGCAGAGATCGGGATCAACGGGCTTCAGGTGCCCGAGCAGTACGGCGGCGGCGGCATCGACAGCTTCCTGTTCAACACCGTCGTCTACGAGGAGATCGGTTACGCCGCAGCCTCACTCGGCGGGTTCCAGGTGCACCTGAACACCGTGCTGCCGTACTTCCTCGAGTACGCCGACGAGGAGCAGCGCGACCGCTGGTTCCCCGGCTTCGCCGACGGCAACCTGGTCAGCGCGATCGCGATGACCGAGCCCGGCATCGGTTCCGACCTGGCCGGCGTCACCACCACCGCTGTCCGCGACGGTGACGACTACATCCTCAACGGCAACAAGACCTTCATCACCGGCGGCATCAACGCCGACCTGGTGATCGTGGTGGCACGCACCTCGAAGGATCCCGAGAACCGCCGCAAGGGCCTCTCGCTGCTGGTCGTCGAGGGTAATATGCCCGGCTTTCTCCGCGGTCGCAACCTGCACAAGATCGGCATGAAGTCGTCCGACACCGCCGAGCTGACGTTCGACAACGTCCGCGTGCCGGCCCGGAACCTGCTCGGCGAGGAGGGCAAGGCGTTCGGCATGCTCGCCCACAACCTGCCACAGGAGCGACTGTCGATCGCGATCACCGGTCTGGCCACCGCCACCGCCGCCGTGAACCTCGCCATCGACTACGCCAAGGAACGCCTGGTGTTCGGCAAGGCGCTGGCCGACTTCCAGAACACCAAGTTCGTGCTCGCCGAGTGCGCGACCGAACTGCAGGCCGGGCAGGCACTGGTCGACCAGGCGCTGATCGCGCTGGACGGCGGCACCCTCACTCCCGCCGACGCGGCCAAGGTGAAGCTGTTCTGCACGGAGATGCAGGCCCGGGTCATCGACAAGTGTCTGCAGGTGCACGGCGGCTACGGCTACATGAGCGAGTACCCGATCGCGCGGCTGTACGCCGACGCCCGCGTCACCCGGATCTTCGGTGGCACCAGCGAGGTCATGAAGAGCGTCATCTCGAAGTCGATGGGTCTGTAGGCATCCCATTCCGCCCCGACGGGCCACACACCGTTCCCACCCCGGACGCCACGCGCCCGGACAACCCCGAAAGACCTTCTCCATGCAGATCAAGGACATCAACGCCGTCGTCACCGGCGGCGCATCCGGACTCGGACTGGCCACCGCAACCCGCCTGGTCGAGGCCGGCGCCACCGTCACCCTGCTCGACCTTCCCGGCTCGTCCGGGGACGAGCAGGCCGAGGCGCTGGGCGCGGCAGCGCGGTTCGTGCCGACCGACGTGACCGACGGGGACGCCGTCGCCGCGGCCTTCACGGCAGCCGCCGAGACCGGCCCGGTGCGGGCCGTCGTGCACTGCGCCGGCCGCGGTAGGCCCATGCGTGTCCTCACCAAGGATCGCAAGGCCGCCGAGCTCGAGCCGTTCGAGTCGGTGATCCGGCTCAACGTGATCGGCACCTTCAACGTGCTGCGGTTCGCGGCCGAGGCGATGGCCGCGAACGAACCGCTGGACGGCGACCGCGGCGTGTGTGTCCTGACCGCCTCCGTCGCTGCCTACGAGGGGCAGATCGGGCAGATCAACTATGCGACGTCCAAAGCCGGAATCGTCGGAATGACCCTGCCCGCCGCCCGCGACCTCGCCGGTGTCGGGATCCGGGTGTGCACCATCGCGCCCGGGGTGTTCGCAACACCGTTGTTGCTCAATGCTCGTGACGACATCCGCGACGCCTTGGCCGCCTCGGTCCCGCACCCGCAGCGGCTGGGCGAGCCCTCCGAGTTCGCCGCGCTGGCCGCGCACATCATCGAGAACGGCATGCTCAACGGCGAGACGATCCGCCTCGACGGCGCGATCCGGATGGCACCCAGGTGACCGACGAGACACCTGCACCGGTCGTGCTGACCGAGCGGGTGGGACCGGTGCTGGTGATCACCCTCAACCGCCCCGACGCGCGCAACGCGGTGAACGGCGCGGTCGCACAGGCGGTCGCCGCGGCGGTCGAGCTGCTCGACACCGATCCGGCCCTGCGGGTCGGCGTGATCACCGGAGCCGGCGGATACTTCTGCGCCGGTATGGATCTCAAGGCATTCCTGCGGGGCGAGAGCCCACGCGTCGAGGGTCGAGGGTTTGCCGGTCTCGTCGAGGCGACTCCCGCCACACCCCTCATCGCCGCAGTCGACGGTCCCGCCCTCGCCGGCGGATTCGAGATCGTGCTGGCCGCGGACCTCGTCGTCGCCGCGCCGACCGCGACGTTCGGCCTGCCCGAGGTCCGGCGTGGTCTGGTCGCCGCCGCGGGTGGACTGACCCGGCTGCCCGCCCGACTGCCCCGGGCTGTCGCGCTCGAGATGGTGCTCACCGGCAAGGCGATGACCGCCGAGCAGCTGCACCCGCTCGGCCTGGTCAACCGGCTGGCCGCGGAGGGCGGGGTGCTGGCGGCGGCGCTCGAACTCGCCGAGGAGATCGCCGACAACGGACCGCTCGCAGTCCGGGCCAGCAAGAAGGTCGTGGACGAGTCCCCCGGCTGGCCGGCTGCGGAGCACTTCGAACGAACCCGGCAGATCGTGATGCCGGTGTTCGACTCCCACGACGCGCGTGAAGGGGCGGCCGCGTTCACCGAACGCCGCACCCCGGTCTGGACCGCGACGTGATCACCGAGAACGAAAGAACAGGAACACACCATGCGTGATGCAGTCATCGTCGAAGCCGTCCGGAGCCCCGTCGCCCGCCGCAAGGGCGGCCTGGCGGACGTCCACCCCGTCGACCTGTCCGCCACAGTCCTGAACGCACTGCTCGACCGAGCGGGCATCGAGGCCGGTTCGGTCGACGACGTCGTGTGGGGATGCGTCGGTCAGGTCGGGGAGCAGGCGGGCAACATCGCCCGGAACGCGGTTCTCGCCGCCGGATGGCCCGAGTCGGTTCCCGGCACCACGATCGAGCGGCAGTGCGGCTCGAGCCAGCAGGCACTGCATTTCGCCGCCGCGGGCGTGATCTCCGGCCAATACGACATCGCGGTTGCCGGTGGCGTCGAGTCGATGACCCGGATCCCGATGGGGTCGGCGCGACGCGTCGGCCTCGGTGACGCGAACAGCGACGCAATCAAGCAGCGTTACAGCGGAATCGAGTTCAACCAGATTCGCGGCGCAGAGTCCCTCGCCACCAGGTACGAGCTGAGCCGCACCTGGCTCGACGAGTACAGCCTGCGCTCGCACCAGCGGGCCGCGCAGGCCCTCGACGAGGGTCGCTTCACCGGCGAGATCGCGCCCGTGACCCTCCCGGACGGAACCAAGCTCGAGGCCGACGAGGGAATTCGCCGGGCCTCGACCCTGGAGAAGCTGGGCCAGTTGGACCCGATCCTTCCCGAGGACGGCCGCATCACCGCGGGTAACGCATCGCAGATCTCCGACGGCGCGGCCGCGCTGCTGGTGATGTCCGGCGAGCGCGCCCGGCAACTGGGACTGTCCCCGATCGCCCGGGTGCACACCGCGACGGTGGTCGGCGACGACCCCGTCACGATGCTGGCCGGCCCGATCCCCGCCACCGCGCGGGTGCTCGAGCGGGCCGGGCTGACCCTCGACGACATCGGAGCATTCGAGGTCAACGAGGCGTTCGCCAGTGTGGTGGGCGCATGGCTGCGGGCGACCGGGGCTCCCGAAGACCGGGTGAACCCGCTCGGCGGTGCGATCGCGCTCGGTCACCCGCTCGGCGGATCCGGGGCACGCTTGGCCACCACTCTCGTGCATTACCTGCGCGCCAACGGAATCCGCTACGGACTGCAGACGATGTGCGAAGGCGGCGGCATGGCCAACGCCACCGTCTACGAGAACCTCTCGGTCGCAGAGTGACTGTGCAGGAGCTCGAGTGCGCAGAACTGCATGCGACACGCCGGGTGGGAGCTGCAGTACTGCGCATTTGCGTATGAATTTCGGAAGTTGTCAACCTGTCTGTATCGGTTGCCGATCTAGGCTAGAATTATGTACATGACGACACTTCCTGTTGCTGATGCCCGTGCGCAGCTGTCTAGGTTGGTCGACGAGGCCGAGCGCACGCACGAGCGGTTCGAGATCACCCGCAACGGGCACCGCGCTGCGGTCCTGCTGGGCGCCGACGACTACGACGCGTTGCGGGAGACGATCGCGGTGTTGTCGGATACTGATCTGCTGGCAGCACATTTTGCCGGGCGCACCGAGGTCGAGAGTGGAGATGTCGTCGATGCCCACGAGCTCGCGCAGATGATGCGTGACGCTCGGTCGGCGGGCGAGTGAGCGAGCCCGAAGGCCGGTATCGATTGGTGATGGCGCGGTCGGCCGCGAGGGCGTTGTCGACGACGTTGCCGGAGAAGGTCGCGACCGCGGTGTACGAATTCGTCACCGGTCCTCTTCTGGATAACCCACGGCGGGTAGGAAAACCGCTGGAGCCGCCGTTGACCCCGGCCGACAGTGCCCGCCGGGGCACGTATCGGGTGCTGTACCTGATCGACGATGCGAACCGCAGGGTAGAGGTCACCGCGATCTCACACCGCTCCGACGCCTATCGCACTTAGGCAGGCGAATGGCTCGAGAGGGTAGGCGCGAGCGTCGGCGCCTCGAAAACCAGTGCATTGCAAGGCGGCTCGCGCGTCGATCCCATGAATGCGAGTCGTCAATCGTCACATCGGGATGATGGTCCACGCAAACGGCGCCGGCTCGATGTTCTCGGACCGGCGTTCCTGCCGCTGGTCGCGCTGACGATCTCGGGTTCGGTCGTCGTCGTCGCGGGGAATGTCGCGGCCGATGTCCTGGGTGCTCACTGCTGCTACAGGGTGTGCGGCGGCCGGGGTGGTGGCGGCTGCGATGCCGACGGGGAGGATGCCGAATGCGGCTGCAGCCACCATGACGGTGGCGAGGCGCTTGTTCAGCGTGCTGCTGGTGGCGTGTGCGGTGATCTGGTGGAGCTGTGAGGTGCTCATGGTCGAGGTCCTGTCCGAATGCCGCGGGCCCAGCGTCCACGGCTATACGAACGGTGTCTGCGAGGGCACGAAACGTTACACCCGGGCGGACAATTTTTTTCGCTGAATCGGACGGCGGTCAGCGCCACTCACGGAACGCGGCGAGCAGGCGGTCCCGCAGCGCCGGATCGAGTTTCTCCGCGGGCAGCTCGCCGAGGGTGTGCACCGTCTGCTCCATCTGTTCGAGGTAGTTGGCGCATCCGGGGCATATGCCCAGGTGGGTTTCGAATCGGTCCCGGGCGGTCGGGTCGAGGCCGTCCTCGAGGTACGCCGTGACGAGTTCGACGAGATCTTGGCAGTCCATGTTTCACGCTCCCGTTCCAAGATAATCCTCGAGCACCTGACGCACGTGTGCCCGACCCCGGTGCAGTAGCACCCGCTGGTTCGCCGGGGTGATCGAGAGCATCTCGGACACTTCCTCGGCGTCGTAGCCGAGGACGTCGCGCAGTACGACGACAGCCTTCTGTCGCTCGGGCAGGTGCTCGAGTTCGCGACTGGTGACGTCGAGGACCTCCGCGCCGAGCACCGAGCCCTCCGGGGTCCGCGCCCAACTGGTCGGTGGTGTCGCCCAGTGATGCGCATCCTCCGGGTCGGTGGCCGGCCGGAACCGGGCCGGGTCGACGGTGGCGCCACCCGTGTAGGCGGCGAGGGTGGCGTCGGAATCGTGCCGGTCCCGCAGACCGCGTTTCTTGGCGACGTTGACGAGGATCCGGAACAACCAGGTGCGGAGCGTCGAGCGGCCTTCGAATCGGTCGATGCCCTGGAGCACGGCGATCCAGGTTTCCTGCACGACGTCTTCGGCGACCTCGTTGCTGGCGACGTATCCGCGCGCCACGCGCAGCATCATCGGCGTGTGCCGGTCGACCAGTTCCGCGAACGCCGACTCGTCACGTGCACGCAACGAGTCGACGAGACGCTCTTCCTGCGAGGTGTCGGTCTCCGTCATCCGCTCCTCCTGTGCGATCGAGGCGCTCCGGAAGCGTGGCCGCCACAAGCGGCCGGATGACATCCCACACTACCGACCTGGACGGCAGCCGTCGATCAGCTGCCGAGGTCAGACGGTGCTCGTGCGCACCGCGGTGACAGCGACCGTGCTGTAGGGCATCGTGAAGCTGCCGCCCATCGCGTCGATCGCGACCCCGACAGCGTCCTGCAGCTCTGCCAGGCTGTCCGGCGGCAGCTGGGTGAGTGCGCCGGACGTCGGCAGCTGGTCGAGCCATTCGTCCCGCGTGTAGGACCGTTCCCAATCGAAGCGCCACTGCTCGGGGGCACCGAACCCGGGCACCCTGCGGATTCCGTCGGCGGCGTTGTCGAGTATCGGCTGGTACAGCTCCGCGGAGGATCCTGAGGGTGGGGCCGGGAACGGCGAGCCGAGCACCCGACGACCTGCCGCCCGGAACTGGCGTGCTTCGATGCCGGTGCCGCAACCGACGTCGAGTACGTCGAGCCCGGGACTGTGGGACACGATCCGCTCGATCAGGGTGTCGGGGTAGGGAGGTCGCGTCCGGTCGTAGCGTTCGGCGTCCACACCGAACGACTCGGCCATGGCACGGGCTCGATGCGGCGTAGGCGGGGCTGCTCGGTCTGGCAAGGGGCTCACCACGTTTGCCCTTTCAGGCTGCCGATTCGCAGTGAACCCGAGTCGGCGCTGTCCGCTTCTCGGTCCAAGTCCTGTTCGACTTCCCGCACGTACGTCTCGGGATCCTTGTCCGAGGTGTCGACACCCGACGTGGACGGGTGAACGACGAAGAATTCGGCGAAACGGCGACCGAGGGATACCCGAAGCTCCTTCGGCGCCGTGCGGAAATCGGCCAGGCCTTCTCGTTCCTCCTCGGCCATGTGTTCGTCGTTGGCGACACGCGTGCGAGCGACGGCAGCCCACCACTTCTCGGTCGCGACGGGATACTCGGCGGCGTCACTGACGCCGTCGCGGATATCGTTGTGATCTCCGATCGCGTCGAGGGTTTCCTCTTCGGCGTCGTCGTCGCCGACGCGGAGAAGTTGCGGATAGAAGATCTCCTCTTCCGCCGAAGCATGCAGATCCAAACGCTCCGCCAACGACGACCACACTGCCTCGACAGCCGCGATGTCGAGCCTGCGGCGGGCTTTCAGTTCATCGAGCGTGGCGAACTGCTGTCGGAACCACACGTGATCTTCGAAGATCAATTCGATGATGTCAGGCATGATTCGACGATAGTTCCGCGATCAGGGTTCGTCTTCCCTCGTTGTCTCGAAATCGGGACGACGGCAGGGACACCTCGATTCGGAGGGGCGAACACGAGAAGCCGCCGGCACCGGGTGGTGTCAGCGGCTTTCGACTCCTGACCATGAACGCTACACAATGTAGGTCTTGCCTGGTCAGGGTGACGGTGCCCGCCAGTGCGCCTCTCGGCAAGTGGTCGCTCGAGGCGACGATTTCAATGTGGTACCCGGGGCATTGGGTCGAACACCGTCGCGTCGTACAACGGCATCGGTGCCGATGGTATTCCGGGCGGCCGAATCGTGTTTCTCCGCGGAGGACAGAGGGTGGTAGGGCCGAATGACCCTGTCTCGAGTTCTGGGTGCGGTGGAGACTCGATTTGGTGGGGTGCGGATCGCGGCGAACGGGTGACGGTCGCCGCGGTCCGGGTTCCCCAGGGAACGACTTGACCTGGCAATCCTGGGAGGGCGGACACATGGACGTTCGGCGAATTCCGCAGGCGCGTTCGGAGAACTACTGGGAGCAGCAGTGTCTAGCGGAAGCTCGCCACGTCGACTGTGCCGAACGGGACCGGCACCCGGTGGAGCCGGACGAACAGGTCTCGCTCGTCGACCATTGCCGAGCCGCTCCGACCGACCGGGACCCGCGCGGGGATCGCGAGTACACGAAGGGAAGCTGGGCGGCGGGATAACAGGCGGGGTAACAAAGAGGGCGCACCTCAGTGGAGGTCGGCGAGCTTGCGCTCGAGCACGGTCCGCTCGCGTTCGTTGCCGCACAGCTGCACGGCGCGCTCGAGTTCGGTGCGCGCCTCGTCGGTGCGTCCCAGGCGGATGAGCAGTTCCCCGCGAACGCTTGGCAGCAGATGCGAGTTCGACAGCGACTGGGCGTCCACCAACTCGTCCACGATGGGCAGCGCCGCGGCCGGTCCCTGGGCCATCGAGACCGCCACCGCCCGGTTGAGGTCGATCACCGGTGACGGCGCGAGCCAGCCGAGTGCCTCGTAGACGAGGACGATCCGCTCCCAGTTCGTCGCGTCGACCGACGGCGCGACGGCATGGCATTCGGCGATCGCCGCCTGCAGTCCGTAGGCGCCCAGGCCCCGGCCGACCTGCTCCGCGCGGGCGAGGGCCGCTCGTCCCCGGCGGATCGCCGCGCGGTCCCAGCGGCGGCGGTCCTGGTGCTCGAGCAGGACCGGCTCCCCGTCCGGCCCGGTGCGGGCAGGAAAGCGTGCCGCGGTCAGCTCGAGCAGCGCCAGCAGACCGTGGACCTCGGGCTCGTCGGGGACCAGCCGGGTCAGCACCCGGGCGAGGCGCTGCGCCTCACCCGCGAGGTCGAGGCGGATCAGGTCGTCGCCGGAGCTGGCCGAGGACCCTTCGGTGAAGATCAGGTAGATCACGCTGAGCACCGAGCCGAGCCGCTCGGCCCTCTCCTTCGCCGACGGCACCTCGAACGGCACGCGGGCCGCCCCGAGCGTCTTCTTCGCCCGGGTGATCCGGGCCTGCACGGTCGCCGTCGGAACGAGGAACGTCTTGGCGATCTCGTCGCTGGTCAGACCGCCGACCACCCGCAGGGTGAGTGCCACCCGTGCCTCCCGGGACAGCACGGGATGGCAGGAGATGAAGATCAGCGCGAGCATGTCGTCGTCGATCTGGTCCGGATCCCACAGCACGTCGCCGGGCGCGTGGCCCGGATCGGCGGGCGCGCTGCCCGAGGCGGCACCGCCCTCACCCAGGTCGTGGGCGAGGGCGGTGTACCTCTCGTCGAGGGCGGAGCGCCGTCGGAACGTGTCGATCGCCCGGCGTCGGCCGACGGTGAGCAACCACCCCGCGGGGTTGCGGGGCACGCCGTCGCGCGGCCAGGTCACGAGCGCCTCGGCCAGCGACTCCTGGGCGAGGTCCTCGGCCAGCGCGAAGTCGCCGGTGTACCGCGCGAGCGCGCCGACGATCCGTGCCGACTCGATCCGCCAGACGGCGGCGACGGCCTCACGACCGCTGCCGGTGCCCGTCGAGTCGCTCAGAGCTGACCGGTCTCTTCGCGCCACGCCCGCTCCTTCTGGATCCACACGTTGTCCTGCGGAAACTCGTCGATCGTCGCGACCCGGCGAATCTCCGCCTTGGAGCCGGGACCGGCCATCGGCGCACGCTTGGCCCACTCGATGGCCTCCTCCTTCGACGCCACGTTGAGCAGCCAGAAGCCGCCGAACAGTTCCTTCGTCTCGCCGTAGGGGCCGTCGGTCACCACAGGTGTCTCGGAGGAGTAGTCGACCACCACACCCGATTCGGGGTCGGGGTCCAGGCCCTCGGCGGCGAGCAGTACGCCGGCGCGGATCATCTCGTCGTTGAACTTGCCCATCGAGTCCATGATCTCGCCCATGTCGATGTCCTGGAACGCCGCGAACGTCTCGTCGGTGGCGCGCATGATCAGCATGTACTTCATGGTTCCGTCTCCTTGGATGTCGTGGTCCCTCTTGGACCTTCTCATCCTCAGGTCGAACGGGGAGTGTCATGGATCGACACATCCGCAGAATTCTTTTTTCGACGGGTCCCGTTTCATGCCAAGGAGGGCGCACCTTCGCTCCGCTGCTCGCTGGTGTCCGTTCCGTGCCCGGTACTCGACTCCGGTGTAGGACGTCGGAAGCCGCGGGTCAGCCAGACGAGGTACGCGACGCCGATCGCGAACCACGACAGTCCGATGGTGATCGACAGCTCGCTGAGGCGGGTGATCATGTAGATGGTCACGCACAACCCCAGCGCAGGCAGGACCAGGTAGTTGACCGTGTTGATGTGCCGGGTGCGGCGGTGGCGCACGTAGTAGGCGATGACGCACGCGTTGACCGCGGTGAAGGCCAGGAACGCGCCGAAGTTGATGAAGCCCATCGCGGTCTCCAACGAGAGGTTGAGTCCGAGTATGCACATCGCACCGGTGACGAGCAGGCAGAAGATGGGTGTCTTGGTGCGCTTGTCCAGTCTTCCGAAGACGCGCCGGGGGAGAACGCCGTCGCGGCCCATGATGTACAGCAGCCGGCTGGAGCTGAGCTGGACGGCCAGGCAGGACGCCCACCCGGCGATGACGGCCGCGAGATTGGTCCAGTCCGCGAAGAGTGTGCCACCGACTTCGATGGACATTGCGTATGCCGCGGACTGGGCGTCGTCGAACTCGGCGCCGGGGTGGACGAGCTGCATGAGGAACGCGACGACGGCGAAGAGGGTTCCGCCGATGGCGATGACGAGGACGACGGCACGGGGAATGTTCCGTCTCGCGTCACGGGTCTCCTCGGCGAGGGTGGTCACCGCGTCGAAGCCGAGGTAGGAGTAGGCGGCGACAGCAGCGGCCGCGGACACACCGACGACGGTGCTGTTCGCGTTCCAGAAGGGCTCCGTGATCGATGCGGGGTGGTGCCCGGCAAGGTACTTCACGCAGTACGCGGAGAACAGCAGAACCACGAACACGGCGACGCCGGTGAGGATTCTGTTGACCCTGTCCGCCAGTACGACGCCGACGATGTTGACGGTGGTCGTCAGGCCGGCGTTGACGAGCATCCACACCCAGATCGGCACCGCCGGGAACTGCGCGTTGAGGTAGATGGATTGGGTGAGCCAGGCGACCATCGGAAGGAACAAGTAGTCGAGGAGAACACTCCAGCCGACGAGGAAGCCGACGGGCGAACCGAGGTTCTTGCGGGCGTAGAAGTACGCCGAGCCGGACACGGGATGGATGCGCGCCATTTTCGCGTAGCTCGTCGCGGTGAGAAGCATGGCGCCCGTGGCGAGGAGGAATGCGGTCGGGGCGGTGCCGGCGCTGGCCACGGCGATCACGCCGAAGATGACCATGACGAGGCTCGGCGCCATGTACGCCAGACCGAACGCGACGACGGAGGGTAGCGACAACCTGCGAGCGAGTTGCGTTTCGGTCATCGCTCGCCGTCCCGCGTCGCCGGACGCGCGAAGACGACGGGTTCGTCGGGGCGAAGGGTTTCCGGGGTCTCGGCGGAGATCGCCGGACGCCAGGTGGCAGGGTCGATGAAGCCGTTGTAGAGCGGAAGGTCCAGGGGGCTGTCTTCGGCGGTGAAGAAACTCCACGGCCACGAGTCGCCACCGGTACCGAACTTGCGCGCGGCGGGAACACGATCGAAGTCCACGATGCTCAGCAGCGTGGTGTATTCCATTCCGATTGCAGCGACGCGTATTTCGCCCTCGGGATCGACGAGCAGGCTTCTGCCCGACGCCGTCGGCCCGGCGCCGTTGACGCTGGCGACCCAGATCTGGTTGACGATGGCATTGGCCTGATTGATCGGAATCTCCTGCGCACGACCGGAGGTCGAGGTCTGCACGACGTTGACCACGAGTTCGGCGCCCATCCATGCGAGATGTCGGGTCACCTCCGGGTACCAGGCGTCGTAGCACACGGACAGTCCGACCCGGCCGACGTCGGGAATGTCGAAGACGACGAATTCGCGGCCGACGCACATCGGCTCGTAGGGGCGCCAGGTGAAGACCTTCCGGTAGCTCGCGACGAGCTGACCGTCGGGGTTGTATACGACCGCGGTGTTGTAGACGTCGCCGTCGGCACCGCGCTCGAGCACGGTGCCGGGGATCAGCCACACCCCGAGCTCACGTGCGAGGTCGCCGAGCGCCTGCCCGCGTGGGCCGTCGAGGGGCTCGGCGTAGGTGTCGTAGTACTCGTCGAGGCTCATCGTCTCCGTCCCGATCGAGCACAGATGCAGTTCGGGGTAGACGACGAGGTCGGCCGCGTTGGGCGACTTCATGCGAAGGCGGAGTCGCGCTGCGAAGTCGGCGAGCGATTCGGCAGGGGCCTGGACGAGGGCAAGCCGGAGATGTCGGCTCATAGGTATCAGATCCTCGAGGACGGTGGCGTCGGAATGGATGAGGCGGCATGCGTGCCCGCCGGTGCACCGTAAGGGGGTGCGCCGGCGAGCATGTTCGCCTTGGGCCGTGTTCGGTTGTCGATGCAACGCGAGTGCGTCGCAACGGAAATAGCGGATCAGAACAACCAGGGAACCTCGTCGTGACCGAAGTCGTGGAAGTCGCCGAACCGCCCTGAGTAGAAGACGAGTCCGGTACCCTCGCGCCAGCGCATGTCCGTGACTTCGCCGTAGAAGACGCGGTGGTCGCCGATGTCGTGGGCGCTGTGGACCGTGCATTCGAGTTGGGCCAGAGCGTCTTTGATCAGCGGGAGGCCCGAGCGGCTGTGATCGCAGGGCAGGTCGTCGAATCGGGCGCCGCCGCGTGTGGCGAAGCGGCGGGCGAGTGCTTCCTGGCGGGAGCCGAGGATGGAGACGGCGAACGTGCCCGCGGCTTCCACGGCCTCGGTGGTGCGGGAGCCGTGGGTGAGCGAGACGAGCAGGATGGCCGGGTTCAGGCTGATCGACGTCAGTGAGCTGATCGTCATGGCACTGGGGCTGTTGTCGCCGTCGTCTGCGCTGACGACGGCGACGCCGGTGGTGAACCGGCCCATGCTTCGTCGCATGTCCGTCGGGGTGGGGGCGTGGAATGCCGGAAGGGTCATGGTGGGCCTACTTACTGTGGTACCGGACTTCGAAGGTGACGACGCCTTCGTCCGTGCTCCAGGGGCCGTGGGGCATGCCGGGCGGACGGCAGGCATACGTTCCCGCCGTGAACGTCTCGCCGAGAGTCAGGTCGGTGAACGACCCCTCCAGAATGTAGACCTCCTCCCAGAAGTCGTGCTTCTGCACGCCCATCGGGGTGGAGTCGGCGCCGGCCTCGTAGCGCAGGATCCGGGTGGCGACCTTGCCTTCGGGGTCCGTGGAGAGAATGCGTTCGGTGATCTTCGGATCGTCACCGGGACACACCGTCCACTCGACGTCCGTCACCGGGAAGAATTCGAATTCGGGCTTTGCCATGATCGTTTACTCGCTTTCCGCTTTGTATCCGTCGGTGAACTGCTGCACTGCCGCGACGGCGCTGTCGTAGTCGTAGTTGCGGTACGTGTACGCGCCCTTCACGACGAAAGGGGCACCGGCGTAGAACATCTCGTACTGCTGGTGCCGTCCGGCGAATTCGGAGCCGATGATGTCCCAGGCCAGCTTGAAGAGCTTGACGCGTTCCTCGGACGGCACACCGGGGGACTGGACGTAGTGCTCGATGTCGCGGGACGTCACCGGGCTGGTGAGGTCCTTGACGCTCGACGGAAGCTGCAGCACACCACCACCGACGAGGTCGCGCAGGATGGCGATCACCCGCGGGTAGATCTCCGACTGCAGGCCCATCGACCCGTACAGCGCCTGCCGGCCCGGCAACCACATCCCGGCCGAATCGGGCTCGGCCGTGTACTCGGCGGCCAGCACCGCGGAACGGACCCCGCTGACGAGGGAAGCAAGTTCTCCCAGCTTCTCTTGAACGCTGGGGATCTTGTCCACTCCGTTGACCTGGGTGACCCGACGCGCTACGCCGGCAATGAATTCCAGCTTCGTCGCGAATCGGATCTGTGCCTGCCAGTTGCCGAGCACGTGTGCGCCCGTCTCGAAGAACTGACGGCGGACACCCGTGGTGTCGCGGTCGACGAACACTCGATCCCACGGCACGAGGACGTCGTCGAAGACGAGGAGCGAGTCGGGCTCGTCGTAGCGGCAGGTCAGGGGGTAGTCGAAGGAGCTCGTGGCGGCGGGGATGTAGGGGCGGCGGACGTACTGTTTGAGGCCGGGTGCGTTGGCCGGGACCACGAACCCGACGGCGAAGTCCGTGTCGTCGGGGCCGAGCGGTTTGATGCACGAGACGAAGATTTCGTCGGCGATCGCTCCGCCGGTGGCAAGCATCTGCGAGCCACGGATGACCAGGCCCTCGGTGGTCTCCTCGACCACGCCGGCCTGCAGGTACTCACCCTCGCATCCCGACGCCGTCGTCGCGCGGGAGACCTGTGGCGGGATGATCGCGTACGAGACGTAGAGGTTCTCGTCGAGCAGGCGCTCGTAGAACGTCGAGACGTTCGCCCCGAAGTCGTGCCCACCCTCGGCCTCGAACACCTCGGGATGTGCCGCGAACGCCGCGAGGAACGTTCCCACGTGATCGGGGCTGCGTCCGATCCACCCGTGCGTGTGCCGCGCCCACGTCTCGATCGCCTCCCGCCGCTGCGCGAGTTCCTCCCGCGACCGTGGGATCGAGAACACCCGATTCGCCGCGTTCCCGGTTTCGGCTGCGACGTACTGCATGCCGCTCGCCTCGTCCGCAGCCAGATCGAACATCTCGGCAATCGTCCGGGCCACGGGTGCGAACGCAGGATGGGTGGTGACGTCGTCGATCTTCTCCCCGTCGACGAGCACGACTCGCCCGTCGTTCAGGGAGGCGAGGTAGTCGGCTCCGGTGCGCATGTCAGTGTCCTTCGGTGGTGTAGGTGTGGGTCAGGGTTCGGCCGTCGGGCAGGGTGAGTTCGAGGTCCCACCGGTGGCCGGGGGTGAACTTTCCGTCGAGCAGCGGCAGGGTGCCGGCGAAGCAGAGGAGGTCCTCACCGGTGTCGCCGTGCCGGTCGGCGAAGATCTGCAGAAGGTTGTGCGGTGTGCGGAGACTGGCCAGGGTGCCGTCCTGGTACAGGACGCCGTCGACCCACGATCGGGCTCGGCACGCGTCCCAGTCGAACGTCGCCCAGTCGGCGATCTCGACGACGTTCGGGCCCACCGGCTTCGGGCACGCCCGCTTCGAGTCGCCGATGTCGACGGTCTCGAGTCGGCGGTCGGTGTGATCGGACCCGACACCGAGGTAGTACCGCCCGCGGTGCCGCAGGATCACCGGCTCGACCTCTCCCGAGGTGTGCGCGCCGGTGACGGGGGCCTGCGGCGCGGTCGTGATCGTCGCGATCTCGACGGGGTAGAACATCGGCACCTGCGCCGGCGGTGCGACACCGATGGCGGCGAGTTCGTCGATGTGATGCTGCACCGCTGCTTCGTCCCGGCCGGTGTACCCGGCGACCAGGGTTCGGCCGGCGCCGAATCGCAGGATCTCGGAGGAGTCGAGGGTTTCGAAGGTGAGCACGTCTGTGGTGGCGCGGGTCATGACAGTACCTTTCTGCGGTTGAGGAAGCGGTAGTCGTCGAGCCGGTCCTTCAGGACGGGGAACTCGGCGCGGATGCGGTCGACCACGGTGGGGTCGATCTCGGCGATGGTGATGCCCTCGGACGAATCCGCCTCGGCGATCACCGTTCCCCACGGGTCGACGATCCGGCTGTGGCCGCCGAGTTCGACGGAATTGTGGGTGCCGGTGGCGTTGCACGCGATCACGAAGACCTGGTTGTCGACGGCGCGGGCGGAGGTCAGCAGCCGCCAGTGCTCCGTGCGGGCCTTCGGCCAGGCCGCGGGCACGATGACCAGTTGTGCACCGGTGGACACCAATTCGGTCCACAGTCCGGGGAAGCGCAGGTCGTAGCAGGTGGTGGCGGCGACCTGGCCGAACGGGGTGTCGGTGGTGTGGATCTGCGTGCCCGGCTGCAGAAGCTGCGCTTCGAGGGAGTCGTACCCGAACACGTGAACTGTGCTGTAGTGGTGGTGGATCTGTCCGTCCGGGCCGATCAGGACCGCGGTGTTGCGCAGTCTTCCCTCTTCGCCCTGCTCGACGATGGTGCCGGCGTGGATGTAGCACTGCCGTTCGACGGCGACGGACGCCAGGACCTGGACGGTACCGCCGCCGAGGGTTTCCGCGGCCGTGGCGTAGTCGTCGAAGTGGTTGTAACCCACGCGCCACAGCTCGGGGAGGACGATCAGGTCGACTCTTTCGTCGAGCCCGGTCAAGAGGTCGCGTACGCGCCCCAGTCGATGTGCGGGGGTCTCGGAATCGGGGCTGGCCAGTTGGGCCAAGGCCATCTTCATGGGTTTCCTTCGTGCAGTGAGAGGTTCGGCCGTTTCATCGACCGCAGAGTGGTGTCGAGGTGTTCCCGCACCGCCCGGACCGCGGCGTGGGGATCCTCGGCCGCTATCGTGTCGGCGATGGCGCGGTGCTCGACGAGACAGTGCCTCGCGCACAGGGGTCCTGGAGATGCCGGAGGAGGCGGCGACCTGCGCTTCGGACAGGAACATCTCTTCGTCACGGGGCAAGGTGATGATGGTGTTCTTCAGCCATTCGTAGGCCAGCGCCGGGGCGGTTGCTCCGGTGGTCTTCGATGTCGTCATGGCTTGCCCTTCGAGAGAGTCAGTAGGTGACAGGCGCCGGCGTTTCCGGCGTCCGGGAAGTCGCCTTATCGCCCACCGCCGCGAGATCCACGGACTGCGTTTCCCGCGCGAGAAGTGAGGCGATGAGGGAGATGACTCCCATGGCGGCGAGATAGGCGCCGATGGCGTATCCGGTGCCGAACCGGGTGTAGAGCGCGATCGCGATGATCGGGGCCAGCGAACCGGCGAGGACGGAGGCGAGGTTGTAGGCCAGCGACACCCCGGAGTAGCGGACCTCGGTGGGAAACAGTTCCGAGAAGAACGCCCCGATCACGGCGCTGTAGGCCGCGAAGATCAGCAATCCCACCGCCACCGCGAGGGTGATCGCCGCCGGATTCTTCGTGTCCAGCAGGGCGAAGAACACGAATGCCCACACGATGGTCGCGGCCGATGCGCAGATGTAGATCGGGCGGCGGCCGATCCGGTCGGCGAGCACTGCGAACATCGGGATCGTCACCAGCGCAACGACCATGCCGATCATGACGGCGTTCAATCCGGTGCTGCGCTCGAGTTCGAGGATCTGGGTGATGTAGGTGATGACGAACAGCGAGAAGATGTAGAAGCCGGCGTTCTCACCGAAGCGGGTGAAGGCCGCGAGCAGGATCTGGCGCCAGTGCCCCCGGACGGCCGCTGCAAGCGGCATGCCCTTCTTCTCGGTGGGCGCGGTCTCGCGGGACTGCTCGAACAGCGGGGTCTCGGCGACGTACAGGCGCAGCACCAGACCGGTGATCACCAGTAGTGCCGACAACCCGAAGGCGATCCGCCAGCCCCACGACAGGAATGCATCTTCCGACAGCACTGATCCAAGGACCGCGAGCACCCCGGCCGCCAGCAGGTTGCCCAGCGGCGGACCGAGATTGGGCCATGCGGACCAGAACGCCCGTCGCTTCGAATCGCCGTGTTCGGAGACCAGCAGGACTGCTCCACCCCACTCGCCACCGAGGGCGAAGCCCTGCACCAGCCGCAGAAGCACCAGGATCAACGGCGCTGCGACACCGATGGACGCGTAGGTGGGCAGGAAGGCGATGAGGAAGGTCGATACCCCCATCAGCACGAGGCTGGCGATCAGCGTGGCTCGCCGGCCCTCGACGTCCCCGTAGTGCCCGAGTACCGCGGCACCGAGCGGGCGCGCCACGAAGCCGACCGCGTACGTCGCGAACGCGAGCATGGTGCCCACCAGGGGGTCATCCGTGGGGAAGAACAGCTTGTTGAACACCAGCGCCGCCGCGGTTCCGTACAGGAAGAAGTCGTACCACTCGACCGCGGTGCCGGCGAGGCTCGAGCCTGCGATGACGGGCAGGCTGGTATGGGGTCTGCGATTGATAGATTTGTCGTTGGCGGTTGCCATAGTCGACTCCTAGGTCGAATCGTCGCTACGTGACGAGCTGCACGTCCTTGCGCCTACCTCCAAGTAGGCGACTCGAATGGTCGTGCAGATGGTGCTGCCTGGGCTCGGTGGCTGCTCCAACAGCTGCCGAGCCCGCTTTTTTCTGCCTTCATCCGGCTGTGAAGCCGATCACGGAAGGCGGTACACCAGTTGTATACGACCGGTCTACGATCCGCAAGAGGGTTCGGACTCTTGGGTTTCCGCCTCTCTGACCGGTTATCTCTTGACGCCGGCCCGTGCGCGACCTACCTTAATCGAATCATATTCGATTAGTTGGAGGAGGGGCCGTGGACGCCGAACTGCTTGTCGTGGGAGGCGCGGTGCGCACTGGTGATCCCGACCGAGCCGTCAGCGACGCGCTCGCCGTAGCCGGCGGACGCGTGGTTGCCCTGGGCGAGCAGGCTCGTGCGATGCGGTCGAGCCGTACCGTCGTGATCGACCTCGGTGGCGGCGCATTGTTGCCGTCGTTCGGCGACGGGCATGTCCACCCGTTGATGGGCGGGCTCGGATTGCGCGGTGCCTCGATTCGCGACTGCGGCAGCATCGACGAGGTCCTGCGCGAGGTGCGCCGGTGGGCGGACGAGAACCCGCGAGCCGGTTGCGTATTCGGAGACGGCGTTTCCCCGACCCTCGCGGAGGGCGGAAGGTTCGAGGCCCGATGGCTCGACAGCGTCGTCCCGGACCGACCGGTCGTCTTGCCCACGATGGATCATCACACCGCGTGGGTCAACAGTGCGGCGCTGCGGTCCGCAGGCCTGACCCGGGATACCCCGGACCCCGCCGGCGGAGAGATCGTACGGGCGGACGACGGTGAATTGCTCGGCACGCTGCGCGAATGGGGTGCGATCAATCCCGTTCTCGCCCTGGTGCCGGAGGTGACCCTGGACGATCGGGTCGATGCGCTCGCGGCGGTGTCGGCGATGTTTGCCGCCGCGGGCATCACATGGGTCCAGGATGCGTGGACCGAGCTGGACGACGTCGAAGTCTGGCTGACCGCCGCGGACCGCGGGCGCCTGTCCACCCGTGCCAATCTCGCGTTTCGCGCCACGCCGGAGAGTTGGGAGACCGACCGGGAGGCGTTCGTCGCGGCCCGGCGGACGGTCGCGGAACGGGGCGGCGACGTAGTCGGGGCGGGAACGGTCAAGTTCTTCGCGGACGGCGTGATCGAGGCCGGGACGGCAGCGCTTCTGAAGCCCTACTCGGACTGTCCGCACTCCCACGGGATCAGCAACTGGACGACGAAGGAGCTGTCCCGGGCCGCGGCCGAGGTCGATCGGCTGGGGTTCCAGATTCACATCCACGCCATCGGCGATGCGGGGGTCCGCATGGCGCTCGATGCGCTCGAGCACGTCGAGCGATCCAACGGTCCACGCGATCGGCGTGCCACGATCGCGCACCTGCAGTTGGTCGACGGCGACGACCTCGACCGGATCACGTCGCTCGGAGCGGTCGCGAACTTCCAGCCGCTGTGGGCTCAGCTCGACGCCCTGATGACGGAATTGACGCTTCCGCGGATCGGCGCCGCGCGGGGCGCGCAGCAATATCGCATCGGTACCCTCGCCGAGCGTGGCGCCCGGGTGGCCTTCGGCAGCGACTGGCCGATCACCGCCTACGAACCGATCAAGGGAATCGCCACCGCGATCCACCGCCAGACCCCGTCCGGCATTCCGACGGAAGGATGGCTGCCGCAGGAACGCGTCGGCCTCGACCGTGCCCTCGCCGCATATTCGGCCGGAGTCGCCTACCAGGGATTCGAGGAGAACCTGTGGGGCTGCCTCCGACCGGGAATGCGGGCCGACATGATCCAGCTGCCGGTCGACCCCTACGACCTGACGTCAGCACCGGCGCTCAGCGAACTTGCCGTGACCCGAACCTGGCTGGGCGGCAGGCAAGTTCACTGAGACCGGCGCTATCGCTGAGCCACGCCGCACTCCGCCAGGAGGCTGCGAAAGCCCACCAGAAGGGCCGCCAGGCCGAGCTCGAAGGCCTGCTCGGCCCTCTCCGGCCCGCGGGGTGCGGCGGCAAGAGCCCGCGTCAGCGCATCGTCGGTCGTCGGCGCATCCGCCTCGATCATGACCTCCGGCGCGGCCGCATCCAGGGCGGCGCCGAGGAGAAAGTTCTCGGCGGCGGTGATGACGGCCATGATCTTCTCGTCCGGGAACCCGGCGTCGCGCAGGCCTGCCGCCGCCGAGTGGTACACCGAGAGCGAACCGGGGTCGCGCACCGTCTCGGTGGCCAGGAGGCGGATGGCGGTGGGGTGTCTGCTGAACGCCTCTCGATACGACCGGGCCCACGCGGAGAAGGCTTCGTCCCAGGGCAAGCGTTCGAAGGCCGATGCGTCGATCTCCTTCACGACGCGGTGTCGCACCAGTTCGACGACGGCCGCCCGGCCCTTGGCGTGGTGATAGATCGAGGACACCTGCACGTTCAGATGCCGTGCCAGATCCGGCATTCTGAAGTCGCCGTCACGATCGACCAGTTCGAGCGCCGCCGCCGCGATACGGTCGCGGTCCAGGCGTGCGACGCGGGGTCTGCCCATCGCTGCACCCACCTCTCCAATCGAAATTCATTCGATTATGCCCTTGTGGCGCCGGTCACAACGGATTAGCCTAATCGAAACACATTCGATTTGAACCTCGTCGCGTATCCGCGCCCCCGGTTTCCCCCGCCGCGCGCCCTTGCCCTGACTGGAGAAGTTCCTCATGAAGAAATCCGCACCCGGAACCGCCTCCGGCACGCAGTTGGAAGGCGGCGCCCTCGGCACCTCCGGCATCGTGTTCTTCGTCGTGGCGGCTGCCGCGCCGTTGCTCGTGATGGCGGGAGTGGCTCCGCTGGCCCTCGACGTCTCGGGGATCGGGGCGCCCGGCGGGTACATCCTGGCCGGGCTCGCACTGGGCATCTTCGCGGTCGGGTTCACCGCGATGAGCAAGTACATCCACAATGCGGGAGCCTTCTACTCGTACATCTCGATCGGGCTGGGCCCGCGTTGGGGCCTCGCGGCCGCGGTGCTCGCCCTCGTCTCCTACAACGCTCTCGAGATCGGGATCTTCGGCGCCCTGGGGTATTTCGCGCAGTCCACCGCGGCGGATCTGATCGGACTCGATCTGCCGTGGGGAGTGTGGTCACTGATCGGCGTCGTGCTCATCTGGATCCTGGGATCACGATCGGTCCATGTCGGCGCGCGGTTCCTGATCCTGCTACTGACCGCGGAGACGGGAATCCTGGTTCTGCTCGCGGTTGCAGTCCTTCTCCGGGGCGGCGCCGAGGGGCTCGGTGTCGAGTCCTTCGCCCCCTCCCACGTCTTCAGCCCCGGTCTGGGCGGCGTGCTGACCCTGGCGTTCGCCGCGTTCATCGGGTTCGAGGCGACGGCCCTGTACCGCGAGGAGGCGAAGGATCCTTCGCGGACGATCCCACGGGCAACATACACGGCAGTGGCCTTCCTCGGTCTGTTCTACGCCTTCATGGTGTGGATCATCATCCAGGCATACGGACCGGATCACGCTCTCGCACTGTCCGCGTCGGATCCCGCCGGAATGTACTTCGGCGCCATCGAAAACTACGTCGGCGGCTGGGCGAGCACGCTCATGGAACTGTTGATCGTCACGAGCATCCTCGCCAGCCTGCTCGCCTTCCACAACGCGATCACCCGCTACGCCTTCGCGTTGTCGCGCGAGCACATACTGCCCCAGGTTCTCGGTAAGCTGCACCCGGTCTACAAGTCGCCGTACGTGGCGAGCGCGGTCCAGAGCGTCCTGGCGATGGTCGTGATCGTCGTGTTCGCGATCGCCGGCGCCGACCCCTACCTTCAGCTCCTGCTCTGGGTGAATTCGCCCGGCGTCGTCGGCATCGTCGTGCTCCAGGCCATGGCCGCCGCAGCCGTTCTCGCATTCTTCTGGCGGGATCGACGCGGGCATTCGGTCTGGCGGGTCGTCGTCGCCCCCGCAGCTGCCCTCGCCATGCTGATCTACGCGACGTGGTTGATCGTCACCCAGATGGACCTGCTCACCGCGGCCGGACCCGCCGTCAACGCAGTCCTCGTCGCAGTCACCCCGGTGAGTCTGGCGATCGGGTTCACGTTCGGGACCCGACTCGCGCGACGCGACCCGGCCCGATTCGCACGGCTGGGAACCACCGACGTCGACGCCGAACCCTCGCTCTCGCCCGAAGAAGTGAGCAACGGTCCGATCCCGCCCGGCAAGGCAACGTAGACACACTGTCTGGGCGAAGAGGGAAAAAATGCTCGCACTACGAAACCGTGCATCCGACGGGGAGCGCCCCGATCGGCACAAGCCAACGGCCACAGGGGATTCTGATCCGCTCGAGGTGGACATCCGGCGCTACCGTCGATGGCGTGATCGACGCCGAGAAGCCGAACGTCATCGCGCCCGACAACCGAAGCTCGGCAAGGAGGTCGAAGACATTCTCGACTTCGCCCGAACCTGGGCGCCGTTCGGCGGTCCCCCGGAGGACGAGATCTTCGTCAATTTCGGAATGTGCCCGAGCCGATTCGCGGAACGACTCTGGCACATCATCGGCGAGTTCGGCTGCGAGCCCGCTGACGAGACCCAATGGCAACGGGCCTATCCACTGCATGATTGACCGAGGCGCGGGCCGCCCGGGATCGTGCTCGATAATGGTCGCATGCGGTCGCGGAGGAAGATCTTGGACGCCACGCTCGGGTTGATCGAGCGTGACGGCTTCGAGGGGGTCACCATCGCGGCGGCGGCCAATGCCGCGGGCGTCACGCGACAGACCGTGTACTCCAACTTCGGGTCGCGTGAGGAACTGGTGTCGCGGGCGATCGCCGGTGTCGCCGTAGAGGCACTGGCCGGGATCCATTCCCGATTGAACGCCACGGAAACGACGTGCGAGTACGTCGTCGAGCTCATCGTCGCAGGTCGGGCAGCGGTGCGAGCGCATCCGGTGCTGGCCACCCTGCTCCAGGCGGAACGGGGCAATCCTGTCTTCGACACGGGCATGATGTCTCGTGCGAAACCTGTGGCGCGCGAACTGCTCGCGCCGCTCGTCGAGCGTGATCCGAGCGTGGAGTCGAGTCTGGACGACATCGTCGAGATCGCACTGCGGCTGGCGTTGTCGGTCGTCCTCTTCGACGACGACGCCGTTCACACCGACGGGGACCTACGCAGCTTTCTCACCCGCTGGCTGCTGCCGACGATGCCGTCCGGCGCGTAACGGCAGTCACAGTAACTTCTTGACACATCGGGCTCGTAGTGTCTAGTTTGAGCTCGCCCAAGAGAAATGCTCCACGCCGATCTTTCGACATCTCGCCGAGTGAGTGCCGTCTGTGATCTGGGGGAAAACTGTGTCTGCATTCAATCGCCGATCCTTCTTGACCGGGGCCGCCGCCGCGGGGGTCGCGCTGGCGAGTCCACGGATCGCCCAGGCCGGGACCGGACACGCGGAACGCGGCAGCACTGTTCCGCTCACCCGCGAAGATCACCGGGTCATCGTCATCGGGTCGGGATTCGGCGGCGGAGTCGCAGCCCTCCGGCTCGCCGAGGCCGGCGTGCCGGTACTGGTGCTCGAGCGTGGAATGCGCTGGCCCACAGGGCCGAACGCCGATGCTTTCCCCCGTGCGACCGCCCCGGACAAGCGAATCCTCTGGTACCGATCCAGCCCGCAACTCTTCGGTGCGCCGGTGGCCCTGGAGCCGTACACCGGTCTCCTCGAGGCGGTGCCCGGCGACAACATGACCGCACTGTGCGCCGCGGGGGTCGGCGGTGGGTCGCTGGTGTATCAGGGGATGTCGTTGCAGCCGGCCGAGGCCGTCTTCAACGCACACCTGCCCGAAGCGCTCGACTGGGCCACCATGGACCGGGTCCACTACCCGCGGGTCGCGCGCATGTTGCAACTCGCGGTCGCGCCCGACGAATTGATCGACAGCCCGAACTACAAGGCCGCGAAAGTGTTTGCGCAGAACGTGCAACGCGCCGGACTGCCCGTGTCGAAGATCCCGATGCCGATCGACTGGAACTACGCGCTGGGCGAACTCCGCGGCGACATGACGCCGTCGTACACCAACGGCGACGGCGCCCTCGGGGTCAACAACGGCGGCAAGCACTCCGTCGACGTCACCTACATCGCCGCCGCTGAGGCGACCGGTCTGGCGACGGTCCACACTCAGCACGAAGTCACCGACGTCGAGCGCGCCCCGGACGGCCGCTGGACGGTGTACGTCGACAGGATCGACACGTCCGGCAGGGTGCTCGAGAACAAGATTCTCACCACGAACGCCCTGGTGATGGCCGCCGGCAGTCTGAACACCACCAAGCTGCTGGTGCGCGCGGCGGCGAAGGGCCACATCCCCGATCTGCCGGACGAACTCGGCGCCGGCTGGGGAACCAACGCCGACCGGATCTACATCTGGACGAGCCTCGAAGAAGAATTCGGCGCCCCGCAGGGCGGCCCGGTCGTCTACGGCAGCCTGAACTGGGACGACCCCGCGTCCGCCGTCACGGTCATCCAGGCCTCGATCCCGCCGCTGTCGTTCGACGCGCGCAGCACCATGCTGGTCGGCTACGGCGTCAGCGAGGGACGCGGACGATTCGAATACGACTCTGCCCGAGACGAAGCGGTACTCCGCTGGCCGAGGGAAGGCGACGCCGTCGTCCAGAACGGTCGCATCGATCCGATGGTACGGAAGATCGCCGGGCCGGGAAGCGTGCTCACGGACACCAATGCGGTATTCCCCTCCACCTGGCATCCGCTGGGCGGGGCGTCGATGGGCCCGGTCTGCGACCTCGAAGGCCGCGTGCACGGCCAGCGCGGGTTGTATGTGCTCGACGGCGCGCTGATGCCCGGAAACACCGCCGCGTGCAACCCGTCGATGACCATTGCGGCCGTGGCCGAACGCGCCTTGGACCAGTTGGTCGCCCGAGACGTCGGCACGGTGATCTGACCCAACTCATCGACGGCTACGACGCCAACGGCGCCGTGTCCTACATCGTCGACCGGTTGAACGACACCCGGATCGACGAGGGCTGCAGCCCGAACTGACTCCTCCGCGGTGCGTCGGGGACGATCAGAAGTCGTAGTCCACGACGACCGGAGCGTGATCACTCATCCGCCGGTCGGGCGCCGGTTCGCGGTCGGTGCCGGCCGCGACCGCCGCCTGTGCCAGTCGCGGCGTCGCGAGATGGTAGTCGATGCGCCACCCGGTGTCGTTCACGAACGACTGCCCCAGCCACGACCACCACGAGTACGGACCGTCGACACCAGGATGATGCTGCCGGACGACATCGACGAGGGTACGCGGCGACAGGATGGAGTCGAACCACTCACGCTCCTCCGGCAGGTAACCCTCGACCTGGTTGCTGCGCCGCCAGTTCCGTACGTCGTAACGGGTGTGCGCGATGTTGAGGTCACCCATCAGCAGGAGTTCCCTGCCGTTCGCGCGTGCCGTCCGCCGCGAGCGGGTCAGCTGTCGCGCAAACGCGGAGAGGAAGCGCATCTTGCGGTCGTAGCGGGCTCCGCCGTCGGGGGCCTCCCGCATGCGTCCAGGCTTCTGGAGGTGCGCCGGGAGACCGCCTTTCGGCAGGTACATGGACACTATGGTGATCGGCGCCTCGGCGAGGTCGACCTCGACGTAGCGGCCCTGGTTCGCGAACTCGCCCAGACCCCGAGCCAACGGCACCGGATCCAGTTCGACCCTCTCGGTGTGCAATTCGCCCGGTGCCCGCACCAGCGCGGTACCGCTCCACGTCCGCACCGCGACGGGGGCGTGCCGAGTCAGGACCGCGACACCGTTGCGGCCCGCGACGTCCCCCTCGTCGTAGGTGAGGTGATAGTCGCCGAATACGTCCGGCGGGATGGCGGCGGCACGGGCCCGTACTTCCTGAAGCGCGACCACATCGGGTTCGCGCTCGCCGAGCCACTCCTCGATGCCGCGCCGCTGCGCCGCGCGGATCCCGTTGACGTTGAAGGTCGCGATCCGCACCCGTCACAGTGTAGGGACCCGGCCGACCCGGCCCGCACCCCGGGAAGCGCTCGACCGATGAATTTCCGCTCCGCCGCGAGTCTTACCTGCATACGATGTGCCGACCGAAGGAGCGAACAGTGGGAGATGTCTGGTCGATGGTGCACGCGGAGCGTGCGGCGCTGATCGAAGACCTCGGCAGTCTCGACGCCGAGCGGTGGGACGAGCAGTCGCTCTGCGGTGAGTGGACCGTGCACGACGTGGCAGCCCACCTGGTCGACACGGCGCGGGCCACGCGCCTCGGCTTCATCGTCGCTCTCGCTCGGGCGCGGTTCGACTTCGACCGCCAGAACGCTCGCGGCGTGGAGCGCGAGCGGGGCGCCTCACCGCAGGAAACGCTGGAGCGGCTCCGGCAGGTGGCGTCGCGGACGTCGACCCCTCCGGCGCCGCTCGACAGCCGGCTCGTCGAGGAGGTCGTCCACGGTGAGGACATCCGCCGACCGTTGGGGCTCACCCGCTCCTACCCGCGGGAGGCCGTCGTCAGAGCGCTCCGGCTGCAGACGCGAACCCCGGCGTCCTTCGGCGGCGCCAAGGAACTCGTCGCCGGCGTCCGGCTGACGGCAGCGGACGACGACGTGTCGATCGGCGACGGTCCGGAGGTGAGCGGCACCGCCTTGTCGCTGCTCCTGGCCGCTTCCGGTCGGAAGGTGGCGCTCGGCGACCTCCAGGGACCGGGAGTCGCCGCGCTGGCAGCGGCGCTCTGACGAACCGCCGGTCGGGCTACAGCCCGACGGCGGTCTCGAGGAGGTCGAGTTCGGCGTCGAGCTGATCGAGCATCGGGTGCAGATCGGGGACGGTGCGCCGGCAGCCGGTGAGGCCGAAGACGATCTGATCGTCGCTGCTGGTGCAGGTGATGTTGAGGGCCTGACCGGTCGTGGGAATCGACAGCGGGTAGAGCGACTCGAGTCGGGCCCCGTTCCAGTACAGGGGGGTTCGGGGACCGGCGACGTTGGAGATGACCACGTTGAACGGCGGCCGCAGCGGGCCACGGCGGCCGAGGAACATCTCGACGCCGAGCGGAGCGGCGCCGAGGGCGCTCATCGCGAGGACCTGGGCGGGGCTCATCGCCTGGAGGGCGGCCTTGCCCTCGTTCATGCAGTTGCGCACGGTTTCGAGACGGTGTGCGGGGTCGGGAAGGTGGGTGGCGAGGTTGCACATGAGGACGCCCACCCGATTGCCGCCGTGGGTACGGTCGGCAGCCCCGGTATCCGGTGCGCGCAACGAGACCGGGACCATCGCGATCAGCGGGTTGTCCGGCAACGCGTCCCGGGTGTGCAGGTAGGCCCGCAGGGTGCCGGCGCACATCGTCAGCACGATGTCGTTGATGGTGGCGTCGGCGTGCTTGGCCAGCAAGCGGATTCGTTCCAGGGGGAAGGAGCGGGCGGCGACGTGGCGGGCGCCGCTGATCGGGACGTTGAACACGGTGTGTGGCGCGGTGAGCGATACCGCACCGCCCTTGCCGCGGCGGGCCCGATCCACGGTGCCGAGTGCCGCGGGCAGCAGTCCGGCCACCTCGCCGGCGGCGGCCCGGGCGGCGTCCCACGCCATCGCGGGCAGCGCGGAGCCGAATACCGACGTGTCGACGACGCCGGTGGCCGGAGTCGGGACGGCGGCGAGTGGAGTGCGCGGTTGCCAGGGGGCGGGCATGTTCCGGCGGTGCGGGTCTTCGCTCATGCTGTCGCGGAGCAGTCGCATCGCCGACGAACCGTCGGCGAGCGCGTGGTGGACCTTGGTGTAGACGGCGTAGCGGCCGTCGGCGAGGCCTTCGATCAGGTGCATCTCCCACAGCGGGCGGCTGCGGTCGAGCAGGGTGCCGTGCAGCCTCGACACCAGCGTCATCAGTTCGGTCATGCCGCCCGGCTGGGGAAGCGCATCGCGGCGCACGTGGTGCTCGAGATCCACCTCGTCGTGCGGGAGGTGATCCCAGCCCCACTGGCCGAGCGAGGTAACCGAACGGCGAGCCCGCTTCCGGAAAGGAGGGGCGACCTGGTCGCCGGCCAATGCCGTGTCGAACATCGCGCGCAGATCGGCCGCGGACGCCCCGTCCGGCGGGTTGAAGACCGCCAGGCCGCCGACGTGCATCGGATGCTCGCGGGATTCGCCGAGCAGAAACAGCGAGTCGGTCGGTGCCATCGGTAACAGCATGCGGTGTCCTTACCGTTCCCGAAACGCGATCCACCTGCGCGGATCCATTCCCCCCGGAACTGATGCTCTCAATCCATGTCTTCGTGCCCCGAGGTAACGGTTAGGTATGTTTCACATCACAAACCGGTCTCGCTGTTTTAGTTGTACAGCACAGAAGAAGTTTCCGCCACCGATGGAAACCTGGGTGAACCGAGCTCGACGGAGCAGGTCAGCTGTCCAAACCGGCCATGAGCGCTTGATGGCTGGCGTGGACGTAAGCACCCCGTTCCGCTCGCCCAATGTGACAACGGTTCAATCTGATTGACCGACGGTGACATTGGGCGACGGACGACAGGCGGCGGGCCCGGGATCCATGTCGGTTGAGCTACGGTCTGCCTATGGACGACGAGCACGGGGCGGGCACGACCGGCGGTCCGGTGCGGTATGAAGGTGGACTGCCGGGACTGATCGCGCGCGCCCGCGTGCTCGCCGACTCGGGACAGCGCCGGCTGCTCGGCATCGCCGGGTCGCCGGGCTCCGGTAAGAGCACCGTCGCCGCGGCGGTGCTGACGGCGCTCGGATCGTCGGCGGTGGTCGTGCCGATGGACGGATTCCACCTGTCCGGTGCGGAACTGTCCCGGCTCGGCCGGACCGGACGCAAGGGCGCACCCGACACGTTCGACGCCGCCGGCTATGTGGCGCTGCTGCGCCGCCTGCGGGAACCCGGCGGTGAGACGGTGTACGCCCCCGAGTTCCACCGCGAGGTCGAGGAGTCCTATGCCGGGTCGCTCGCCGTCCCGCCGCACATTCCGCTGGTGATCACCGAGGGTAACTACCTCCTCCTCGACGAGGGACCCTGGTCGGCGGTGCGCGATCTGCTCGACGAGGCGTGGTTCCTCGTCCCGGATCACGACGAGCGGGTGGCGCGCCTCGTCGAACGGCACATTCGGTACGGCAAGTCGCCGGACGAGGCCCGAAAATGGGTGCGGCACAGCGACGAGAGGAATACCGCGTTGGTGTGGCCGAGTCGCGCCCGCGCCGACGTCGTCGTCCTCGGCGACCCCGTGTGACCGGTGGTTCAGATCGGGTAGTCGATCTGTTCCATCCGGCCGCTGGACAGTGAGCGGGTCGCGGCCTCGGCGATCGCCTGCGCCTTCAGGGCTTCCGACAGTGTCGGACCGATGGCGGCGCCGGTCTCCAACGCGTCGACGAAGTGGTCGAGTGCGGTGCGGTAGCTGGCCCGGATCCGTTCGAACCATCCCGCGTGCAACCCGTCGTCGACGACGCGGCCTGCGCTGTAGCGGGACACGGCGCCGGCGCGCTGGCGCCGCGCCTCGACCATCCCCGTCGAGCCGAGCACCTCGATGCGTTCGTCGTATCCGTAACCGATCCGGCGGGTGCAGTCGATCTGGACTAGTGCGCCGCCGGGCAGGCGCAGGGTGACGGCCGAGGTGTCGACGTCGTCGTAGTCGGCGAGGCGGGGCTCGGCGAGCGTGGATCCGGTCGCGAAGACCGACTCGGGGTCGAGTCCCGAGATCCACCGGGCCAGGTCGAAGAAGTGGACGGTCTGGTCGCGCATCTGTCCGCCCGACACCGCGATGTACTCGAGCGGCGGCATCGCCGGGCCCCGGCTGGTCATCTGGATCAGCTCGACCGCACCGATCTCACCGGACGCGACCACCTGCTGGAGTTCGGCGTAGTCGCGGTCGAAGCGGCGGTTGAAATCGACCATCGCCCGGAGTGATCGGGTGTCGGCGAAGCGGACGATGTCGACGGCCCGCGCGAGGTCGAGGTCGATGGGCTTCTCGCACAGGGCCGGGATTCCGGCCGTCGCCGCGCGGCGCAGGTGCTCTGCGTGGGTGTCGGTGGACGACGCGATGAAGACGGCGTCGATTGCTGTGGGGTCGAAGACTTCCGTGAGGTCGGTGGTCGCGCGACTGCCGTGCCTCTTGGCGAGGTCCGTCGCGCGCGCGAGATCGATGTCGAAGACGAGGGCCAGGTCGACGTCGGGGTGCGCGGCGAGGTTGGCGCCGTGTACTCCGCCGATGAATCCGGCTCCGATGAGGGCGAATCGTTGCATGTCAGATACCGACCTTGTCGAGTGCGGAAGCGGGAACGACCCAGGCCGAGTCGGCGTCGTGGGAGGCGGCTGTCGCCTCCACGAACTGGACGCCGATCAGCCCGTCACGCCCGGTGGGGAAGGACAGATCACGGATGGTGGTGGGGTTGCCGTCGCGGCGGGCGCGGAGTTCGTCGGCGAGATCGCGGTAGAAGTTTGCGAACGCCTCGAGGAAGCCCTCGGGATGTCCCAGGCCGGGCCGGGTGAGCCGGGCGGCGTCCTCGGACAGCGTGCGCATTCCCTGCGCGAGAATCGTCGTGCCGCCGTCGAGGTCGCGCACCGTCAGATGGTGGGGGTCCTCGTGTCGCCATTCGATGCTCGCGGTGTCGCCGAAGATCCGGATGCGCAGGCCGTGCTCGTGGCCGGTGGCGGCCATGCTCGCCCACAGCGTCGCCGGTGCCCCGTTGGAGAGGGTGAGGCGAACGGTGGCGTTGTCGAACACTCGGCGGCCGGGGACGAGGGTGTCGAGTTCGGCGGACACCCGGGTGGCTTCGAGCCCGGTGATGTAGCGCAGCAGGTGGAAGGCGTGGGTGCCGAGATCGCCGACGACGCTGGGGAATCCGGCGACGTCCGGGTCCGTTCGCCAGCGTGCCTGCCGGTGCTCACCGAGTTCGAGTGGTGTCGCGGCCCAGCCGGACGCGTGCTCGACCGTCGCGAAGCGGATCCGCCCGAGGTCGCCGTCGCGCACCATCCGGGCTGCGTGCCGGACCATCGCGTACGCCGAATAGCAGTGCGGGACGGCAAGGATCGCGCCGGAGGACTCGGCGATCGCGACCAGTTCCGCAGCCGACGCCGAGTCGGGGGTGAGGGGCTTCTCGCACACCACCGAGATGCCCGCCTCGAGGAAGGTGCGCGCGATGTCGAAGTGGCTGTCGTTCGGGGTGGTCACGGCGACCACGTCGACGCCGTCCTCGCGTGTGGATTCCCGCTCCGCCATCTCCCGGTGGTCGCGGTAGGTGCGATCGGCCGGCACGCCGAGACTCTCCGCGAGCTGCGCCGATGCGACGCCGTCTCGCCCGAAGACCCCCGCGTGCAGGTCGTATCGATCGTCGAGGCGCATCGCGAAGCGGTGGGTCGTGCCGATGTCGGCCCCCTGCCCGCCGCCGACCATGCCCGCGACCAGTCGCAGGCTTCCTTGCTTGCTCAACTCGGCTCCTATTGAGGGGTTTTCACTGCGAGCACGGGGATCGGGGACTGCAGGATGAGGCGCTGGCTGACACTGCCGAGCAGGGCCTTGCCGACCGCGCTGCGGCGTTTGACCCCGATCACGAGACGTTCGATGTCGGGCCGCTCTTCGAGCAGGTCGAGCACGGCGGTCGCGGGATCGCGGTCTCCGCGGCCGATCCGGTCGAGGACGGTCACGCCGTCTTCTGCGAGGGTGTGGACGTCTTCGGGTTCGGTGAGGGAGAGGTTCACCACCAGGAGGTCGGTGTCCAGCATCGCGGCCTCCTTCTTGCCGGCGAGGAGGGCCTCCGATCCTTCGGAGGAGTCGGTCACGGCTACGAGCACTGTCATGGAATCAACCTTTCACGGGGACGTGGTGCGGCGACTGTCACGAGTAGTCGCGCCGGAACTGGTCTTCGAGTTCCTCGAGCGAGCGGCCACGGGTTTCCGGAACCTGGGTTTTGATGAAGACGAGAGCCAATACGCCGAGTCCTGCAAAGATGAAGAACGTCGCACCGATTCCCAGTGCGGCCACGACGGGCGGGAAGAGCAGCGCGACAAGGGCGTTGGCGATCCACAGCATGAAGATGCAGACGCCGATGGCGAAGCTGCGGATCTTCAGCGGGAAGATCTCCGACAGCATCAGCCACACCAGGGGGCCGATCGTGGCCTGCATCGAGAAGACGAACAGCACCACGAACGTCAGGATCAGGTAGGCCTTGAGGGTGCCGTCGGGCAGCAGGAACGCGGACAGGCCGACGAGCAGGTGGAACGTGGTGGTGAGGGTGAAGCCGCCGATGAGCATCTTCCGACGGTCGATCCGGTTGATCAGGGCGACGCCGGTGAGGACGCCGAGCACGCTGAACAGACCGTTGAGGGTGTTCGCGACGATGGCGGCGTTCGAGGAGAATCCGGCGTCGCCGAGCAGCTGGGTGCCGTAGTACATCACCGAGTTGATGCCGGTGGCCTGCTGGAACACGCCGAGGCCGACACCGATGAAGATGAGGCGGCGGATCCACTTCACCGACAGGTCGGCGGCCCCGCCGGTCTGTGAGAGCTTCTCTTCCTCGGCGAGCGCCCGGACTTCCTCCAACTCGGCACGTGCCCGCTCCGGGGACCGAACCTGGAGAAGCACGGCGAGCGCTTCGTCGTGCCGGTCCTGTGACATCAGCCACCGCGGGCTTTCCGGCATCCGCAGCATTCCGGCGAACAGGAAGATGGCCGGAAGGACGGCGACCAGAAGCATGAAGCGCCAGACGTTCTCGTGCTCACCCCAGATGTTGAAGATGATGGCGTTGATCACGAATGCGGCGAACTGTCCGACGACGATCATCACTTCGTTGCGGGAGACCACGCTGCCGCGTCGTTCCGTAGGGGAGATCTCGGAGAGGTAGACCGGCACGGTGGCGGATGCGCCGCCGACGGCGAGACCGAGGATGAAGCGGAACAGCGCGAGCACCTCCCATGTCGGGGACAGCACGCAGCCGAGCGTCCCGACCATGAAGATGAGTGCGAGCACCAAGATGTTGTGCCGGCGTCCGAACCGATCGGACATCCGTCCGCCGATCAGAGCGCCGATCGCGGCACCGAAGATCAGGATGCTCACCACCAGGCCCTCGGTGAACGAGGTGAGCTGGAGGTCTTCCTTGAGCGGTTCGAGTGCGCCGTTGATGACTCCGGTGTCGTATCCGAAGAGCAGGCCGCCGAAGGTGGCGACGACGGCGATGATGCCGAGTCTGTGCGAGTGCCGCCCGGTGGGGTCGGCAGTCAGGGACGGGGCGGTAGTTCGGGTGAGATCGCTGGCCATGAACATCTCCTCGACGTATTCCATGTGCAGAACACGTAATGTGTTTATGTCCGAACAAAGTTAACCCATTGTGACTCGGGGCACAACGGGAAGCCCATCATCGGGCGGCGCACACGGCATGGTCGGCCTCCACCTACCGACGAGTAATAGAACGCATGATCTGTTATCGTTCGGCGTATGCCCAGGCCACGCGTGCACGATCTCGGCGACGTTCTCGACACCGCCGAACGGCTGGCGGTCGAGGGCGGTCCGAGCGCCGTGACGCTGCGCGCGGTCGCCGCCGCCACGGAGATGTCCAACGGCGCGATCTATCACGCCTTCGGGTCGCGGGGAGGGTTGGTCGGGCGCGCGTGGTTGCGGGCAGCGCACCGATTTCTCGGCCTGCAGCAGGAGTCTGTCGAGCAGGCGCTGGGGCAGGATGGCGCAGACGGCAGGGCCGCCGCGGTGGATGCCGTCGTCGCGGCAGCCGACACCCCGGCCGTCTTCGCGGAGCAGTTCCCGCAGTCGTCGCGGTTCCTTCTCACCGTGCGCCGCGACGAACTGCTCGGATCGGACGTTCCCGACGATGTCGCCGGCGAGTTGACGCGGCTCGATTCCGTCCTCGTCGAACTGTTCGTCCGGTTGGCGCGGGCGCTGTGGGGGCGCAAGGACGGGCGCGCGGTCGAGGTGATCGAAGCGTGCGTCGTCGGACTCCCCACCGGACTGTTGCTTCAGGCCCGGCGAAAACCGGACGCCGCGATGCGTCAACGACTGGAAACGGCGGTCCGCGCCGTCCTCACCCTCGACCCCCCGCCTCCGGGGAAACGTCACGACAGCAACACGAAAGGCTCCTGATGACTGCCACGCTGACCTACCGGGACAAGATCGCCGTTCTCGACTTCGGCGACGACGAGAACCGGTTTTCCCTCGAATGGCTCGACACGGTCGACCGGCTCCTCGACGATGCACACGAGCACGGGGCGCAGGCCCTGGTCACCACGGCAACGGGGAAGTTCTACTCCAACGGTCTCGACCTGGACTGGCTGATGGCCAACGGCGACCGCGCCGACTGGTACGTCGGGCGCGTCCAGGCCCTGTTCAGCCGCATTCTGACGTTGCCGCTGCCGACGGTCGCCGCTGTGAACGGGCACGCGTTCGGCGCCGGTGCCATGCTCGGAATCGCCCACGACTACCGCGTGATGCGTTCGGATCGTGGGTACTACTGCTTCCCCGAGGTCGACATCCACATTCCGTTCACCCCGGGAATGGCGGCGCTGATCCAGGCCAAGCTGAGGCCGCAGACCGCGATCACCGCGATGACCACCGGTCATCGTTACGGCGGCGCCGAAGCGCACACCGGTGGGCTGGTCGACGGGACCGCACCCGAAGGTGCGGTCCTGTCCGCCGCCGTCGACCTGATCACCCCGCTCGCGGGGAAGGACTCCGGCACGCTCGGTGCGATCAAGGCCACCATGTTCGCGCCGGTCGTCACCGCCCTCGCAGCGGGTCGATCATGACGACGTGAAACCAACTGCGCGGTGAAACCTACTGCGCGAGAGTGATGGTCACTCTCCCGGCACGTGGAGGATCAGGGCGTCGCCCTGTCCGCCGCCGCCGCAGAGGGCAGCGGCACCGGTTCCGCCGCCGCGTCGTTTCAGCTCGAGTGCGAGGTGCAGCACGACGCGTGCCCCGGACATGCCGAGCGGGTGCCCGATCGCGATGGCACCGCCGTTGACATTGACCCTCGACGGATCGACCCCGAGTTGCCGGGTCGACTCGATGCCGACGGCGGCGAACGCCTCGTTGATCTCGACGAGGTCGAGGGCCGAGGGGTCGAGACCCTCACGGGCGCAGGCCTTGTCGATCGCGTTGGCGGGCTGCTGCTGGAGCGTCGAGTCCGGTCCGGCGACGACGCCGTGGGCGCCGATCTCGGCGAGCCATTCGAGTCCGAGTTCCTCGGCCTTGGCCTTGCTCATCACCACGACGGCCGCGGCGCCGTCGGAGATCTGCGACGCGGAACCCGCGGTGACGGTGCCGTTCTTGCTGAATGCGGGCCGCAGCTTCGACAGCGACTCGGCGGTGGTGTCGGCGCGGATCCCCTCGTCCTCGGTGACGACGAGCGGATCGCCCTTGCGCTGCGGGATGGACACGGGAACGACCTCGTCGTCGAAGAGTCCGTTCTTCCACGCTGCTGCGGCGCGCTGATGTGAGGCGGCGGCGAATGCGTCCTGCTCTTCGCGACCGATCTTGTCGGTGTTCGCGTTCCGGTCCTCGGTCAGCGCGCCCATCGCCTGGTCGGTGAAAATGTCGTACAGGCCGTCGTAGGCGAGGTGGTCGACGAGAGCGGTGTCGCCGTACTTGAAACCGCCCCGGGAACCGGGGAGCAGGTGCGGTGCCTGGGACATCGACTCCTGCCCACCGGCGACGACGACGTCGAACTCGCCGGCGCGGATCAGCTGGTCGGCGAGGGCGATGGCGTCGAGACCCGACAGGCACACCTTGTTGACGGTCACGGCGGGCACCGACATCGGGATGCCCGCCGCGACCGCCGCCTGCCGGGCCGGGATCTGACCGGCGCCGGCGGTGAGGACCTGCCCCATGATCACGTACTCCACCAGTTCCGGCGCCACCCCGGCCTTGTCGAGGGCGCCCTTGATAGCGATGCCGCCGAGGTCGGATCCGGACAGGCTGGACAGCGAACCGGTGAGGCGGCCGACCGGGGTCCGGGCGCCGGCGACGATGACGGACCTGGTGGAAGAAGTCATGAAAGTGTCCTTCAGGTAGTGACGAATGTCGTTCAGACGAGAACGGATTCGCGGATATCGAGGGGGGCTCCGGTGGCCGCGACGACGTCGTCGACGGTGACGCCGGGGGCGATCTCACGCAGGGCGAGGGTGCCGTCGCCGACCACGTCGATGACGGCGAGGTTGGTGATGATCCGGTTGACGACGCCCTGGCCGGTCAGCGGCAGGGTGCAGGTGTCGAGGATCTTGGGGTTGCCGTCGCGGTCGGTGTGTTCCATGAGGACGATGACGCGGCTGGCGCCGTGCACGAGGTCCATCGCGCCGCCCATGCCCTTGACCATCTTTCCGGGGACCATCCAGTTGGCGAGGTCGCCGGTGCGGGAGACCTGCATGCCGCCGAGGACGGCGGTGTCGATGTGGCCGCCGCGGATCATGCCGAACGACAACGCGGAGTCGAAGAACGCGGCGCCGGCGTTCACGGTGACCGTTTCCTTGCCCGCGTTGATCAGGTCGGCGTCGATGTTCTCCTCGGTCGGGTACGGGCCGGTGCCGAGGATCCCGTTCTCCGAGTGGAGGGTGACGTTCACGTCGGTGCCGAGGTACCCGGGAATGAGCGTCGGAAGGCCGATGCCGAGGTTGACGTACTCGCCGTCGACCATTTCCGCGGCCGCGCGGGCGGCCATCTGCTCACGTGTCCATCCGTTGGTGCCGGTCATCGAGTGGCTCCTTCCGTGCTGCTGACTGTCCGCTTCTCGATCCGCTTGTTCTGAGGGCCGGTCTCGACGATGCGTTGAACGAAGACTCCGGGCAGGTGCACCTGCGCGGGGTCGATGGTGCCGGCGGGGACGAGTTCCTCGACCTGCGCGATGGTGACCTTGCCGGCCATCGCGGCGAGGGGGTTGAAGTTCAGGGCCGTCTTGTCGAACACCAGGTTGCCGGCGGTATCGCCGCGCAGTGCGTGGACGAGCGCGAAGTCGGCGGTGATGCCGAGTTCGAGGACGTAGCGCTTGTCGCCGAAGACGCGGGTCTCCTTCGGGGGCGACGCGAGCGCGACCGAGCCGTCGTCGGCGTAACGCCAGGGCAGGCCACCGTCGGCGACGGGGCTTCCGACCCCGGCGGGGGTGAAGAAGGCGGGGATGCCCGCTCCGCCGGCGCGCAGACGTTCGGCCAGGGTGCCCTGCGGGGTCAGCTCCACCTCGAGTTCACCGGCCAGGTACTGGCGGGCGAACTCCTTGTTCTCGCCGACGTACGACGCGGTGACGCGGCGAATCTGACGGGCGCCGAGCAGAATTCCGAGCCCGTGGTCGTCCACACCGCAGTTGTTGGAGTAGACCTCGAGGTTGCCGACACCCGAGTCGGCGAGCGCGCGGATCAGTGCGTCGGGGATTCCGCACAGGCCGAACCCGCCGACGGCGATCGTCGCGCCGTCGGACACGTCCGCGACAGCTGCTTCCGGGGTGTCGAACACTCTCGATCCCATGTGCATCCTTTCTTCTGGCCGCCGAACCCGGCGAAACCTCTTTCCCGCGACAGTTCGTCCATTGAGTGGACGTTGGTACGTGGGGTGTTCCACTCCACTAAAAAGGGTCTCTGCATGCATTTCAAGGGATTCGGCGACAGTGATCACGGTCTGGACGTTGCGGACGCGAGTGTTCACTCAGTGGACGTATACTGCGGTGATGGACGACGCGCAGCGGCCGCAGGTGATCCAACGGGTGAGTGCCCTCCTCCGGGCCATCGGAGCCCTCGACACGTCGGGATCCTCGACGACCGCACTGGCACGCGAGACCGGTCTCGCGCGTCCCACGGTGCATCGCCTGCTCGTCTCCCTCGCCGAGGAGGGGCTGGTCGACCGCGACCAGAAGTCGGGCAAATGGTCGCTCGGCCCCGAGCTGTATCTCCTCGGATCACTCGCCGCGAGTCGGTACGACATCACCGACCGGTCCCGCGGCATCTTGCGTGACCTCGCCCGCGAGACTGGCGAGAGCGCCTACCTGTCGGCCCGTCGCGGCGACGAGACGGTGTGCATCGCCAGTGAGGAAGGCAGCTTCCCGCTGCGTTCGCACGTGCTGTACGTCGGCATCCGCCTCCCGCTCGGGGTGGCGTCGGCAGGGTTGGTCATCCTGTCGCACATGCCGGACCGCGAGGTCGACGACTATCTGACCCGCGCGGACGTCACCGGCCAGTGGGGGAACCGGCACAGCCGGGACGAGATCGCCGACCGCATCGCGGAGACACGCCTCAACGGGTACGCAGTCAACCCCGGACTCCTCGTCGAGGGCAGCTGGGGAATGGGCGCCGCCGTCTTCGACGCCCAGGGATCGCCGGCGTGGGCCCTGAGCATCACCGGTGTCGAAAGCCGGTTCCGCGAGGAGCGACGCCGGGAACTGGGAGAACTCCTCCTCCGCGAGGCGCACCGGCTCACCCAACTGCTCACCGACAGGCCGCGCAGTCGAGGGTGAGACGAGGCGGAACGGCCGCTACGCCGCCTTCGGTCGCCGCCGCGGCCGTCCGTGGCGGGTATCGATGTTCCACAGGTGCGCGCAGTCGGGGCACTGCAGGTGGACGTGGGTCCCCTGATTGCTCAGCAGGTACTGCCAGTGCCGGTCGCAGTTGCGGCCCGACCCGCAGTCGCGGCAGTCCGAGCCGTGGTCGCAGCCCGGGCAGGGCAACCAGGCGCGACGGGAGAAGTCCGCGGTCGGATCAATCGGTAACACGGCCCACCGTCCGATCCGGGAGCACACCCGCCTGGACCAGCTCGTCGTAGATGCGCTGCTGCTCGGGGTCGAGACCGCTGTAGAGCATGTCGTAGGCCCGCTCTTCCTCGGCGAGCACGGCCACCGGGTCCCAGTCCTCGCCGATTGCTTCGAGTACAGCGGTGCGCCGCCGAGCTTCGTCCAGCGTGAGGTCGAGTGCGAACGAGAGTTCGGATTCGCTGCCCATGTGATCACCTTCGTTTCGCAGTCGCCGATATCGAAGGAGTCAGAGTTGCTCGAGCCTGACCAAGATCACAATGACCTGGATCACGTCGATCGAAAGTGTTGCCCCGATTTAACGACGCGCGCCCCGCCATCCGAGTGGTGGATGACGGGGCGCGCGCTGCGAGGAAAGGGTCAGGCCTGGAGGCCGGCCTCGATCTCGAGGGTGATGGTGATCTTGTCGCCGACGACGGCGCCGCCGCCTTCGAGGGGCATGTCGATGGTGATGCCGAAGTCCTTGCGGTTGAGGACGGTGGTGGCTTCGAAGCCGGCGACCGGGCCGTTGCCCATGCCGGGGTTGACGCCGCCGAATTCGAGGGCGAGCTCGACGGGGCGGGTGACGCCGTGGAGCGTGAATTCGCCCTCGACCACGTAGTCGTCGCCCTTGGCGCGGACGGCGGTGGAGGTGAAGGTGGCGGTGGGGTACTGCTCGGCGTCGAAGAAGTCGGCCGACTTGATGTGGGCGTCGCGGTCGGTGTTCTTGGTGTCGATGGACGCCACCTGGATGTCGGCGGTGACGGTGGCGGTGCCGTCTTCGGCGACGGTGATCGCGCCGGTGAAGTCGTTGAACGTGCCGCGGACCTTGCTGACCATCAGGTGGCGGACGGAGAAGCCGACGGTGGAGTGGACCGAGTCGATGGTCCAGGTTCCGGCGGTGAGGTTGGGCAGGGTGGCGGTGGCGGTGGTCATGAAAACTCCTTGGGCTGTCGAACGAGCACTCGAAACAATGAAGTAATTGAATCTGCAACTACTAAGGTAGACCGAAGTGGTTGCGGAGTCAACTAAAATCTGGGAAATGCAGGTGAACTGCGGTGTTACTGCTTCGGCCGGACCGGATGGTGGCTGACGATGGAGATCCGGTTGAAGGCGTTCATCGTGACGGCAATCCAGCTCACCGCCGACATCTCCCGCTCGGACAGGAACCGCCGCGCGAAGGAGTAGTCGCTCTCCTGCGTGTGGGTATCGGGGAGGGTGGTGACCGACTCGGCCAGGGTGAGCGCCGCGACCTCGCGGTCGGAGAACAGCGTGGTTTCCCGCCAGGCGGGCAGGACCGCGAGGCGCTGCTGGGTCTCGCCCGCCACCAGCGCCGCGGCGACGTGGACGTCCAGGCAGTACGCGCAGCGGTTGATCTGGGACACGCGCACGTTGATCAGTTCGACGAATCGCCTGTCGAACCCGGCCTCCCTGGCCTCGTGGCGGATGGCCTTGGCGACGGCGATCTGCGCCTGGTAGACGGCCGGGCTCTGGGTGTCGATGTGAACGTGGTCGTTCTCCGCTGACGTGCTACTCATGACCAGCCTTTCCGGTGTGCGACTCAGGGGTTCTCCAGCAGATGGGCGCGCATTTCGCTGAAGTCGTGGCCGAGGAGAGTGACGTCTCGTGGGCTGAGCAGGTCGAACATGTTCCGGCGCACCTCCGCCACATGTCCGGGGCTGGCCGCAGCGAGCTTCTCCGCGCCGGCGTCGGTCAGTTCGGCGAGTGTTCCGCGCCTGTCGTCCTCGCACTCGACGCGCCGCACCCATCCGGCATCGACCAGGCGGCTGATGGCCCGGGTCACGCCGCTGCGGGTGGTGGTGACCGCGTCGGCGAGTTCGCGCATCCGCATTTGCCGGTGGGGCGCCTCCGACAGCACGACGAGGAGTTCGAAGTCGGTGAACGAGATGCTTGCGTCTCGGGTGAGCTGCCGATCGAGCGCCTGCAGGAGTAGGCGCGTCGCGTCCAGGTAGGCGCGCCAGGTGTTCTGTTCTTCGGCGCTGAGCCATCTGGTCGGTTCCACGCCACCAGCATAGCCGAAGTAGTTGACAGCGCAACTACTTGCTGTATGGTGGTGGTAGTTGAAAGCGCAACTACTGCGCTCCGTGGAGAGGGGCAGGGCAATGAGCACCACAGACGAGCAGGAGCGTTCGCAGAGATTCGCGGCGCAACGCGACCGGATTCGCGCCGAGCACCTGCAGCCGGTGTCGTCGAGGCCCGCATCCTCGGCCCGCGGACTCCACCACACCGCGCTGATCAGCAGCGACGTCGAGCGCACCGTCCGGTTCTATCAGGATCTGCTCGAGTTTCCGCTGACCGAACTGATCGAGAACCGGGACTACCCCGGGTCTTCGCATTTCTTCTTCGACATCGGCAACGGCAACCTGCTCGCGTTCTTCGACTTCCCGGGCCTCGACATCGGTCCGTATCAGGAAGTGCTCGGCGGACTCCACCACATCGCGATCAGCGTCGAACCCGACCGGTGGGAACACCTGCGCACGAAACTGATCGACGCCGGCGTCGAACTCGTCGAACACAGTGAGGTGTCGATGTACTTCCGCGACCCGGACGGCGCCCGCCTCGAACTCATCGCCGACCCGCTCGGCGAAATGTACGGCTCACACGTTCTGTGACAATCCTGGAAAGGCAACGCCCATGACTGCCGCCCTCACCCCGCCCCGCGTGGATGTCCGCCGAGCCGCCGACCGCTTCATGACTCAGGCGGGCGGCTGGCTGGATTCCAAGCACTCCTTCTCGTTCAGCCACCACTACGACCCGGCCAACACCCACCACGGGGTGCTGATGGTCAACAACGACGACATCGTCGTGCCGGGGCAGGGATTCGACACCCACCCACATCAGGACATGGAGATCGTCACCTGGGTGCTCCAGGGTTCGCTGGTGCACCAGGACTCGATGGGGCATTCAGGGGTCATCTACCCGGGCCTCGCCCAGCGCATGAGCGCGGGCACCGGGATCCTGCACTCGGAGAAGAACGACTCGTGGCGGCTGAACGGTGGCACCGACGAGCACAGCGATCCGGTCCACTTCGTCCAGATGTGGGTCGTGCCCGACGAAGCCGGCATCACACCCGGCTACGAGCAACTCGAAATCGACCACGAATTGCTTGCCGGGGGACTCGTACCTGTCGCGTCGGGCATCCCCGACCACGCCGACCATTCGGCGATCCGGATCAAGAACAAGTACGCCGCAATGCATGTCGCCCGCATGCAGCCCGGACAGGCGCCGGTCACCCTGCCCGACGCCCCGTTCCTCCACGTGTTCGTCGCGCGCGGCGAAGCGTCGATGGAAGGCCTCGGCATTCTCGCCGAGGGTGACGCCGTGCGGCTCAGCGGCGGCGGCGGTCAGCAACTGACCACCGACACCGGCGCCGAGGTCATCGTGTGGGAGATGCACGCGACAATCGCCGGGTGACGCGAGTGGCGGGGCAGGTGCGCGAGTATGTCCCCGCGCGAAGGAGTTCGGTGGTATCGCCCAGTCGGAGTTCGCATTCGCTGCCTCCCGGCAAGGTCAGGGTCAGCGTGAAGAGGTCGTCGGCGATCCGCCAGTTCACCACCATGGTTCCGTAATGCCGGCCTCGCTGGACTACCCGGCGCTCGCCCGCGAGTGCATCGCGGTGAGCGACGGCTTGCAGTTGCAGTGGGTGCTCAGCGACGGGGCTGTCGACATCGTCGAGGGTGTCCGCAGGCATGCCACGCGGCTGGCTGCCGCGCTGACCGGCGCGGGCGAGGCGGAATCCGGTTCTTCCGTTCGCGTTGCCGAAGCTGCTACAGTGCCCGACAGGCAGTGACCTAAGGAAGGGCCTTACAACCGCGTGCGCGGCGACCCAGGCCCGGGTCCTGCATCCGAAGGAGTTCATCCCTTGGACACGGCTTCGACCGTCGTCCGCCGATCCACCGTCGAGTACGCCCCCGGGCTGCTACTCGATCTCGTCCGTCCCGCCGAAGCAGAGCATTCCTTGCCTGTGATCGTGTGGCTACACGGAGGTGGTTGGCGGCTTCAAGACCGCACAGCTTGCCCAGACCTGGTGCAACACTTCGCAAGACATGGCTATGTCATGGTCAGCATCGACTACCGGCTTGCGCCCGAGACCCGCCACCCCGGCCAACTCTTCGATGTCCGGCGGGCCGTGCGCTGGCTGCGCGCCCACGCCGCGGACCACGGCATCGACCCCGACAGGATCGGGGTGTGGGGCTCGTCGGCCGGTGGGCACCTCGCCGCGCTGGCCGGAGTGCACTCGGCCACAACACGATTGCCCGGGGAGGAACCCACGACCGTCGACAGTTCGGTGCAGGCCGTGGTCGACGGGTACGGGCCCGCCGACCTACCCGGCCTCGTCGACCTCTCGGCGGAACGGACACAGGGGGAGGACCATTCCCCGGAGGCGTCGCTGCTCGGCGGTGCGATCCGGGACCGACTGGACGCGGCGCGATCCGCGAGTCCGGCGCTGCAGGTCGGTGCCGGTGCGCCGCCGTTTCTGATCATGCACGGTCTCGCCGACAATCTGGTGCCGTCCGGGCAGAGCGTGGCGTTGTACGACGTGCTCGTCGCTCACGGCAACGACGCCGTCCTCTATCTGATCGAGGGTTTCGGGCACGGTTTCTTCAACCCCGGCCACGTCCTCGAACTCGGCCCCGCCCAGACCCTCGACCAGGGGCATCTCGAAAGAAATCCACAGGCGCCGGTCTCGACCCGTGCGGTGAGCGACTTCGGTCGCGCACTGACCGAGCGGTTCCCCTCCGCCTCGTTCGAGGCGGTCGAAGCCTTCTTCTCCCACACACTGAAGCCAGGAACACCCACGCCATGACTACTTTCGACATTCCCACCCTCGACGACGTCCACGCTGCCGCTCCGCAACTCGGCACCCTCCCCGGCCGCTGCGTGCCCTACTTCATGGCCGCCGGGGAAGGTGAGCGCCACGAACTCGGCAGGCAACTGATCACCGTCATCGCCCGGCCGGAAGACACCGGCGGGCAGTTCGGTGCGGCATATGTATACGGCGGCAAGGGAACCGAGAGTCCGTTTCTCGCCCACGATCGCGAGCACCGCTTCCTGTACGTCACGGACGGACGACTGCAGATCTGGTTGCCGGGCGAATCGCACCTGCTGATACCCGGCGACTCGGTCACCATCCCGGCCGGGACGCCGTACGCGTACCGCATGCTCGCACACCGGACACGGTTCCTGAGCTGGCTCACCGCCGGAGACGGGCACCGGTGGTCGCAGGCCACCGGTCAGGCCACCCAGTCGCACGTCTTCGACGCCGGGGCCACGCCGATGTCGGACGCGCGGCAATCCGAGCTCGCGGATCAATTCGGGGTCCGATTCCACGATCTCGAGAAGAAGGACCTTCCGGCGGTGCCGGCGACGGTCTTGCCGGCTGCCGTGTCTCCCTACGTGCTGCAGGCCGGGGAAGGCGACCGCTGGGCGAGTCTGGATCAGCTGAACACCTACCTCGCCCGGCCGCGGAACACGGGCGGCACCTACTTCGCGATGCACACCATGGGCGGGAAGAGCCCGTACATTCCCCGTCACTTCCACCGCGAGCACACCGAGAACTTCTTCTGCATCGAGGGTCGAATTCTGCTGCACGCCAACGGCCGGGAGATCATGCTGACCAAGGGCGACTTCCTGCATGCCCCCGCCGGAACGATCCACAGCTTCGCGTTCGACAGTCACAACACGCAGATGCTCGGCCTGCTGACCACCGGCGTGTTCGAGAAGTTCTTCGAGTACATGAACGTCCCGACGGACGCGCACGTGCACACCGAGGGCGGCGACATGGCGTTCCCGGCCGAAGGGTTCGCGCGGGCACGTGCCGAGCTCGACCTCGAGGTGGTCGGACCGCCGCCGGGGCGGGGCGACGGACGGTGAGACCCGCCCGGCGCGCATACGTCCGCAGCGGCTGAGCTCTACACTCGAGCCATGGCGATCCAGAGCACCGTCACCCGGGCCGAGTCCCTGGTCGCCCACATCCAGGACCGGATCGCCGCGGGTGAGCTCGCGCCCGGTGACCGGGTGGGTACCCGCAAAGAGCTCCAGGAGGAGTCGGGGATGGCCCGCGGAACGGTCATCGAGGCCGTCCGGCTCCTGCAGGATCGGGGAGTCATCACCGTGCGCCCCGGGCCCGGCGGTGGCCTGTTCGTCGCCGAACCGTCGTCGGTGGTCCGGCTCGGGCGCACCCTGCTGACCGTCGAGGGTGACGCCGCGGGAGTCGCCGACGCCATCGCCGTCCGCGAGGAACTGGAACCCCTGGTGACGGAGCTGGCGGCCCGCCACCGGACCGATACCGACGTGACGGACCTGCGGCGATTGATGACGGTCCTCGAGGACTCGGCGGGTGATCCCGAGGCGTTCATCCGTGCCGTGTGGGATCTGCACCGCCGAATTGTGGCCGTCGGCCCGAATCAGGTGCTGCGCGAAACCTATCTGAGCCTCGAAACCTACGTGGAGCAGCACGCGACGCGCGCCAGCCGCGAACGGAGCGCCACCAACAGCGAGTACTTCGCGCGCCGGATCGACGTGCACCGCGCACTGGTCGACGCCATCGAATCCGGCGACCCGTCCCGTGCCCGCGCCGCCGCCCAGGCGCACGCTCACTAGTTCTCGCCGCCCCTTCTCGAGGTCAGTCCTTGACAGGGAGCCCCGGTCTGTGGCTACCATCACACATAACGGTTATAACCGTTTATGAAGGAGCTGATCCTTCCCCCACTGACCAGGAGTGTTCCGCATGAATTTCTCCACGTCCTCGCCCGGCCGCGGCAGAGTGCTCGTCCCCGTCCTCTGCTGGGCCGCTCTTCTGAGCGACGGGTACGACCTGTTCGTCTACGGCGCCACCCTGCCCGCCCTGATCGGGCACGCCCCGTGGTTCGTCACGGCGGGCGCTGCCGGCACCGTGGGCAGCGCCGCCCTGGTCGGCGTCCTCGTCGGGTCACTGACGGCGGGGACGCTCACCGACATCCTGGGTCGTCGCCGCCTGTTCCTCGCCTGCCTGACGGTCTTCTCGACGGCGACCCTGGTCACCGCGGTCGCCCCCACTTTCGAGGTTTTCGCCGCGACCCGGCTGGTCGCGGGCCTGGGGATCGGCGGGTTGATGCCCACCGCGATCGCGATGGCGGCGGAGTTCGCGTCCCCGGCCTACCGCTCCCGCATCCTCGGCGTCGTGCTCACCGGACCGGCGTTCGGCGGAGTCCTCGCCTCGACGGCGTCCCTACTGCTGCTCGAGGAGTTCGGCTTCCGCCCGGTCTACGCACTCGGTGCCGTTCCGCTGATCACGTTGCTGCCGTTGGCCTTCGCCCTTCTGCCGGAGTCGCGTGCCTTCGCGGTCGAACGACCCTCCGAGGGCCGGAAGTCCACGTCGCCGGTGGCCACGCTGCTGGGCGACGGGATGGCCCGCGCGACGGTCGGCATCTGGTTCGTCGCCATCTGCAGCATGCTCACCATGTTCGGGGTGACCACCTGGCTGCCGCAGATCATGCGCAATGCGGGTTACCCGATCGGTTCGGCGGTGACGTTCCTGCTCGTCTACAGCGCCGGCGCCATCGTCGGGACGCTGCTGGCCTCCGTGCTGGCCGAACGGTTCGGTCCCAAACCGCTGGTTCTGACCGGGTTCACCACGGCCGCAGTCTCTCTCGCGCTGCTGGGCACGCATCCCCCGACCGCGGTCCTGATGCTGCTGGTGGCGCTGGCCGGATTCGGCGGTCTCGGCACCCAGAACATGCTCAACGATCACATCGCGACGTTCTACCCCGCCCCGTTCAGGGCGACCGGACTCGGATGGGCGCTCGGCATCGGACGGGCCGGTGCGATCGCAGGTCCCACGTACGGCGCACTCTTCGTCGCCGGCGGTGGAGCCGTCATCGTCAGCTCACTGGCGTTCGCCGTGCCCGCGCTGATCGGCGGAGTCGTGATGGCGACCCTCCCGCAACGCGCCCGCACCACCCCCGCCGATGCGGACAACCGCCTGGAAGCGGCCACCCCGCGCAGCACCGAAGTTTCCCGCTAGAACTCGCCACCGAAGGGTGGCGGACGAAAAGGATGAAATAGATGAAGATTGTCGGCTACCGCAAGAAGGATCAGGACGCCGTGACCGTGGGTGTCCTCCAGGACGGCTTCGTACAACCGCTCGCCCCGCTCGACGAATTCTGGAGCGACGCCGCCGGCTGGCTCGCACGGGCAGAGCACCTCGAGACGCCCGAGGTCGATGTGACCCTCGTGAGCGTGGTGCCGCCGGTGCCCGACTCCGCCCGCGTCATCTGCGTCGGCCTCAACTACAAGGCGCACGCCGCCGAGGGCGGCTTCACCCCGCCGCCCTACCCGACGCTGTTCGGTCGTTGGACCCCGTCGCTGAGCGTCGACGGAGCCCCCACGCCGGTCCCGGCGAACGAGGCGGGCCTGGACTGGGAGGGTGAGGTGGCCGCGTTCATCGGCACCCGGCTCGAAAGCGTCGACGCGGTCACGGGCCGGGCCGGGGTGCTCGGCTACGCCTGCTTCAACGACCTCACCGCCCGCAAGGCACAGAAGCTGACGGCGCAGTGGACGCTCGGCAAGAACGGCGACCGGTCCGGACCGCTCGGGCCGATGATTCCCGCGGGCGAGGTCGGGGACCTGTCCGACGGTCTGCGGGTGCAGACCCGCGTCAACGGCACCGTCGTGCAGGACGGCAACACCCGCGACCTGATCTTCCCGGTCGGCGAGATCATCGCCCTGATCAGCGAGACCTTCACCCTGCACCCCGGCGACATCATTGCCACCGGCACCCCGGAAGGCGTCGGCTACGTGCGGAACCCGCCGTGGCTGCTCGGGCCCGGCGATATCGTCGAGGTGGAGATCGACAAGCTCGGCGTCCTGCGGACCCCGATCGTCGACGCCAGCGGAAGGAAGGGCGCATGACCGACAACGCGTCCGAGGTAAAGCGGACCCCGGTACTGATCGTCGGTGGCGGACCGTCCGGGCTGGCGGCCGCACTCGAGCTGGCCCACCACGGGGTGACGAGCCTCGTCGTCGAACCGAGGGTCGACGTCGACGCCGAACGTCCCCGCGCCAAGACCACCAATGCCCGAACCATGACGCACCTACGACGATGGGGGCTGGCCGAAGCCGTCCGTGCGGCGTCTCCTCTTCCCGTCGAGTGGGCGCAGGACATCGTGTTCTGCTCGACCCTGCTGGGGCACGAGATCACCCGGTTCGAGAACGGTTTCCAGCTCGACGTGGCGCAGCCGACGGTCGCGCCCGAACGCGGCCAGCAGGCACCGCAACCCATCGTGGAAACGGTGCTGCGGGACGCGGTGCACCGCAGCGAGCTCGCCGTCCTGCAGCTCGGCGCCCGGGTCACCGCGCTCGAGGAACTCCCCGACGGGACCGTCCGTGCCACCGTCGAGGAGCGGGGGCGGACCCGGACCGTCCTGGCGGACTACGTCCTCGGTTGCGACGGCGGCGCCAGTGTCGTCCGCGAGGCCATCGGCGCCCGGTTCGAGGGCACGTCCGGCGAACGTCCCAATCTCAGCATCCTGTTCCGCGCACCGGGGTTGGCCGATCAGGTGCCGTTCGAGAACGCCGTCCACCATTGGGTGATGGCACCGGGGGCGGCGGGCATCGTGGGCCGTCTGGACCTGCAGGACACCTGGTGGGCCATCGTGCAGGGTGTCGATGTTCGGGACGACGCGGTCGATGCCACCGCGCTCGTGCACAGTCTGATCGGAGAGCCCGTGCCGGTCGAGATCGTCGCCACCGATCCGTGGGTGGCTCGAATGCTGTTGTCCGACAGCTACCGCAAGGGATCGATGTTCCTGGTCGGGGATGCCGCGCATCTCAATCCGCCGTGGGGCGGGCACGGGTACAACACGTGCGTCGGGGATGCCGTCAACATCGCGTGGAAGGTGGCGGCTGCGGTGCGCGGCTGGGCGGGACCGCAGTTGCTCGACAGCTACGAAGCCGAACGCCGACCCGTCGCGGCCCGCACCATCGCCGACGCCGGATCTCAGGAAAAGGCGTTGGCACACCACTTCTCCACCGTCGAGATCGGCGGGGACGGCCCGAGCGCGGAGGATGCGCGTCGTCGCACGGCGGAGGCTCTCGCCGTGAAGAAGAGCGAATTCCATTCGCTCGGTCTCGTTCTCGGCTACGCCTACACCGCCTCACCCGTCGTCGTTCCCGACGGGACGACGCCGCCTGCGGACGACCCCGTCGAATATGTGCCCTCCGCGTGCCCCGGATCGCTCCTGCCGCATGCGTGGTTGGACGACGGGCGCTCGCTGTACGACGCGCTCGGCAGGGAGTACACCCTCATCGTGCTGGACGGTGCCGTGCAGACGCCGCGGCACACCACGGCACTCGACGCCGTGGCGGCGAAAGCCGCCGAACCGGGCGTCCCGCTGACGGTGCTGCGGCTGTCCGGCACCGCGGGAACTCTGGGCACTCTCCTCGGCGCCCCCTTCGTCCTCGTCCGGCCCGACCAGCACGTGGCCTGGCGGGGGAGCGACCTCGCGGGCGCGGAGAAGGCGATCGACATCGCGGCGGGATGGTGACGAAACCTGCTCTCGCCGAACGCTGCTCCTCCACCACACTCGAGAAGGAAGATTCACGTGTCTGCTCTCCATGAGGCGCCCCAGACGGCCACCAAGCTGCTCGTGACCGCCATGGGCCTGATCGATACGTTCGACCCCGGGCAACGGGCGACCGCGATCATCGAAAACTTCGACGACCCGCGGCGGCTGAACTGGGACATCATCCCCAAACCGGACCGCACCGGCATCCCGCTCCATCAACTGGACCGTCACCAGAAGGTGCTGGTGTGGGACCTGATCCGGTTGGCGGTTCCGCTGCGTACCTTCACCAAGGTGCTGGCAATCCCGCAACTCGAGCACGTGCTCCGGGACTACGAGCAGGATTTCCTCGGGCCGGCGCTGCAGACCTGGCGGACATCGGACTCGTACTTTCTGACGTTCTTCGGCCGGCCGGGATTCGAGGACACCTGGACGATGCGGTTCCTCGGGCACCACGTCTGCCTCAATCTGACGATCGTCGACGAGCGGTGGATCTCCGCCACCCCGGTCGCGTTGGGTGCACAACCCACCGAATACGACGGAGTGCTCAAACCCCTCGCCGACGACGAAGGCCTGGCCTTCGACCTGCTGGCAACCCTGAACGACGAGCAGCGCGGCCACGCCGTCATCCACGACGTCGCGCCGGCAGACTTCGTCACCCGGCAGGTGCCGCGGATCGGGGCGTACGAGTATCCCGACCACTACGACCTCGGCATGCCCGGCTACACCATCACCGACGCCGACCGCGTCGCCCTGAAATTCGTCCGCGACCGGCCGTCCGGGATCAGCGGCGCGAAACTGTCCGGTGACCAGCAGCAGGTGTTGCTGGGACTCGTGGATTGCTACCTCGAACGACTACCCGAAGAGGCCGGTGAGCGCCATCGGCGGGCGCTGCGTGACGGGGGCATCGATCGGGTCTTCTTCGCCTGGGCCGGCGCGCAGACACGAGGCGCGCCGCACTACTTCCGCATCCACACCGACCGGTACCTCATCGAGGCGGTCAACGCCGTCGGCGGCGGAAATCACCTGCACACCGTGCTGCGCGACTTCGACAACGACTTCGGGCACGACCTGCTCGCACTCCACGCGGGATCGGATTCGAAGTGGGGTGGCGGTCACCTCACCAGCCGCACCGTGTCCAGCGAACTGGCCGATCCGCACTTGGAACCCTGAGGGTCCCGCGCGGACTGTTGCGCCCTGTCGGGCGTGTCGCGCGAGTGTGAGACTCGTCAAGTTTGCTCATTTCGGTTTCCCAACGGCCTGATCAGCGGTGACACTGTTGATGCAGACATTTAACGTGGACGAAACAATGAGGTGAATGGTGTTGGGTCGCTCGAAGGCAACCGTGGTGTATTCGGTGTCGGGTCGGCCGTCCAACCCGTTCGCGCGACCGGTCGACCGCTTCGCCGCCACCCTGCGAACCGTCATCGTCTCGGTCGCGGGTCTGCTGATCGTGCTCGCCGGTGTGATCGGCACCTGGCAATGGCACGGGGCCAGCGAGCGGGCCGCGCAGCAACGGGCCACCACCACCCTCGTCGAGGCCGTCACCAGCGACGCCGCCCCGATCGCCATGTCACCCCGCGGTTCCGTCCGCACCACTCCGATGGTGAAGGCGACGTGGACGTGGCAGTCGGAGTCCCGCACCGACAGCATCGAGGTGCCGTCGGGGACGCCGGCGGGAACCGAGAAGCGCATCGTCGTCAACGCGGACGGAAGCTGGGCCGGCCCGAGGATCACGACCTCCGACGTCGCAAGCGCCGCCGTCGCGGGAGTACTCGTCACCCTCGGTGCGAGCGCGCTGCTGCTCGGAGCGGTCTGGGCCGTCTGCGCCCGCGCCGTCGAACGCCGCCGCCAGCAGTACTGGGACGAGAGTCTCCACAGACTGTTCGCCACCTACAGTCGCTGAGCCCGCGGGCACAGGGCAACAACCGGTGCAGGGTCCGCCGGTTTGGAGGTGTGCGCGCCGGGCTATTCAGGAGGTGGCCGCGAAAGGTGGGAGCGATGTCCGACAGGGACGCTTCGATATTCGAGAGCGAACGGGAACTCGACGAAGAGTCCGTCCGGAGGGCGCAACGGGCCGTCGCTTCCCACTCGATCGATGCGGACGACTGCCGGACGTTGCTCTCGATGCTCGGAATTCCGCTCGTGCCCGCCGACAGCGAGACGCTGTCCGGCGCGGCTGGTGCCGAGACCGTGTGACAGTCGGCTCCAGGTGAGCCTGTTCATTTGTGTCTTGATTCGACGCCTGTCAATATCGACGTATGTCGAATCAGGAGCCGATGGAGAGCGGCGCGTGTTGCTCGCCGCTGGTACGGGAACCGCTGACCGAGGACTGGGCCGGGGATCTGGCCCGGATGTTCAAGGCGCTCGGTGACCCGGTGCGGCTTCGGCTGCTGAGCCTGGTCGCGTCCCACGCCGGTGGTGAGGCGTGCGTGTGCGACATCTCCGAAACGTTCGACCTGTCCCAGCCGACGATCTCGCATCACCTGAAGGTGCTCCGGTCGGCCGGTCTGCTGGACTGCGAACGCCGCGGCACCTGGGTCTACTACTGGGTGATCCCGTCGGCGCTGCAGCAACTGTCCGCGGTATTGCTCACCGAGAGTGGACCGGCCGTCCTGTCCGAGGCGTGCACGGCGGAGGTGCCGGCATGAACGAGGCCACCACCGAACACCACCACCCGGCCGTCGTCGGCAAGCTCTCGACCCTCGACCGGTTCCTGCCGGTGTGGATCGGCGTCGCCATGGTCGCCGGCCTGCTCCTCGGCCGGATGATCTCCGGGCTCGGCGACACCCTGTCCGCCGTCGAGATCGACGGCATCTCACTGCCGATCGCCCTCGGCCTGCTGATCATGATGTACCCGGTGCTGGCGAAGGTCCGCTACGACCGGCTCGACACCGTCACCGGCGACCGCAAACTCCTCATCGGCTCACTGGTGCTGAACTGGGTGCTGGGACCGGCGCTGATGTTCGCCCTGGCCTGGCTGCTGCTGCCGGACCTGCCCGAGTACCGCACCGGCCTGATCATCGTCGGCCTCGCCCGGTGCATCGCCATGGTCATCATCTGGAACGACCTCGCCTGCGGCGACCGGGAGGCCGCGGCCGTGCTGGTCGCGATCAACTCGGTGTTCCAGGTGATCATGTTCGCCGTCCTCGGGTGGTTCTACCTGTCCGTCCTTCCCGGGTGGCTCGGCCTCGAGCAGACCACGATCGAGACCTCGCCGTGGCAGATCGCGAAGTCGGTGCTGATCTTCCTCGGCATCCCGCTGCTCGCCGGCTACCTGACCCGCCGCTTCGGCGAAAAAGCCAGGGGCCGAACCTGGTACGAGACGAAGTTCATCCCCCGGATCGGGCCGTGGGCGCTGTACGGGCTGCTGTTCACCATCGTGATCCTGTTCGCGCTGCAAGGCGACCAGATCACCTCCCGGCCGGTCGACGTCGTTCGCATCGCGATCCCGTTGCTGGCGTACTTCGCGATCATGTGGGGCGGCGGCTACCTCCTCGGCGCCGTCATGGGCCTCGGGTACGAGCGCACCACCACGTTGGCGTTCACCGCCGCGGGCAACAACTTCGAACTCGCCATCGCCGTCGCGATCGCCACCTACGGCGCCACCTCCGGGCAGGCATTGGCCGGTGTCGTCGGCCCGCTGATCGAGGTCCCCGTCCTCGTGGGCCTGGTCTACGTGTCCCTGGCGCTGCGCTCCCGCTTTACCACCGCCGGAAAGGTACTTTCCTCGTGACCGCGAAACCCAGCGTGCTGTTCGTCTGCGTGCACAATGCCGGCCGTTCCCAGATGGCCGCCGGATTCCTCGCCCACCTCGCCGGAGATGTGATCGAGGTCCGCTCGGCCGGGTCCGCCCCGGCCGAGACCATAAATTCCGCCGCCGTCGAGGCGATGGCCGAGATCGGCATCGACATCTCCGGGCAGTCCCCGAAGATCCTCACGCCCGACGCCGTCCACACCTCCGACGTGGTGATCACGATGGGCTGCGGCGACGCGTGCCCCGTCTTCCCCGGGGTCAGCTACCGCGACTGGGCACTCGAGGACCCGGCCGGCAAGGGCGTCGACGCGGTCCGCCCGATCCGCGACCAGATCAAGGCGCGGGTCGAGGCGCTGATCGCAGAACTGGTCCCCACCACCGCCTGAGACACGAAATCGGCGACACCTCTCACAGCGACTCCACAGCGCATCTCCAGGGCCCTTGTACCGGCGACCGTTTGTATGGACGTAATCCCCGAACAGCCCATGGAGAGGTCCTCATGACGAACAGCCCACGTCACCATGCCGACGAAGTGCACGAGCACGATCGCGGTCTCAGCCACGACCTGAAGTCGATGTTGTCGCGACGGCGCGCGCTGTTCGTGTTCGGCGCCGCGGGTGCGACGGCGCTCGCCGCGTGCTCGACGGCGGGATCCACGGCGTCGTCGACCACATCGGCCGCGGACGCGTCGTCGACCACGGCCGACGCGGCTGCCACCGGAACGTGCGTGGCGGCGGCACCGCAGGAAACTGCGGGACCGTATCCCGGTGACGGCTCCAACGGCCCGAACGTTCTGGTCGAGTCGGGGATCGTGCGTCAGGATATTCGTAGCAGCTTCGGGTCGTACTCCGGGACCGCGGAGGGTGTCGCGACCACGATCGAACTCACGCTCCAGGACCTGACGAAGGACTGCGCGGCCGGCGAGGGAATGGCCGTCTACCTGTGGCACTGCGACCGGGACGGCGAGTACTCGCTGTACGGGCAGGGCATCACCGAGCAGAACTACCTGCGCGGCGTCCAGGTGGCGGACTCCACCGGCACGGTGTCGTTCACGTCGATCTTCCCCGCCTGCTATTCGGGGCGTTGGCCGCACATTCACTTCGAGGTGTTCGACTCGCTGGAGTCGGCGGTGGCCGGCGAGGACGCCCGTCTGACGTCCCAGATCGCGGTGCCGCAGGACGCGTGCACCACAGTCTTCGCCTACGACAGCGGCTACGCGAACAGTGTTCGCAACCTCTCGCAAGTGTCCCTGGACTCCGACAACGTGTTCGGCGACGGCTGGGACGCCGAACTGGCGACCGTGTCGGGTGCACCGGCGAGCGGGATGACCATCTCGATCACCGTCGGCGTCGCCGAGAAGTCGGCGAACACGCAGTCCGCACCGAGCGGTCCGGGCGGGGGCGGCGGACAGCCGCCGATGGGTGCACCCAGTCGGTAACCCTCGTCAGCTGACGTGCCACCCGGGTGGTCTGTCGAGTTCGTTCCATTCGCGGGTCAATTGAGCCTGGTGGTGGCGGAAGGCCATCACGTGGACGATGAGGAAGAAGAGACAGTAGCCGCCGGCCGCCGTCACCCAGATCCCGCACGCGACGCTCACCGCGGTGGCGGCGTTCTGCGAACCGGTGTCCGGTGCGGCGACGATACCGCCGCTCGGGTCCAGCCAGACGGTGATCGTCTGGCCGGCCTTCGCGCCCGCCGCGGTGGGAACGTCGGCGGTGTGCGTGACCCCGCTCACCGACCACTGCACCCGTGCATGACTTTGATACTGCGGTGAGGCGGGGAGAGGTTCGCCTGCGGTGCCGTTGCGGGAATCCTCGACGAGCGTGGCGGGCGCCGGTTGCCGGGTGGCGAGCTCGGCCTGCGTCTGCTGGTCGAGCCGGGTGTACGTCGCCGTTCCGTAGGCGGCGGACAGCGGCACCATCGCGAGCACGAAGAGCACACCCATGATGACGATCACGGATTGGAGCCGGTCGTACCCCCGCATGAGTGGGTTGAGGCTCCACGGCCCCAGTCGCCACAGGCGTATCGGTGCTGCACATGTTTGGCTCATCACGCACCTCCTGTGATTGCCCACCCCCATTGTGCAACCCAAACGCCTGCAGGTGTAGGGCTTTGTGGCACCTGTTTGTGTTCGGCCGCGAGAGGTCCGGCGTCACGCACCGATATCGGCGAACGCCCCGGTCAACGCGTCGATTCCCGCGCGGACCGTGGGACGGTCGTTGTCGGCGCGGCGGAGGGCGTAGATCTCGCGCTCGAGCGTCGGGCGTACCGGGACGATCGCCACGTTGTCCGGTACCCAGACCCGGGCCAACCGCGGCACCAGGGCGGCGGCGAGCCCGTGTGCGACGAACTCGAGCTGAGCCGCGAACTCGGGGACCTCGTATCTGATCTGTGGTTCGACGCCGCGGTTGCGCAACGTCTGCACCAGCCAGGTGTGGAACACCGCGCCCGCCTTCCAGGTCGTCCACGGCATGTCCGCGATCTCGTCGAGGTCGACGTGATCGCGGGATGCCAGCGGGTGGTCCCGGGACAGCGCGACGTCGGCGGAGTCCCGATGCACCAGGGTGTGAACCGCGTCCTCGGGGAGTTGCAGCGGCATGGTGACCCAGCTGTCGACGATGGCGAGGTCGAGTTCGCGGCTGACGATCGACGGGATGAGTTCCTCGGTCTCGCCGACGATGAAGCTGACCCGAAGCTGCGGGTGGCGCCTGCGCAGCGTTGCCACGGCGGTCGGCACGACCACCCGGCCGGCAGAGGAGAAGGATCCGATCCGGAGTTCGCCGACCACGTCGCGGTCGAGTGAGACGACCTCGGATTCGGCCCGTGCCAGGAGCGATATCACTTCCTGCCCGCGCCGGGCGAGGAGCCGACCGGCGTCGGTGAGCTGAACGCCGCGGCCGGCGGGTACCAGCAGTGGGACGCCGACCTCCCGTTCGAACTTGCCGAGTTGCTGCGAGACCCCCGACGGCGTCACGTGCAGCGCACGGGCGGCCGCGCCGATCGATCCGTGTTCGGCGACGGCGCACAACGCGCGAAGTCGATCCAAGCTCAACATGGTAGGAATGCTACCGGTTTCATGACACGACTATTCACTTGTGATGACGGGTGGGGGCTCGGAGAATTTACCGGGTGACTACCGCCCTCCGCTCCCGTCCCCGTGCCCTCGTCGGTCCCTCCTTCAGCATCGCGTCCGTGGATCCGCGACTGCTGGTTCTCGCGGGTGCGGTGGCGACGTCGTTGACCGGAAGTCTCATCAAACTCTCCGGAGTAGAACCGGCCACCTCGACGTTCTTCCGCTGCGTGCTGGCATTACCCATCCTCGGGTTGCTTGCGCTGCAGGAGTTTCGGCGCTTCGGCGGGATTCCGCGCCGGGTGGTGGCGGCGCAGGTATTCGGCGGCATGATGCTCGGTGTCGACTTCGCGCTCTGGGCGCGATCGATCCACCTGATCGGCGCCGGAATCTCGACGGTGGTCGTCAACGTCCAGGTGATCGTCGTGCCACTGCTGGCGTGGATCTTCTTCCGCGCGCGGGTGCCGGTCCGGTTCGTCGTGGCGGTTCCGTTCCTGTTCGCCGGTGTGGCCCTCGCGGGCGGAATCCTGGGCGGCAGTGGCGACGGAGACCAGTTGTTCCTCGGGACGGTGCTGTCACTGGCGGCGGGGGTGGCGTACGGGATCTACATCTTCGTCATCGGCCGCGCCGGATCCGCGCATCGGGCGTCGTCGCAGGTGTTCGTGTCGACGGTCGCCGCGGGGGTCGTCGGGACCGCGGTGGGATCACTGTGGGGAACGGTGGATCTCACCCCGGGATGGCCCGCGGTGGGCTGGTTGGCGGCGTTGTCGCTGAGCAGTCAGGTTCTCGGCTGGGTCCTCATCGGATTCGCCCTGCCCAGGCTCGCCGCCGAGGTGGGCGCCACGTTGCTGCTGCTCCAGCCGGTGCTGGCGATGCTGTTCTCCATCGTGATCGTCCACGAGCGTCCGAGCCTCGGGCAGTTCGCGGGCTGCGCGGTGGTGGTCGGTGCGGTGGGGATGGTGACCCACGTGCGGCCGGCCGCCCGACGCCAGGTGACCGCCCGCCTCGCCGAATGATCGACGAGGCGTGGTCGGCTCAGACGTTCCATCCCGTCCGCAGCCACGGGTCGTCGGCCGGCGGCTCGGGTGGTCGCTGTCTCTGCTTGGCCACGTACAGCGCACGGTCGGCGTGGCGGTACAGCGTGGTGAGTGGGTCGGGTTCGCCGGTGCTGGACGCGGTGCCGAAGCTGAACGGGGTAGGGCACTGCCGGGCGAGTCGAGCGATCACCGCGGGTAACTCTGCGTGGTGCTCTCCGACCACGCAGCAGACGAATTCGTCGCCGCCGACCCGGGCGAGAAGGGCGCCGCGGGGCATGCTCGCGGAGAGGTAGTTCGCCAGGTCGACGAGAACCGCGTCACCTGCAGCGTGGCCGTAGTGATCGTTCGTCGACTTGAACTGGTCGACATCGATGAGCGCCAACGCCACGGAGACCCGCCCCGTTCCGGCGCTTTCGAGTGCGTGCCGGAACGCGAGCTCGAACCCGGCGCGATTGAGCAGGGCCGTCAGCGCGTCGGTACTGGCCGATTCGATCAGAGTCCGGGTCAGGGATCCGAACATCTCGGCGGCGCCGAGCACGCACGCGACGCCCACGACGAGAACGGCGGCCTTCACCGTCACCGCGTTCACGTCGACCGGCACCAGCGTGAGGGCGGAGGGAGCGACGGCGACCGCGACCACCATCAACGCGGTGAGGCAGCCGACGAGGAGTCTCGACTGCAGTTTCGGGTAGAACACGACGAAGTACATCGCCAGGAACATCGCGGCGATCGCGCAGAGCAGTTGGGCGACGGCGAGCACGAGACCGGACATCACGATCGGTGTGGCGAGGAGCGTAGCCGCCGTGCAGATCCGATAGGACCGTCGACTCGGCCTGCGCCCGCCCCGGTACAGGACCACGAGTGCGAACAGTCCGAGAAGGACACCGGCGGTGCGCGCCGCAACGGTCTCCGGCCGGATCGGCAACCCGACCATCGGAGGGAGGACGAACCCCGCCACGTGCAGCGCCGTAGTGATCCACAGGTAGCGGCGCAGGATGCGCGGCTGATAGTCCTGTAGGACCGTGTCGACGGACGAAGCAGCGAGGGGCCTCACCCTGGTAATTATCCAGTAGTGGCCGACGGAAGGGCGGGTCTCACGACAACCGCCCTTCCGTCCGCACCGCTCCGACTGTCAGCTGGATGTGGACGCCGGGGTCGCGAGGGCGTCGTCGTGCCACGGCGGTGTCTGGAAGGTCGCGCCGTACATCGGGAGGTGAATCTGTGCGCCGTATCGCGCGAGCTGATCCCACGGACGGTTGAGGCCGAAGGTGCCGTAGGTGCGGACCCGGGTGACGGCGTCGAGGTCGAGGGTGTCGACGAGGACTTCTTCACCCGAGCCCGCCTGCTGGCGGATGGTGCCCTCGGGGTCGACGACGACGCTCGCGCCGACACCTGCCGGGTCGGCTCCATTGACGTTGACGACGTACACCTGGTTGGTCCAGGCGTTGGCCCGGGAGCAGACGAGTTCCATCTCGCGGTCGCGGGTGGTGGTCAGAGTGGGTTGGATGATCACCTCCGCGCCGAGCCAGGCCAGTTGGCGCGCGGTCTCGGGGAAGGACCCGTCGTAACAGATGGCGAGACCGATGCGGCCGGTGCCCGGGATGTCGAAGACGACGAACTCGCTGCCCGGGGCGGTCTGCTCGTACGGCTGCCAGGGGAATACCTTGCGGTACCGGGCGACGACCTCGCCGACAGGGGACACGGCGATCGCGGTGTTGTAGATCTTTCCGTCGTCACCGCGCTCGTAGAGGCTTCCCGGGACCAGCCACAGACCGGTCTCCTCGGCGAGCGAACAGATCCGGTCGATGTGCGGTCCGGCGAGCGGCTGCGCCACCCCGTCCATCCAGTCGGCGCGGGCCTGCAGGAGGGGCGCCTCCGCGGCCAGCATCAGTTCGGGAACCACGACGAGTTCCACGTGGGGGAAGGTGTCGCGCACGGCGCGGACCTGGTCGGCGAAACGCTGCCAGGTGGCCTCCACGTCGAACGCGACCGGGGCGGTCTGGATGGCGGCGATGGTCAGTGTGCGCATGGTTCAGTCCTCTGTGACGGTCAGTTCGGTGACGGCGGTCCGGCCGTCTCGGAAGAAGCGGCGGAAACGGGTGCGGGCGAGCACCATCACCACGGCGCCGACGGCGATCGAACCGACACCGAGCAGGAACACTCCGCCGATGCCGTGGAACGAGGTGGCCCCGTAGTCCGGGTCGATCATGTCGTGGGCGCTGCGTGCGAACGCGGCGAGCATGATCGTTCCGCCCAGTGCGGGCAGGATGCCCCGGAGGAACAGGTCGCGCGGCGAGCCGGTCAGGCGGTGGCGGAAGTACCAGACGCAGGCGAGGCCGGTGACGCCGTAATAGAAGGCGATCAGCAGGCCGATCGAGAGGATGGCGTCGCCCAGGAAGTTGCCCGAGACGAGGGTGAGCACGGTGAGCAGCACGGCGGCGGTCGCACCGAAGAACACGGTGCCGAACGCGGGAGTGCGGTAGGTGGGGTGAATGCGGGTGAAGGCCCGGGGAAGAGCGCCGTGCGCGCCCATGGACAGGGTGGCACGTGAGCTGCCGATGACACAGGTGAGCAGGGCCGAGATCGCGGAAACACAGATGGCGAGTTCGACCACCTTCGACAGGCCCGTGCCGAGCACCGGCGGCGCCAGCGTGGCCAGGATGTCGGCGGCGTTGTCGGCATTGCTCAGGCCCAGCCCCTCGGTGCCGGTGCCTGCGAAGCTGATCGCCGCGAATCCGGTGAAGAGGTACGTCCCCAGCAGGACGACGGTGGAGATCACCGCGGCCTGGCCGGGGATGCGGCTGCTGTCGCGGGTTTCCTCGTTGACGGTGATCAGTGCGTCCCAGCCCCAGTAGATGAACAGGCACAGCAACACGGCCTCGGCGAACGGGCCGAAGCCACCGAAGGCCAGCGGGTTGAGCCAGGACAGGCTCGGCGAGGCGGCACCGTCGCGGGCGAACGCCGCGGCACCGAAACCGAACAGGGCGATCAACTGCAAGCCCAGCAGCACGTACTGGACGGACGCGGCGAGCTGCAGACCCCGGTAGGCGATCGTGGTGACCGCGGCGACGAGCAGGACGGCCGTGACGATCACAGCGAAACTGTTGGACGCCAACGAGTCCAGGCCCAGTAGGGCCAGGAGGTAGCCGGCCCCGACCCGGGCGAGGGCCGTCATCGCGATGAGGGTCGCGATCTGCACCACCCAGCCGCCGGACAGCCACCCCGTGTGCGGTCCGAAAGCGCGGGTGGTCCAGACGAAGGTGGTGCCGCAGTCCGGCATCTCGCGGTTCAACTCGCGAAAGGCGAATGCTGTCAAGAGGATCGGCACGAATCCGAGAAGGAGGGCAGCGGGCGCGAGGTTGCCGACGACCATCGTCACGAAGCCGAGGGTGACCGCGATGCTGTAGGCCGGCGCGACCGAGGACAGGCCGAGCGCGACCGAGGCGAGCAGGCCGACGGAGCCGCCCCGGAGTCCCTTCCCGGTGGGCGTGGGTGGTGGGTCGAGGCTGGTCTCGGCGTCGGTGGGGTTGGTCGACACGGTGGCTCCTGAGTTCGGAAACGGATTCGTTAAATTAAAATTTAAGAGAAGTGTGATCTACCTGTCAATAGCTGGGCAGGTATTGTTTAAATCTCCGTATAAGAACTAGGGCGAACAGGGGCGACGGCAGTGGCGCGGAAGAAGGATCAGGGGGCCCGCCGGGCCGAACTCGGGGAGGCCGTCCAGCGTGCCGTACTCGCACGCGGACTGGAGGGAGTGCGTCTTCGCGACATCGCGGAGCAGGCCGGCGTCACCCCGGCCGCGGTGCTCTACTACGGAGACCTGGATGCCCTGATCTACGACACGTATCAGCGGGCCATCGAGCGCTTCAGTCAGGAGCGTGAGCGCGTCGCCGAACAGTTCCCCGACGCGCGCGACCGCCTCCGCGCCTGCATCGACCACGGCGTTGCCAGCGGTCCGGACGACGAACTGGTCCGACTCCTGTTCGAGTGCTGGCCGAGAACTCTCCGCGACACCAAGGCGGCGGCCCTGGACAGTTCCCTGACCGAACGTCAAATCGCCGTCTACTCCGGCATTCTCGTCATCGGACAGACGCAGGGCCACTTCACGCTCACCGACGCGCCGCGCCTGCTCGCCGCGAACTTCGTGGCGATGGAGGACGGCTACCAGATGGAGGTGCTGGCCGGACGCCGCAGTCGCGCCGAGGTGATCACCAGCCTGCACTCCTATGCCCGCGCGGCCACGGGTCACGATCTGAGCGGTTAGGTCGAGTACGGGAAACTGGGAGTAACAGATAGGTTGGTTGCGCGTCGCCATGTCTGGCCGCCGAACACCGACAAGGAGTCTCCCATCAAGATCCTGCAGAACGTCGCGGGCGAACTCCGCGAGTGGGAACACGCCGTCACGACGGTGGCGCTCCGGATACGACAGATCGGTGTGCTGATCGACCGCCTCGGGCCCGCGCTCGACGACCTGTCCGCACTGCTCGACGCGGCCAAACAGATCGCGGAGACCGCCGAAGGGCTCGCCGTGAGCGCGAAAGGCATCGACCGGAGCGCCGAGATCATCGCCCGCGACGCGGAGAAGATCGCGGAGGCACTGCCCGCGGTCGAGCGATTGGGCAGGCTCGCGGACCGGCTACCCGGAGGCGGTCGGCGCTACGCTGCCGGCCGGTGACGAGGGTTCGGCGTCCGGGTCGTCCCCGATCCCGGCGATCGGCAGGGCGGCCAGTGCGCGGTCGAAGGCGTCGACGAGCCATTCCCCGGTCACCTCGACCAACTGGGTGTCCTCGCCGCCCGGCTGCCTCTGGACGAAACGCACGGTCCACGGGTGCTGCGCGTCGGGATCGGAGCTGAGATCCCCCGGCGCATTGGTGGCGAGCAGATGGACGCTGTGTTCGAAATCGACCCTGACCGCGTATCCGGAGCCGGTGTTGACGACGGTCGCCGGTCGGCGGGCTGCCAGCGCGAGCGTCATCAGGGCATCGGCGTAACGGGTGATGTGCTGCTCGGTGAGTGGCATGAACGATCACCTTTCGACTGTTGTGACCGTCGCGCCGCCCGCTGTGTTCGTCCTGCAGGCACCCCGGAGATCGTTGGTCCGGAAGACAGACTTCCGGCAGATCACGAGAAGATCGAAGTGGAAGGGGCGTCCTCGCGCACTGTGCGCGAGTGCTACGCCAGAACGGAGCACGGACACGTCGGACGTCCCGTGAACTCGGTAGCTGTGTACTCAACTACGACTAACCGTACGGGGCGGGACCGACATGCGCGACACAGGGTCATGCATCCGACAGCACGGTGGCCCCATGACCTGGAGTCTTGGGACCACCGTGCGGTGCCGTGCAGTGGGGGCTCAATGCTGCAGCACCGGGTAATCGGTGTAACCCTTCGCGCCCTCCGAGTAGAAGGTCAGCGGATCGGGGGTGTTCAGCGGCAGGTCTTCCTGCCAGCGCCGCACCAGGTCGGGGTTGGCGATCGCGGGACGTCCGACGACCACGGCGTCGGCATGACCGTCGTCGAGAAGGGCCAGCGCCTCGTCCCGGCTGGTGACGACCGAGAAACCGCTGTTGACCAGCACGGGACCGCCGAATCGCGCCCGCAGGTCCTGAACGAGGGAACCGGCCGGGTCCTTGTGCAGAATGCTCAGATACGCGGGCTTCAGCCGCGCGATTGCATCGACCAGTGCGCCGTAGGTTGCCCGAACGTCGTCGGCATCCATCTCCAGGGCGTCCTGGATGTTGTGTTCCGGCGAAATGCGGACACCCACACGGCCGGCGCCGATCGCCTCCGCGACGGCCTCGACCACCTCGATCACGAAACGCGCCCGGTTCGCGGGGGAGCCGCCGTACGCGTCCTCCCGCTGGTTCGACGCCGGTGAGAGGAACTCGTGCAGCAGGTAGCCGTTGGCGGCGTGGATTTCGACCCCGTCCAACCCCGCGGCCACCGCATTCCTCGACGCCTGGACGAACTCCTCGATCACTGCGGGGAGCTCTTCGGTGCCCAGCGCGCGGGGGACCGGGTACGGCTCCTTGCCGTCGTAGGTGCGGGTCTCGCCCTCGATGGCGATGGCGCTGGGCCCGACGACCTCGTGTCCGCCGGTGGTTCCCGCGTGGGTGACGCGACCCGCGTGCATGACCTGGGCGACGATCCGCCCGCCGGCCTCGTGCACCGCGTCGGCGACGTTCTTCCACCCGGCGACCTGCTCGGGTGTCACCAGCCCCGGCTGGCCGGGAAAGCCCTGGCCGGCGTGGCTGGGGTAGGTGCCTTCACCGACGATCAGACCGAGGGAGGAGCGCTGCCGGTAGTGCTCCACCACCAGCGGTCCCGGCACGCCGTCGCGCCCGGAACGGACGCGGGTCAGGGGTGCCATCACCACACGGTTGGGCAGTTCCAGTTCGCCGAGGGTCAACGGGGAGAAGAGATTCACAGATATTTGTCCTTTGCGCGTCGTTCGGCTGCACCGTCCTCTGTGCCGCCGTGCAGTATCGGGTCCATGGGGGGAACGGGCGCACGGTCCCGCCTATTCCGAGCTGAGACGACCGTCACCCTGAAGATGTTGCATGCCAAGGAGAGTCGGCAGAAGGACGTGTGTACGATGCCGCCCGCGAGGCGCGGGTCTGCGCTCGACTACAGGCTGTGTCCGCGCTCGAGGAGTGCGTCGAGCCAGAGCAATCCTTCGACGAGGGATTGCATACGGCTGAGCGCGGTGTCGGCCGGCGCGGGTGGTGGCGGAGCGGATCCCGTCCGGTGCCTGTTCTGCAGGTGCCGGACGACGGCGGTGAACAACCACTCGGCGGGTTCGGGCAACTCCTCGTCGAGTGTGTCCCCGTCGTGCACGAGAGGGACGACGTCGACGAAGGTGTCGACGGCGTCGTTGACGCTGGCGGTCGGATCCGCGATGAGGTCGGCGATGGTGGTGACCATCCACGTCACCACCGAGGTGAACGGCGATCGGTCTGTGACGTCGCACGCGATCTGTGAGATCACTGGGGCGAGCGCGTGGAAGTCCCGTTCGCCCACCAAGGTCAGAAGGTGGCCGCCCAGTCGAGCGGCACCGTCGGGCCCATCTGTCGCCATTCCCACGGCAGGTATTCGGCGCCGGCACGGTTGCGGATGGGCGGGGCGAAGAGGCTGCGCCTCGAGGTAAATCCACACCAGTGCATGGCCGGGATTGAGCATTGACTCGAATGTTTGTTCGAACTAGAATTGGAACATGGGGATCGGGGAGGATATCCAGGGGGCGTTGTCGGACGAGATTCTGGCGACTGCGGTCGGTGATGCGTGGCGTCTGGCCGAGGCGGAATTGCTCGACTCGGTGGTGCGGGTGTCGGAGGAGATCCAGCGGCTCGAAGCCTTGCGGGTCAAACTGGTCGGTGCCGTCGACCATCGCTGCCACGTCGATGTGCTGGGGTTTCCGAACGCCAAGATGTGGCTGGCATCGAAGACGTTGCTCGAGGTGGGTGCGGCGGGGCGAATCGTGATGCTGGGCCGGGGTTTGCGGTTCCAGCCGGAGATCGCGGATCAATTCTTCGGCACCACCATCTCGGCGGAGCACGCTGCGCTGGTCATGAAGTTCTGTGAGCGGCCACCGAAGGGCATGCCGGACGAGGCGTTGGACGACTGCCGGAGGGCGTTGCTGCTCGCGGCCACCGGTCCGACCGCGAACACCGATGCGGTGCGTGCGGTGATCGCGCGACTGGAGCGTGTCTTCGAATCGGATGATCCGCCGCCGAGTGAAGACACCGAACGCAACGAGTTCCACGCCTCGAAGACACTGAACGGGCGGGTCGCGGTGAAGGGTGACCTGGATGCGGTGACCGGTGAGATGCTGCTCTCGGCGCTGTCCGGGCTGTCGAAGCCGCGGCCGGCGCAGGATGGAACGAAGGACGAGCGCACCCCGGGGCAGCGGCGGGCCGACGGGTTCACCGAACTGCTGC
>NZ_BCWY01000047.1 GCF_001894825.1 Rhodococcus jostii NBRC 16295 | reverse complement strand
TCCGTCGTCGAAGATGTGCTCGGTGTGTGGGTCGATCGCGTCGACGATGCCGCTTGACGTGCGGGAGTGGGCGTGCCGATGCGGCGTCGTCCATGACCGGGATGTGAATGCGGCGAAGAACATTGTGGCCGTCGGACTGACGGTGGCAGCCTGCGGAGATGGTGTGAGACCGCCCCGCACATGAAGTGTGGGGAGGCGACTGTCGGTGAAACAGGAACTTCGGGACGTGAGTCTCGAGGGGAATCTCGGTCGTTCACGGCCGAGAGGACGTCAATCAGGGCAGTGGCGCAACGGCATGGCAGGCAGGGGCGACTGCCGTTGCCGGATCGAGGATGTTCCGGACGACTCGCAGTGTGACGTCGTCGTAGACCATGGTTCCGTGATTGGTCTGATCTTCGGCGCAGAAGTCCTGGACCACGATGTTGGACACGTTCGGACCGGGTGGTAGCTGCGATTCGCTCAGCTGCACGACGAGATCGGATCGCGAACTGACGGTCGCATAGTCGACCTCCGGGCGGGTCATTCCGCCCACGCCGGTTTCCGTGACGAACGCGGAACCGGCGGTGCCGTCGTCGACTGCGGGAATCACCTGTCCGACGAGATCCTTCGCCTGAGGGTTCATGGCGAGGAGATTCAGCATCCCGTACGCGCTGATGCCGTGGGTTGCGGCAGCGACTCCGACCATCGTGCCGACCGTCGACTGCCCACCCAACCGGTTGATGAAGTACAGCGGCACGAGACCGCCCTGGGAGTGCCCGACGATGTCGACCCTGTCTGCACCGGTGGCGGCGAGAACCGTATCGACGTAGTCGCCGACCTGCTGTGCGGACACCCGCATGTCACCTGTCTGATGGAACGGGCCGGTTTCGGGCCCACCATAGTTGAGACCGAAGACGCAGTAACCGTCTGCTTTCAGCTTTGGTGAGTACATCGCCCAGTTGGCGTAACTGTTCTCGAATGTCCCGTTGACGAGGAGAACCGGGCGCGGATGTGCGGCAGTCGGCCGGCGCGAGAAGTCGTTCAATCCCGGCGGAAGCGCATCGGGGTGCTCGATGGAATAGGCCCACGCGGCCGGCCAGCTCGTCTGTGGCGGACCTTCGGGGGCGCGGTCCGGGGCAGCTCCGGCCGTGGACGGCGGGCCCAGGGCCAGCAGTAGTCCGAGAAGTGTCACCCCGCGTGCGAGTACACTGATCATGTCCCAGCTCCTCAACTGCGAGCGTTGCCCCGGCGCCGCGCCCATCCCGATCGATCGGATCGTTCAGGCCTTCATCAGATCGCGATGAATGATTTCCTTCATGATCTCGTTGGTGCCGCCGTAGATTCGTTGGATCCTCGCGTCGATGTATGCCTTCGCGACGGGGTATTCCATCATGTAGCCGTAGCCGCCGTGGAACTGCACACCGGCATCGATCACGCGGCCCTGCAGTTCCGTGGCCCAGAGTTTGGCCTTCGCCGCGTCCACGGCGGTGAGGGTGCCCGCATTGTGCTCACGCACGCACCGGTCGATGTACGCGCGGGACACCTCGACGGCCGTCTGCAGTTCGGCGAGCGTGAAGCCGAGACCCTGGAACTCCCCGACGCGCTTGCCGAAAGCCGTGCGCTCCTTGACGTAGTCGAGCGTCCAGCCGAGTACCGCCTCGGCCGACACCTGCGCGGCGATGCCGATACCGAGCCGTTCGAGGGGAAGGCTCTGCATCAGGTACGCGAACCCCGAACCGACCTCGCCGAGCAGGTTCTCCTTCGGGATGCGGACGTCCTCGAAGAACAACTCGGCCGTGTCCTGCGCGTGCAGACCGAGCTTGTCGAGCTTGCGACCACGGCTGAATCCCGGCGTCCCGTCCTCGACGACGAAGAGGCTGAAGCCGCGGGAGCCGGCCGCGGAATCGGTTTTTGCGAACACGATCACCAGGTCGGCGAGGATTCCGCTGGTGATGAAGGTCTTGGACCCGTTGATCACCCAGGTGTCGCCGTCGGCGACGGCAGTGGTCTGGATGGCGCGCAGGTCGCTGCCCGCGGCAGGCTCACTCATCGCGATCGCACCGATGGTCTCGCCGGTGACGAATCCCGGCAACCAGCGCTGCCGCTGCTCTTCGTTTGCGTGACGGAGCAGGTAGTTCAGGACGATGTCGTCGTTCGTGGAGAACCCGGACTGCAGGGCCGACGCGCCGACGCGGGCAATCTCCTGCTGGATCACGAAGCGGAAGCGGTAGTCGAGTTCGCCGGGGCCGCCGTACGCCTCGGGGACGGGCAGTCCGAGCAGGCCCTGGCGACCCGCTGCCAGCCAGGTCTCGCGATCGATCAGGCGATCCGCGTCCCATTTCTCGAGGTGGGGAACCACGTGCTTGTCGACGAATCCCCGGACGGATTCGCGGAACAGTTCGTGGTCCCGGTCGAAGAGATCGCTCTGCATGCTTTCCTCCTGCGGCGGGGCGCCCGCCGGGCGCCCCGCACATCATGTGTTGTCAGTTAGTTCGTTGCCAGCAGTTTCTGGGTTTCGCGACGGAACACCTGATTGGCGACCTCGTTCTGGCCCAACACCATCCGTCCGGCGTTGGCGCTCGTCATGCCGTGCTGGGAGTCCCGCAGGAGCGGGAAGTCCTCTGCGTGGAGAACTGCGAGGAGAATCTCCCAGTTCTTGTTCCACAGGCGGGTCCACTTCTCCTCGGTCATCTCGGTGTCCGCGACCGGCGGCACGATCAGGCGCATCTCCATGCGGCAGCGCTGCGGATCGGTGGGGTGCGGACGGAACGTGAGGAGCTGGAAGTGATCCGGCTGCCGCAGCAGGGTGCTGTTGGGCAGCAGGAAATGGGTTTCCGTGATGTCCTTGGCCAGGCTCCGGTCGCCGGGGTCTTCCTCGATCCACCGGTCGATCGACTTGCGCGGCGCGATGAACCGGCAGTGCCTGCCGAAGTCCTCGAATGCCATCACGTTGGTGTGGATGTGTTTTGCTGCGGTGTTGGGGTGGGCGTACTGGATGTGGTAGCCGTCGAGGAAGGCGTCCTGCATGATCTTCCAGTTGACCGGCTCGTCGAATCCTTCGGCCTGGAAGGCGATCTTGGAACCGAGGTCGTATCCGGCGAGGATCGTATCCATCTCTTCGCCGAGCCAGCCCGCCACGTCGATCTCGGCGTTCGCCTCGTCCACGACCCAGATGAAACCGTGGCGCTCCTCGGTCGGCAATTCCACGAGGCCCATGTTCGTGGTGTCGGTTTCCCCGAAGGTGTTGTCACGGGTAATCGTCCGCAGGGTGCCGTCCGTGTCGTACGACCACCGGTGGTACGGGCAGGAGAAGAGGCGGCAGCGGCCCTTCTCCTCCTTCTCGAGGAGGGCGCCCCGGTGCCGGCACAGGTTGACGAACGTCTTGACGCCGCCGTCGCGCTGGCGGACGACGATGATGTTGTTCCGCGGCATCTGCAGGGTGAAGAAGTCGCCGGAGCGGGGGATCTCGGAGCCGTGCGCGACTATCGAGGGAACACGTCCGAAGATGAGGTCGCGTTCCTGCTTGGCCACGGCCGGATCGGTGAACTCCTCCGGTCGAAACCAGGTGATGTGGTCGAACTCGTCCGTCGTGTCGTTGCGCAGGTGATCCAGGGCCCGGCGAATGCGTTCCTCGCGGGGTGCTCCGACCTCGGTCATTGCGTTTCCTCCAGTGTCGTGCGGAGTCGATGGGCCGGCGTGGTCGCCGCTACCCGCCACCGTCTCCGATTGCGGTGTGGATCGACTCCCTAAATCTAACTCACATAGATTTATGTGTAAACCCTCGCAGGTCCGGCCGTTGCGGGTTTAATCAATGAACATTAGGTTTGGGCGACACCGTCCGATAAGGAGTGATACGGATGATTTCCTGTCAGTGGTGCGAGGAACTCGCAGACGACGACCGCGACGAAGTGCTCGCCCTGGTGGCCGCGGCCGCCGAATATGACGACGAAGCGGGGTTCTCGCGTATCGAACCTCGGGACGTCACGGCCCGGACGCGCACGGGGGTGCGGGTGTCGCATCTTGCCGTCAAGGCGCGCCGAGGGTTGAGCGCCCTCGAGGATGTGCCCCTCGTCGTGGTGGCGTACCTCCAGGTGGCTGTGGACGACGAGGGCCTCGGGACGGTCCAGTTCGTCGTTCACCCCGACTATCGATCGCGGGGAATCGCGACGTTGCTCGTCGAGGAACTCGGCCTCGACGTGGACCGGCCGGACGGCTGGAGGGGCACCGGAGCGCGCGCACTGCGGACCTGGGCTTTCGGCACGCATCCGGCGGCCGAGAGGCTGACTCGCAGATTCAGGATCCCGTCGGTCAGCCGGTTGTGGACCTTGTTCCGCAGCCTGACCGGGCCCTTCGCGGTTCCGCTCGATCCGGTGGCCGTCCCGGAAGGGTCCCGGCTGGAGGAGCTGCGTGCGCTGGACGACCCGGAGTCGGTGAAGGCGCTCGACGACGTGCTGAGTCGCTCGGGAATGTCGTCGGCCCAGCTCGAGAAGCTCTCGGAAAGCCGCTCCTACGGAACCGGTTCGGTGGTTGTCGCGTCCGGGGACGCCGGCCGGTCCCACGGGTTCGTCTGGTTGGATCCGACGCTGCACACGCACCTCGACCTGCGGGCGGCGTGGATCCGGGCCTTGGTTCTCGAGAAGGAGTCGCGTGGCGGTGGCCTGGGTGCCGGCCTACTCGTGCGAGCGCTCGAGGTGTTGCGCGACGCGGGTGCCCAGATCGCCTTGATGAGAATCGATCCCGAGGACGACGGTGCCGTCCGCCTCTGCCGGTTGCTGTCGTTCGAGCAGGAGGAGGCGCACACGTGTTACCAGGTCGGTGACTGGCACGAGCCCCCCGGATACCTCTGAGGCATGAGACGAATAACGATATATGTTCCACTGTTGACGAACGGCGAACGTCGCGCTACTGTCCTGTGACACGGCTCACAGGCGGGGTCCGTGAGGAGGGCGTCCGGCGGACGTTCCTCGAACCCAGGCTCACATCCCGTGCTCATGCCCCGCGCATTCTTGCGCGACATTCCTGCACACCAGCGACATTCACGACTCAGCAGTTACGAGAGGACACGTCATGGCACGACTCGAGGGAAAGGTCGCATTCGTCACCGGTGCGGCTCGAGGACAAGGACGTTCGCACGCCATTCGACTGGCGGAGGAGGGCGCGTCGGTGATCGCGATGGACATCTGCGAGCAGATCGACTCGGTGTTCTATCCGATGGCCACCACGGACGACCTCGCCGAGACCGAACGTCTGGTCAAGGAGGCCGGTGGCTCCATCGTCACGTCGATCGGCGACGTCCGGAACCGGGCGGACGTCCAGCGTGCGTACGACGCCGGAATCGAACAGTTCGAGCACGTCGACATCGTCCTGCCCAACGCCGGCATCATGCCCGTCATCGAACCCGGTGATCAGCCGCAGGCGTGGCACGACGCCATCGATGTGATGCTCACCGGCGTGTGGCACGTACTGGAGGTGACGGTGCCCGGGCTGATCGAACGAGGTCAGGGCGGTTCGATCGTCATCACCAGTTCCGCTGCCGGCCTGACCAGCATCGGGCTCAACACATTCCCCGGTCAGGCCGGCTACTCCGCGGCCAAGCACGGCGTCGTCGGTCTCATGCGGCTGTACTCGAAGCAGCTTGCCAAGCACAGCATTCGAGTCAACACCGTGCATCCCACCGGTGTGAACACCCCGATGGTCGCCAACGCCGAATACGGCGAGTTCGTGAATTCGCACCCCGAGGTCGCGAACGACGAGTCGTACAAGAATCCGATGCCGGTCGAGCTGATCGAGGCCGTCGACATCAGCAACGCCATCGTGTTCCTCGCCTCCGACGAGGCGCGGTACGTCACGGGTGTGACCCTGCCGGTCGATGCCGGTTACAACAATCGCTGAGCGAAGGAGTTTCCGACCATGACGACAACAGAATCGGCGGCAGCAGCGCCGCCGGAGATCGCCGATCGCGAGCAGGTGTTCGTGGGCGGCCGATGGGTGGAGTCGACGGGAGACGAGTGGATCGATCTCGTCGACCCGTGGACAGAGAAGCGGGCCGCGCGAATCCGCAGCGCCACTGCGGAAGACGTCGAACGAGCCGTGCAGGCAGCTCGCGCGTCGTTCGATTCCGGCGTGTGGGCGTCGCGCACGATGGCCGAGCGCGCCGACGTTCTCGACGAGATCGCGAACCGGCTCGAGCGGCGGGTCGAGGAGTTGACCCCGCTCGGCGTCATCGAGGTCGGCATCCCCGTGGCCGTCAGCGGCCCGACCCAGCAGATGACCGCCGGGTTGTTCCGCGCCGTCGCCGCGGTGGCCCGTGACTTCTCCACCCGTGAGGACCGGACCCGGGCCGACGGCGGGATCTCCCGGATCCTCAAGGAACCGACCGGTGTCGTCGCGGCCATCATTCCGTGGAACGGGCCGATCGGGACGATTGCGTTCAAGGTTGCCCCAGCCCTCGCTGCCGGCTGCTCGGTGATCCTCAAGACGGCACCGGAGGCCCCGCTGTCGCCGTCCGTATTCGCCGACATCATCGGGGAACTGACGGCGGAAGGCGTGCTTCCCGAGGGTGTCGTCAGCGTTCTCTGCGCCGATCGCGACGTGTCCGAAACGCTGGTCACCAATCCCTCCGTCGATCACATCACCTTCACCGGAAGCACTCTCGCGGGACGGCGCATCATGTCACTCGCCGGTGAGCGGATCGCGCGGGTGTCCCTCGAACTCGGTGGCAAGTCGGCGGCGATCATCCTCGACGACGCCGATCTGGGCCATGTCATGCAGTCTCTCCCCATCGGTGGCTGCATGCAGAGCGGTCAGGCCTGTATCGCGCTGACGCGTGTCCTTGTGTCCCGCAAGCGTCACGACGAGGTGATCGAGGCGTTCAAGGGTGCGCTGAGCTTCCTTCCGATGGGAAATCCGTGGGACGAGACGACATTCCTCGGTCCGCTCGCCATGGAGCGGCAACGTGACCGCGTCGAAAGCTACATCGCCTCGGCCGAGGAGGAGGGCGCGACGATCGTGCTCGGCGGTGGCCGCCCCGCCGGGGTCGAGCACGGCTTCTTCGTCGAGCCGACTCTGATCGACGGCGTGCGCAACGACATGCGAGTCGCGCAGGAGGAGATCTTCGGTCCGGTCATCTCCGTGATCACCTACGAGGACGAGGAAGAGGCGATCGCCATCGCCAACGACTCGATATACGGATTGTCCGGTGCGGTGTACACCAACGATCTCGACCACGGTTTCGAGGTGGCGCAGCGTATCCGGACCGGAACGATCAGCGTGAACGCCGCCATCATCGACTTCACCGTGCCGTTCGGCGGCTACAAGCAGTCCGGTGTCGGGAGGGAAGGCGGGATCGAGGGCCTCGAGGAGTTCTTCGAGATCAAGACGGTGCACATGCCCGCGACCGTCGGCTAGGACACAGAGATGGCGAAGGGCCCCTAGACGTGCGGTTCCAGGGGCCCTTCGCCCTCGGCTGGTGAGGATGTCAGGCGGAGCGTTCCTCGGTTGCGCTCCCGGCGCCTGCCTCGTTCCGCATCACCCCGTACAGGAAGCTGCGGATCATCTCCTCGAACAACCGTTTCGACGAGAGTTCGTTGGCGGCAAGCGCTTCCGCGAGGAGAGGCTGGGACTCCGGATCGACATTGGGGAAAATCGTTGCGCGGGTGCTCGGCTTGCGCATCGCTTCCGTGAGGACCGCGCCGATGGACAATGTCTCCATCCCGTCCAGGATCTGAACGTGGAGATGTGTCGGGACGCCGGAGTCCAGGAGGAATCGGGCCGTGTCCTCGTAGGTGCCGATCAGGAGGTCCCGGGGCAGATACCGCAGGAGGATCGGCGCCGCGTTACGGTGCCGGAGAATGGCCTGGCGGAAGTTCAGGCTCAACGCCACGAAGAACTCCGGCCAGTCGGATCCGGGCTTGCGGCGGGGACGCACAACGGTGGCGCCTGCGATGTGGCGTGCCACCGCGGACAGGATCTCGCTCTTGTCCGCGAAGTGGTGGTACAACGACGGCGCCTGCACTCCGAGGTGCTTGGCCAGTCGCGGCAGACTGAATGCCTCGAGTCCTTCGGAATCGATGATCTCGATGGACGCCTGCACCGCAGCTGCACGGCTGATCAGGGGCTTCGATGGTCGGGGCATGTCAGGCTTTCCGGTGGGGGTGTTCGCTCGAATGGTTATTTGGCATGGTGAGGTGAATCGTAGCGGGTCGTGGTCACCTTATGGGTGTAGGCGACCTCCTCGTCGAGGAAGTCGAGCAGCCCGTCGCTGAGCAGGTCGTTGTCGTCGCCGCTGACCATGTGCCCGGCGCCGCCCACGTCGATCTGACGGGCCGTCGGGATCAGTTCCAGCAGGTCACGCGCACCGTCCGTGCTGACGACGTCGGACTGCGCGCCCCGGATCAGGAGGGTCGGGACGGTCACCGCGCGCGCCGCGGCACGAGCCCGCGCCTCCCGGGTCGCGGCCTCGTCGACGCTGTTCTCCCGATGCGTGATCATCCGCGGATCCCAGTGCCAGTACCAGCGGCCGTCGCGGTGGCGAAGGTTCTTGCGGAGGCCCTCGATCCGCGGCGGACGACGCCGGTGCGGGTTGTAGGCGACGACTGCTGCCAGCGCGTCGTCGAGGGTGTCGAAACCGGCAAGGCCGCTCTGCATGAATGCCGTGATCTTGGCGAGTCCGCCGGGTTCGGCGCGGGGTGTGATGTCCACCAGGACCAGCGCGCGACCGATGGCGCGATCACCCTGCGCGACCAGCGACGCCATTCCGCCCATGGACGCTCCGACCAGGACCGGCGGCTCGCCGAGATCGGCGACGACGGCGGCGAGGTCGCGCGCGTGGGCGTCGGTGCCGTAGTCGCCGTCCTCGGCCCACTCGCTGTCACCGTGACCGCGGGCATCGATCGCCAGTGCGCACCAGCCGTTGTCGGCGAGACGGATTCCGGTGCGCTGCCACGAATGGCGGGTCTGCCCACCGCCGTGGAGAAGCAGGACGATGCCCTTCCTCGGGGAGGTCGGCTCCCATCGGTCTGCGGTGAGCACGACTCCGTCGCCTCGGAGTTCGGTGCGAAGGGTGGTCAGGGGCATGATGTTGTCGCCTTTCGTCGGTCAGTGACCGGAGGTTCCGCCGTCGACGGCCAGCGTCGACCCGGTGATGTATCCCGAGGCCCGGCTGGCGAGGAAGACCACCGCCGCGTCGAGTTCGCGCTGGGTGGCGGTCCGTCCCAGTGAGCAGTCGTGGAGGAAAGCCGCGAGCGTCTCCGCCGACATCTCGCCGATCATGTCGGTGTCGACGAAACCCGGTGCGATCGCATTGACCCGGATGCCTTTCCGCCCGGACCACTGGTTCGACAGATCTCTGGTCAAGCCGATGAGCCCGGCCTTGCTCGACGAGTACGCGGCTTGCGGGAGCACGGACTTCACCAGACCGAGCATGCTGGTGATGTTGACGATGCTCGATCCGGGCCCCATGACCCGGGCGCAGGCCTGGGCGGCCCAGTAGGCACCGAAAAGGTTCACATCGAGCACCGCCCGGTAGTCCTCGGGCCGCTCGCGGGTGGCGGGTGCGGCATGGGTGACCCCGGCGTTGTTCACCAGGACGTCGAGCCTGCCGAACCGGTCGATCGCAGCCTGCGCGAGCGCGTCGCATTGCTGCGGATCGGTGACGTCGGTGGGGACCACCAGGCAGTCCCGACCGCGTTCGGTCACCGACCGGGCGACCGCATCGAGCTTGTCGCGCCTTCGTGCGGCGACCACGACATCCGCGCCCGCCTCCGCGAGGGCGCAGGCGAACCCCGCACCGAGGCCGCTGCCCGCGCCGGTGACGACAGCCACGCGGTCGGTCAGACGGAACAGGTCGAGCACCGATTCGGTCGCCGGCAGGTCCATGAGCGAGTACTCCCATCCAAAATTCTAATGCGCTTAGGTTTATCTCAGGTGTCGCCGCGGGGCAACAGCTCCGGTGGACGCCTTGCGCGACATTAACCTAATTGCATAAGATTTAGGAACAAGCGGAGTCGAGCGGAACGAGACGTGTGAATGACCACCATTGCGAACCACGAGCGGCGGCAGATGCAGGTTGCCGGCAAGGAGGTGCTTGCGGACGGCGTCGTGCGACTCACGCTGGTCGACCACGACGGTGCGACGGCCCCGGCCTGGACGCCGGGATCGCACGTCGATCTGATCCTCGACGACACGATCACCCGTCAGTACTCCCTCTGCGGGGACCCCGGTGACACGACGTCGCTGACCGTGGCGGTCCTGCGCGAGGCCGACGGCCGGGGCGGCTCGATCTTCGTCCACGACAAGCTCGACACCGGCGACGTCGTCGCGGTGGGCGGCCCCCGGAACCACTTCGCGCTCGTCGATGCCGACTCGTACCTGTTCGTGGCCGGCGGGATCGGCATCACACCACTTCTCCCCATGGTGCGGGAAGTGGAGGCGAAGGGAACGTCGTGGCAGATGCTCTACGGCGGCCGGACCCGAGCGAGCATGGCATTCGCCGACGAACTCGCGGAAACACACCCCGAACGGGTGCGCATTCGTCCGCAGGACCAGCACGGCCACCTCGATCTCGGCGCGGCCCTCGACGAGGTCGAGCCCGGAACCGTCGTCTACTGCTGTGGGCCGGAACCGTTGTTGCAGGCGATCGAATCGGCGTGCCGCGAACGCCCCCACGTCACGCTCCACGTCGAACGCTTCGCGCCGAAGGAGGTTCCGGCAGGCGCCGACGACGGTGCCTTCGAGGTCCAACTCGACCGAACGGGAAAGGCGGTGCAGGTCGCCGCGGACGAGACGATCCTCGACGCCGTCCTCCGGGAGGGCGTCGACGCCGACTTCTCGTGCCGCGAGGGCACCTGCGGAACCTGTGAGGTCGCGGTGCTCGGCGGCACTCCCGATCATCGCGACTCCGTCCTCAGTGAGGACGAGCAGGCGGAGAACGACGCAATGATGATCTGCGTGTCCCGGAGTTGCACACCCAAGCTGATCCTGGATCTGTAGTAGATGGTGGCGACGGGCGAGGAGTCGATCACAGTCGCGCGACCCCACCCGGTTCGACACTCCGCGACACGTGATCGGCTGCTGGTCGCGGCACTGTGCTTCGTCGTCATGACCACGGCGGTGATACAGACGGCAGTGGTGCCATTGCTCCCCGCCATGGCTTCCCAGCTCGGTGTCGATTCGGCCGCCGTGGGCTGGGTGATCACGGCGAACCTGCTCGCCGCGGCCGTGTGCACGCCGGTACTGGACAGACTCGCCGATCAGCGCGGTCCGCGCCCCGGTTCTGCTGGGCACCCTCGTCGTGGTGCTCCTCGGTTCGGTGCTGTGCACCATGACCGAATATCTCCCGGTCCTCGTCTTCGGGCGAGTCCTCCAGGGGGTGTCGTTCGCCTTGTTCCCGATCGGCGTCGCCGTGCTGCGAGGTCGTCTCGGCCCTCGCCGGCTCGTGAATGCGATCGGGCTGATGTCGGGGATTCTCGCCGTCGGCGGGGGACTGGGCATGGTCGCCGCCGGCGTGATGCATTCGGAGCCTGCGGGATCGGGGTCGCCGGATTCGCGATGCTGGCGCTGGCCCACGCCCGGCTGTGGCAGGTGGTGGTGGCGCTCGTCGTGATCAACGTCTTCGTGAGCGCGTCCTACGCGGCGCTGCCGGCGTTGCTCGTCGACGCAGTGCCGTCCGAATTCACCGGATTCACCAACGGCATCAACGCGATTGCGCGAACCTTCGGAAGTTCGCTTGCCAGTGCGCTGGTGGCGACGCTGCTCGCGTCCGTGACCGTCGCCGGTACGGGCCTGGCGTCCGAGCAGGCGTTCGTGATCGGGTTCTGGGTGGGCGGGGCGGCGGCCGGCGCGGCCGGACTGGCCATCGTGGGTGCCGAACGCTCGAGGAGAAATCGTGCCGATCGGGGTGTCCGATTCGGTACTGCATCAGTTAACCTATAGATAATAGGTTTTGGCGGTGGCGCGCAGGCGTCCGCCGCAACATCGATGTCGCCTGACGGCGACGGCGGAAGGTTGAGTGGAGATGGCTGCGACAATCGGGTCGGCATTGCACTGGTGGGCGGCGACGAAGGGCGACCGGCGGGCGATCGTCGTGGACGACGACGCGCTCACGTACCGGGAACTGCAGGATTGGTCGAGCCGAATCGCCCGCCGGATCGCCGAGGCCGGGATCGAGGCGGGCGATCGCATCGGTGTACTCGGCCCGAACTCGCTCGCATGGCCGGCGATCGCCCTCGGCGTCCTCAAGGCGGGCGCAGTCCTCGTACCGTTGAACCCGCGGCTCAAGCCGGCGGAACTGCGCAAGGTGATCGACGACGCCGGAGCCCGCCTGGTGATTGCGCCTGCCGTGTACGGCGACTCGGTCGAGCAGACGCGCGTCCTGGGCGACGTATTCGACTCGCTGCCCTTCGACGAATTCTCGGTGCTGCGCAGTGGCGGCGTCGACGATTTCCGGATCGACGTCGGACCCGACGAGCCGGCGGCGCTGCTGTTCACCAGCGGGTCGACAGGGCTCTCCAAGGGTGTCATCTGCACCAACCGCACCCTCTTGAACATCGTCTTCGAGGCGTCGCTGACGGAGGAAGGGCTGCGGCCCGGGTCGACGACGCTGCTGGTTCTGCCTCTGGTCTTCACACCCGGCCTCGTGTGGGGTCTCCTCATGACCACCGTGCTGGGCGGCACCATCATCATCGAACGCGAGCTGAAACCCGGACGTGCCGCGGCACTGCTGAGCGAGCACCGGGTCCAGGCCCTCTTCGGCGTCCCCTTGATCTTCGACGCCATCTCCCGCGCCCCGGAGTTCGAGGACGCCGACCTCGGTTCGCTGCGCACCGCGATCGTCGGCGGCGCCGCCGTCGCCCCCGCCCTGCTGCAGCGGTGGGCGGACAAGGGGGTGGCGCTCCGCCAGATCTACGGAATGACGGAGGCCGGGGGAGTCGCGACCGCCACTCTGGTGAGTGAGGCGTTCGACCACCCCGAGACCTGCGGAAACGGCTCCATCTTCACCGAGATGAAAGTTGTCCGCCCGGACGGGACCGAGGCCGACCCCGGTGAGGAAGGCGAAATCCTCCTGAGCGGACCGGGCGTCACACCGGGCTACTGGAACGACGAGGAGTCCACCGCCGCCGCGCTGCAGGACGGGTGGCTGCACAGCGGCGATCTGGGAACGCGGGACAGCGAAGGGCGTCTGCAGTTCGTCGACCGGCTCAAGGACCTCATCATCACGGGAGGAATCAACATCTCACCCGTGGAACTCGAGCGAGTGATCGGTGAGATCGAGGGAGTGGAGGAAGTCGCGGTGATCGCCGCGAAGGACTCGCGGTTCGGTGAGACTCCGGCGGCGATCGTGACGGTCACCGGTGACGTCGACGAGGCCACCATCATCGAGCACTGCGACCGACTGGTCGCCGACTACAAGGTGCCCCGATACGTCGTGATCCGGAACGAACCCCTGCCGCGCCTCCCCAGCGGAAAGCTGTCGAAGACCGCGATCCGTTCCGAGTACCGGGACGTGTCCGAGAGGTTCTCGAAGGTGCGCTGATGCTCCACCCACACCGTGATCAGACGAACAGGAAGAGGAAGAAATGACGAGTGTCGGTGTCGAGAGCGTCGTCGTGCTGGAACGCCACGAGGAGATCGCCGTCGTGCGACTGAATCGTCCGGACCGGCTCAACGCGTTCACTCTCGAAATGCGGGATCGGATCATCGAAGTCTTCGACGAGTGCGACGCGGACGATTCGGTCCGAGCGATCGTCCTGACCGGAACCGGTCGCGCCTTCTGCGCGGGCGCGGACCTCGCGGCGGGCGGCGACACGTTCGTCACCGACGACGACCCGGACACCGGTGAGGCGCCCCCGGATTCGGGCGGCCAGACGTCGCTGCGGATCTACCGTTCGACGAAACCGGTGATCGCGGCGATCAACGGTCCGGCGGCCGGGGTCGGCGTGACGATGACGCTGCCCGCCGACGTCCGGATCGCCTCGGACACTGCGAAGTTCGGCTTCGTGTTCACCCGTCGGGGGCTCGTGCCGGAGGCATGTTCCACCTGGTTCCTGCCCCGGATCGTCGGCATCTCGACCGCCGTCGAGTGGGCCGTCGGCGGCAAGATGGTGTCAGCGGCAGAGGCGCTCGAACGCGGCCTCGTCCGTGAGGTCGTCGCCACCGACCGCGTGCTGCCGAGAGCGATCGAGGTGGCGCGCGAACTGGCGGCGGGCACCTCGCCCGTCTCCGTCGCACTGACCCGGCAGCTGATGTGGAGAATGCTCGGGGCCGACAGCCCCGAGGTGGCTCACCGGGCCGAGTCGATCGCCATCCACGTACGCGGCGCCTCGGCCGACGTCCGCGAAGGGGTCGCGGCGTTCCTGGACAAGCGGCAACCCGACTTCCCCCAGTCGGTGTCCGACGGCCTGCCCGACGTGTACCGCTGACATCACCGTCAGCGACGGTGCCGGCGACTAGCTGAAGACCACCGTCTTACGGCCGTGCACGAGGACGCGGTCCTCGAGATGCCAGCGCAGGCCGCGGGAGAGCACGAGCTTCTCGATGTCGCGACCCTGCCGGACCATGTCCGCGACCTCGTCGGCGTGATCGACGCGGATCACGTCCTGCTCGATGATGGGGCCCGCGTCGAGCTCGGCCGTCACGTAGTGGCAGGTGGCGCCGATCAGCTTCACGCCGCGGGCGAACGCCTGGTGATACGGGCGGGCACCGACGAACGACGGCAGGAAGCTGTGGTGGATGTTGATCGCCCGGCCCGCCCAGTGCTCGCACAGGTCCGAGGGCAGCACCTGCATGAACCGCGCCAGCACCACGGCGTCGGGATCGTGGGCGTCGACCAGTTCACGCACCTGCTCGAATGCGGGCCCGCGGTCGGCGGGGTCCTTCGCGAACGGCACGTGATGGAAGTCGATGCCGTGCTGTCGCGTGACGTTTTCGAGGTCGCGGTGGTTGCCGATCACCGCGCAGATGTCGGCGGGCAACTCGCCGCCGGCCGCGCGGCCCAGCAGGTCGTGGAGACAGTGCGCCTCCTTGCTCACCAGCAGCACCACCCGCTTGCGCTCACCGGTGTCGGACACCGTCCACTCGGTTTCGGGACCCAGCTCGGCGGCGACCGTCGCGAAGCGCTCCCGGAGTTCCTCGATGGACATGTCGACCGAAGACGCGCGGACGGCCTGGCGGGTGAAGAACCAGCCGGTGTCGGCGTCGGCGTGGTACGCCGCCTCGACGATCCAGCCGCCCACGTCGGCGAGGAACGTCGAGATCCGGGCGACGATGCCGGTGCGGTCGGGGCAGCCGAGGGAAAGAACGTACCGGTGGTCCTCGGTCGAAGCAGCGCTCATGGGCACCAGTCTTTCAGGTCGCGCTCCGGCCGTTCACCACGGCGGTGCCGACGAGGGTGCCTGCGTCGACGTCGTGAATCGCGCGCTCGGTGAGCAGCTGCAGGAGATCGAGTCGGATCTGCTCGACCGTCCGGTCGTCGAACGGGGCGAGTGCGCGGCGGAAGTTCCCACCCAGGACGAGGTCCCAGGCGAACTCGGGGGTGGCGGGAATGATGTTGGACAGTTCCCGGACCTCGGTCGAGTGCGCGCCCAGCTCGCCCAGCCACTGGTGGAGCGCATCCGGGGTGTCGATGCGTTCGAGCGGATCGAACGGCGACCCGGCCGGTTCGGGCGCGGGTTCCCGATGCCGGGCCACGGCGTCGTGGAACGCGTCCGCGAAGTCGCGCAACGCCCCCCGCCGCCACACCGTCATCCCGACCTTCCCACCAGGCCGGACGAGGCCCGCGAGCCGGGTGAAATCGGCATCCATGTGGGGCAGGAAGAACACGCCGTACGAGCAGGCGAGCGCGTCGTAACCGGCGTCCGGGACGGTGCTCGGCGGCTCCCAGGTGGTGGCGTCCGCGCAGACGAACTCGATGTTCTGCAGTCCGCGTTCCGACGCCTTGACCCGGCCCTGCTCCAGGAGTTCGTCGGACAGGTCGACCCCGTGGACGAGACCCGACGGCCCCACCGCGGTGGCGGCGGGCAACGCCGAAGACCCTGCGCCGCAGCACACGTCGAGGACGGCGTCGCCGGGGCGCAGGCCGAGCTGAAAGGCGAGCGACTGCCCGGCCGGCGCCCACACGGCCGTCGTCAGCCGGTCGAACTCGCGCCGCGCCTCGTCGAAGATCGATCCCGGATCACTCATACGGCGATGCTAGGCCGTGCCGCAAGCCCCGGACGGCATTGTGCGAAGCTCACAGGTATGTCCGACGTTGCACTGACCCGCTCCCAGGTGGCCGACCTCGTCGACCACACGCTCCTCAAGCCCGAGGCCACCACCGACGACGTGAAGGCGCTGATCGTCGAGGCGCGTGCACTCGGTGTGCTCGCCGTCTGCGTGTCGCCGTCGATGCTTCCGGTCAAGGCGCCCGGCCTCGTGACCGCGGCGGTGGTCGGGTTCCCCTCGGGGAAGCACCACTCGCTGGTCAAGGGCGCCGAGGCCCGGCTCGCCGTCGATCAGGGCGCGCAGGAGATCGACATGGTGATCGACATCGGCGCCGCCGTGGCCGGCGACTTCAATGCGGTGCTGGCCGACGTCCTCACCGTGCGGGAGGCCGTCGGCGACAGCACCGTCCTCAAGGTGATCCTCGAGACCGCGGCGCTCACCGACGAGGCGATCGTCGAATCGTGCCGGGCCGCCGAGCGTGCCGGTGCGAACTTCGTGAAGACGTCCACCGGGTTCCACCCGGCCGGGGGAGCGACCGTGGAAGCGGTGCGGCTGATGGCGCAGACCGTGGACGGGCGGATCGGGGTCAAGGCGAGCGGCGGGATCCGCACCGCGCAGGCCGCGCTCGACATGATCGCGGCCGGGGCGACGCGGCTGGGTCTGTCGGGAACCCGCGCCGTCCTGGACGGGTTGCCCGACTGACCCGCCGGTCGATCAGACCAGGAGGCCGCAGCTGCTCTGCTGTTCCTGCTGCTGTTGCTGGGTGCCGGCGGCAGGCATCGAGTACGCGCCGCCCTCGAGGGTGATCTCGATGGCGTCGTCGGTGACCTTCAACGACGTCGGCTGCATACCCAGCGGGTAGGTCTGCAGACTCGAGGTCAGGGTCTGGACGACCCCGTCCACGAGGTCGGTGGGCAGACCGAAACCGAGGATCTCCGCACCGACCGTCTGCACCTTCACGGTCCCGTTCACGACCTCCGGTTTGACGGTCAGGTCCGCGAGCCCGGCCGGGCCGACGGAGAACCTCAGTGTTCCCGCGCTCGAATCGGCGGTGACACCGCTGATGAGCGAGCCGAACGCCTGCTGCTGCAGTGTCGCGAGGATGCCCGCGGTGGACCAGGTGATGTCCGCGTCCGAGCTGCCGATGGTGCCGCTGCTGTCGGCGGTGTTCTCGATCCGGATGTCGTTGACCTGGGCGTGGACCTGCATCCCCTGCGCGGGGCCGAACTTCGTGTCGTCGGAGTCGATGGTGATGTACGGGACGTTCTTGTCGATCGACTGCAGCAGGACCGGCTTCCAGCTCAGTCCCACATCCACCTGCGAGCCGAGTTGGGTCTCGAACTGGTCTGCCATGCACGTCTTGACTCTGTTGCGCACGAAGAGTTCGCCGCCGACGAGGACCGCGACGAGCGCGGCGATGACGACGAGAGAGATGACGAGCACACGGTTACTTCGGGGTGCGGAGTTCGTTCGGGCTGCCATTGCACGGATTCTCCCCGACAACTCTGAACAATTTCTGTGAATGCGCCCGCGGCGGGTCGCCGAGATCCGCAGAAATTGTGATACGTGCCACAAACGCCCAGTAATCTAGGGGAATGTCCGGATGGTTGGCTCCACGTCCCGGTGACCCGGAGCGCGAAGGTGTCGGTGAAGAGCTGACACGCGTCGCGACGGCTCAGGCGGGTTTCTTCACCACTGCGCAGGTGCTGCGCCTCGGTTTCGCTGCCGACGACATCGGTGAGCACGTCGCCGACGGCTCGTGGGTCAAGATCGAGCGAGATCTGTTCCGCATGAAGGATTGTCCGCACTCCGATCTCGAGGAATTCGCGAAGTGGTGCACCTGGTTCGGTGCCGCCGCCGCGGTCTCGCATCAGAGTGCCGCCGAACTTCACGGTCTCGGGCACCTGTACCCGCGGTTCATCCACCTCTCCACGGTGTTGTCGCCGCCCTCGCCCACGCAGCAGCTGGCGTTGCACCGGCGTTCCCTCCGCCCGGAGGACTGCGAGCAGGTCGGCCCCCTCCGCATCACCACGCCGATGTGCACGGCGCTCGACCTCGCCGCCAGCGGCATCTCGCAGGAACTGCTCGACGAGGTGGTCGCCGACGGCGTCGCCATCGGGCGGCTGAACGCCCGCGCCCTGCACGGGGAATGCGGAGCCCTGCCGGCGCAGGTGGCGCAGCGCGTCGAACACGCACTGGCCACCTGCACCTGACCGATCACCGCCCCGGGATCAGAACGGCCACTCGCCGTTCCGGGTGTTCTCCAGAAGCGGGATCATCGAGAATCCCGCATCCGACAGCCCGCCGAACGTGTGGCGGTTCGCAGTGCCGGTGGGTCCGTGACCGTGCCGGTAGCCCGCCACGTTCCACGTGTACACGGGGACGTCGGCCGGGACGTGCCGGGTCGGTTCACCCCACGCCGCCTGCTCGTCGGTGACGATGACGACGCGATCGTGATCGCGGAAATGCTTCCGCACCGCCGACGCCGTGTCCGTGCCGCCGAGATCGCCGAAACTGTCGACGACCCGCAGGACCGGCTGGTGCTTGAACGGCACGAACCGGCTGCCCGTGCCGAACTCGACCAGGTTCGCCCGCTCGGCGCGCGCAGCCAGCACGGTGCCGAACACGGCGGCCGCGTCGGCCCTCGTCAGTTCCGACCGCGCCGAGACGCGGCTGTAGAACATCGATCCCGACCGGTCGACGAGGATCAGGGTGCGGCCGGGGAGCGACGGCACCGCGGACAGTGACGCCCCGAGCGCACGCTCGAGCGCATGTCCCCACCGCAGGCTCGGCGCATTCCGGTACGCCGCGAGGAATCGCATCGGCAACTGCCGCGACTTCGCGACCTCACCCGGATCCGCGATCCGCGCCGCCACCTGCTCCGCGACGTGGTCGGGGATCCCGGCCTCGTCGAAATTCCTCAGGTTGCGAAGAAGCGCCATGTATCCCATGGACGGGATCACCGCCTGCCACGCCGCCGCATCCATCGGTCCCTGCAGCCAGCCGGCGAGCGACTCCCACGTCATGCCGGCCGCCGACAGCCGCTCCGGGGTGCGGAGGACGGCACGCCGATCCTCCGGCGGGAGCGCCGCCAGCGACGCCCGTTCCGTGAGCATGCGCAGACCCGCGGGCACGGCATTCTCGCGTCCCTGCCGACGATCGATCGCGTGCCGGAACAGCTCGCCCTGCCACGGCGCCGACGGCGACGCATGGGTGAGCTCGAGAACGTCGCCGAAGCGGACGTCCCTCGCATCGGAATCCCACTTCAGCAGCGAGCGTTCCGAGTACAGCCGGACGGCGGCATCGGCGACACCGCGCTTCACCGGCTTCGGGATCGAACGGCCGTGGCGCGCAATCCAGTAGGCGAGGATCTCACCCGGCTCGTCGGCCCGCTCCAGCGCCGAGGCGATGACGGCACGGTTGCCACCGTGCAGCCCGGCGCCCAGCCGGACCCGGACGAACTCGGCGGCGGCCACCACCGACGCCGAACGCAGATGCGCGTCGCGGCGCAGCCACCCGATCAGGCGGGCGGTCCACTCGGCATCCGCCAGAGCGACCTCGTGGATCAGCTCGACGAACCTCCCGTCGCGGTCCGAGGCCGACTCGTAGAAGGTGTTCTCACCGACCATGTTGGTGACCGCGAGGAGGAACAACTCGCTCTTCGCGTCGCGGGCGTAGCCGCTGCCGCCTTCGAAGGTGCGTCCGGTCGGTTGCGTCTCCGACGTGACGGGGCTCTGTAGCATGTTGCGGCGCAGTGTCTTCAGGTTGAACTTGCTCATGGGGTCGTTCCTCCTTCCGGGAGGTGTCGGTGTACGCGTGGAGTGCGCGCCACCCGAGGTCGAGGCGACGACGGGGTGCGGAGTCGAACCGCGTGCTTGCGCACTTCGCCTGAGAAGTATCCGTCGTCTGCGCACCGGGTGGCGCGCACGCATGTCGTGCCGAGATCAGAGTCGGTGAAGGCACGGACGCGCTCTACCGCTGAGCTACAGGGACCTGCGTCCCTGACCGGATTCGAACCGGCGACCACGCGATCCACAGTCGAAGTAACCCTCGCCTGCGCACCGGCACAACATGTTTCGTGAAGTGACTCTACGGGCCGCTTCGGGGGATGTCGCGTGAATTAATTGGTGCCGGAACCGGGCGCGACCAGTGCCCACGGAACGGTCAGGATGTTGTCGCGGATCCGGCGGCGCTGGGATTGCACGGGAAGTCCCTGCGCGCGCAGCAGTTCGAGAGCGGCCCGCCACCGCACCCGCGGTCCGAACGAGCCGTGCGGGGCCGCCGTCGCCCAGGCGCGATCCGCTGCCGTGAGGAGGGCGTGGACCGGCTCGCCCGGGACGTTGCGGTGGATCAGCGCCTTGGGCAGGCGTTCGGCGATGTCCGAGGGCTTCTCCACGGCGAACGGATCCCACGCCAGCGTCAGTGACAGCGGGCGGGTGGCGTCGAGCAGCACCCACGCACAGCGCCGGCCCAGTTCGTCGCACGTGCCGTCGACGATCAGCCCGCCCGGCGCGAGCCCGGACTGCATGCGCGCCCAGGCCGGCCCGACCGCGTCCTCGGGATACTGCCGCAGCACGTTGAAGGCGCGGACCAGGACCGGTCGCAGTCCGGAGAGTTCGAACCCGCCGCGGGCGAAACTCACTCCGTTCCTGCTCTCGACCACCCGCTCGGGGTCGATCTCGAGCCCGACCACCCGGCGGTCACCGCGCACGGCGGCCAGCCGGTCGGCCAACTCGAACGTGGTGTGCGGGCGGGCGCCGTACCCGAGGTCGACGACGAGCGGGTCGGCGGAATCGCGCAGGGTCCGGCGCACCAGCGCGTCGTGAACGAGCCAGCGGTCGCTGCGTCGCAGCCGATTGATGCCTGTCGTGCCCCGGGTGATGACACCGTGAGGCCGCTTCAGCGTCGCTGAAGTCATGAGAAGTCTGCGCGGTGGTTGCTAGTGCTGCGACAACCACGTTTCGGTGATCTCCGCCTCGGCGCGGAAGAGGTCGATCAGGTTGACGAGCATCAGCTGCTCGAGCTTCCCGCCGACGAACGGCAGGTACACCTTGGCCTCGGACGACGTGCGGAACGTGCACCCGGTCTCGGTGGCGAACAGCTTCATGGTGCCCGTGAGGCTGCCCGGCCCCGCCGGGATCGACGCCTCGTACGTGCCCGTGGTCGGCTCACCGAAGGGCGTGTACGACTCCTTGCGCGTGATGACCATGTCCTTCTTCATCACGGTCTGCGCGATCTCGGGGAGTTCCGAGCGCGGCAGAATGTGGTGCAGGACGATGTCGATCCCGTCGTCGGTCACCTCGAAGTGTTCGATGTGGTTCTCGGAGTACTTCCGCATCTCCTCGATGCGAGCATCCCAGTAGTCACGGTTGGTGAACGCGTTGTACACCTCTTTGGGGGTGTGCTTGTAACGGGCTGAGTAGTCGATGCGGCGAGCCATGATCGCCAAGGTTACCGGCTGTGACGGAACACAAGGGACACCCGCCCCAGGTCAGGCCCCGAGCCACTGCTCCGTGAACCCCTGCTCCTTCGCGATCAGGCGCAGGACCTCGTCCGCGATCGCACCCTCGATCTTGCCGCCGATCAGCGGGATCCTGACGTCGGCCTTGCCTTCGACCTGCACGTTCGACCCGGAACCGGTAGCCGTCAGGGTCTGGGTCCCCGAGATCGTCGCCGGCGCACCCTGGACTTCGGCCGTGAAGGTGCCCTCGGCGCGGTCGCCGTCGAGGGTGCCCCACGTCTCCGTGCGCTTGATCACGAGGTCACCGGATCGGACCTTCGAGACGATGCTGGGCAGGTGCTCGGCGGGAATCGACTGAGACATGGCCACCGAGATGGTGCCCGGGCCGGTCGTGACCTCGTCCAGGGTCGCCCCCGGTCCTCCGACCCGGTCGAGACGGTCGCGCCAGTACTGCTCGGTGATCAGGCCCGCATGGACCTGGGCGACGGGAAACGCATAGGACGACGAATGCTCGATGCGGCGACTCACGATCCGCAGGCTACCGTTTGCGGTTGTGTGGGACGTGAGCATTGTCAGTCAACTCGTCGATTCGGGCGCCTTTGTGTCCGAGAACCTCGAACTGTCGGGGATGACCACGCTCCGGGTCGGCGGGCCGGCGCGGATCGTGGCCGAGTGTCCGACGACGCAGGTCCTCGTCGACGTGGTGCGCCTCCTCGACGCCGCGCAGATCCCGGCGCTGATCCTCGCCGGTGGCTCCAATCTGGTGGTCGGGGACGACGGATTCGACGGCGTGGTGGCGCGTGTGTGCAACACCACTGTCGGTCTGGAGGAGGGATTCGTCACTGCCGAGGCGGGGGCCGAGTGGGATCAGGTGGTCGCGCAGACTGTCGCGGCCGAACTGGGCGGGCTCGAGTGCCTGTCGGGGATTCCCGGGTCGACGGGGGCCACGCCGGTGCAGAACGTCGGCGCATACGGCGTCGAGGTCGGATCGATGCTGAGGCGGGTACAGCTGCTCGACCGACGCACCGGTGAGGCGCGCTGGGTCGAACCCGGCGCCCTCGGTCTCGGCTACCGCACGAGCGTTCTCAAGCACTCCGACGCCGCCCTGGTGCTGGCGGTCGAACTGACCGTCCATCCCGACGGGCTCTCCGAGCCGCTGCGCTACCGCGAACTCGTCTCGGCGCTCGGCGGTTCCGAGGGCGATCGGCTGCCGTCGGCGCAGGTCCGCGACGCCGTGCTGGACCTTCGCCGGGGCAAGGGCATGGTGCTGGACCCCGACGATCACGACACGTGGAGTGCGGGCTCCTTCTTCACCAACCCCGTCGTGTCCGACGGGGAGTTGGCGGGTGTCCTCGCCGCGATCGAGACCCGCCTCGGTGACGTCACCGTTCCGCAGTATCCGGCGGACGGCGGAACCAAGTTGTCTGCGGGGTGGCTGATCGAGCGTGCGGGCTTCTCCAAGGGGTATCCCGGCGAGAACGCCGTCGCCCGGCTGTCGACCAAGCACACCCTCGCCCTGACCAATCGTGGCGCCGCCAAGAGCGAAGACCTGCTGTCATTGGCCCGCGACGTCCGTGACGGCGTCCAATCGGCGTTCGGTGTCCGGCTTGAACCCGAACCCGTGACGGTGGGCTGCGCGCTCTGAGACGGGTCCGTAGCGCAGGTAACCTGTTAGCTGTGCATGAACTGGGTTCTCGGACAAGTCGGTCGCTGATCGCGGCCGCGCTGATCGCGTTTCTCCTACTGCTGACCGGATGCACGGTCTCCGAGACGGGAACAGCCACCGCGCCCCCCGAACCGGCAGTCGACGTCACCCTGAACCCGTCCTCGGGCGCCGAGGACGTCAACCCGGTGTCGCCGATATCCGCGGCCGCGACCCAGGGCACGTTCACCGACATCTCGCTCGTCAACGCCGAGGGCCGCGCCGTGCAGGGTGTGCTGTCACCCGACCGGACCACGTTCACCGTCGGGGAGGCGCTCGGCTACGGGGCCACCTACACGTGGAAGGGCACGGCACTCGGCACGGACGGAAAGTCCGTCGCCGTCGACGGCAGTTTCACCACTCTCGAGCCCGACGAGACGATCGGCGCCACCCTCAACATCGGCGACGGTCAGGAAGTCGGGATCGCCGCGCCGATCATCGTCCAGTTCCACGAGTCCGTCGAGGACAAGGCCGCGGTCGAGAAGGCCATGACCGTCACGACCAACCCGCCCACCCCCGGCTCCTGGGCGTGGCTGCCCGACGACAACGGGTCGCGCGCACACTGGCGTCCGCAGAACTACTGGGCACCCGGCACCACCGTCGGCCTCGACGCCAAGTTGTACGGCCTGGACTTCGGCGACGGAGCGTACGGCGCAGAGGACCTGTCGCTGAACTTCACCGTCGGACGCAGTCAGATCGTGATCGCGAACGCACCCAGCCACCGCATGCAGGTGGTGCGTGGCGGCGAGACCATCATGGACATCCCGGTCAGCTACGGCGAGGGCAACGAGGCGCGCAACGTCACGCGCAGCGGCATCCACATGGTGACCGAGAAGCACGAGGACTTCCTCATGTCCAACCCGCCGTTCTACGAGAACGTGCGCGAGCGGTGGGCCGTCCGCATCTCCAACAACGGCGAGTTCATCCACGCCAACCCCGAGACCATCGGCGTCCAGGGTTCGTCCAACGTCACCAACGGCTGCATCAACCTCTCGCTCGAGGACGCGCAGCAGTACTTCGGCACGGCGATGTACGGCGATCCCGTCGAGGTGACCGGAACGTCCATCGACCTCTCGGCCGCGGACGGCGACATCTACGACTGGGCCGTCGACTGGCCCGAGTGGCAGTCCCTTTCCGCCCTCGCCTAGAGACCACGCCCCATGTGAGTGGCATTGTGTGCCCGAGCACACAATGCCACTCACGTGCGGGAGGGCGGTTCCGTCCCACTCCGCGAACTTTCTCCGACTTCGAGGGAACCGAAACCGAAACGGCTGCGTCTACCTGAATGAGGACGCGTCAACGGCGCCGCGCCCTCGGGGAACGCAACTGTGGGGTGTCGTCCGCTGTCGAGGGGTCGACGGACGACCCCCGACAGTCCGATTCGGCAGGGGTTGTTGTGATGGGATGGATGTTGCTGGGATCGGTGATGTCGATCGTGGCAGGACTGTGGACCGTGGTCCTGCTACTCGAACACCAGGACAGGCGGACGGCGGCGAAGTCGCTTACGTCGTGCGGTGAAAACGTCCGGACGAGGCCTGATCTCGTGGCTTGACCACGATCTGGTCGATGTTCACGTGGGACGGCCGTGAAGCGACGAATCCGATGACGTCGGCGATATCCGCGGCCACGAGCGGGGTGATGCCCTCGTAGACCTTGTCGGCGCGTTCCTGGTCGCCCTCGAACCGCACCAGCGAGAACTCGGTTTCGACTGCGCCCGGGGCGATCTCGGTGACACGGACCGGCTTGCCGAGCAGCTCCCCGCGCAGCGTGCGGTGCAGGACGGCCTGCGCGTGCTTGGCCGTCGTGTAGCCGGAACCGTTGTCATAGGCCTCGAGCGCGGCCAGCGACGTGACGGTGACGACCAGGCCGTCGCCCGACTCGACCAGCTTCGGCAGCAACGCCTTCGTGACCCGAAGGGTGCCCAGGACGTTCGTCTCCCACATCCACCGCCAGTCGTCGAGATCGGCCTCGGCGACAGTGGCCAGTCCCTTGGCGCCGCCCGCGTTGTTGACGAGCACGTCGACCCTCGGCAGTACCGCGGCGAACGCGTCCACGGAGTCCTGATCCGTGACGTCGAGTTCGAGCGCGGTACCGCCGATGTCTTCGGCGATCTTCTCCAGACGATCCAGTCGCCGGGCCCCGATGACCACATGAAATCCCTGCGCGGCGAGGGTGCGGGCGGTGGCTTCTCCGATTCCGGAGCTCGCTCCGGTGACGACGGCGATGCGGGTGTCAGGTGAAAGGGTCATGCGGTCATGTTAGGGCTCGTCGATGACGGAGTATCCACTCGCGTCGCCGGCGACACTGCGGCTCCGCTCACCCCGAATGTCGACGGGGACGTCGCCCGCCAGGGTGATGCGGTTGAGGCGCCGGTACTGGTCGTCGTAGTCGGCGACCGCGTAGTGCTGCGTGGCCCGGTTGTCCCAGATGGCGACGTCGCCGTCCTGCCAGTTCCACCGGGTGGTGAATTCGAGAGAGATGGCGTGATCCTGCAGAACCCGGAACAGGGCCTGCGACTGGGTGCTGCTCAGGCCGACGAGGCTCTTGATGAAGTGGCCGAGCAGGAGTGTGCGTTCGCCGGTCTCGGGGTGCACCCGTACCACCGGGTGCTCGGTCTCGAAGTACGTGGACTGGAACTCGGCGCGGTACTCGCTCGCCTTCTCGTCCTGCGCGCGTTCGGCACTGGTGGCCGCGTAGTCGTAGACGTTGGTGTGCGTCGCCCACAGGTTGTCGGCGAGGACCTTCAGCGGCTCGGGCAGTGCGTTGTAGGCGGCGACACCCGACGCCCACGTGGTGGAACCGCCGTAGGTGGGGAGCTTCACGGCGCGCAGGATCGACGCCTTCGGGATGCGATCGACGAACGTGACGTCGGTGTGCCAGCTGTTGGCCTTGCCGTAGTCGGAGTCGATGGGCAGAACCTTGGTGCCGCGCGACGTGACAGTGGGGTGCGCGGTGGTGGGGGAGCCGAGAAGCTCCGCGAACTCGTACTGGGAGTCGTCGGTGAGATGCTCCTGGCCGCGGAAGAAGATCACCTTGTGCTCGAGCAGTGCCTGGCGGATGAGCGACACGGTGGCGGGGTCGAGGTGGCCGCCGAGCCGGACGCCGTCGATCCGGGCGCCGATGTGGGCGCCGAGCTTGACGACGCTCGCGGCAGGGGTGGACGCGTCGGCGTCTGTCACGTGCTCGGGCGCGAAATCGATGGACATGAGGGACCTTTCGGATACCGGAGGCGGTGTGGAGTCCTGTAACCGAACCATCGGGGCGCGCGTCGCCGGAAGGATTTGCGTCACCCTGATCGCAACCGGGCATCGAACAGCGCCCAGTGCCGCTGGGGCGCTGGGCGCTGCTCTCGCGCTCGGTGTGGACCGAGTTGTGGTGTGGGGGCTACCGTTTCCGGTACGTGGAGGAGAAGGGCGGACGCGCCAGCCGAAGCAGTTCCAGGGCGAGCAGGGAACCCCGTGGCCCCAGTTCGTCCTGATACCGCCGGATCACGTCCGTCTCACCGCCCAGGGCGACCATGGGAGCGCCTGTCTCGACACGAGTCCGCGCGGCGAGTTGTGCGAGAGCGAGCCGGCGATTGACGGCGTCGAGGATCTCCGCGTCGAGACGGGCGATCTCGGAGTGGATCCGGTTCAGGTCGGCAGGCGCGGTGGCGGGCTCCGCCGGGATATCGGTCATCGTTGCTCCTCGACCTGGTGAACGTGTACATCTATGGTCCGGCGACGGTGGGAATCCGGACAGTCACCCTGGGGGTGGAGAGTCCCACCCCCTGGTACCGGCGCGCCTTCCAATTGGTGAAACCGGGCGAAGCTGCTATTTTCGTGTCATGTCCTCAGGCCAGTCGACCGCTCCGCGGGTCACCTACGTGACCTCCGCGCTGGGTTCGCGGCTGCCCTTGGCGCGGGAACTGTGTTGTCGCTGTCTCAGCATCTGCAGCTAATTCGCGCCGTCTTCTCCTGATCGATCGTCCTCCTCGTCCCGTTCCGGGACGGATGCCGCGTTCGGACGAAGGTGCGCACCGCCTCCGCATGCAAGGACTGCCACGTGTCTACCCCCACGCTTTCCATCCCCAACCGCACCGGATCCGCATCCCGATTCCCGCGGCCGGCGTCCCGTCCCCGTCTCCACATCGTTCCCCCCGAGCTGCGCATCAGCGACGGTCCGGCCGCCGGTGTTCTGCGGGTTGCCCGCTCTCGCGGGCCGCTGTCGCGGGATGTCGCCGCGAAGGCGACCGGACTGAGCATCGCCACCGTCAACCGTCAGGTGTCGGCGCTGCTCGACCTCGGGCTGCTGCGTGAGCGCGGCGACCTCACGCCGTCCGGCGCGATCGGGCGTCCGCGTGTTCCGTTCGAGGTCAACCACGAGCCGTATCTGACAGTGGGCATCCACATCGGCGCGGTCGTGACCAGCATCATCGCGAGCGACCTGCGAGGGAAGGTCCTCGGCGCGGTCGAGGTGCCCACCCCGCAGGGGGCATCCGCCGACGCACTCACCGCCATCGCTCGCAGTGCGCGGGCCTTCGCCTCCCGCTGGCACCGGCGTCGTCCGCTGTGGGCGGGTGTCGCGCTCGGTGGGCGGGTCGATCCGCAGACCGGTGTCGTCGACCATCCCCGGCTGGGGTGGAAGTCCGCGCAGGTCGGTGCCGTCATCGCCACCGGGCTCGGGTTGCCCGTGTCCGTCGCGGCGCACGTCGAGGCGATGGCCGCGTCCGAACTCCTGCTCAGCCCGGACAGCGAAGACGGTGTCGCGCAGGGCGAAACGGGCCTATACTTCTACGCCCGCGAGACGGCGGGAATCGCGATCACGATCGACGGTCGCGTCCACACACCCTCGAGCGGCCCCGGTTCCATCGCGCACCTGCCGACCGGCTCGTCCGCGCAGTGCTCGTGCGGCTCACGCGGATGCCTCGAGGCGACGATCAGCGATCGCGCGGTCCTCTCCGCCGCACTCGACGCGGGCATCCTTCCGGAGTCGAACCAGCGGCCGACGATGAGTGCGCTGTACAAGGTGGCGTCGTCGGGTTCCGTTCCCGCACATGATCTTCTGGTGAACCGTGCCCAGGTGCTGGGGAAGACGGTGGCCATGCTGCGGGATCTGTTCAACCCCGACCGGGTGATCCTCGGTGGCCAGGCGTTCACCGAGTACCCGGCCGGTATCCCGCACGTCGCGGAAGCGTTCGCGCAGGCGTCGTCGCTGGAGCGCAGGGACATTCGCATCTCCGGATTCGGCAACCGGGTGCAGGAGTACGCGTCGACGGTGGTCTCGCTGAGCACCATCTACTCCGATCCGGTCGGAGCGATGCGCCGGACTTCGCTCTAGCGTCACAGCAATTCGTCAGCCGCACAGGCAATAGCGTGTGCGGCTGACGAATTCGTGTGCGTCGGTGCGTGTGCTCCCCCCTTCCGGGGGAGGGATCAGATCTTGCGCAGCCCATCGAGGACGCGCTGCATCAGTGCGCGGTCCGGTCCGGTGGATCCGGCCGTCTCGTTCACCCTCACCGCCCCGGCTGCGGCCAGATCACCGAGGAGTACCCGCGCGACCCCCAGTGGGATCGACGCGAGCGACGCGATCTCGGCCACCGACCGCGGTTCGGAGCAGAGCGCGAAGACGCGGCGCAGTTCGTCCGGCGCCGGCATCCCGTCCACCACGGCGCCCCCGTCCGCGCAGGCGACGATGAGCGCCTCGAGCGGCAGATCTACCCCGGACTCGGTTCGCCCGCCCGTGAGAATGAACGGCCGGACGATGGAGACGGTGTCCTCGGGAGTCACCCACTCGGCGGAGTCAGCAGTGCGCTCGCGGGTGTCGGGAGTCGGGTCGACGGGTTCGGAAGCGGCCTCAACCTGCGCCGAAACGTCCTCGGCGGGCACGGGCGGAACCCACTCGGCCGACTGCGGCGGGCTCCCGTCCTGCTCTTTTCTGGCGCTGCGACGCCGGCCGGCCGATCCGAAGCGCGCCCCTGTCGCGCCGATCAACGGCCAGTTCTCATCGCTCACAGTCATCGGTCGGGACCCTTCTCGCGCTACCCCACCCGCTCCATCGTCCCAAACCCGCGTTTCGGGCGAATGAACCGGTCCCTGTGATTCCGGCGACAGGCTGCGCGCGAGCGCTAGATTTGCAGCGTGACCCATTGGCGGCAGAACTCGGATCCGTTCCTCGCCCCCGATCTCGGCCGGTCCGCGTTGCTCGTCGTCGACACACAGGTGGACTTCGTGGACGGCGGGACGGCACCGATCCCCGGGACCTCGGCGGTGCTGCCCGCGATCACCCGTCTCGTGGACGCCTATCGGGAAGCCTCGGCGCCGATCGTGCACGTCGTCCGGCTGTACGCGGGAGACGACGTGGACCTGTGCCGTCGCCGCGTGATCGCGGCCGGACTCGACATCGCCCGACCGGGCACCGCCGGCTCCCAGGTGGCGCCCGAGTTGGGAGTGCCACCGCTGGACCCCGAGGCCCTGCTCGCAGGGCACCTCCAGACCGTCTCACCCTCCGAGCTCATCCTGTTCAAGCCGCGATGGAGTTCGTTCTACCGCACCGGCCTCGACGACCGCCTGCACCGGTGGCGGGTCGACACCGTGGTGATCGCGGGGTGCAACTACGCCAACTGCCCGCGCGCGACGATCGTCGATGCCAGCGCCCGCGACTACAAGGTGCTCGTCGCCGCCGATGCCATCTCGGGCGTCGACGCGCGTCATCTGGAGGAGGCCGGACGAATCGGGGTTCTCCACGCGGAGACCGACGAGATCGTCGCGGCGTTGCAGCCGCCCGAACTCGAGGTGATCAGCTGAGGGGAGGCGCCGACGTCGCGTCCGGTGGCGCACCCCGCCTGCGCAGCTCCGCCCGCGCCCTCTCGATGCCGCCGTGCTCGAGCGCGGCGAGCGGTGATTCGTCGGCCCAGACCAGCTCGCCGCGACGGCGGACGGTGACACTCATCGAGCCGGCGAGGTGCTCGAGGGCTCCGGGGATGTTGCGGCGCTCGGCGGGGAGCGGAACCGGCAGCACGTGGGCCGAGCCGAGCGGCGAGCCGCCCTCGATCTCGACGCTCCACGTGCGGCTGCGTCCCCGCAGCGACCACCGCTCGTCGGTGACGTGCGCCTGCACCGGGGACGTCACCGGGTTGCCGAGACGGACCACCGTGCCGTCGGGCAGCGCGACGACCACGGCCGTGACCTCGGTGCGCAGCGGACCGGCGGTGACCTCGCCGCCCGCGAACGCGACACACGCCTGCCGGTCGGCGAAACCGTGAGCCTGACCCCACCACCAGGAGTCGGGGAAACCGCCCTTGCCCCAATTCTTCTCGCCGTAGACCTGGGCGCCGTCGAGGTCGATCTCGGTGCCGCCGAGCACGGCCGTGCCCTCGGCCCTGCCGCCGAGCAGCCACGGGTGCCAGTACTGGTTCAGCGCGGGCACCGTCTGGAACACGCTCGACCCGCCGAGCCTGCGCCGCGGCCACGGGACCTGCGCGCCGATCCGGACGTCGAGTCGGGCATCGGGCCCGAGATCCACGTGGACGCGGTCGACGGACCCGCGGAACGCGTCGCCGGCGAACGCGCCCAGCCCCGCCGGGTTGGCGTAACCCTCCGGATGCGCCGCCGTACGCAGGAATCCGGTGGGGTGACCGGCGAGACCGAGCGTGGACCAGTGACCGTCAGCGGCCCGGTTGATCCCGGCCAGCGCGATGACGACCTGTCCCGTCGCGGGCTGGGTGAACCGCCAGAAGTAGCCTTCCATCGCGACGTCGTGCGCGGCGAGGACGTTGCCGAACGGCAGATCGGCCCCCGTGGAGCGGTACGCCCGCAGTAGTCGCGACATCGGTCAGCTTCCCGACTGCGGGTGCAGCACCGCCTGCGACTGCGTCACCTGCGCCACGAGCCGGTCCTCGTCGTCCCGCAGTTCGGTGACGATCGCGACCGTGCTTCGTCCGGCGTGCAGCGGACGCGCCGTCGCGGTGACGGTGCCCTTGCGGACGCCCCGGGTGAACACGGTGCTCGAACTCGTGGTCGACGTCGACGCCCCGGCCGGCAGATTGAGGAACGCGCAGACGGCGCCGACGCTGTCGGCGAGTGTCATCAGCGCCCCGCCGTGCATCCCGTTTCCGGCGGTGGTGCGGTGCTGGTCCCAGTCGAGATGCCCAACCACCTCCTCGGGCGCGGCCTTGGTGAGGCGAACCCCGGTGTGCACGGCGAACGGCATGGTCGCGACCAGATCAGCGGGATCCATACCCGTGGATGCTAGGCGGGGAACCGAACCCGCGCAGGCGGTTCGCGGGGCTAGATTGGCGGCATGTCGCGTCTGTCGGAAGCTGCCCGCCGATCCGGCCGCGCCCGGGGGAGCGCCGCCGCCGTGGTCGGATTCTTCGCCGCGGCCTGGTTCGGCTGGGCCATGGCCATCGACGTTCCCCGGCCCGTCACCGTCCTCCTCGACGCCGGGATCGTGGTGGCGCTCGTCGTGGCTGTGCTGGGAGCGGTGCTGGCCGTCCGCAGTCCCGCCGAGAGTTCCGCGCTGGCCGACCGGACGGTCCGGCGGAGGTACACCCTCGTGGTGGTGGTCGAGTTTGCGGTGATCTGGGCGGGCGCAGCCGTTCTCGGGAACACGGGCCTGTCGGAGTGGATCCCCGTCTGGGTGTGCGTCGCCGTCGGCATCCACTTCTTTCCGCTTGCCACAGTCCTCGGCGAGGCTTCCCTGACCGTGCTCGGTGCGCTGCTCGTCGTGGTCGCCGCGACCGGGCTCGTGACGGGTCTGACCACGACCGTGGCTCCCGGCACGGTGACCGGGGCCGGTGCGGGCGGATTCCTCCTCGCCGCAGCGATCCTCACCCTGGTGGAGAGGAGGTTCTCCGGCAGGCGGACACCCGAACCGGTCGGTCAGAGGGGCAGCGAAGACTCCGCGAGCCCGGCCGGCGCGCCGCGACGGCGGAACCACTCCTGACCGAACGCGGCCCGCAACTGCTCCTCGGGCATCTGCAGGAACGGGCCGAAATCCCCGATCTGGGTGGCGTGTGCGTGCATCGCGGCGCGCTTGGCGTCCATGGCCGAGCTGACGTCCACGACCGTGGTGATCTCGGAGTCGGGAAGCCCGAACGTGTCGAGGTCCGGCGGCTGAGCGTTCTCGGACCACTCGGGATTCGCCGCCATGAGACGCCGGATGTGGTCGCGGCTCACGGCCGCCTCGTAGACGTGCGGCACACCGGCCAGTTCCGCGGCGCGGAGGCCGACGTGATGGACCTGGACGTGGTCCGGATGACCGTAGCCACCGTTCGGGTCGTAGATGGTGACCACGTCGGCGGATTCCTCGACGAGGATCGCGGCGAGCCGGGCAGCGGCCTCCTCGACGTCGACGTTGCAGAACGCCGCGGGATTCTCGTTCTCCGGTGTTCCCGCCATCCCCGAATCCGCGTAGTGCAGCAACACCACTCGCTGCGCGCCGAGAAGCGACGTCGATTCCTCGAGTTCGCGGCGCCGACGTTCGGCGAGTGACTCGCCGTCCGTCAGGATCCCGTCGGGGGCCTCGCCGAGCGCCCCGTCCGTGGCGGTGACCACCACGACGCGATGACCGGCGTCGGCGGCCTGACGCATCACCCCACCGGTGGTGAACACTTCGTCGTCGGGATGGGCGTGGAAACACACCAGGACACTCATGAGCGCAATACTTGCACGTGCTGGAAGTCGCGGCCACGATCTGTGAGGCTCGACGCGTGCTCGGTACCTATCGTCAGATCTTCGCCGCCCCCGGCTCCGCAGCGTTCTCCGCCGCAGGATTCGTTGCCCGCGTACCGATCGCCATGGTCGGCATCGGCATCGTCACGATGCTCGCCGAACTGCGGGGCGACTACGCGCTGGCCGGTGCCCTCGCCGCGGTGTTCGCGCTGACGTACGCGTTCATCACCCCGGTCGTGTCCCGCGCGGTGGACCGCTACGGGCAGTCCCGCGTCCTCCCCGTCGCGTCGGGAATCAGTGCGACGTCGATCGCCGCGATGCTGCTGTGCGTCCGGCTCGGGACACCCGACTGGGTGCTGTTCGTGTGGGCCGTCCCCGCCGGCTGCATGCCCACGATCGGCGCGATGGTCCGCGCCCGCTGGACCGAGCTGTATCGCGGCACCCCGCTGCTGCGGACGGCGTTCGCGTTCGAGGCGGTGGTGGACGAACTGTGCTTCATCGCGGGCCCCGTGGTCTCCGTCGGGCTGTCCGTCACGGTGTTCCCCGAGGCCGGCCCGCTCGCGGGTCTCGTCCTGCTGGTGGTCGGCACCCTCGCGCTCGTCGCCCAGCGCGGCACCGAACCACCCGTGTACCCGTCGACGGACGACGGCAGCCCGTCCGTCGTCCGCACCCCCGCACTGTGGATCCTGGTTGCGGTCATGGTGTCGATGGGCACGATCTTCGGTGTCATCGACGTCGGCGCCATCGCGTTCACCCGGAGCCACGACGCGCCGGCCTCCGCCACCGTCGTGCTGGCCCTGTTCGCAGCTGGGTCCGGGGTGGCCGGACTCGTGTTCGGCGCGGTCCGGGTGTCGGCGTCGCTCCGGAAACAGCTGATGGTCGCCACTGCCGCGGTGGCCGTCCTGATGGTTCCGCTGCTGCTCGTCGACAGCATCCCGGCGCTCGCCGTCGCCTACGCGGTGGCAGGAATGACGGTGGCGCCGATCATGATCGTCACCACCGGGCTCGTCGAGCAGATCGTGCACGCCGGCGCGCTGACGGAGGGCATCACCTGGATCGTCACCGGGCTCGGCGTCGGCGTCGCCGTGGGATCGGCACTCGCAGGCCGGATGATCGACGAATTCGGCACGACTGCGGGCTACGCCGTGGCGGCGGTCGCCGCGCTCCTGGCCTCTATGGTGACCCCATGGCTATTCGTGAAGCAGTCGGCGTCGACGGAACCCCCCTCGTCTACTCGGTGACCGGTGCCCCCGAGGCGAGGACCCTCGTTCTCCTGCACGGCTGGGCGCAGTCCTCGAAATGCTGGGGCCCGGGAGTGCTCGACGAACTCGCGGCCCGCTACCGCGTCATCGCGGTCGACCTCCGCGGGCACGGCTACTCGGGCGCCCCCGACACGGGATACGACGACTCCGCGGTGTGGGCCGGCGATGTCGACGCCGTGCTGGCGGCCGAAGGCGTCACGTCCGGTGCGGTGCTTCTGGGCTGGTCCTACGGCGGCCTCGTGATCTGCGACTACCTGGCGGCGCACGGCACCTCCGCCGTCGACGGCGTCGTCCTCGTCGGCGCGATCACCAGCATCGGTCGCGGTGAGGCCGGCGGCAAGGTCGGCGCGGCGATGCGGGCCGCGATTCCCGGGGCCATGTCGGAGGAACCGCGCGACGCGATCCGCGCGCTCGGCGCTTTCGGCACCGCACTCACGGGACCGCCGGAAGGCAAGGGCGCGCAGTCGCAGGCCCTGTTCGGCGCCAGCCTCGCCACGCCGCCGCGGGTGCGGGCCGCCCTGTTCAACCGGTCCGCGAGCCACGACGACCTGCTCCGGTCGCTCGACGTCCCTGTGCTCGTCCTGCACGGCACCGAGGACTCCGTCGTCGACATCTCGGCTGGTAGGCACGCTGCCGAACTGATCCCGCAGGCGCGGACGTCGTTCTGGGAGGGCTGCGACCACGCACCGTTCGTGGAGGATCCCGAAAGGTTCGTGAAGGAGGTCGGCGGGTTCGTCGACAACCTCGGTTAAAGGGGCCGTTCGGTGAGGGAGCACTATGGAGTGGTGACGCCCATGCACAATTCGCGCCCCCGCAGGGTGGCCGTCCTCTCGGTCCACACCTCACCACTGGCGCAGCCCGGTACCGGCGATGCGGGCGGCATGAACGTCTACGTGCTGCAGTCCGCCATCCAGATGGCGCGTCGTGGTGTCGAGGTGGAGATCTTCACCCGGGCCACGTCGTCGGCCGACGCACCGGTCCAGGAAGCGGCGCCGGGTGTCCTCGTCCGCAACGTCGTGGCCGGCCCGTTCGAGGGTTTGGACAAGCAGGACCTGCCGACCCAGCTCTGCGCGTTCGTGGCCGGAGTGCTCCGCGAGGAGGCCCGCCACGAACCGGGCTACTACAACCTGGTGCACTCGCACTACTGGTTGTCGGGGCAGGTCGGGTGGCTGGCCCGCGACCGGTGGGGTGTGCCGCTCGTGCACACCGCGCACACGCTTGCCGCCGTCAAGAATCTGTCGCTGGCCGAGGGCGACACCCCGGAGCCCGCGGCCCGTCAGATCGGCGAGCAGCAGGTGGTCGCCGAGTCCGACCGGCTCGTGGCCAACACCACCGAGGAATCCGATCAGCTGGTCCGGCACTACGGCGCCGACCCGAACCGCATCGACGTGGTGGCGCCCGGCGCGGACCTGACGCGGTACCGGCCGGGTGACCGGGCCGCCGCGCGAGCCAAGTTCGGAGTCGACCCCCGCGAGACCGTCGTGACGTTCGTCGGACGCATCCAGCCGCTCAAGGCGCCCGACGTCCTGCTGCGTGCCGCCGCGGAACTGATCGCCCGAGACCCGGAGTCGACGCTGCGGGTGCTCGTGGTCGGAGGTCCGTCCGGTTCCGGGCTGGCCCGGCCGGACGCGCTGATCGAACTCGCGTCCTCCCTCGGTATCGCCGCGCGGGTGACATTCCTTCCGCCGCAGGCGCCCGAGCGGCTCGCCGACGTGTACCGGGCCTCGGATCTCGTTGCGGTGCCCAGCTATTCGGAGTCGTTCGGCCTGGTCGCCATCGAGGCGCAGGCCTGCGGAACGCCGGTGATCGCCGCGAACGTGGGCGGTCTCGGGGTCGCTGTCCGGCACGGCGAGACCGGACTGCTGGTGGACGGGCACCGAACCGAGGACTGGGCGACGGCGTTGCAGTCGCTGGTCTCCGCCCCCGCCCGGCTCGCCGCCCTCGCGGCCGAGGCGCCGCGTCACGCGGAGAACTTCTCCTGGGAACACACCGCCGACGGACTTCTCGAGAGCTATCGGATGGCGACCGTCAACTACAACTACGGACACGGCCCGAGCGAGTTCTCCCCGCGTCGCGGACGCGGATTGTGGAAGCTGCGCCGGGCCGGGGGAGTGCGCGCATGAGCGACCTGACCGATGTGATCGAGTCCGCCCTGACCGAACGCGAGATGGACTTCACGAGGAAGGACTCGACGCACTTCGTCGTCGCGTTGCCCGGCGAGCGCAAGCTCGAGACCACCACGCTGCTGACCGTCGGCACACACGGTCTGCGGGTCGAGGCGTTCGTCTGCCGCAAGCCGGACGAGAACTTCGAAGGCGTCTACAAGTACCTGTTGCGGCGCAATCGCCGGTTGTACTCGGTGGCCTACACGATCGACAAGATCGGCGACATCTACCTGGTCGGCCAGGTCGCGGGGCACGCGGTCACCCCGGACGAACTGGACCGGATCCTCGGGCAGGTCCTCGAGGCCGCCGACGGCGATTTCAACACCCTCCTCGAACTCGGATTCGCGGGCTCCATCAAGCGGGAGTGGGAGTGGCGCGTCTCACGCGGGGAGTCGCTGGCGAACCTCAAACCGTTCGAGCATCTCATCGACGACTCGCAGGCCTGAACGCTGGTAGACCGACCGCCGACGGGGAATACGCGCGGGTAGAGTTGCGGCGAGCTTGTGACTGTTGTCACAGGTCAGGTACATGTATCTGATGTTCACAGAAACTTGTACCGACAACTGCTGCTGCAACACTTCGAGGGAGAGGCCCCAGTGAGCTTCAAGAGCCCGTTTCCGGACGTCGAGATTCCGAACCTCAGTGTCTACGATTTCCTCTTCGGTCAGGTCGAGTCGGCCGACCTGGACCGGCCCGCGCTGATCGACGGTGCCTCCGGCGCGGTCACCACCTATCGGTCCCTCATCACCCAGATCGACGGGGTCGCCGGGGCGCTGGCCGCTCGCGGGCTGGCGGTCGGTGAGGTGGTGGGTCTGCATTCGCCGAATGTTCCGGCGTTCGCGTCGGTGTTCCACGGGATCCTGCGGGCCGGTGGTGTCGCCACCACCATCAACGCCCTCTACACCGCCGAGGACATCGCCAAGCAGCTCACCGACTCGAAGGCGAAGTTCCTCTTCACCGTCTCCCCGCTGCTGCCGCAGGCCAAGGCCGCCGCCGCGAAGGTCGGGATCCCCGACGAGCGGGTGATCGTCCTCGACGGCGCCGAGGGGCATCCGTCGCTGAAAGATCTGCTGACCGAGGGCGCACCGGCGCCGGAGGTGTCGTTCGACCCGGCGACCCAGCTGGCGGTGCTGCCGTACTCCTCGGGGACCACGGGCCGGCCGAAGGGGGTGATGCTGACCCACCGCAACCTGGTGGCGAACGTGTGTCAGATCAACCCGCGGATGGGCATCGGCGCCGACGACAAGCTGCTCGCGGTGTTGCCGTTCTTCCACATCTACGGGATGACGGTGCTGCTCAATGCCGCCCTGTACAACCGGGCCGCCCTGGTGACGATGCCGAAGTTCGACCTGGTCGAATTCCTGAAGGTCGTGTCCGGGCAGAAGTGCACGTACGTGTTCATCGCTCCGCCGGTCGCGGTGGCGCTGGCCAAGCACCCACTGGTCGACGAGTACGACCTGTCGAGCGTGCATTCGATCTTCTCCGGCGCCGCACCGCTCGATCAGGAACTGGGCAAGGCGGTGGCCAACCGGCTCGGCTGCCGGGTGCGGCAGGGCTACGGGATGTCGGAGATGAGCCCGGTCTCGCACGCGATTCCGTTCGACCGCGACGACATCGCGCTGGACTCGGTGGGGCCGTCGATCGCGAACATGGAATGCAAGCTGGTCGACCCGGCCACCGGCGAGGAGGTCGCCTACCCGGCCGAGGGGGTCAGCGAGCCGGGTGAGCTGTGGTGCAAGGGCCCGAACATCATGGCCGGGTACCTCGGCAACGACGAGGCGACCGCCGAAACCCTCGACGCGGACGGGTACCTGCACACCGGGGACATCGCGACCGTCGACTCCGAGGGGGTGGTGACGATCGTGGACCGGATGAAGGAGCTGATCAAGTACAAGGGGTATCAGGTGCCGCCCGCCGAGTTGGAGGCGTTGCTGTTGACGCACCCGCAGGTCGCCGACGCCGCCGTCATCGGTGTCCTCGACGACGAGGGTGAGGAGGTGCCGAAGGCGTTCGTCGTCAAGCAGCAGGGCGCCGAACTGGACGAGGCCGCGGTCATCGCGTTCGTCGCCGAGCGGGTGTCGCCGCACAAGAAGGTGCGCAAGGTCGAGTTCATCGACATCGTGCCGAAGTCCGCTGCGGGCAAGATTCTCCGCAAGGATCTGCGGGCCAGCGAGGCCGGCCGGAGCTGACGGCAGGGGTTCACGGCGCGAGGGTTCCGGGAGGCATGCCAGGATGAACGGCATGAGTACCGGAACCCTTGTGCTGCTCCGCCACGGCGAGAGCGAATGGAATGCGCTCAATTTGTTCACCGGCTGGGTGGACGTCCACCTGACCGATAAGGGCATCGCCGAGGGCAAGCGTGCCGGCGAACTGCTGCTCGAGCACAACCTGCTCCCCGACGTGCTGTACACGTCGCTGCTGCGTCGCGCCATCAGCACCGCCAACATCGCGCTCGACACGGCTGACCGGCACTGGATTCCCGTCATCCGCGACTGGCGACTCAACGAACGCCACTACGGCGCCCTGCAGGGACGCAACAAGGCGCAGGTCAAGGACAAGTACGGCGAAGAGCAGTTCATGCTGTGGCGCCGCAGTTACGACACCCCGCCGCCGCCGATCGAGGCCGGCAGCGAGTACAGCCAGGACGCCGATCCCCGCTACGCCGACCTCGACCAAGTGCCGCTGACGGAATGCCTGAAGGACGTCGTCGTCCGCCTGCTCCCTTACTGGGAAGACACCATCTCCGCCGACCTGCGGGCCGGCAAGACCGTGCTGATCACCGCGCACGGCAACTCGCTGCGCGCCCTCGTCAAGCACCTCGACGGAATCTCCGACGAGGACATCGCCGCCCTGAACATCCCGACGGGCATCCCGCTGCGATACGACCTCGACGAGAACCTGAAGCCCCTCAATCCCGGTGGAACGTACCTCGACCCCGAGGCCGCCGCCGCGGGCGCGGCCGCTGTCGCGAACCAGGGCGGGAAGTAACCCGTGTGCCCGGCCGGATGTCCCGTCCGCGGGACGTCCGGCCAACGGCAGGTTAACTGCGGACGAAGAGTCCGGTTCCCGGGTGTGACGTGCGCGGAAATGCCTGGACCCTGCGTAACCGGCCCGCCGCGCGAACGTACGATTCAGGCGTGAGTGTCGTTCAAGCCGTCTTGCTTGCCATCGTGGGCGGCTTCGTCGGTTACCTCGTCGGTGGCGTGTTGATCCCGATGCTGTCCACCCGGCAGGCGCAGCGTATGGAAGAAACATCCGGACTCACGATGTCGCAGGTGCTCGACCTGATCGTCCTGGCATCCGAGAGCGGCATCGCCGTGGTCGACCAGTTCCACGACGTCGTCCTGTTCAATCCCCGCGCGGAGGAGTTGGGCCTGGTGAGGAACCGGCTCGTCGACGACCGCGCCTGGGTGGCGGCGCTCCGGGTCCTCGAAACCGGTGAACCCGTCGAGGTGGACCTCAGCACGAAGAATCCGCAACGGGGACGTGACCGGATCGCGGTGCGCGGCACCGCCCGACTGCTCAGCAAGGAAGACCACAACTTCGTGGTCCTGTTCGCCGACGACGACTCCGAACAGGTGCGTATGGAGGCGACCCGCCGCGACTTCGTCGCCAACGTCAGCCACGAACTCAAGACGCCGGTCGGCGCGATGGGTCTGCTGGCGGAGGCGCTCCTCGAATCGGCGGACGACCCCGATTCGGTGCGGCACTTCGGCGAACGCGTGCTCGGTGAATCCGTCCGGCTCGGCAAGATGGTCACCGAACTGATCGCGCTGTCGCGGCTGCAGGGCGCCGAGAAGCTGCCCGACCTCGAGGCCGTCTCGGTCGACGAGGTGGTGGACGAGGCCCTGCAGCGCTGCAAGATCTCCGCCGAAGCGGCCGGGATCGCCGTCACCACGGACCACAACAGCGGCTACGAAGTGCTCGGCGACCGCGCCCTCCTCGTCACCGCGCTGTCCAATCTGGTGCAGAACGCCATCGCCTATTCGCCGAAGGGAACCCCGGTCTCGGTGAGCCGGTCGATCCGCGGCGACAACGTGGCGATCTCGGTGACCGACCGCGGCGAAGGCATCGCCAAGGCCGACCAGGAGCGGGTGTTCGAACGCTTCTTCCGCGTCGACAAGGCGCGGGCGCGGGCGACCGGCGGAACGGGCCTCGGCCTCGCGATCGTCAAACATGTGGCCGCCAACCACAACGGATCCATCGACCTGTGGAGCAAGCCCGGAACAGGTTCGACGTTTACCCTGCAGATACCTGCACACATCGAGACAGTGGACGCCGAAGGCGGAAACGTGGGGAAGAGAGAAACCGGTATGGAGGCCAAGCGATGACAAGTGTGCTGATCGTGGAAGACGAGGAGTCACTGGCCGACCCATTGGCATTCCTGCTCCGCAAGGAAGGGTTCGAGACGACGATCGTCGGCGACGGACCGTCCGCGCTCGCCGAGTTCGACCGGGCCGGTGCCGACATCGTCCTCCTCGACCTCATGCTGCCCGGCATGAGCGGCACCGACGTCTGCAAGCAACTCCGCAGCCGGTCCGGGGTCCCCGTCATCATGGTGACGGCGCGGGACAGCGAGATCGACAAGGTGGTGGGGCTCGAACTCGGCGCCGACGACTACGTGACCAAGCCGTACTCGGCGCGGGAACTGATCGCCCGCATCCGCGCGGTCCTGCGCCGCGGGGTCGACAGCGAACTCGACGTCGCGCAGGATTCGGCCGTCCTCGAGGCCGGACCGGTCCGCATGGACGTCGAGCGTCACGTGGTCCAGGTCGACGGCGAGGCGGTCACGCTGCCGCTCAAGGAGTTCGACCTCCTCGAGTACCTGCTGCGGAACTCGGGCCGGGTGCTCACCCGCGGGCAGTTGATCGACCGGGTGTGGGGCGCGGACTACGTGGGCGACACCAAGACCCTCGACGTCCACGTCAAGCGTCTGCGCTCGAAGATCGAGACCGACCCGGCCAAGCCCGAACATCTCGTCACCGTCCGCGGCCTGGGCTACAAACTGGAAGCCTGAGCGGCGGATTCACGCGAAATAGTCAGCCGCACACGCAATTGCATGTGCGGCTGACTATTTCGTGGGCGCTTGTCAGAACGGGTTGTACACGTAGACACCGCGGAACGGCGCCGAGATGATCTGCGTGATGGCGTGCTCGCGACCCTGGTCGTCGAACTGGCGGCAGTAGACCGCGACGTAGTGTCCGTCGCCCTTGCACTCGATGACCCGGCCGGTCCCGTACGGGCTCAGCACGAGCGCCCGGTCACCCTTGTCGCCGAAGGCGCCCGGATCGAACGGCGCGACGAAGTTGGCGGTCTTGTCGTAGAAGGTGTTCCAGTCCGGGGTCGGATCGGCCGACGCTGTCGGCGCCAGGGCAAGTGTTGCCGCGGCGGCGGTCAGCAGGGCACCGGACAGAATTCGAGCGAACATGATCTCTCCCATCATGGCTGTGCCCGGAAAGGGGCCGTGACTGGGAAATCGACCGGTAGGTCCGATGTGTTACTCGGCGGCCTTCGCCTGCGCCGCTGTGTTACTCGGCGGCCTTCGCCTGCGCCGCCACGGTGGCCGGGTGGACGGCGACCAACCCGAGGCCCGCCCTGCGCTTGCACAGCTTCGCCAACTCGGCGTACGCGGCCTTGCCGAGCAGTTCCGTCAGCTCCGGCGCATACGACTGCCAGACGGCCTTGGCGCCCACGTGGGCGTCGGGGGAGCCGGAGCAGTACCAGTCCAGGTCGGCGCCGCCCTCGCCCCAGCCACGCCGGTCGTACTCGCTGATGGTGGTCTTGAGGATCTGCTCGCCGTCCGGCCGTTCGACCCATTCCTGGGTGCGGCGGATCGGGAGCTGCCAGCACACGTCGGGCTTGACCTCGAGAGGTTCGATTCCGCGCTTGAGGGCCATCGAGTGCAGTGAGCAACCGACACCGCCCTCGAAGCCGGGGCGATTCAGGAAGATGCAGGCGCCCTGGTAGCGGCGGGTGCGCAGCGCGGGCTCGTCCTCGAGGTCGTCCTCCTCGATGTACCCCTTCTTGCCGAGGCCCTTCTCCATGAACTGCCAGTCCTCGGGTGTGAGCATCTTCACTGCCGCGTTCAGCTTCTCCAGATCCTCCTCGTCGGAGAGGAAGGCGCCGTGGGAACAGCAGCCGTCGTCCGGGCGGTCACCGATGATGCCCTGGCAGGCGGGGGTGCCGAACACGCAGGTCCAGTGGGAGAGCAGCCACGTCATGTCCGCGGCGATGATGTGCTCGACGTTGTCGGGGTCGGGAAATTCGACCCATTCACGAGCGAAGTCGAGGGGTACTTCAGGGCTGGGCTTCATCTTGTGTGAAGGCCCTGCTTTACGTGCTGTCACAAAGCCCGACGGTAGACCCAGTACCGTGTCAATGTGCGACTAGGGGTACTCGACGTCGGAAGCAATACCGTCCATCTGCTCGTAGTGGACGCCCACAGGGGCGGCCACCCCACACCGATGAGTTCGACCAAGTCGACTCTGCGGTTGGCGGAGAACACCGACGATCGGGGTGACATCACCTCCCAGGGTGCAGATCGCCTGGTCACGACGGTGGCGGACTTCGCCAGCATCGCGAAGACATCGGGATGCGGGGAGCTGATGGCCTTCGCCACGTCCGCGGTCCGCGACGCCAACAACTCGGACGACGTGCTCGCGCGAGTGCACGCCGAGACCGGGGTGACGCTCGAGGTCCTGTCGGGTGTCGACGAAGCCCGGTTGACGTTCCTCGCCGTGCGCCGCTGGTTCGGGTGGAGCGCGGGCCGCATCCTGAACCTCGACATCGGCGGCGGATCCCTCGAGCTGACGACGGGCGGCGACGAGGACCCGGACGTCGCGCTGTCTCTGCAACTCGGCGCGGGCCGACTGACCCGGGACTGGCTCGAGGCCGATCCGCCGGGTAAGCGTCGCGTGGCGGTGCTGCGGGATTGGCTGGACGCCGAACTGACGGTCCCGTCCAAGGAACTGCGCGCGGCGGGGCAGTGGGATCGGGCCGTGGGCACGTCCAAGACGTTCCGCTCGCTGGCCCGGCTGACGGGCGCGGCACCGTCCGGCGCGGGCCCGCGGGTCAAGCGCACCCTCACCGCCAGCGGTCTCAGGCAACTCATAGCTTTCATTTCGCGGATGACGGCCTCGGACCGTGCAGAATTGGAGGGGGTGAGCTCCGACCGGTCGCAGCAGATCGTGGCCGGAGCACTCGTTGCGGAGGCCAGCATGAGAGCACTGGGCGTGGAGGAACTGGAAATCTGCCCCTGGGCTCTGCGTGAGGGGTTGATCCTCCGCAAGCTCGATACGGAAATGGGCGGTGAATTGATGGTGGGTGCTCGATGACCGAGGACAGTCAGCAGATCTCTGTGTCAGAGCTGCTCAAACGCAACGGACAGCAGGTGGAGTCCCGGGGCGGGCGGCGTCGTCGCGGCGTCAAGGGGGGAATCTCCGTTGCCGAACTGACCGGTGAAATTCCGGTGGTCCGCGACGCGTCCGAGTCGCGGGCACTCGAGCCCGAACCGGAACCGGAACCTGCTTCTCCTGCCGCGCCCGAACTGCCGCGTCGGCCTGCGCCCGCCACGCGGCCGGCGCGCGCAGACGAGCGCACCGCAGCTTTCTCGGCGCCGGTCGACGATGACGACGATGACGACGAACCCATCGCCAGTCGCCCCGCCGGACGTGCCCGCGGAGTGGTGTCGGGCGGGACGTCGCGCGATCACCAGGGGGCCTGGGTCAGTCGAGCGACCCGGCAGGAACGGCCGGTCCCCGAGCCGGCCGCGCCCACACCGGCGCCCACCGTGGCAGCCCCGGTCGTGAAGAAGCCGGAGCCTGCACCGACGGTCGCCGCTCCCCGCGTGAAGCCGGCGCCGAAGACCGACACCCCCGCACCGGCGGAGCCGGTGAAGTCCGCCGCCCCGGCGAAGCCCGAGACGCCGGCGAAGCCCGAGACACCACCGAAGTCCGGAACACCCGCGAAGCCGGGCGTTCCCGCCCCCTCGAACGGTGCAGCGAAGTTCGTGAAGGCGCCGAAGCCCGGCGCCTCCGTCAAGGCGAAGCCGGAGCCGGGACTGCTGTCCGGGTCGACGCTGGCCGGCGACCTGATGCGCCAGTCCCGGGACAAGGATGCGGCGAACGCGGGCGAGGAGACGGAACTCATCGACGCCGCCACCGACGAGGCGGCGACCGCGACACCAGAGGGTGACACGGCGAAGCCCGAGAGCCCTCGCCGTTCCCGCAAGGAAGCGAAGGCCGAGAAGGCAGAGGCCGAGAAAGCGGAGAAGGCCGGAAAGGCGGACGAGGCCGGCGAGAACTCCACTCGCGAGTGGGCCGTCCTCATCGGTCAGGGTGTCGTCGCCGTGATCGCCGGGGCGCTGCTCTTCAAGGGCTTCGAGAAGCTGTGGGACGTGTTTCCGTGGGTCGCGCTGATCCTGGCGCTGCTCGTCATCGTGGGCCTGGTAGCGATGGTCCGCATCCTGCGGCGCACCGACGACATCACCAGTTTCGTGATCGCCGTCGTGGTCGGGATGATCGTCACACTGGGGCCACTAGCCTTCATGCTCGCGTCGGGCTGAGTTGCTCATGGTCGGGGACAGTGGGCACGAGCAGGTTCGACGGTCACCGCGCGGGCGGAAGGTCCTGGTGGGCTTGTCGACGGCCTCCGTGTACCCGGAGAACACCGAGGCAGCCTTCCGGTACGCGGCCGATCTGGGATACGACGGCGTCGAACTGATGGTCTGGGCCGAATCGGTCAGCCAGGACGTCGGGGCCGTCGCCGCGCTCGTACGCAAGTACGCGATCCCGGTGCAGGCGATCCACGCGCCCTGCCTGCTGATCTCGCAGCGGGTGTGGGGCGCCGACCCGGTCGCGAAGCTGGAACGTTCGGTCCGCACCGCCGAGTCGCTCGGGGCGACGAGTGTCGTAGTGCATCCACCGTTCCGCTGGCAGCGCCGGTACGCCGAGGGGTTCGCCGACCAGGTCGCCGACCTGGAACAGCGCAGCGACGTCGTCGTCGCGGTGGAGAACATGTTCCCCATGCGGGCCGACGGCTTCTTCGGCAGCAAGGAGAGGTCGGCCGAGAGGCTCCGCAGGCGGGGCGGTCCGGGGGCGGCGCTGTCGGCATTCAGCCCGTCCTACGACCCCACCGATTCGGGGCACGCCCACTACACCCTCGACCTGTCGCACACGGCCACGGCCGGAATGGATGCAATGAAGCTGGCGGAGCGGATGGGTGAGGGTCTCGCGCATCTCCACCTCGCCGACGGCCGGGGCGCGTCGATGGACGAACACCTCATCCCCGGGCACGGCGCCCAGCCGTGCGCGCAGCTGTGCCGTCACCTCGTCGACACCGGTTTCGACGGGCAAGCGGTGATCGAGATCAACACCCAGAACGCTCGGACGCAGCGGGAACGGTCGTCGATGCTGGGGCAGGCGCTGGCCTTCGCCCGGGAGCACCTCGAACCGGGCCGCGCCGCATCCGGGTCACCCCGCGGCCACTCCGGCGGCGATCACGACGGCGCCTGAGATGCCTGTCGAGTTCCTCCTGCGGTAAGCTCGCTCCCATATTGGATAGTATCGATATCCAATATGGGGGTCGAAGTACCGAAGGAGTGATTGTGCGCGTTTCCGAGTTGGTCGCCCGGACCGGCGTTCCGCTCGCGACGGTGAAGTACTACCTGCGCGAAGGTCTGCTCATGCCCGGCGAGGCGACGAGCGCCACCCAGGCCCGGTACGGCGAGGAGCACGTCCAGCGCCTGGGCCTCGTCAAGGCGCTGGCCGGCGCCGGACTCCCGATTCCGCGCATCCGCGAGATCCTCAGGCTCGTCGACCACCCGGACGGTTCGCTGTTCGAGGTGCTCGGCCAGGCCATCGCGCAACTGCCCCCGTATCTCGACACTCCCGCCGGCACCGGTGACGTCGACGACTTCCCCCGGGCCCGTGCCGTCCTCGACAGGCTCGGGCAGGTGTACGACCCGCGGTACGTCGCGGTCGGTCAGCTCGAACGGGCGCTGGAGGGGCTCGAGGAAGCCGGCGTCCCGATGACCGACGAGCGGCTCGAGGCCTACGGGCGACACGTGCGGGGGATCGCCGAGATCGACATCGGTCTCATGCCCACCGAATCGGCCGAGGACGCCATCCGCTACGCGGTGCTCGGCACGGCCATCTACGAGCCGGTGATCGCCGCGATGCGCCGGCTCGCACACCAGGACGTCGCGCAGAAGCGCCTCCGGAACTCCGAAGAACAGGATCAGCAGTGAGCTCAACCCCCTTCCACGACCTCAACGTCCTCACCGCTGTCGGCGACGGGTCCTACCAGGCTTCGATCGACCCCATCTGGACGATCGGCCCGAAGGTGCACGGCGGCTCGATGATGTCGCTCTGCGCGGCGGCGGCCCGCCGGCGGCTTCTCGACGGCACCGGCGACGCCGAGCTGTCCCGGGTGCAGCCGCTCGCGGTCGGCGCCAATTACCTGTCCGCCCCCGACCCCGGCGAGGTGACGCTGTCGACGACGCTGCGCAAGCAGGGTAAGCAGGTGTCGTTCGTCGACGTGGAACTCCGTCAGGGCGACCGGGTGGCGGTGCACGCGTCGGTGACGCTCGGCGTCCCGGACGTGGGGGAGCCGCAGTACAGCGGAGACCACGCGCTGGCGCAGCTGCCGGTCGAACCGCCCGCCGACGCGGTCGTGCTCACCGCCGACCATCCGATGGGGCAGATCGTCCACGTGTCGCAGGGCTGCGACATGCGGGTGGACGGGTCTTCGGCGCACTTCCTCACCGGCAATCAGGGTGAACCCGAGGTGCGCATGTGGGTGCGTCCGCGTGCCGGCGACGAGAACGATCCCGACACCGCGGCCCTGTTCGCGATCATGACCGGCGACATCAGCGCACCCGTGACGATGAACCGCGGCATGTTCGGCTGGGCGCCGACGGTGCAGCTGACCACCTACCTGCGCAGGCAGCCCGCGCCGGGCTGGCTGCGGGTGATGGCCAGCAGCACGGTGCTCGGCGGCGCGTGGTTCGAGGAGGACCACACCGTCCTCGACTCGACCGGGGCGATCGTCGTGCAGAGCCGGCAGTTGGCGATGATCCCCCGCTAGGAAGTCCCCGCAGCGCGTCGTGGCAGGCTGTTCGCCATGACGAGAATTGCGGTAATCGGTGGCGGCAAGATCGGCGAGGCACTCATCTCGGGGCTTCTGCAGGCAGGTCACGCGGTCAAGGATCTCGTGGTGGCCGAGCAGCACCCGGCGCGTGCCGACGAGCTGGCCGCGGCGTACTCGGTGCGGGTCACCACCCCCTCGGATGCCGCCGAAGGCGCCGACGTCATCGTGATCGCCGTCAAGCCGGGTGACGTGGAGGCCGCACTCACCGAGGTGTCCAAGGTGGAGCTCGACGGCGAGCGGGAGCAGCTGCTCGTGTCGCTCGCTGCGGGTATCCCGACCGCGTTCTACGAGACGAGACTGCCTGCGGGGTTCCCGGTGGTCCGGGTCATGCCCAACACGCCGATGCTGGTCGGTGAGGGCGTCAGCGTGCTCGCACCCGGCAGGCACGTGAAGAAGGAGCACCTCGAACTGGTGCGCAGCGTCCTGTCGTCGGTCGGCAAGGTCGTGGTCGTTCCCGAATCGCAGATCGACGCCGTCACCGCCGTCTCCGGCTCCGGTCCGGCCTATTTCTTCCTGGTCGCCGAGGCCATGATCGACGCCGGTGTGGGGCTCGGGCTGACCCGGGCGACCGCTTCCGAACTGGTCGTGCAGACCATGGTCGGCTCCGCAGCCATGCTCGATCGGTCGGGGGAGAGCGCCACCGAACTTCGTGCCGCCGTGACTTCGCCCGGCGGAACCACCGCCGCAGCGATCCGCCGGCTGGAGGGAAACGGGCTCCGAACAGCCTTTTTCGATGCCCTCGAAGCCGCGAAAATTCGATCCGCCGAACTCGGTACGACGAGCGAATGAATATTCGATTGCCCACACCCGTCGCAGTAACCCCATCCGTCCCGCTAAGCTCGAAGTAGCACGTGCGTGTCTGTTCCGCCGGAGGGGAAGCCGGCGGCGCGAGACGTGCCGGAGGTAAGTGGTTGATGACGTCTGCAAAAAAGCCGTCCAAGGGCTCGGCCCCGGACGGACAACCGGCCCTGGCCGGAACGCAATTTCTCACCGTCGCCGAGGTAGCGACGCTGATGAGAGTGTCCAAGATGACTGTGTATCGGTTGGTGCACAGCGGCGAACTGCCCGCCGTCCGTGTGGGCCGTTCGTTCAGAGTGCATGCGAAAGCAGTGCACGACTACCTCGAAACCTCGTACTTCGACGCCGGTTGACCGATCGGCACGAAGAGGGTCCAGTGGTTGCGCCGGGAGCGGTGCGACCTGTTGTCCGGGAGCGGTGCGACCTGGTTGGCCGGGAGCGGTGCGACCTCGGTTTCTCCCGGACGGACCCGCACCGGTACGATTAGCGACTGTCGTACCAGCCAGCTGGTGTCGTAAGGCGCTGAGCTAGTTAAAACGAGGCCCAGGCGCCAGAGTGGCGCAGGCGTACGTGACCGGCGTGCGCAGGAACGCTAGAGAAGAACGTGAGGGACACCCGCTATGGGTTCAGTGATCAAGAAGCGACGCAAGCGCATGTCGAAGAAGAAGCACCGCAAGCTGCTTCGCCGCACCCGAGTGCAGCGCAGGAAACTCGGTAAGTAAAGAGTCGCGTCTGGATGCCCGTCACCTGAGGTGGCGGGCATCCGTCGTCTCCGCCACCGGCCGCTATCCGTTGGGCGCGCGACCAATTGTCGTTGTGCGGAGCGCCATCCCCATCCTGCACGTATCGTTGACGTCACTCGCTACGTGATCGGGGGTCCTAGTGGTTGTGAGTGACGAAGACAGTACTACGCGGACGGCGGTGCCGCGCGTCGTGCTCGTCACTGGGGCAAGCAGGTTTCTGGGTGGATATCTGGTGACTCGGCTCGCTCAGAATCCGGACATCGAGCGGGTCATCGCGGTCGACGCGGTGTCGCCGAGCAAGGACATGTTGCGCCGCATGGGCCGCGCCGAGTTCGTGCGCGCCGACATCCGGAACCCCTTGATCGGCAAGGTCATTCGCAACGCCGAAGTCGACACCGTTGTGCACGCGTCCACGCTGGCGCGTCCCCCGAAGTCGGGCAGTCGCGCGGCCATGAAGGACATGAACGTCATCGGCGCCATGCAGTTGTTCGCCGTCTGCCAGAAGGCGCCGACCGTCCGGAAAGTGGTGCTGCGTTCGGCCTCCGTGGTCTACGGCTGCAGCGCCAAGGACCCGGCCAAGTTCACCGAGGAGATGAGCGCCCGGCGGCGGCCCGCGGGCGCCTACGCGCGGGACTGCATCGAGATCGAGGGCTACCTGCGCGGAATGGGGCGCCGGCGTCCGGACATCGGCGTGTCGATCGTCCGCCTCGCCCCGCTGGTCGGGCCCCGCCTCAACGCAACGGTCGCGCAGTACCTCACCTCACCGGTGGTGCCGACGATTCTCGGTCGCGACGCGCGCCTGCAGGTGCTGCACGAGGAGGACGCACTCGCCGCACTGGAACGGGCGACGGTGTCGGGTCCGGCGGGCACGTTCAACGTCGCCGGCGACGGCGTGGTCATGATGTCGCAGGCCATCCGCCGCGCCGGGCGGATCGAGGTCCCGATGCCGTTCGGGTTGTTCCGCAATGTCGGACGTGCGCTGATGGGTCCCGTGATGCGGTCGTACACCACCGAACAACTCGAGTACTTCCACTTCGGTTGCGGACTCGACACCACTCGGATGCGAACCGAACTATCCTTCGAGCCACGGTGGACCTCGATGCAGGCGCTCGACGACTTCGCTCGCGCGGCAGGCGTCAAGGCGATCATCAAGAACGAATGGGTCGACGCAGCAGAAAACGCACTACTCGCTCTTACCGGCACGGCGAAAGGGGAGAGGTGAACGAAGTGGCGAAGGTCATTCCGTTGCACGGTGCGATTGCCGCGCGCGGGGCCGCTATCGGACGTTCGAGGCGTGAGCAGAGCGAGAGCCGACATCCGTCCGCGATGCCTCCACCCGCCGTGATCACCCCACCCGAGCCCGTCACCGAATCTTCGGCCGTCGACGCCGTCCGGCATGCGCTGGCCGAGCAGATCGTCAACACCGCCGAGTTCGTGCGCCGTCGGCTGTCGGGCGACTATCACGTGGACGACTTCGGCTACGACCCGCACTTCGCCGAGAACGTGTGGCTCCCGATCCTGCGACCACTGTTCGACAAGTGGTTCCGCGTCGAGGTCAGCGGTCTCGAGAACATCCCGTCCACCGGCGGCGCGCTGGTGGTCGCCAACCATGCCGGTGTCCTCCCCATCGACGGTCTGATGACCTCCGTCGCCGTCCACGATCATCACCCGGCGCATCGCCCGTTGCGGATGCTGGCCGCAGACCTGGCGTTCGAGATGCCGCTGGTGGGTGGAGTCGCCCGCAAGGCCGGGCACACCCTTGCGTGCCACCCGGACGCCGTGCGCCTGCTGCAGGACGGCGAGGTGGCGGCCGTGTTCCCCGAGGGTTTCAAGGGCATCGGCAAACCGTTCAGCGAACGCTACAAGTTGCAGCGCTTCGGCCGTGGTGGGTTCGTGTCCGCGGCCATGCGGACCGGTGCGCCCATCATTCCGTGCTCGATCGTCGGGTCCGAGGAGATCTACCCGAAGATCGGCGAGCTGGGGACGCTCGCCCGGCTGCTGGGGATGCCGTACTTCCCGGTGACCCCGCTCTTCCCGCACTTCGGGCCGCTCGGCCTCGTTCCGCTGCCCTCGAAGTGGTACATCGAGTTCGGCAAGCCGATCGTCACCGATACGTACGACGCGGCGGCGGCCGACGATCCGATGGAACTGTTCGAGGTCACCGACCACGTCCGGGAGACCATCCAGCAGACGCTGTACCGCCTCCTCGCGAAGCGCCGGAACGTGTTCCTCGGCTGACCGGCCCTTCGTGAACCGCCGCCCGGCTCAGGCGGCCTGTTCGCGGCGGCGGGCGACGATCGCCGCCAGCGCACCGCCGGCGGCGCCGAGGAGCAGCGCCGTGGGGACACCGATCTTGGCGGCCTTGCGTCCGGTCCGGAAGTCGCGGATCTCCCAGCCCCGGTTCTTGGCGAGTTCGCGCAGATCGGTATCCGGGTTGATGGCGACCGCGGTGCCGACGAGCGACAGCATGGGCACGTCGTTGTGGCTGTCCGAGTACGCGGTGCAGCGCTTGAGGTTGAGACCCTCGCGGACGGCCAGGGCGCGCACGGCGTGGGCCTTGCCGAGGCCGTGCAGGATGTCGCCGACCAGACGTCCGGTGAACAGTCCGTCCTCACTCTCGGCGACCGTGCCGAGGGCGCCGGTCAGGCCGAGGCGCTTCGCGATGACCTGGGCGAGCTCCACCGGGGTCGCGGTGACGAGCCATACCTGCTGTCCGGCGTCGAGATGCATCTGCGCGAGGGCCCGGGTGCCGGGCCAGATCTTGTCGGCGATGACCTCGTCGTAGATCTCCTCACCGAGCCGGGCGAGTTCGGCGGTCGACCGTCCGGAGACGAACGAGAGGGCCTTCTCGCGGCCGGAGGCGACGTCGTCGCTGCTCTCCTTGCCGGTGACGCGGAACTTGATCTGCTTCCACGCAAAGTCGACGAGGTCGGACGTCTTCAGATACTTGCGGGCGGCGAGCCCGCGGGCGAAGTGGATGATCGACGCGCCCTGGACCATCGTGTTGTCGACGTCGAAGAACGCGGCGGCCGTGAGGTCGAGAGGAATGTCGTGTTCCTCGACCTCGGTTTCCTCGCCGGACGCGACATGGAGTGCGAGGGCCGCGTCGGCGCTCGCCTCACCTGCGACATTGGCACGTACCTCGGCCTCGCTGGGTCCCAGCGGATTCCTGAACTGGCGCCGGCCCGGGAGGATGATCCCCGCCAGACCTGAACCGAAACCCGAGCCGCTCGGTAGTGATCGCGCAGGCACTCGCACCTCCCGTATCGCAGAAGCCTCTGGGAGCAGCCTATCCCGCGAGTCTGGGACGGGGCGGGTGGATGGCCGCCCGCGGGGAACTGTGTGACGTTCATCTCCGAGGCGATTGGCGTCACCGCACCCGGAAACGGCACAGTGACTCCACCGGAGGCGGCGAAAGGAAGTGACGAGGCATGAGCACGGGCGGACACGAGGTGACGCTTCTCACGCGGGCGGGGTGCGGTGCGTGCGCGCCGGCCCGCGAGCGGCTGCTGGTTCTGTGCGAGGAGTTCGGGCTGGAACTGACGTGCATAGACGTCGACGAGGCGGCCGCCACGGACCCCGAACTGAGGGCCGAATTCGGTGACCGATTGCCGGTGGTGATGCTCGACGGACGTGAGCACAGTTACTGGGAGGTCGACGAAGAGCGCCTTCGCTCGGATTTACGCAAGTAAGGGAACCCTAAAAGTGGGATCTTCCGATGCCGTGCAGGTAGGACCGCATGTCGCGCAGTCGCAGCGACTTTGTGCATGGGTTCACAAGCAGTTACCGTGGTGTGAACAATTCCCCGGAGCATCGTGAAGAACGGCATCGAATGCCGGTCGGACGAGGAGCCAACGACGTGACCGAAACGCACCAGACGCATGGGTCTGTGGCCCCTGGCGTCACGGGCGCGGTCGGGCCGTCTGTGGTCGGTTCTCCGGCCCCCTCGGTCGCCGGTGCGTCCCCGCTCCCCGAATCGAGGGACATCCCCCAGGCTACGGTGACGCGCCTCGCGACGTACCTGCGGGTCCTCGGAGTGCTGACGGAACGCGGCACGATCATCGTCTCCAGCGAGGAACTCGCCGCCGCCTCCGGTGTCGGCTCCGCGAAGCTCCGCAAGGACCTGTCCTTTCTCGGGCCGAACGGCGTGCGCGGCGTCGGCTACGACGTGACGCGCCTCCGAGCCCGCATCGAGCGCGCGCTCGGCCTGGACCGCGGACACAAGGTGGTGCTCGTCGGCGTCGGGAACCTCGGCCAGGCCCTCGCCGGCTACGGCGGCTTCGGCCGCCGCGGGTTCTCCATGGTCGGACTGTTCGACAGCGACCCGGCCCGGGTGGGTGCGCCGGTGGGCGACCTCACCGTGCGGCACGTCGACGAACTCGAGCAGGCCTGCGTCGAACTCGAAGCCACCATCGGTGTCATCTCGACGCCGGACGAGGCGGCGCAGGAAGTCGCCGACCGGCTCGTCCGCGCCGGACTGCGCTGCATCCTCAGCTTCTCGCCGACCTCACTCGACGTCCCCGATCACGTCGAGATGCGCCGCGTCGACCTCGCCGTCGAAATGCAGGTTCTCTCGTTCAACAGCGCACGCAACACGGAATCGGTCCCCACCGCTCCGCGCGTGCGCATCGGACATTCGGCTGTCCCGTCCACCGCACCAAGAAACGGATCAGTGATCGCGCCGTGAGTGTTCTGCTTGTCGGGGTCTCGCACAGGACGGCCCCGGTGCCGGTTCTCGAGCGAGTGGCTGTCACCGACACCGATCGCCCGAAGTTGACGGACAAGCTTCTGGCGTCGTCGCACATCTCGGAGGCGATGATCGTCTCCACCTGCAATCGGGTGGAGATCTACGCGGTCGTCGATGCGTTCCACGGTGCGCTGACCGAGGTCGGCGAACTGCTCGCCGACCATTCCGGGCTCGATCTGACGGACCTGCACCGGCACGCGTACGTGCGCTACAGCGAGGCCGCCGCCGAGCATCTGTTCGCCGTGGCCAGCGGTCTCGATTCGATGGTGATCGGCGAGCAGCAGATCCTGGGCCAGATCCGGACCGCGTATGCGTCTTCCGACGCCCAGCAGGCCGCGGGCCGCACGCTGCACGAACTCGCGCAGCAGGCACTGCGCGTCGGCAAGCGGGTGCACTCGGAAACGGGCATCGACTCCGCGGGCGCCTCCGTCGTGTCCGTGGCCCTCGACCGCGCCGCCGGAATCGTGGGAACGGGCGGACTCGCCGGACGCACCGCTGTCGTCGTCGGCGCCGGTTCCATGGGCGGGCTGTCGGTCGCGCACCTCACGCGTGCCGGGATCGGCCGCATCATCGTCGTGAACCGCACCAAGGAGCGTGCGGAGCACCTCGCCGACACGGCCCGGTCCAACGGCGTCGAGTCGGAGGCCCTCGAACTGAGTGAACTGCCCACTGCGATGGCCCAGGCGGACGTCCTCGTGACCTGTACCGGCGCGGTCGGCGCCGTCGTCACGCTCGCGGACACCCACCGCGCGCTGGCGCAGCCCGGCCGCGACCCCGAACGCCCCCTCGTCATCTGCGACCTCGGACTGCCCCGCGACGTGGAGCCCGCCGTGGCGGGTCTGCCCGGGGTCACCGTCCTCGACATGGAGTCGCTGCAGCGCGACCCCGCCGCCGGCGCGGCCGCATCCGACGCCGACGCCGCCCGGACGATCGTTGCCGCCGAACTCGCCAACTACCTGGCAGGCCAGCGCCTGGCGGAGGTCACACCGACCGTCACCGCCCTGCGCCAGCGCGCGGCGGACGTGGTCGAGGCGGAACTCATGCGACTGGACTCGCGTCTGCCCGGGCTCGACGACCCCGAGCGCGACGAGGTGGCCCGCACCGTCCGGCGCGTCGTCGACAAACTCCTCCACGCGCCGACCGTCCGGGTCAAGCAGCTCGCGTCCGCGCCCGGCGGCGACTCGTACGCCGCCGCCCTGCGCGAACTGTTCGAACTGAGCCCCGGAGCGGTCGAGGCCGTCGCGAAGCCCACCGACCTGGGAAGCGCCACCGACCTCGGTGCCATCGACATCACGGACGGCTTCATCGCCGGCCAGGACCCGCGCCTGCGCCGCTTCGTCGCAGACGACAACCACGGGAAGGAATCGCAGGCATGAGCGCCGTCGGCACCCGCACTCTGCGGATCGGAACCCGGGGGAGTGAGCTCGCGACCACCCAGGCCGGCACCGTGCGTGACGCACTGATCTCGGCCGGGCACGACGCCGAACTCGTCATCATCAAGACCAAGGGCGACCAGTCCATGGAATCGGTGGAGAAGATCGGGGTCGGTGTCTTCACTGCCGAACTGCGCGAAGCGCTCGCCGACGGCCGGGTCGACGTGGCCGTCCACTCCTACAAGGACCTGCCGACCGCCCGCGACGAGCGGTTCACCATCGCCGCCATCCCGCCGCGGGAGGATCCGCGAGACGCGCTCGTGGCCCGCGACGGACTGGTGCTCGGTGAGCTGCCGGCCGGTTCGAAGGTCGGCACGTCCGCACCGCGGCGCACGTCGCAGCTCCGGGCGCTGGGCCTCGGCCTCGACATCCGCCCGCTGCGCGGCAACCTGCAGCGCCGACTCGGCAAGGTCGAATCCGGCGAACTCGACGCCGTCGTCCTCGCGCGGGCCGGGCTGGCCCGGATCGGCCGCCTGGACCTGATCACCGAGTCTCTCGAACCGGTCCAGATGCTGCCTGCACCCGCGCAGGGCGCGCTCGCCGTCGAATGCCTGTCGGCGAACACCGCGCTCGTCGCGATCCTGTCGGAGCTCGACGACCCGAACAGTCGCGCCGCCGTCACCGCGGAACGCGCGCTGCTCGCCGAGCTCGAGGCCGGCTGCACCGCGCCCGTCGGCGCCATCGCCGAGGTCGTCGAATCGCTCGACGACGACGGCCGCATCTTCGACGAACTGTCCGTCCGAGGCTGCGCCGCAGCCATCGACGGTTCCGACGTCATACGCACGGGGGCCGTCGGCTCCCCGGAGAACGCCGAAGAACTCGGCCGCTCCGTCGCGCGGGAGCTTCTCGAGCTCGGTGCGCGGGAGCTGATGAATGTCACCGAGGCCGGTGATGCCGATGTTTGATGTGCGAAGGCCGACTGATCGGCCGATCCGCTTCCTGTACCCATCTCGACACATGATCGCACTGGAGAATTACCGATGAGCCGAGTCCGTAAGAACACCCCCGGACGAATCCTGTTCGTGGGATCCGGACCGGGCGATCCGGCACTGCTCACCGTGCACGCACGGGACGTCCTTGCCGCAGCGACCCTCGCCTTCACCGACCCCGACGTCGACAAGGGCGTCACCGTTCTGGTGGGCACCGACCTGGGCGTCGACGCCGAGACCGGTGAGCCGCTCGCCGAGGTCCGGCCCGCGCTGGGTGAGCCGGCGGAGGTCGCGAAGACCCTCGTCCACGAGGCGAAGAACGGCCACGACGTCGTGCGTCTGGTGTCCGGCGATCCGCTGACCACCGATTCCGTGATCGCCGAGGTCACCGCCGTCGCCCGCACCCAGGTGCAGTTCGAGGTCCTGCCCGGCCTGCCGTCCGCGTCCGCCGTCCCCTCCTACGCCGGTATGGCGCTGGGGTCGGGGCACACCGAGGCCGACGTGCGCGGTGAGGTCGACTGGGCGGCCCTGGCCGCCGCACCCGGACCGCTGGTCCTGCACGCCACGTCGGGTCACCTCGCCGAGACGGCGAGCGCGCTCGTCGAGCACGGCCTGGCCCCGCAGACACCGGCCGCCATCACCGTCCGCGGCACCACCCGGCAGCAGCGCACCGTGGAGGCCACCCTCGCGACGCTGAACGAGGCCGGATCCGAACTGGTCGGTTCGCTGGTCGTGACGGTCGGCAAGGTTGTCGCCCAGCGCAACAAGATGTCCTGGTGGGAGTCGCGCGCACTGTACGGCTGGAAGGTCCTGGTGCCGCGCACCAAGGATCAGGCCGGCGAAATGAGCGACCGCCTGGTCACGCACGGCGCCATCCCGATCGAGGTGCCGACGATCGCCGTCGAGCCGCCCCGCAGCCCGGCGCAGATGGAACGGTCCGTGAAGGGTCTCGTCGACGGCCGCTACCAGTGGGTGGTCTTCACCTCCACCAACGCGGTGCGTGCGGTGTGGGAGAAGTTCGAGGAGTTCGGGCTCGACGCCCGCGCGTTCTCCGGCGTCAAGATCGCCTGCATCGGTGAGGCCACCGCCGCCAAGGTGCGGTCGTTCGGAATCAACCCCGAACTCGTGCCCGCCGGCGAGCAGTCCAGCGAAGGCCTGCTGGCCGAGTTCGCGCCGTACGACGACGTGTTCGACCCGGTCAACCGGGTTCTGCTGCCCCGCGCCGACATCGCCACCGAGACGCTGGCCGAGGGCCTGCGCGAACGTGGCTGGGAAATCGACGACGTCACCGCGTACCGCACCGTCCGGGCTGCGCCGCCGCCGGCCGAGACCCGCGAGATGATCAAGACCGGTGGGTTCGACGCCGTCTGCTTCACCTCGTCCTCGACCGTCCGCAACCTCGTCGGCATCGCCGGGAAGCCGCACGCGCGCACCCTCGTCGCCTGCATCGGCCCCAAGACCGCCGAGACGGCGATCGAGTTCGGCCTGCGTGTGGACGTGCAGCCCGAGACCGCTCAGGTCGGCCCGCTGGTGGAGGCTCTCGCCGAGCACGCCGCGCGCCTGCGGGCCGAGGGCGCACTGCCCCCGCCGCGCAAGAAGTCTCGCGCACGGCGATAGGCGCTACGCGCCTGTGAGTGGTTGAGGAGTCCAGGCACTCCTCAACCACTCACAGGCCCGACGAAGGAGGGCATGTCCGTGTTTCCGACCCACCGACCGCGACGGCTTCGCCGCACCCCGGCCCTGCGCCGGCTCGTGGCCGAGACTTCGCTCGAGCCACGGCATCTCGTGTTGCCGATGTTCGTCGCGGACGGTATCGACGAGCCGCGTGAGATCTCGTCGATGCCCGGCGTCGTCCAGCACACGCCCGACTCGTTGCGGCGGGCGGCGACGGAGGCGGCGGAGGCGGGGCTCGGCGGGCTCATGCTTTTCGGGGTGCCGCGTCCCGACGACAAGGATGCCGAGGGTTCGGGCGCGTCCGATCCGGACGGCATCCTGAACCGCGGATTGCGCTGGCTCGCAGACGAAGTCGGTGATGCGACGGTGATCATGGCGGACACCTGTCTGGACGAGTTCACCGACCACGGTCACTGCGGTGTGCTCGACGCCGACGGTGCCGTGGACAACGACCTCACGCTGCAGCGGTACGTCGACATGGCGGTCGCGCAGGCCGAGGCCGGCGCGCATCTGCTCGGTCCGAGCGGAATGATGGACGGCCAGGTCGCCGCCATCCGCAAGGCTCTGGACGACGCGGGCTACACCGACGTCGGTCAACTCGCGTATTCGGCGAAGTACGCGTCGGCGTTCTACGGGCCGTTCCGTGAGGCGGTCGGTTCGTCGTTGCAGGGCGATCGTCGTACGTACCAACAGGACTCGGCGAATCGCCGGGAATCGTTGCGTGAGGTGGACCTCGACCTCGAGGAGGGCGCCGACATGGTGATGGTGAAGCCGGCGATGTCCTACCTCGACATCCTGCGCGAGACGGCGGACCGCTCGCCCGTCCCCGTTGCGGCGTATCAGATCTCGGGTGAGTACTCGATGATCACGGCCGCCGCGCAGAACGGCTGGATCGACCGGGACGCCGCAATCCTCGAATCGCTCACGAGTATCCGCCGCGCCGGCGCGGACGTCGTGCTGACCTACTGGGCCACCGAAGCGGCGGGCTGGTTGTGATCGCCACGACGGCGGATACGGTAGTGCCATGACCCAGCAGTGGCCACCGACACCGCCGCACCAGGCCCCGCATCAGCAGGGCCCGGCGCCGCAGAATTTCCCGTACCCCCCGCCGGTGCCGCAGCCGAAGTCCGAACGTCCGGCTCCGGTCGACGTGGGCACTGCGGCCCAGTTGCTGTGGGCCGTGGCCGGGCTCGGTCTGATCCAGGCACTGGCCGCGATGGTACTGGTGGTGGGGGAGAAGTCGACGTTCGTCGACGAACTGATGAACAACCCCAGCGTCACGTCGGGCGAGGTCGACATGAGCCGCGACAGCGTGGAGACGCTGTTCTACGTCGGTATCGGGTTCACCGTCGTGCTGATCCTGATCCTCACCGGGCTCTTCCTCCTGTTCGTGCACTTCATGCGCAAGGGCAGGAACTGGGCCAGGATGCTGCTCACCATCGCCTGCGTGATGATGGTGGTGTGGACGATTCCGGTGCTCTTCGGCATCGGATCCGACGGAAGCGGCACCGCACTCGCGCTCGGCGGGGTGCAGATCCTTCAGGCCGTGGTCGCCGTCGGCGCCGTCGTGTTGATGCACCGCAAGGATTCCAACAGCTACTTCCTGAGGCTGCCTCCCGCCGCCGAGTAGCTTCGATTTGCTCGTGAAGTATAAAGATGTACCGTGAAGTACGTCACAAGGGCGCGACGACGAAGTGCGTCACAAGGGCACAGACGACAGACTTCATTTCGACCGAAGGGCTTTTTCTCCATGCGCGCTGACGATCGAGCACACGGGTCTCGCAAAGAAGCACTGATGTTCGCCATCATCGTGGCCTTCGTTCTGCTGACTCTGTTGCTCGTCGTGATCCCTGGTGTCCTCTCCTGACGTGCCCGTGCTGTTCAGTGAGCCCGGCGCGCGTTGGCGGATGGTGGCATTCGGTCCGGTGTTCTGCCTGATCGCCTTGATCATCGAACTGCTGACCGGCCCCGTGGTGCACTGGTTCGCGTTGTCGCTGTTCGCGGTGCTGCTCAGCGGGTTCGTCTACGTGCAGGTGGTGGCGGCCCGCAGGCACGCCAGCGTCGAACTCACGACGTCGTCGTTGCGGCAGGGCACCGAAGATCTGCCGATCTCCGAGATCCTGAAGATCATGCCCCCCGCCGACCCCGAGGCGTACGAACAGCAGCCGTGGGAGACAGCCCGGAGTCTGGGCGAGTTGTCCGCGGTTCCCCGGCGACGCAGTGGAATCGGACTGCGACTGCGGGGCGGCGCCCTGGTGCAGGCGTGGGCGAAGGACGACGAGGGACTGCGCGCGCAGCTCGAGTCGTTGCTCGCGAAGTCGGCGGGAGGGTCGGCGGAATGAACCGCCGTGCCGTGGTGGTGGCCGCCGAGTGGATCGGCGCCGTGGTCGGCGTCGTTCTCGCAGTGTGGTGCTGGAACCACGCGCAGGTCACGTCGGAGTTCGGCCCGGTGGCTCCCAGCGCGCCCTCGTTCGTGGGAACCGAGTATTCGGGATCCTGGATCGCCGTCGCGGCAGGGCTTGTCACGGTCGCAGGGTTGCTGGTGATCGATTCGGTGCGCCGGTTCCGGCACGGCCCGGCGGGCGAACCCGCCGAGCCGTCCCCGTCACCGGAAGATGTGGGTCTTGCGGACGGTGTCGGTCCCGGGACCGTCGAGCATCGCGGAACCGAGTAGCGCCTCGGGAACCCCGAGTCCTTCGATCAACGTCTGCGCGTGCGGCCGCAGCGACCGGCATCGTTCGTTGATTCCCCGCTGCACCGCCTTCGACCGCTCCACCGACAGCTGCCGGTGCTCCATGAACCACGCCTTGTCCTCCTCGATCACGCTCAGCGCGTACAGGTCGCAGACGTCACTCAGCAGGTCGCGGGCGTCGTCGTCCTCGCATTCGTCGATGCCGGCGACGAACGCCTCGAGCACGATCCGGTCGATGTGGGCCTGCGCGGCGTGCAGCACGTGATCCTGCACGAAATTGAAGGCGTCGAACGGGTTCTCCTCACGCTTCTGCGCACCCTGGAGGCGACGGGCCGCGGTCGAGAGCAGGTACTGCTCGCGGTCCTCGAACATCGCCAGCTGGGTGCCGCGGTTGAACAGGCTCCCGTCTTCCTCGTTGTCCTGCCTCGTGTCGAGGATCGTCTGGATGATCTGCTGCGCGGCGGTGCGCTTCTTCACGACGTCGGACACGGTGGTGGCCGCGAAGCGCATCCACTCGACGGGGCTCATGCCGCGCACCTCGTCCGCGTAGGACGTGAGCAGTTCCTTGGCGACGAGCTGCGTCAGGACGTGGTTGTCGCCCTCGAACGTCGTGAACACGTCGGTGTCCGCCTTCAGTGCGGTGAGACGGTTCTCGGCCATGTACCCGGCGCCGCCACACGCCTCGCGGGCCTCCTGGATCGCGCGGGTGGCGTGCCAGGTGTTCGCGACCTTGAGCCCGGCGGCGCGACCCTCGAGCTCCCGCTGCTCCTGCGGGTCGGCGTCGTCGCTGCTCTGGATCTCGTGCATCTTGGCGACGAGCTCGTTCTGGGCGAACTGCAGTGCGTAGGAGCGGGCGATCAGCGGGAACAGCCTGCGCTGGTGCACGAGGTAGTCCATGAGCAGCACCTCGTCCTCGGCCTGCGGTGCGTTGAACTGCCTGCGCTGCAGGGCATACCGCGTGGCGATCGACAGGGCGACGCGGGCGGCGGCGCCGGCGGACCCGCCGACCGTGACGCGTCCCCGCACGAGGGTTCCCACCATGGTGAAGAAGCGGCGGTTCGCGTTGTCGATGGGTGAGGTGTAGGTGCCGTCCGGCTCCACGTCGGCGTACTTGTTGAGGAGGTTCTCGCGCGGAATCCGCACCTGGTCGAACGTGATTCGGCCGTTGTCGACTCCGGGCAGCCCACCCTTGTATCCGCAGTCGGACGTGTGGACGCCCGGCAGATCGTTGCCGCCCTCGTCCCGGATGGGCACCAGGAAGCAGTGCACGCCCTGGGACTCGCCGCCTGTGATCAACTGCGCGAACACCGCCGCCATCGTCGCGTGCTGCGCCGCGCCACCGATGTAGTCCTTGCGTGAGGACGGTGTGGGGGAGTGGACGACGAATTCGCCTGCGTCCGCGTCGTATGTGGCGGTGGTCTCGAGCGCCTGCACGTCGCTGCCGTGACCCGTCTCGGTCATCGCGAAGCAGCCCAGCAGATCGAGATCGATCAGCCGCTTCACGTAGGCCTCGTGGTGGCGCTCGGTGCCGAGGTTCTCGATCGCGCCGCCGAACAGTCCCCACTGCACCCCGGCCTTGACCATCAGGGACAGGTCGGACATCGCGAGCATCTCGATGCTCGTGACGGCGGCCCCGGCGTCACCGGTGCCGCCGTGGTCTTTCGCGAATCCGTCGGCCGCGTAGCCGTTGCTCGCGAGCAGGCGCAACTGGGCCAGCGTCGTCGCGCGGGCCTCGTCGAGGTCGGGGGTGTAGTGCGGTGCGAAGTCGGGGGTGCCGGACAACTCGGCCCGGACACGCTGGCGCACCTCCCGCCAGCGCCCGTCGAGTGTGCTTCTCAGGTGGTCAGCTGTGGAGGCCATGATTCGACATTAGCCGCCGCCGTGTCGAGCGTGGGTGTCACGCGAGCAGCGTCGCCGGGAGGTGTTCACCAGAAGGCACTACCGGGCCCGCCCTTGAACGGCCCGACCACCCGATGGGTGATCCAACCGCCGTAGAAGCCCCCTGTCTGGGGCCGGACCCGCTCGCCGTCGACGACACAGCGGTCCATCGAACCCGGCATGACTGCCACGTGCCCGAGGAGTGATTCGTATCCGGCAACTGGCCGCGGATAGTGCCACGCTGCACGATCGGCGACCTGTTCGCCTGCCATGACGTCGAAGTAGTCGGCCCGCCCCTTCCACTCGCAGATCGTGCTCCCGGGAACCGGCCGCAAGACGCCCTCCGCGAAGCAGGAGCGCGGCAGGTAGTAGGTCGGTGGGTGACTCGTCTCGAGCAGCCGCAACGGGGTCCCCGTCCGTGCGACGAGTTGCCCGCCGAACCACACCTCGACCAGCTCTTCGCTCGGCTGGACCGCGGGCGGCCGCGGGTAGTCCCACACCGACTCCTGCCCCGGGCCGGCGGGATCCGGCGCCGGGTGACCGCTCGTCACGGTATGTCCTTCTGGCCGCCCGGGACCGCGGCGCGGACGAGTTGCTCGTGCCGCAGGGCGATCTGCGTCTGTGTCGCGATGACGGTCGACGAGCGGAGGACGTTGTGCCCGTCGACGATCGAGTTGATGACCCGCTGCAGGTCGGCGTGGGTGCGCGCCACCACGCGGACCAGGACGTCGCCGGCCCCGGTGATGGTGTGCGCCTCCAGCACTTCGGGGATGGCGGTCAGGTGCTCGACAACCGCGGCGTGCCCGTTGCCCTGGGCGATCTCGAGTGTGGCGAACGCGACCACCGGAAACCCCAGCGCTTCGGGATCGAGTGTCGGTGCGGAACTGGTGATCACACCGGTGCGTTCGAGCCGGTCGAGTCGCGCCTGAACGGTGCCACGCGCCACCCCGAGTCGTCTCGATGCCTCGAGCACCCCGACCTTCGGCTCGGCATGGAGGAGGCCGAGCAGCGCCGCGTCGAGCTCGTCGATACCCATGACGCACCCCTGGTCAATATGTACGGTCGATCGGTCTTTCTGTCCAGCATTGTGTACAGATTGAACAGCGTCAATGGTCACCGTTGCGCAGTGATGTGTGCTGGATCACAGTGAGGTATGACCATCGCCGACATTCGCCTCACGCCCCGCGAGGTGGCCGCGCACCTGGAGACCGACGAGCTTCGGCAGCTGGTCGGGCTCGTCGAACACGACGACGCCGCAGATCCGTTTCCCGTCGTCGGAATGGATGCCGTGGTGTTCGTGTGCGGCAATGCGACGCAGAGCATGCAGTACTTCGTCTCCACCTGGGGCATGACGCTCGTCGCGTATGCCGGCCCGGAGACCGGCCAACGCTCGCACAAGTCGTTCGTGCTCGAGTCGGGGTCGGCGCGGTTCGTCCTGCACGGCGCGGTCGATCCGAAGAGCCCGCTCGCCGACCATCACAGGTCCCACGGCGACGGCGTGGTGGATCTGGCCATGGAGGTTCTCGACGTCGACCGCTGCATTGCGCACGCGCGGGCGCATGGCGCCACCATCCTCGAGGAGCCGCGCGACGTCACCGATCTGTTCGGCACCGTCCGGCTCGCGGCCATCGCCACGTACGGCAGCACCCGGCACACCATCGTCGACCGCAGCCGGTACGACGGCCCCTACCTGCCCGGTTTCGTCTCGCGCGCCAGCGGTTTCGCGGCGCGACCGGGTAGGCCGACACGGTTGTTCAAGGCGCTCGATCATGCCGTAGGCAACGTCGAGATGGGCCGGATGGATCACTGGGTCCGGTTCTACAACCGGGTCATGGGATTCACGAACATGGCCGAATTCGTCGGCGACGACATCGCCACCGAGTACTCGGCGCTGATGTCGAAGGTCGTGGCGAACGGCAACCACCGGGTGAAGTTTCCGCTCAACGAGCCCGCGGTGGGGAAGAAGAAGTCGCAGATCGACGAATACCTCGAGTTCTACGGTGAGCCGGGTTGTCAGCATCTCGCGCTCGCGACCGGCGACATCCTCGCGACCGTGGACGCGCTGCGGACCGAGGGCGTCGAATTCCTGAACACTCCCGCCGCGTACTACGAGGATCCGAAACTCCGGGCGCGCATCGGCACGGTGCGGGTGCCGGTGGGGGACCTGCAGAAGCGCGGAATCCTCGTCGACCGCGACGAGGACGGGTACCTCTTGCAGATCTTCACCAAGCCCCTCGGCGACCGTCCGACCGTGTTCTTCGAACTGATCGAACGGCACGGCTCGCTCGGGTTCGGGGCGGGCAACTTTCAGGCTCTGTTCGAGTCCATCGAGCGTGAACAGGCGGCCCGCGGCAATCTGTGATCGTCCGTCCGGCACGCAGTGCATCATCGAGTGATGGATGAGACTGATCGGGGATCGTTCGCAGGGAAAATCGCACTCGTCACCGGTGCCTCCTCGGGGCTCGGTCGCGCCGTGGCCCGGGTGCTCACCGACCGGGGAGCCCGCGTCTTCGGCGTCGCCCGTGACGGGGAAGCGTTACGGCAAGCCATGATCGAGATCGCCGGAGCGGACGCCGCTGACTGGTGCGCGCCCACGGACGTCGCCTCGCCGGACGCGTGCCGCGCGGCCGTCGAATCGTGCGTCGCCACGCTCGGCGGCCTGGACGTGCTGATCAACGTCGCCGGTTCGCACACCCTCCGGCACACCGCGGACGTCACGGACGCGGACTGGGCACGCGACCTCGCCGTGAACCTCGACGGGCCGTTCTTCCTCTCCCGGGCGGCGCTGCCGCATCTACTCGAGCGGGGCGGCAACATCGTCAACGTCGCGTCCGTCGCCGGGCTGGAGGGGCAGGCCTATTCCGCCGGTTACTGCGCCGCCAAACACGGACTGGTGGGTCTCACCCGAGCGATGGCGCTCGAGTTCACCGGCACACCGCTGCGGATCAACGCCGTCTGCCCGGGCGGAATGATGACGCCGCAGGTCACGAACTTCACGTTTCCGGAGGGTGTCGACTTCGACCTCGTCATGAAATCGGCCTCCCCGCGAGGACTGATGGAACCCGAGGACGTGGCGAAAACGGTGGCGTTCCTCGCGTCCGACGACGCCTCCGCCATCCACGGCGCCGTGTACGCGGTGGACAACGGGAAGATGGCATGAGTCTCGTCGACGGCCCGATCTTCCAGATCTGCTGGGTGGTCGACGACGTCGAGTCGGCGGAGCGGTACTTCACGGAGCAGCTGGGCGTCGCGCGATGGCTGCGGCTCCCCGACGTGCACTTCGGTCCCGAGCACTGCACGTACCGCGGGCAGCCCGCCGACTACGTGGTCCACGTGTCCCTCGGATACGCCGGAGGGCAGCAGCTCGAGCTGATCCAACCGGTGTCCGGACGCAACCTCTACACGGAACAGCTGGAGACCGGCGGTCCCGGCGTCCACCACGTGGCGTGGGTCCCCGAAGACTTCGACGCCACCCTCGCGGAGGCCGCGCGTCGTGGTCTGCCCGTCGTGCAGCAGGGCCGGTTCGAGGGCGTCGGGATGGAGTTCGCCTACCTCGAGGGCGGTCCGCTCGGCGGCTACGTGGAACTGATGAAACTGTCCGACGAGATGCGGGCGATGTTCGACTCGCTCGTCCCCACACGTCCGGACGCGACGGATGGGGCAGAGTGATCCTGGCCACCCACTACACCCTGTCGTTGGCAAATTCGACAGAACTGGGACACTGGAGGCCGTGACTGTTTCCTCCGGTGACCCCGACGTGCACGCATCCCGCTCCGCCCAGCTCTTCGAGAGGGCTGATCTGGTCATTCCCGGCGGCGTCAACTCCCCGGTCCGGGCCTTCCATTCGGTCGGCGGCACCCCGCGGTTCATCAAGGAAGCGTCCGGCTACACACTCACCGACGTCGACGGCAACGACTACGTCGATCTCATCTGCTCCTGGGGGCCGATGATCCTCGGGCACGCGCACCCCGCCGTCGTCGAGGCCGTGCAGAAGGCGGCCGCCACCGGCCTGTCGTTCGGCGCGCCCACCGAGGGCGAGATCGAACTGGCCGAGGAGATCGTCCGCCGGGTCGCGCCGGTGGAGAAGGTGCGCCTGGTCAACTCCGGCACCGAAGCCACCATGAGCGCCGTCCGCCTGGCCCGCGGCTTCACCGGCCGGACCAAGATCCTCAAGTTCTCCGGCTGCTACCACGGCCACGTCGACGCCCTGCTGGCCGACGCCGGTTCGGGACTCGCCACGTTCGGACTCCCCACGTCCCCCGGGGTGACGGGTGCGCAGGCCGAAGACACCATCGTCGTGCCCTACAACGACCTGGACGCCGTCGCCCAGGCGTTCGCCGCGAACGAGGGCCGGATCGCGTGCGTCATCACCGAGGCCGCCGCCGGCAACATGGGCGCGGTGGCGCCGCAGCCCGGTTTCAACGAGGGCCTGCGCACCCTCACCCGCGACAACGGCGCGCTGCTCATCATGGACGAGGTGATGACCGGATTCCGGGTCAGCTCCGCCGGCTGGTACGGCCTCGACGGCGTCGCCGGTGACCTCTACACGTTCGGCAAGGTGATGAGCGGTGGCCTGCCCGCCGCCGCGTTCGGGGGCCGCGCCGACGTCATGGCGCATCTCGCCCCGGCCGGACCCGTCTACCAGGCGGGCACCCTGTCCGGGAACCCCGTCGCCGTCGCTGCCGGGCTCGCCAGCCTGCGCGCCGCGGACCAGGGCGTGTACGACGCACTCGAGCGCAACAGCGCCACCCTGCGGACCCTGCTGTCCGACGCGCTGACCGCGGAGAGCGTGCCGCACCGGGTGCAGACCGCAGGCACGATGCTCAGCGTGTTCTTCAGCGAGGACCCGGTGACCAACTACGACGAGGCGAAGGCCGCCCAGACCTGGCGCTTCCCGGCGTTCTTCCACGGCCTGCTGTCGCGTGGGGTGTACCCGCCGCCGAGCGCGTTCGAGGCGTGGTTCGTCTCCGCCGCCATGGACGACAAGGCATTCTCGATCATCGCCGACGCCCTGCCGCACGCTGCCAAGGCCGCCGCCGCGGCCGTCCGGCCCTGACGTGTCGTCCCCCGTGGCGGCAACACCGCCCCGCCGCACCGCCGACTCCCACCCGACCTCCCGCCCCGACCCGAGGAACCGCGACGTGACCGAAGCCGATCATCCCGACCACACCCAGACCCGCACCATCGTGCATGTGCTCCGGCACGGCGAGGTGCACAACCCGCGCGGAATCCTCTACGGCAGGCTCCCCGGGTTCCGGCTGTCGGTGACCGGTGAGGCGCAGGCGCGAGCGGTGGCGTCGGTGCTGGCCAAGCACGACATCACCCACGTGGTGTCGTCGCCGCTGCAGCGGGCGCAGGAGACAGCGACCCCGATCGCCGACGCGCACGGCGTCGAGATCGCCACCGACGAGAACCTCATCGAGGCGGGCAACGAATTCGAGGGCCTCAAGGTCTCCGTCGGTGACGGCGCGCTGTCCCGCCCGCGGCACTGGTGGAAGCTGCGCGATCCGTTCACCCCGTCGTGGGGCGAGCCGTACCTGCAGATCGCGCACCGCATGCTCGCCGCCGTCAACAGCGCCCGGGTGTCGGCCGTGGGACACGAGGCCGTCGTCGTCAGCCACCAGCTCCCCGTCTGGACCCTCCGCCGGTTCCTCCAGGGTGAGCGGCTGTGGCACGACCCGCGCCACCGTCAGTGCGGTCTCGCGTCGCTGACGTCGCTCGTCTACGAGGGCGACACCCTCATCGACATCGTGTACTCGGAGCCCGCGGGCGCATCGGATCCGAGGGTGACCGGGGCATGAGTCGGGGGCGCTTCGCCGGGCTTCTCGCGGTGATCTGTACGGCCGCGGTGTCGCTGTCGGCGTGTGCGTCCGGCGACGACGCCGTGGCTCAGGGCGGCACGTTCGACTTCGTGTCGCCGGGCGGCCAGACGGAAATCTTCTACGACCCGCCGGCCGACCGCGGCACCATCGGCACGGTGACGGGTCCCGACCTGATGACCGAGGGCAAGACCACGTCACTCGACGACTTCGAGGGCCAGGTCGTGGTCCTCAACGTGTGGGGGCAGTGGTGCGGTCCGTGCCGGGGTGAGGCCGACGACCTCGAGCAGGTGTACGAGGAGACCAAGGACCAGGGTGTGTCGTTCCTCGGAATCAACGTGCGGGACAACCAGCAGGACAAGGCGCAGGACTTCGTGATCGACAACAAGGTGTCGTATCCGTCGATCTACGACCCCGCCATGCGAACGATGATCGCGCTGGGCCAGAACTACCCCACGAGCGTCATCCCCACGACGATCGTGCTCGACCGGGAACACCGCGTGGCCGCCGTGTTCCTGAAGGAACTGCTGGTCGAAGACCTGAAGCCGGTGGTCGAACGGGTGGCGCAGGAATCGTGAGCACCAGCACTGCCCTTCTCGCCGGCGGCGTCGGCGACGCCTTCCAATCCACCGCGGCATCCGGCCCGCTGCTGCTCGCGCTCGGTGCGTGCGTCCTCGCCGGTCTGGTGTCGTTCGCGTCGCCGTGCGTCGTGCCGCTCGTTCCCGGATACCTGTCCTACCTCGCGGGTGTGGTCGGGGCGGACGCCCCGGCCGTCACCGCGGAGGAGGCCGCCACCCGCACGAAGACGGTCGCGGACGGACGGTTGCGGGTCGCGGGCGCGGCCGGGTTGTTCGTCGCCGGTTTCACCGTGGTGTTCGTGCTCGCCACCGCCTCGGTGTTCGGCGCCATCTCGGCCCTGGCGATCAACCGCGACATCCTGATGCGCGTCGGCGGGGTGGTCACCATCGCCATGGGCCTGGTGTTCATCGGCCTGATCCCGGCCCTGCAGCGCGACACGAGGCTCGAGCCGCGCCGCATCTCCAGCCTGGCCGGGGCCCCGCTGCTCGGTGCCGTGTTCGCGCTCGGCTGGACCCCGTGCCTCGGCCCCACCCTGGCGGGTGTCATCTCCCTCGCCGCCGGCACCGACGGTGCCACCGCCGCCCGCGGAGTGGCCCTCATCGTCGCGTACTGCCTCGGCCTCGGGTTGCCGTTCGTGATCCTGGCGCTCGGCTCGTCCCGCGCGCTGCGCGGTGTCGGCTGGCTGCGCCGCAACGCGCGCACCATTCAAATCTTCGGCGGAATCATGCTGGTGGCCGTGGGCATCGCCCTCGTCACCGGCGCGTGGGACCAGTTCGTCGGCTGGGTTCGCGACGCCTTCATCTCGGAAGTGACCCTCCCCATTTAACGGTTCCCCATTGATGAGGCCTGGGGATCTTCAACTCGGACCGCACTCACAACCAACCCAGAGGAGGGCTGCAAGTGACTTATATCGTCAACGCTGGTGTGGCCCCGCTCTGCCACAGCCAGGATCACCCTGGCGGCGTTCCGGTCACGATGAGCAGTACTGCCGCACCCGTAACACCGGAAAGTTTGTTCGCCGAGCCCCAATTGCTGCTTGGCTCTCGCGAAGCAACTGGAGCACGTCATGGTCGTGTACCTGGGCGAGACGAGCACCAGCTGACGGTCGAACCGGTGGGCGAATTCGATCAGCCCCCTCTTCACCGCCCCGATCGTGGCATCAGCAGACTTTCGCGCCATTGTCGATTTGACGAGGAACTTCGGTTTGAAGTCCTCCACGGCGATCAGCTGATGGTCCTCGACGACCCTTCGTGCCCAGATCCTGGAGTCGTGCTGAGTCTGGCGAGCCGCCTTCTTTTGCAGTCGCGCGGCCTGCCTCTTGGCGGCGATATACCCGCGCGATGGTTTCGCGCCTACACGTCGGCGTCGCGCCATCTTGCGTTGTACCTTTGCGAGCTCGGCGGCGCAGCGCTTCCGATGCCTAAGGTATGGCAAATCGTAGCGCTGGTCGGTGGTAGTCGCGGTCGTCGATACACCCCAGTCGATACCAATGGCGCCTTCTACTCTGGGAATCGGCGTATCCGGTCGTCGGACGACGAACGACGCATACCAATGACCAATGGAATCCTGGTACACACGGACAGAGGTTGGCTTGGACGGCAATTCGCGGGACCACACTACGGGGATCGTTGTACCTTTCGGCAGCATCAAACGCCCGTCGCTAATCGAGAAACCCCGAGTCGTGAATTCCAACGAGGGGAGAGCGCGCTTCCGCGCTTTTTGCCGCGGTCGCCCCCTGTCCTTCAATTTGAACGAGTCGGTCAACGCCTGCCAGTAATTGCGCAGCATCTGCTGTTGCGCGACCTGCGAGCCCGTCCGCAGCCACTCGCAACGGGCTCTCGCCTCGGTAAGCATCCGAGAGAGAGAGCCCATAGTCGGCATAGTGCCGGAACTCTGTTGATGCACTGCCTCGTTCCACAAGAACCGGCAGCGATGCCACTCCGCGACAAGTGCAGTTTCTGCCGTCGCGCCCGGTCGCAGGCGGTAGGTGTAACGCACGATCTCCCCCATTCCCGAACAATAACGAGAGGCACCGACATGTATCGGCAGCCATGCAGTATGCGCACTGCGCGAGCCGAATCCGCGGGTTCGACGGGAGTGACGCGATGAGCGACACCCAGACCCCCGAGGCCCCGGAAGCCGCACCGGTGCCCCGTCAATCGCTGCCGGGCCGCGCGTTCGCGCTCGTCCGCAACACCTGGCGCGGACTCACGTCCATGCGCACGGCGCTGGTGCTGCTGTTCCTGCTGGCCCTCGCCGCCATTCCCGGCGCGCTGCTCCCGCAGCGCAGCCTCAACGCGGGAAAGGTCGACGAGTACATCGCGAACCGGCCCACCCTCGGCCCGTGGATGGACAAACTCGAACTGTTCGACGTGTTCGGCAGCTTCTGGTTCACCGCGATCTACGTGCTGCTGTTCATCTCGCTCGTCGGCTGCATCCTGCCGCGATGCGTCGACCACGCCAAGGCGCTGCGCACCCGTCCGGTGCCGGCCCCGCGCAACCTCGCGCGACTCCCGCACCACCACGAGGACCGGGTCGACGAAACACCCGAGGAACTCGCCGCCCGCATCCGCACCCACCTGAAGGGGTGGCGGGTCGAGACCCGCGAGGGCGGGGAGCGTGCCGCGCACGACGGCGAGATCACCATCTCCGCGGAGAAGGGATACCTGCGCGAACTCGGCAACCTCGTCTTTCACCTGTCCCTCGTCGGACTGCTCGTCGCGATCGCCGTCGGCAAGCTGTTCGGTTACGAGGGCAATGTGATCGTCGTCGCCAACGACGGTCCCGGCTTCTGCACCACGTCGCCTGCCGTCTTCGACTCGTTCAAGGCCGGCAACACGCAGGACGGCACCGGTATGACGCCGCTGTGCGTCAAGGTCAAGGACTTCGCGGCCGACTACCTCGACACCGGTCAGGCCGAGATGTTCACGTCCAACATTTCGTACCAGGCCGGCGACGACCTCGAGACGAACACGTGGCGGGACGGGCAGTTGCAGGTCAACCACCCGCTGCGCGTCGAGGGTGACCGCGTCTACCTGCAGGGTCACGGGTACGCGCCGACGTTCACCGTCACGTTCCCGAACGGGGAGACCCGCACGGAGACGCTGCAGTGGCGTCCCGACGACGCGACGACGTTCCTCAGCAGCGGCGCCATGCGGTTCGACCCACCCGGCGGCATGTACCCAGACACCGACGAGCGCCGGAAGAACCAGATCGCGATCGAGGGACTGTTCGCTCCCACCGCGTTGTTCCACGGCAACCTGCTGGCGTCGAGCTACCCGGCGATGAACGACCCGGCCGTCGCCATCGACATCTACAAGGGCGACACCGGACTCGACACGGGCAACCCGCAGTCGCTGTTCTCGCTCAATACGGAACTGATCAACCAGGGCCGGCTCGTGAAGCAGGACCGGGTGAACCTGAAGCCGGGGGAGAGTTCGACGCTGGCCGACGGCACCCAGGTACGGTTCGACGGAGCCGTGGACTTCGTGAACCTGCAGGTGTCGCACGACCCGGCGCAGCAGTGGGTGCTGGTGTCGGCTCTGACGATGATGGCGGGACTGCTCGTCTCGCTGCTGGTCAAGCGCCGCCGCATCTGGGCCCGCATCTACCCCGCGGACGCCGCGGAGCAGGGGCCACGACGTACTGTAGTAGAGCTTGGTGGACTCGCCCGGACCGATCAGGCCGGCTGGGGCGACGAGTTCGGCCGGCTCTGCACCCGTCTGCTCACGGACGACACGAAGCCTGACGCGCAGGAGAGCCAACGATGACGACCAACGAGACACTGGCGCAGTACAGCGACTGGGCCTTCCGATCAGCCTTCACCGTGCTGGCGCTGGCACTCGTGCTGCTCATCGTGCAGTACGCGTCCACGCGGGCGCGGGCCGTGCAGGACCGGGAACTCGTGTCGGCCGGCGCGGGCGCACCCCCGGCCGCGACGGCCACAGGTCCCGGCCGGCTGATCGAGAAGCCGAAGAAGCCGCTGTCCGAGCGGTTCGGCGGCATGGGTGCGGCCGTGCTCGTCGTCGGCACCGTCCTGATCTTCGCCTCGATCGTGCTCCGCGGATTCGCGACCGAACGGTTCCCGCTCGGCAACATGTACGAGTTCGTGACCATGGCCTGCGCGGCCGCGCTCGTCGTCGGACTCGCGCTGCTGTCGAAGCCGGCCTACCGGTCGATGTGGGTGTTCCTGCTCGTTCCCGTCCTGATCCTGATGTTCCTCGCCGCCACCGTGCTCTACGCCGACGCGGCCCCCGTGGTCCCCGCGCTGCGGTCGTACTGGCTGCCCATCCACGTCACCATCGTGAGCGTCGGCTCCGGTGTCTTCCTGGTGTCGGGCATCGCGAGCCTGCTGTTCCTGCTGCGCATGCGGTACCCGCACGGCGAGGAGGGATCCGGCGTCTTCGCGCGGATCGCGGAGCGCCTGCCCGACGCCCAGACCCTCGACCGGCTCGCGTACAAGACCACGATCATAGGGTTCCCGCTGTTCGGCGCGGGTGTCATCCTCGGCGCCATCTGGGCCGAGGCCGCCTGGGGCCGATTCTGGGGCTGGGATCCGAAGGAGACGATGTCGTTCATCGCCTGGGTGATCTACGCCGCCTACCTCCACGCCCGCGCGACGTCCGGATGGCGCGACACCAAGGCCGCGTGGATCAACGTGGCGGGGTTCGTCGCGATGCTGTTCAACCTGTTCATCATCAACATGGTGGTGTCGGGGTTGCACTCGTACGCGGGCCTGAACTGACCGTAGCCACCGACTGATATCCTTCCGCCGCGACGTCTCCGACCGGTGTGATTCCGGTGGGGGCGATGGAGACTTCACGAGGGGGATGTTCAGCCATGTCCGAAAACAACGCCGGCATGTGGGAGCCGGTACGGCCTGCCTCGAACCTGCCTGGAGACGACAACGGATCGGCCGTCGCCTGGAACGCCGCGCGGCAGGCACCGTACGTTCAGCCTCAGGGTCCCAACCCGTTCGCGCAGCCTGCTTCCCAGGCCCAGGCCCAGGCCCAGGCCCAGGCCGCCACGCCCGCGCGGCCGCAGACCCAGGCCCCGGCGGCTCCCGTCCCGCAGCAGGCTCCCGCCACACAGCAGGCCCCTCCGCAGGGACCGTTCACGCCGCCCCAGCCGCAACAGCAGTTCGCGCCCCAGCAACCCGCGAACCGCCCACACAACTCGAATGCCGATCAGCCGTACGCGGTTTCGGCACGCGACCTGTCGACGTCGCTGCTCCTCAAG
>NZ_BCWY01000046.1 GCF_001894825.1 Rhodococcus jostii NBRC 16295 | reverse complement strand
GAGTCCAGTCGGCTCACCCACAGGGCCCGGTCGGTGCACGTACGGTCTCCGATGAGGGAACTACCGGCGCTCCGGGAGTGCAGTCTGTTCGCGGTGCGTCTCAAGGAGGAATCTCACATGACTAGGACCACGGCGGAACTGCTCGCTGACCTGGAGGATCGGCTCGAGCAATCGCTGAATCCGGGGAGCCCGAGGGCGATCGCGCGGCGCAAGGAGAAAGGTCTGCCCGGACCCCGCGAACGGATTCGGATGCTGCTCGACCGCGGCAGTTTCATCGAAATCGGACAGCTGGCGAAGAACCCGGGAGCCCCCGACAACCCCTACGGTGACGGCGTCGTCACCGGCCACGGAACCGTCGACGGACGTCCGGTGGCGGTGTTCTCGCACGACCACACCGTGTTCGGTGGCAGCGTGGGGGAGATGTTCGGTCGCAAGGTCGCATCGATCATGGAATTCGCGGCGCGGATCGGCTGCCCCTGCGTCGGCATCAACGACTCCGGCGGCGCACGCGTACAGGACGCCGTCACGTCGCTCGCCTGGTACGCCGAAATGGGCCGCCGCCAGATCCCGCTGTCGGGAGTGTGCCCGCAGGTCTCGATCCTCCTCGGCAAATGCGCGGGCGGTGCGGCGTACGCGCCGATCAACACAGACCTCGTTGTCGCCGTGGACGAGCAGGCGTATATGTTTGTCACCGGTCCCGGAGTCATCAAATCCGTCACCGGCGAGGACGTCACCCTCGACGAACTCGGCGGCGCCCGCGCTCAGGCCGAGAACGGGAACGTCCACCATGTCGCGCCGAGCGAAGAGGCGGCGTTCGCCTGGGTGCGTGATTATCTCGGCTTCCTTCCGTCGAGCAGGCACGAAGAGGCGCCGATCGTGAACCCGGGCCTCGAACCCGAGATCACCGATAACGATCTAGCGTTGAACGAGTTCATGCCGGACGCCGACAACGCCGCCTACGACATGCACGACCTGCTGCTGAACATCTTCGACGACGGCGACTTTCACGAACTCGCCGCGCAAACGGCACCGAACGTGATCACCGGATTCTCCCGGGTGGACGGACGATCCGTCGGAGTGGTGGCCAATCAGCCGCAATTCCTCAGTGGAGCACTGGATCAGGTCGGCGCCGACAAGGCGGCCCGCTTCGTGCGGATCTGCGACGCCTACGAGATTCCGCTCGTGTTCGTCGTCGATACGCCGGGCTTCCTGCCCGGGCTGGAACAGGAGCGGAACGGCGTGCTCCGCAGTGGCGGCCGCTTCCTGCAGGCGTTCGCGGCGGCTACGGTGCCGAAAGTGACTGTGGTGGTGCGCAAGTCCTACGGCGGTGGATATGCGGTGATGGGGTGCAAGCAACTCGGTGCCGACGTGAACTTCGCCTGGCCGACCGCGCGCATCGCGGTCATGGGCGCCGAGGCCGCGATCAGTCTCCTCTACCACCGCGAACTCGAAGCTGCCGGCGAGGAACAGGAGGCGATGCGGCAGCAACTCGTCGACGCCTACAACGAGAACGTCGCGACACCGTATTCGGCCGCCGAGCGCGGCTACATCGACGCCGTGATCGAACCGTCCGCCACCCGGCTCGAGATCCGGCGGGCGTTGACGTTGCTCCGCGACAAGCGCTCCGCCCGCGGCGAGCAGAAGCACCACCTGATTCCGCTCTGACATCCATCGCCAGTCACTCCTGTACCGTAGTTAGGTAATACTAACCAACTTGAGTTCATTGGAGAGATGCCTGTGGCAAAGCCGACTGCGACACTGACCGTGCTCCGGACCGAGTGGCTGACCCCGCACATGGTGCGGGTATTCCTCGGTGACCCGGGATTCGACAGCTTCGTTCCCAATGCCTTCACCGATGCGTACGCGAAACTCGAATTCGGGAGCCCCGACGAGCCCGTCCTGCGCACGTACACGATCCGGTCCGTGGATCCGGTGGCCCGGGAGATCGCCATCGATTTCGTGGTGCACGGTGACGCCGGGGTCGCCGGACCGTGGGCCGCGTCGGCGGTGGCCGGCGACGTTCTCCGTCTGCGCGGTCCGGGTGGCGCGTTCGCGCCGGACCGGGCCGTCGACTGGTACCTGTTCGCGGGCGACGAGACGGCGTTCCCCGCCATCTCCGCGTCCGTCGAGACGCTGGACGCGTCGGCGATCGGGAAGGTGATCATCGAGGTCGGGAGTGTGGAGGACGAAATCGCCTTCGACTCGCCGGCCGGCGTGGATGTCACCTGGATCCACCGTGGTGACACCTCGGATCGGATCGGCGAAGAGGCCGCGGGGGACAACGCGCCCCTCGTCGCGGCGGTGCGCGACACCGCGTGGCTGCCCGGAGCCGTTCAGGTGTTCATCCACGGCGAGGCGCAGGCTGTCATGCACAATCTGCGCTCCTACGTGCGCAAGGAACGGGGCGTTCCGGCGTCGGCTGCGTCGATCTCTGGGTACTGGCGTCGCGGCCGCACCGAGGAGGGCTTCCGGGTGTGGAAGTCCGAGCTCGCCGCGAGCGAGGGTGCCTCCCGCTGAACCGGTGCGGCGGACGCTACGACGTGTGCGTCCGCCGCGTCAGCACCAGCAGCGACGTCATGGCGACGACGCCCGCGGCGGGTATCGCCACCGCCATCGGCACTGCGGTGTCGGGTCCGGCGATGCCGACGAGCGGCGACACCACCGCGGCGAGACCGAACTGGCCGGCGCCGAGGAGTGCGGACCCGGTACCGGACGCCCGGGTCACCTCACCCTGAGCCAGCGCCGTGGCATTGCCCATCACGAAACCGATGCTCGACACCGAGACGAACAAGGGAACGAGAATCGCCCACCACGGCGGCGAGTCGAGCAGTGTCGCGGCGAGCAGCAACACGACACCCGCGGCCAGGAGCAGCGTGACCCCGAAACCCAGCAACTGCCGGGCGTGGAACGTGCCCACGAGTCTGGTGTTCACGATCGCGGCGCTCACCATGCCCGCCGCATTCACGGCGAAGACCATGGAGAACTGCCCCGGGCTGAAGCCGAGCACGTTCTGCACGACGAACGGCGATGCGGAGATGTACGAGAAGAGCGCCACGAATCCGAACATGAATGTGAACGCGTAGCCGAGATACACGCGGTTGCCGACCACGTACCGCAGATTGCGAACCAGTGCGGCGAGGCCGCCGCCGTGCCGGTTCTCCTCGGGAAGAGTCTCCGGAACCAGGATCAGCACTCCGGCGAACATCAGGACCCCGGCGGCCGTGAGCACCCAGAAGATTCCTCGCCAGCCGACGGGCCCGAGCAGGGCGCCACCGAGCAGCGGCGCGACTACGGGCGCGACCCCGCCGATGATCATCATGATGCTGAAGAGCCGGGCGGCGCTGTCGCCGCGGGCCCGGTCGGCGATGCAGGCGCGTGCGAGCACGATCGCAGCACCACCGCTGAGACCCTGGAAAAGCCGTGCAGCGATGAGGATTTCGACGGTGGGGGACAGGGCGCAGGCCATCGCCGCGAGCGTCGTCACCACGGTGGCGCCGATCAGCAGACGTCGTCGCCCGAGGCCGTCGGACAGCGGTCCGACCACGAGCTGGCCGATGCCGAGTCCCGCCATGAATGTGGTCAGGGTCAGCTGCACGCTCGGCGCCGACGTGTTCAGGCTTTCGGTCATCAGGGGCAGACCGGGGAGATACATGTCCGTGGCCAGCGGGGCGATCGCGGACAGTAAGGCCAGGACACACAACATCGGGATGGAGATCGTTCGCTGCACAAAAGAACTCTAGCGGCGGGCTGCTTGATTTATCTCCCGCGCGACGCAGCTGTTGCCCTATGCGCAGCGACCTGCCGGCACCGTTGGAGCTGGTACTCGAGGAGTACGCGCGGCATCTCACGCTCGAACGCGGCCGGTCGCAGCACACGGTGAAGGCGTACGTCGCGGACGCCAAGTCGCTGCTGCAGCACTGGTTGTCGACGTCACCGGATGCGAACCTCGGCGAACTCGACATCCAGGTGCTGCGGTCCTGGCTCGCCGGCCAGTCCGCGGCTGGCATCGCCCGGACGACGCTCGCCCGGCGGACGTCGTCGGTGCGCAACTGCACAGCCTGGTTGCTGCGGACCCGGCGCATCGCCACCGATCCCGGCGCCCGGCTGGGTGCGGCGAAGGCCCACCGGACGCTGCCCCCGGTGCTGCGTCAGTCGCAGGCGGCCGATGTGATGGACGCCGCCGAATCGGGCGCGCAACAGAACGATCCGATCGCACTGCGCGACCGCCTCATCGTCGAGTTGCTCTACGCGACGGGGATCCGGGTGGGCGAACTGTGCGGCCTCGACCTCGGCTCGGTGGATCGAGAACGTCGTCTCCTGCGTGTGATCGGCAAGGGGGACAAGGAGCGCTCCGTGCCGTACGGGAAACCGGCCGCCGACGCGGTGGACCTCTGGTTGCACGTCGGTCGTAGCGCGGTCGCGACCGACGCGTCGGGGCAGGCCCTTCTGCTGGGCAGGCGGGAAAGCGATTGGATCAGCGGCAGGCTCGCACCGTCGTCCACGACGTCATGTCCGCCGTCCCCGGCGCGCCGAACCTGAGCCCGCACGGGCTGCGCCACGCGGCGATGGTTGCGACGACTTCCCGGAGTCGGCGGGCAGGCATGCCGTCGCGGAATGGCGTTAGCCTCCGCTGCCACGGCGCTCGACGGGTTCGAGCCGCACCGGTGCCACGCGGAGGAGTCCGAGCGGGTCGAGGTACTCGCGATCGCGGCGAAGACCCCAGCGCAGGCACGCGGCCACGGGGGAGATGCAGCCCGGGTGACCGGCCTCGAGTGTCCCGAGGACGGTGCCGCGTCCGACGCGCAGCCCGGGGGTGACCCGGGCGGTCACCGGTTCGTACGTGGTGCGGAGACCACCCGGATGATCGACGGAGACGACGGGTTTGCCCGCCACCGTGCCGGCGAACACAACCACACCGGCCCCCGCCGACAGCACGGCCTCGTCGGGTACGCCACCCAGATCCACGCCGCGGTGGCCGGGAAGCCAGTCGTGCTCGGGATTGTCGAACGGCCGCACGACCCGCGGTCGTCGATGCAGCGGCCAGTCGAAGTCGCCAGTCGGCGCGGTATCGGCGGGCGGTGCGAGGAGGGCCGCAGCCGCCAGCAGGGTGGAGGCCGTGGCCGTCGCCGTGAGCGCCCGCAGAATCGCCCCGAACTTCGTCATCGTTCGACGATCCCGCACGTCCGGGACGAAAAGGGGCGCCGGGAGAAACTGTGGATCGATTGCGATTCGTCCACAGATCTCGCGAAACGCTTGCAGGGTGCGCCGGAGTGTGGCAGGGCGGTTAGGGCGTACGGCCCCGAGGCCGTACACTGATCGAGCGGTCTGTGTTCGCACAGTCCGACTTCGCGCGCCCGCGCAGTGTACGGATCGTCGGCTGGTCTCGCATTTCGATGTGAGTCCGACGGTTCACGGGCGCCAGGGCGGAACGTCACCGACGTTCGGCATCAACCGGCAATGAAAGAGAGATACACAGCCATGGCTGTCGTAACAATGAAGCAGCTGCTTGACAGCGGCACGCACTTCGGTCACCAGACCCGTCGCTGGAACCCGAAGATGAAGCGGTTCATCTTCACCGACCGCAACGGCATCTACATCATCGACCTGCAGCAGACGCTGACGTACATCGACAAGGCGTACGAATTCGTCAAGGAGACCGTTGCCCACGGCGGCACCGTCCTCTTCGTCGGCACCAAGAAGCAGGCCCAGGAGTCCATCGCGGCCGAGGCCACTCGCGTCGGGATGCCCTACGTCAACCAGCGTTGGCTCGGCGGCATGCTCACCAACTTCACCACCGTCCACAAGCGTCTTCTCCGCCTCAAGGAGCTCGAGGCGATGGAGCAGACCGGTGGCTTCGAGGGTCGCACCAAGAAGGAAATCCTCATGCTCACGCGTGAGATGACCAAGCTGGACCGCACCCTCGGCGGTATCCGCGACATGGCCAAGGTTCCCTCCGCGGTGTGGATCGTCGACACCAACAAGGAGCACCTGGCCGTTGCCGAGGCTCGCAAGCTGAACATCCCGGTCATCGCGATCCTGGACACCAACTGCGACCCCGACCTCGTCGACTACCCGATCCCGGGCAACGACGACGCCATCCGCAGCGCCGCCCTGCTCACCAAGGTCGTCGCTTCCGCGGTGGCCGAGGGCGTGCAGGCCCGTGCCGGACTGAGCGCCGACAAGGACGCGAAGCCCGAGGCCGGCGCCGGCGAACCCCTCGCCGAGTGGGAGCAGGAACTGCTCTCGCAGGCAGCGCCCGCCGCAGAGGCCGCTCCCGCAGCTGAGGCAGAGGCGGCTCCGGCTGCCGAGGCCCCCGCAGCAGAGGCACCCTCCACCGAGGCCTGATCCGATGCAAACGGCCCTGACCAGAAATCTTTGGTCAGGGCCGTTTCACGGTCTGCCCGAGTACTACCCTGACTTACGTCCCGACAGACATATGAGGAGGCTCGCTCACCATGGCGAACTACACCGCCGCTGACGTCAAGCGGCTCCGCGAGCTCACCGGCTCCGGAATGATGGCCTGCAAGAATGCTCTCGCTGAAGCCGAGGGCGACTTCGACAAGGCTGTGGAGCAGCTGCGCATCAAGGGCGCCAAGGACGTGGGCAAGCGTGCCGAGCGCACCACGGCCGAGGGCCTGGTCGTCTCCAAGGACGGCGTTCTGCTCGAACTCGACTGCGAGACGGACTTCGTCGCGAAGAACGAGGACTTCCTGAAGCTCGCCGAGTCGATCGTCACGGTCGCCGCGGCAGCGAAGCCCGCCGACGTCGACGCGCTCAAGGCGCTCGAGCTCGACGGCAAGACGATCGACACCGTCATCCAGGAGCAGTCCGCGAAGATCGGCGAGAAGCTCGTCCTGAGCAAGATCGCCTCGTTCGACGGACCGGTCGCGGTCTACCTGCACAAGCGCAGCGCCGACCTGCCCCCCGCCGTCGGCGTCCTCGTCGAGTACACCGGCGAGGGTGACGCTGCTGCGGAGGCCGCTCGCGGTGCCGCCATGCAGGTCGCGGCGCTCAAGGCCAAGTACGTCACGCGTGACGAGGTCCCCGAGGACATCGTCGCCAGCGAGCGTCACATCGCCGAGGAGACCGCTCGCGCCGAGGGCAAGCCGGAGCAGGCCCTGCCGAAGATCATCGAAGGCCGCGTCAACGGCTACTTCAAGGACGTCGTGCTGACCGAGCAGTCCTCGGTGCAGGACTCCAAGAAGTCCGTCAAGGCGATCCTCGACGAGGCCGGCGTCACCATCAAGCGCTTCGTTCGCTTCGAGGTCGGTGCTTCGAGCTAGTCGTGTGAGTCGTATGGCCCCGTCGGACGAGTGCGCTCGCCCGGCGGGGCCTACGTATACCGCCACCGTCCTGATGAGGCAGGATGAAGATGGCCGTCTGAATGGGTCGAGTAAGCGCGTGGGTGCGCTCGGCCGCTGTCGAAATCGACGAGTGCTGTGGAACTGAGGAGAGCAATGTCCGAACCAGCCAACGAACGTACGGGATTCCATCGAGTCCTTCTCAAACTCGGCGGAGAAATGTTCGGTGGTGGCAAGGTCGGCCTCGACCCCGACGTGGTGACCAAGGTCGCGGAACAGATCGCCGGAGTCGTGCGATCCGGGGTGCAGGTGGCGGTCGTCATCGGCGGCGGCAACTTCTTCCGTGGTGCGGAACTGCAGCAGCGAGGCTTGGACCGCGCGCGTTCCGACTACATGGGCATGCTCGGCACCGTGATGAATTGCCTTGCTCTGCAGGACTTCCTGGAGAAAGAGGGCATCGACAGCCGCGTGCAGACGGCGATCACCATGGGACAGGTGGCGGAGCCCTACATTCCGCTGCGCGCTCAGCGTCACCTCGAGAAGGGCCGCGTCGTGATCTTCGGCGCCGGCATGGGCATGCCCTACTTCTCGACCGATACCACTGCCGCGCAGCGCGCTCTCGAGATCGGCGCCGAGGTCGTGCTGATGGCCAAGGCCGTCGACGGCGTGTTCACGGCCGACCCGAACCTCGACCCCGACGCCACGATGTACACGCAGATCACTCACCGTGAGGTCATCGAACAGGGGCTGAAGGTGGCCGACGCGACCGCGTTCAGCCTGTGTATGGACAACGAGATGCCGATCATGGTGTTCAATCTGCTGACCGAGGGGAATATCGCGCGGGCGGTGTCCGGTGAGAAGATCGGAACACTCGTCAAGTCATGACAGGCTCGACACAGGGTTTGCTCGAAACAGAGGCAGTGACGAATCGATGCAGAACGACATGGAGGAACAGCCGTGATTGATGAAGCTCTCTTCGAAGCCGAGGAGAAGATGGAGAAGGCTGTCACGGTGGCCAAGGACGATCTCGGCTCGATCCGCACGGGCCGCGCGAATCCCGGCATGTTCAACCGCATCGGCATCGACTACTACGGCGCCTTCACCCCGATCACCCAGCTCGCCAGCATCAACGTGCCGGAAGCGCGTCTCGTCGTGGTCAAGCCCTACGAGCCCTCGCAGCTCGGCGCCATCGAGACGGCGATCCGGAACTCCGACCTGGGCGTGAACCCGTCCAACGACGGAAACCTGATCCGCATCTCCGTGCCGCAGCTCACCGAGGAACGCCGCCGCGAACTGGTCAAGCAGGCCAAGTCCAAGGGCGAGGACGCGAAGGTGTCGGTGCGCAACGTGCGCCGCAAGGCGATGGACGAGCTGTCCCGGATCCAGAAGGACGGCGAGGCCGGCGAGGACGAGGTGGGGCGCGCCGAGAAGGAACTCGACAAGACGACCGCCCGGTACGTCGCGCAGGTCGACGAGCTGGTGAAGCACAAGGAAGCCGAGTTACTGGAAGTTTAGTCACGAGACGAGGAGTGGATCGGGGACAGTGACCGTGCCAGCAGAACACGGGACCCCAGGGGGACCCATATCCGAGGGCGACCCCTCGGGACCGGTCTCCGAGGGAAAGCCCGCGCCGGAGGCGGCACCGGCCGCGAAGTCGAAGGCCGGGCGAAACCTCCCCGCGGCGATCGGTGTGGGCGTCGGTCTCGGCGTCGCACTGATCCTGATCCTCGTCTACGTGCCCCTGGTGTGGATCGGGGTGGTGGCGGTTGCGATGGCCGTGGCCACGTGGGAGGTCACGAAGCGGCTCCGCGAGGCCGGCATCAGCGCCCCCAGGATCCCGCTGCTCGCCGGGGGTCAGGCGATCCTGTGGCTCGGGTGGCCGTTCGGCCCGGTCGGGGTGCTCAGCGCCTTCGCGGGAACGGTGCTGGTCTGTATGGTCTGGCGTCTGTTCGACCACGGGCTGAAGGCGACGCCGCAGAACTTCCTCCGCGACACCGCGATCACCGTGTTCGTGGCCTCCTGGATCCCCCTGCTGGCGTCGTTCGCCGTCCTGATGGTGTTGCAGGACGACGGCGCCGGACGGGTGTTGTGCCTGATGATCGGTGTGGTCTGCTCCGATGTGGGCGGCTACGCGGCGGGTGTGCTGTTCGGCAAGCATCCGATGGTCCCGGCGATCAGCCCCAAGAAGTCGTGGGAAGGGTTCTTCGGTTCGCTTCTGTTCTGCGTCATCGGCAGCCTGCTCACCGTCACCCTGATCCTCGACGAGAACTCGATGATCGGGGTGCTCCTCGGCGTCGTCCTCGTGGTGACCGCCACGCTCGGCGATCTCATCGAATCCCAGGTCAAGCGGGAGCTTCGCATCAAGGACATGGGGACGCTGCTTCCCGGCCACGGCGGGATCATGGACCGTCTGGACTCCCTGCTGCCGTCGGCGTTCGTGACGTGGCTGGTGCTCACGGTCCTCGTGTGATCGCCCGGCCGTGACCATTCCCAGCCCGAACATCTGGCACTGGCCGGAGCTGTACGAGATCGAGAATCGTGCCCAGGACGTCGACGGGGCGATATTCCGGCACCTGCGCGCGGCCGTGAACTGGACGGGCGGCACCGTCGCCGACGTGGGCTGCGGTTCGGGGTTCCATCTCCCGGTCTTCGCCGAGTCCGCGGCCACGGTCTACGGAGTCGAGCCGCATCCGCCGCTGGTGGAACGTGCCCGCACCCGGGTGGGGGACCTGCCGAACGTCCGTGTGGTCGAAGGTTCGGCGGAGGGCATACCCCTGGGCGATGCGAGCGTGGACGTCGTGCATGCGCGGACGGCCTACTTCTTCGGGCCCGGCTGCGGCCGCGGCATACGCGAGGCCATGCGTGTGCTGCGCCCCGGCGGCGCGCTCGTCGTGGTCGATCTCGACGCGACGGCCCACCCGTACGGCGAGTGGATGCGCGCCGACCTGCCGCAGTACCACCCGCCGGCCGTCGAGGCCTTCTTCGCGGCGCAGGGGTTCGACCTGGTGCGCGTGGAGACGCGATGGCGATTCCCGGACCGGGAGTCGCTGCGCGGAGTCCTCGGCATCGAGTTCAGCAAGAAGACGGCATCGAAGGCATTCGCCCAGACACCCGGCGTGGCTCTCGACGTGCGCTACCGCGTTCACGTCCGCCGAAAGCCCGCCGGTCTCGAGATAGTCTGACGCAGGCTACCGCCGCGGCGCGATGTGGAAGAGCTTCGCGAGGGCGTTGATCTTCTTGGCCTTCGCGAGCTTGGGGAGGTCGCTGCCGTCCCGCACCCGGGAGCCGTCCTCACCGAGATCCGCGATCACGTCCCGCGCCCATTCGGCCTCGGCCGGGGACGGGCTGAGAGCGTCGTTGACCGGTGCGGTCTGCGCGATCGTCATGCACAGCTTGCCGCTCATCCCCATCGACAGGGTGAGCGCCGACGCGCGGACCAGGGCGTCGACGTCGGTGCCGAGGGTGGGGCCGTCGATCGGCGGCGCGATCCGGGCGGCTCGGCTGGCGATCGTCAGCCGAGAACGGGGATAGGCCATCGCCAGCGGCGAATCGTCCATTCCGGTGTCGCGGCGGAAGTCGCCGCTGCCGAACGCGAGCCGGAATGTGGCCTCGGTCCGGGCGATCTCGGGTGCGGCCTCGAGCCCCATCGCGGATTCGACGAGGGCGAGCACCTTGGTGCCCTCCGGGAGCCGCTCGGCGGTGGCGTCGACCTGCATCCCGCTCTCGGTCTTGGCGAGCATGACGCCTTCGAGACCGGGGGCACCGTTCAGGGCTGCCAGATCGTCCGCCCAGTAGGGGGTGGTGGCGTCGTTGATCCGCACCCACGCGCGGCGGTTCTCGCCGAGCCAGGCGACGACGTCGGCGCGGGCCCGGGGTTTGCGGTCGGGAGTGACGGCGTCCTCGAGATCGAGGATCACCGCATCGGCGGCGCTTGCATGTGCCGCCTCGAACCCCTCGGGCTTGCCGGCGGGAACCAGCAGCCAGGATCGTGCTTGCTCAGCCGCGATGCGCGGTGCCACAGTCGTCTCCATGTAGGCCTTCACAGTCGTGCCGTTCCGGTGATATCCACGACATCGATTCTGCTCGCTCGGGGTCGGCTCTATCCACTTGCGTAACTATTGTTCAGTTAGAAATTACTGTTCAGACGCCGCTGACGGTTCGCCGCCCGCCGGATCTGGATGATGCGGACACCGCCCGCCAGGCCCATGATCACCGCGCCGGCGATGGCCGCGAACAACAGTGTGACACCCAGTGGAAGGGTGAAATCCCAGCCGAACAGTTCGAGGGTCACGCTGTCGAGGTTCTGCAGGATGAACACGAGAAGCAGTACGAGAACGACGATTCCGATCACCAGACCGGTCCACGTGGCACCCACCCGCGTGTGCTTGATGCCCTTGCGGCGTGCGACGTCGGGATGTTCGGTTCCCGCGGGCGAGGTGTCGGGGTGCGGCGGGTCGGTGGGCACCGGTCCGGTGCCGGGACCACGGCCGGCCGGAACGTCCGGAGGGAAGTTCGACGGGTCGTCCGGTGTTGTGGCCATGACTTGATCTTCACCCACCTGGACGGGTTCCGCAGGCGCATCGGGCGGCGAAACAACGTCGATCAGGCATCCGCACGACAACGACCCCCGAATCAATGGGACAATGGAGAAACTATGGCTGTCTCGCTTCCCCTCGTTTTCACCGCGCCCCGGCGTGGGATGCCCCCTCGGCATCTCGCGGACCTCGACTCCGCCGAGCGGCGGGAGGCCGTCAAGGAGCTGGGTCTGCCCGGGTTCCGGGCCGACCAGCTGGCCCGGCAGTACTACGCGCGGCTCGAGGCGGACCCGGAGAAGATGACCGATCTTCCCGCCGCCGTGCGCGAGCAGGTGGGGTCCGCCCTCTTCCCGACGCTGCTCACCCCCGTCAAGCATCTGGCGTGCGACAACGGAGACACCCGCAAGACGCTGTGGAAGGCGAACGACGGAACGCTGCTCGAAAGCGTCCTGATGCGCTACCCGGACCGCGCCACACTGTGCATCTCCAGTCAGGCGGGGTGCGGAATGGCGTGCCCGTTCTGCGCGACCGGTCAGGGTGGGCTGCAGCGCAACCTGTCGACCGCCGAGATCGTCGACCAGGTGCGTGCCGCTGCGGCCGCTCTGCGCGACGGTGACGTCCACGGCGGTCCGGGCCGGTTGTCGAACGTGGTGTTCATGGGCATGGGCGAGCCGCTCGCCAACTACAAGCGGGTGGTTGCCGCTGTGCGTCGCATCACCTCGCCCGCCCCGGACGGACTCGGGTTGTCGCAACGCTCCGTGACGGTGTCGACGGTGGGTCTGGCGCCCGCGATCCGCAAGCTCGCCGACGAGGACTTCAGCGTCACGCTGGCCGTGTCGCTGCACACCCCGGACGACGAACTCCGCGACACACTGGTCCCCGTCAACAGTCGCTGGTCGGTGGCGGAGGTCCTCGACGCCGCGCGCTACTACGCGGACAAGTCCGGACGTCGGGTCTCGATCGAGTACGCGCTGATCCGGGACGTGAACGATCAGCCGTGGCGCGCCGATCTGCTGGGCAAGAAACTCCGCAAGGCGCTCGGGCCGCTCGTGCACGTCAATCTGATCCCGCTGAACCCCACCCCGGGCAGCGAGTGGGATGCGAGCCCGAAGCCGGTGGAGAAAGAATTCGTCCGGCGCGTGCTGGCGCAGGGTGTGTCCTGCACCGTGCGGGACACCCGTGGCCAGGAGATCGCGGCTGCCTGCGGGCAGCTCGCCGCCGAGAACTGAGCTGCCGCGCAGCCGCCGAAACGACGAAACCCCTCGTCCCCGAGTGATCGGGACGAGGGGTTTGTTCGCGGTTCGGTGTTACCGGGGCTTGCGCCGCAGGACGATGTCGCGCACGAGGATCAGGACCATCAGGGCCGCGCAACCGATCAGCCACAGGTCCTCGACCTCGCCGGTGTGGTTGCCGATGATCATGAGCAGCAGGAACACGGCGAAGAACCATCCGAAGAAGCGGAACGTCTTCGGAGCCTCACCGCTCCAGCCCCATGCTGCCGACGGGACCTCCGCGGTGTCGATGTGTGCGGCCACGATGGGGTCGCTGGACGAGGGCTCCAACTGGGTACCGGCCACGATCGATCCTCCTGCAGATTCGGTTGCGCTACTCGATATATCGTGACATACGACTGCCCGTCGTATGTAGCGGGGCCATCCGTGGCGGGCAGTCCGCTGTCCATCAGGAACAATGGGTGGGTGGATGAAAACAGGCCCACTCGCGTCCTGCTGCTCGGCAGCACAGGTTCGATCGGTACCCAGGCGTTGGAGGTGGTGGCCGCCAACCCGGACAAGTTCACGGTGGTGGGGCTCGCGGCGGGCGGCGGAAACGTCGAACTGCTGGCGAAGCAGATTCGTGAGACGGGGGTGTCGTCCGTCGCGGTCGCGGATCTGCGGGCCGCGGCGTCGCTGGATCTGCCGGGGGTGTTGAGCGGGCCCGACGCCGTCACCGAGCTCGTCCGCACCACCGAAGCGGACGTCGTGCTCAATGCGCTCGTCGGTTCACTGGGACTCGAGCCCACGCTGGCCGCGCTCGAGTCCGGTGCGCGGCTCGCTCTCGCCAACAAGGAGTCGCTCGTCGCCGGCGGGCCGCTCGTGACCGCCGCCGCGGCTCCGGGGCAGATCGTGCCGGTCGACTCCGAGCACTCCGCGCTGGCCCAGTGCCTGCGCGGCGGCAGCGCGGACGAGGTGGACCGGCTGGTTCTCACCGCCTCGGGTGGCCCCTTCCGCGGCTGGACGACCGATCGGCTCGAATCGGTGACACCCGAGCAGGCCGGCGCCCACCCCACGTGGTCGATGGGGCCGATGAACACGCTGAACTCCGCGACGCTCGTCAACAAGGGGCTCGAGCTGATCGAGACGCATCTGCTGTTCGGCGTCGACTACGAACGGATCGACGTCACCGTCCACCCGCAGTCCATCGTGCATTCGATGGTGACGTTCACCGACGGGTCGACGCTGGCGCAGGCAAGCCCGCCCGACATGAAACTTCCGATCGCCCTCGCGCTCGGCTGGCCGCGTCGCGTCGCGGGCGCCGCCCCGGCCTGCGACTTCAGCACGGCGTCCACCTGGGAGTTCGAGCCGCTCGACACGAAGGTCTTCCCCGCCGTGGACCTTGCCCGAGAGGCGGGGAAGGGTGGCGGATGCCTCACTGCCGTCTACAACGCTGCCAACGAGGTCGCGGCTCAGGCATTCTTGGACGGGATCATCCGGTTCCCCCGCATCGTCCGCACCGTCGCCTCCGTGCTGTCCGAGGCGGACGAGTGGACGGCGCCACCGGCTACCGTGGAAGACGTACTGGCCGCCGACGGCTGGGCACGTGAGCGAGCACGTCAGCTCGTGAAGCAGGAAGGCTAGAACTGCATGGTGTTCGCAGTGGGCGTTGTTCTCTTCGCCCTCGGGATCGCATTGTCGATCGCGCTTCACGAAGCGGGTCACATGTGGGTGGCGCAGGCTACCGGCATGAAGGTCCGCCGGTACTTCATCGGTTTCGGACCCAAGATCTTCTCGTTCCGCCGGGGTGAGACCGAGTACGGGCTCAAGGCGCTGCCCCTCGGCGGCTTCTGTGACATCGCCGGCATGACGGCGCTGGACGAGCTCGAACCGGACGAAGAAGACCGGGCGATGTACAAGAAGCCGACGTGGAAGCGCCTCGCGGTGATGTCCGGCGGCATCGGCATGAACTTCGTCCTCGGACTGGTCCTGGTCTACGTCCTCGCCGTGGGGTGGGGGCTGCCCGACCTGAACCGGTCCACCGACGCGGTCGTCGGGTCGGTCGGGTGCGCGGCGCCGAGCCAGGGCCCCGGCCCCGACTACGCGCTGTCCGCGTGCACCGGTCCCGGGCCCGCCGAGCAGGCCGGAATCCGCACCGGCGACGTCATCACCGCGGTCGACGGCAAGGACACCGCCACGTTCGCCGACGTGGCCGCCGCCACCCGCTCGCTGTCCGGTCCGGTCGACTTCACGATCGAGCGGGACGGTGACGAGCAGACGATCGTCGTCCCGGTCCAGCAGGTGCAGCGCTGGGTCCAGGAGGAGGGGGAGACCGAACCCCACGAGGCGACGGTCGGCGCGATCGGCATCGGCGCGACACCGAGCGTCGTCGAGCACTCGGCCCTGTCGGCGGTGCCCGCCTCGTTCGAGTTCACCGGCGACATGTTCGTGATGACCGCCGAGCGGCTGGTGCAGATGCCGAGCAAGGCCGTCGACCTGTGGCATGCGGTGACCGGCGGCGAACGCGATCCGGAAACCCCGATCTCCGTGTACGGCGCGAGCGTCATCGGCGGGCAGATCGCCGAACAGGGCATCTGGGAAGCGTTCGTGCTGCTGCTCGCGAGCCTGAACTTCTTCCTCGGGATGTTCAACCTGCTGCCGCTGCTGCCGCTCGACGGCGGGCACATGGCGGTCACCGTCTACGAGCGCGTCCGGGACTGGTTCCGCAGCAGGCGCGGCCTTCCCGGCGGCGGACCGGTCGACTACATGAAGCTGCTGCCCGTCACCTATGTGGTGATCGTCATAGGCGGCGCATACATGCTCCTCACCCTCACCGCCGACATCGTCAACCCGATCAAGCTCTTCCAGTGATCGCTAAACTCGGACTTGAAGCTACGAAAGAAGGCACCCACGTGACCAGCCCTGTCGGATTGGGAATGCCCGAAGGCCCGGCCGCCGTTCTCGCACCCCGCCGCAAGACCCGCCAGCTCCAGGTCGGAACGGTCGGTGTCGGCAGCGACTTCCCGGTATCCGTGCAGTCGATGTGCACCACCAAGACCCACGACGTCAACGCCACCCTGCAGCAGATCGCCGAACTCACGGCGTCCGGCTGCGACATCGTCCGCGTCGCCTGCCCCCGGCAGGAGGACGCCGACGCCCTCGCGACCATCGCGAAGAAGAGCCAGATCCCGGTCATCGCCGACATCCACTTCCAGCCCCGGTACATTTTCGCCGCCATCGACGCGGGCTGCGCGGCCGTCCGCGTGAACCCCGGCAACATCAAGGAGTTCGACGGACGCGTCAAGGAGGTCGCGAAGGCGGCAGGTGACGCCGGCATCCCGATCCGCATCGGTGTCAACGCCGGTTCCCTCGACCCGCGCCTGATGCAGAAGTACGGCAAGGCGACGCCGGAGGCGCTCGTCGAGTCGGCACTGTGGGAGGCGGGCCTGTTCGAGGAACACGGGTTCGGCGACATCAAGATCTCGGTGAAGCACAACGATCCGGTGATCATGGTCGAGGCCTACCGGCAGCTCGCCGCCCAGTGCAACTACCCGCTGCACCTCGGGGTGACCGAGGCCGGTCCCGCGTTCCAGGGCACGATCAAGTCGGCGGTGGCGTTCGGCGCCCTGCTCGCCGACGGCATCGGCGACACCATCCGTGTGTCGCTGTCCGCGCCGCCCGCCGAGGAGATCAAGGTCGGCACGCAGATCCTGCAGTCGCTGAACCTGCGTCCCCGCAAGCTCGAGATCGTGTCCTGCCCGTCGTGCGGGCGCGCCCAGGTCGACGTGTATACGCTCGCCGACGAGGTCACCGCCGGACTCGAGGGCATGGAGATCCCGCTGCGTGTGGCCGTCATGGGCTGCGTCGTCAACGGTCCCGGTGAGGCCCGCGAGGCCGACCTGGGGGTCGCGTCCGGCAACGGCAAGGGCCAGATCTTCGTCAAGGGCAAGGTCATCAAGACGGTGCCGGAGGCGCAGATCGTGGAGACCCTGATCGAGGAAGCGATGCGGATCGCCGAGGAGATGGAGGGCGATTCGACGTCCGGATCGCCCGTCGTGACGGTCAGCTGACCCGGCGCAGGCAGCGGGCAACGAAACGTCTCCCGTTTCCGGCGAGTTCGTGGCAATCTGGTGGGCAGGTCCACTAGCTGACAAGGTTGGGTAGATGCTCAAGCTCCTCGGTGCAAAACAGTTGAGCAGTCGGGACGCAGCACACGTGCTCCGCGTTCTCGACGCCGATCCTGTCGCCGCCTGCATGGTTGCCGCTCGCGTGGAAGAGGGCGGCGTCGATCCCCGGATGATCCACGGAGAGTTGTGGAGTCGGGGCGGGCCGATCGAATCGTTGTGTTTCTCGGGTGCGAATTTCGTGCCGCTCCGCGGCAGCATCGACGACATGCGGGCATTCGCCGACCGGGCCTGTCGCACGCCGAGAATGTGCTCGTCGCTGGTCGGCCGAGCCGAGTTGACGCTGCCGCTGTGGGAGATGCTCGAGATGGACTGGGGGCCGGCCCGGGAGGTCCGGCCGGACCAGCCACTGCTGGCGCTGGCGAGCACCCCGCAGTGCCGCCCGGATCCGCTGGTCCGTCAGGTGCGGATGCACGAACTCGAGCAGTACCTGCCCGCCGCGGTCGCGATGTTCATCGAAGAGGTCGGCATCGACCCCCGCGCCAACGACGGTGGGCGAGGCTACCGCCGCCGCGTCGCCAACCTGATCGCCGCCGGCCGGGCGTGGGCGAGATTCGACGACGGTCAGGTGGTGTTCAAGGCCGAGGTCGGATCGGTGTCGTCCCGGGTCGGCCAGATCCAGGGAGTCTGGGTGCACCCGATGTACCGTGGGCACGGTTTCGGGGCCGCCGGTACCGCGACGGTCGCGGAGGCCGTCATCGCGGAGGGTCGCATCGCCAGTCTCTACGTCAACAGCTTCAACACCGTTGCCCGCAGCGCGTATGCGCGCATCGGCTTCAGTCAGGTCGCGACGTTCGCCACAATTCTCCTGGACTGACTCGCTGGTCGCCTACCGGGTCGGCGGTGTTCGCCGACATAACATGGGCGGCGATGAACCTGCGGCCATATCCTCGCTTACGCGTCGTCCAGTCGATCGCCCTCTGCGGCGCCGCTGTGCTGACGGTGGGTCTCGCGGCGTGCACGCCGAGACCGGACGGTCCGGAACCGGCCGCGCAGGCGTTCCTCACGGCCTTCGCCGAACAGGATTCGGGGCAGGCCGCCGATCTGTCGGATCGTCCCGACGTCGCCCGCCAGACCCTCGAGTCGGCATGGTCGTCGCTTCAGGCCGAGTCGCTCGACGCCCGGACGACCGACGTTCATGTCAGCGGTGACACGGCCACGGTCGGGTACACCTACGAATGGCATCTGCCGAAGAATCGGGTGTGGACGTATTCGGGCGAACTTCAGATGGGGCGCCGCGGCGGCGACTGGGCCGTGCGGTGGAGTTCCACCAACGTCCATCCGCGGCTGGGCGACCGGCAGACGATGTCGCTGCGTTCCACCGCCGCGCCCCGGGCACGGGTCAACGAGCATTCCGGCTCCGACGTCCTCGTGCCGGGAGTGGTCTACCGCGTGAAGTTCGATGCGGCGCAATCGGGCAACGTGATCGGCAGCGCCCAATCCCTCGCGTCGGCGCTCACCGCGTTCGACACCACCCTCACGGCGCAGTCGATCGCGGAGTCCGCGACGGCGGTCAAGGGCGATTATCTGGTGACCCGGCTGCGGTCGGACGACTACGAACAGGTCGCCGGCGTGCTCGCCGCCATTCCCGGTGTGAGCGTGTCCGACGAGGCGGATCTCGTGGCCACCGACCGGACCTTCGCCCCCGATCTCGTGGGCCAGGTGAAGAAGACCGTGATCGACGAGGTCGACGGCAAGGCCGGGTGGAGCGTCGTCACCGTCAACCAGAACGGTGTCGACACCGACGTGCTCACCGAGACCGCGCCGCAGACCTCCCCGTCGTTCTCGATCAGCCTCGACCGTCCCATTCAGATCGCGGCGCAGAACGCCGTCAACGCCCGAACCGATCAGACCATGATGGTCGTCATCCAGCCGTCGACCGGCGACGTCCTCGCCGTCGCGCAGAACACGGCCGCGGACCGGGACGGTCCGGTGGCACTCACCGGCCTGTACCCGCCCGGTTCGACGTTCAAGATCATCACCGCCGGCGCGGCGATCTCCTCGGGTATCGCCACCCCCGACACGATGGTGCCGTGCCCCGGGCGCATCGAGATCGGCGAGCGCAGCGTCCCGAACTACAACGAATTCGCGCTCGGCACGGTGCCGATGGCCACGGCATTCGCCCGCTCGTGCAACACGTCGTTCGCGAAACTCGCCAGCGAGATGCGGCCCGACGCGCTGACCGTCGCGGCGTCGCAGTACGGAATCGGCCCCGACTACGAAGTGGTGGGCCTGCCCACGGACTCGGGTTCCGTGCCGCCCGCCGACGACCTTGTGCAGCGGACGGAGGACGGGTTCGGGCAGGGCAAGGTGGTGGTCAGCCCCTTCGGGATGGCGTTGGCTGCCGCGACCATCGCCCATGGTTCGACGCCCGTGCCCCGGCTGATCGCCGGGCGGGAAACCATGATCGACGGGGATCATCCGCAGATCAGCCCGGAGATGGTCGACGGGCTGCGCGGCATGATGCGGCTCGTGGTGACCAGTGGAACCGCCGAGCGGATCGAGGATCAGGGCGAGGTGTACGGCAAGACGGGTGAGGCCGAGGTCGAGGGCGGCTCGCACGCCTGGTTCGTCGGCTACCGCGGCGACCTCGCGTTCGCGACGCTGGTGGTGCGCGGCGGAAGTTCCGACAACGCCGTCGCCGTCACCCGCGACATGTTCGCCGCGCTGCCCGAGGGGTACTGACACCGCCGCTGTCCACCGATCGGGGGACGGGGAATTCATCCTGTTCAGGAGCCGATCGGTGGACAGACGCTGCCGCCGGGGCGGTCCATAGTTGGTTGCAGACGGAAGAACCCGCACAGGCGGGATCGAAAAGCCAACGTGGACAGGAAGTCAGACCATGACGATCAGTGCAGACGTGAACTGCGTGGAGACCAGGAACGGCACCCGGCGGGTGTTGTTCGTCGGGAGCCCGGGCACCGGTACCGAGCTGACGCAGTGGGCTGTGTTGCGGCAGTGGGCTTCCGACCGCGGTATGGAATCGATCAGCGAATATGAGGGCGACGTTGTCTGCGCGATCGCGACCGAGGACGTTCTGGACGGACTCTGCACGCCATCGGATGCGATGGCCATGCAGCTGGCGCGGGCTCGAGGGGTGCCCTGCGTCGGCGTTCGCGACGCACATCTTCTCGAGGCGGCGATCTGACATGGCCTTCGAGATCATGGAGCGCGGCGAGACCCTGGTGGCCGGTCTGCCGGTACGAAGTCCTCAGCGGGCGCTGGGCAAACTGAGCGACCCGCGCCTGGACCGGGCGTGGACGAGGGTCCTCCACCACGAAGTCGGGGGACCGCTCGCGTCCACCTACATCGATTTCGCGCCCGACGTCGAGTCCTACTACACCCAGATCGTCGGGTACGAGTGCGCGACCGTGGACGATGCGACTCGGGGGCATGTCGTTTCGCGGATACCGCCCGGCACGTACGCCAAGTTCTCCGCCAGGGGAATGTTTCCCGACGTGATGTTGCGGCTGTGGGCGCAGGTCAGCGAGGCGGAGTCGAACGGCGACATCGAGCGGGCGTATACCGGCGACCTCGAAGCGTATCCCCACGCCTACGCCGTGGATCTGTACATTCCGATTCTCGTGGACGAGTCCCACGGTCCGTCGAGCGCACAAGGTGAGAAGAAATGATCGAGATCGTCAAGAGGCAGACCGAATCGTTTGTGGGCCTGACCATTCCGGAGGGAAAGCCAGGTCGTCCCGGACCGGGCCGGGAACTCGTCGACTACACGGTGGAGCGGATCAGGGATCGGGGGATCTCCGAAATCTTCGTCGTGTACGCGGCGTCCCCGCCTCCGCGCACGTTCACGGTGGTCGTCGGGTACCCGTGCGATTCGACCGACAAGATGGAGCCCGGTGACGTCCTGGTGCGGGTGAACTCCGGCTACTTCGCGCGATTCGTGTGCGAGGACGAATCCGAACCGGAAGGGCTCGCCGAGACCTGGAGCGTCGCCGACTACGCCGCGGCGCGCGGTCGGATCGAACGAGGTTTCGCCGAGGACCTCGAGGTGCACCATCCGGACGGATCCGCCGAACTGTTCCTCTCGCTCTGCTGAACCGCAACCGGGTTACTCGTGCTCGGCGAGTTTCTCGGGGTCTATTTCGGGACCGCCCTTGCCGAGCCTCTTGTTCACGAGGACGGTCCCGGCCCACAGCACCACACCGATTCCGAGGAGGATGCCCGCGATCTGGTATTGCACCGCCGGGCGGTCGGCGATAGGAGTGACGAGGAAGCCACACGTGAGGGCGCCGATGATCGGCAGGATGGTCGGCACCCGGAAATGCTTGTGCTCCACCGGCTGCTTGCGCAGGACGAGCACGGTGATGTTGACGATGGTGAACACGCCCAGCAGCAGCAGCGCGGTGGTGCCGCCGAGTTCGGGGACCTCACCGACGAACGTGATCAGGCCGAAGGCGAGGATCGTGGTGAAGACGATGGCGACATACGGCGTGCGCCGCGTGGCGTGAACCTTGCCGAGAGGGGGAGGCAGGACGCCCTCGCGGCTCATGCCGTACAGCAACCGGCTCGCCATCAGCATGTTGATCAGCGCCGTGTTGGCGACGGCGAACATGGTGATGAACGCGAAGATCCCGATCGGGAACGCGGGCGCCCCGGCCTGAACGACCTTGAGCAGCGGAGTGTCACCCTCGCCGAGTTCGGCCACCGGCACGAGGGCGATCGCGGTGATCGACACGAACACGTAGATGCAGCCGGTGACGATCAGGCCGGTCAGCAGGACCTTGGGGAAGATGCGGCTCGGTTCCTTGCATTCCTCGGCCATGTTGACCGAGTCCTCGAAGCCGACCATCGCGAAGAACGCAAGGGCGGTTCCCGCGACGACCGCGCCGAGTGCGGATCGGTCGCCGGTGTCGAACGTGGCCACCCGGGAGAAATCGCCGTCGCCGACGCCGAGGGCCCACAGCCCGATCATGATGATGATCAAGAGACCGGACAGCTCGACGCAGGTGAGTACGACGTTGGTCTTGACGCTCTCGCTGACCCCGCGGAAGTTGACGAGCCCCACCAGGGTCATGAAGCCGAGACCGAGCAGGGTGATGCCGATTCCGGTGGAGAAGTCGAGGTGGAACGCTTCGACGAAATTGGCGGCGAACGCCCGCGACGCCGTCGACGCGGACGTGATTCCCGAGCACATCACCGCGAACGCGACCATGTACGTGAGGAAGTGCACCCCGAACGCCTTGTGCGTGTACAGCGCGGCGCCGGCAGCCTTCGGGAACTTGGTGACGAGTTCCAGATAACTGAATGCGGTGATGATCGCGACGACGAACGCCACCAGGAACGGCAGCCATACCGCGCCCCCGACCTGGTTGGCGACCTTGCCGGTGAGCGCGTAGATCCCGGTGCCCAGGATGTCGCCGACGATGAACAGCAGCAGCAACCCCGGGCCCATCACCCGTTTGAGGCTCGGCTGTTCGGGCGAATTCGAATCGGGCGCGTTCGAACTCGTGGCGTCCGCTGTCGATCCCATGACCCACCGCCTTTCGCTACCGCCTGCGTCCCTCGTTCGAGTGGACACGTGTCGCTAGGGGAGCAGCCCGAGCCTGCGCGCGGTGACCACCGCCTCGTGCCGCGACCGGGCGTCGAGCTTGCTCATGGCACTGCGCAGGTAGCTCTTCACCGTCTCCGGGCCCACCGAGAGGCGCTGTGCCGCTTCGCTGTTGGTGCATCCCAGCGCAACGTGGGACAGTACGTCGATCTCGCGCGGAGCGAGATGGATGCCGGGGTCGTCGTCGGCGCCGTCGTCGGTGCCGGGCCGCAGAATCCCCGCCAGTCGCTGCGACAGCCCGCGGAGGCGGGCCTGCAACGACGAATCGGTGACGGTCTGCGCGACGCTGCGCAATTCCGCGTGGATGTCGCGGAGTTCCTCGGAAGTGGCACCACCCGCGGCGTTCACGTCGAGCGTCGTCATCATCTCGAGGCGGCGATCGACCTCGTCGCGGATGGCGATCTCGGTGCCCAGCCGCCGCGACGCCGCGACGACGATGTCGGCGGTGCGGTCGCCGATCGGCGCGCAGTCGCGGATGGCGGCGTACAGGACGGCGCGCGAACTCCCCCGCACCATGACGGGCACCGCGAGGATGGACCGCAGTCCCTCGCTGAGGACGGGCCGGTCGTAGTGGTGGGTGATGGTCGAGGAGTTGCCGTAGTCGTGGACCGACACGGGTGTGCGCTGGGCGACGACCCGACCGCCCAGTCCGGAACGCGGGGGGATGGCCAGGCCCTTGAGGTTGTTGGTGCGGGTGCCGACGAACTCGCTGAGGTGCAGGGTGTCGTCCTGGACCTCGCCGCCGAAGAGGACCGGCGCGACGCCGTGAGCTGCGATGGAGCGCAGCTCACCACGGAGTGCGTCCCCGTCCCGGGGGCGCAGCAGCGAGGGTGCACGAGCAACCAAGTCGGTCACCCCTTTCCGGGGGTAGTCACGGCGGTCTGTGAGCTAGATCATAACCGTAGAGAGTTCGGGCGACGGCCCGACCATCTGTACCGGGCCATGAGAACACAAGGAGTACCGCATGACCACCGATCCCACCGCACGCGTTCGTGAGCTGCTCGACCAGTACGACACACCGACTGCGTCCGCCGCGGAACTGCTGTGTGATCGTCACCCCGCAGACGACGTGGCGTTCACCGTCGTCGAATCGGACCTGTCGTCGACAGACCTGACCTTCGGATACCTTCGCGAACAGTCGACGCGGTTCGCGGCCGCGCTCGCGGACCTCGGCGTCGAGCCGGGCGATCACGTCGCGACGCTGATGGGCAAGTCCGCCGAACTCGTCGTCGCGCTGCTCGGCATCTGGCGGCGGGGCGCCGTCCACGTCCCACTGTTCACTGCGTTCGCACCGCCCGCGATCGCGTTCCGGCTGGGTGCGAGCGGTGCGAAGGTCGTCGTCTCCGACGCCAACCAACTCGACAAGCTGACCCCCGGGGAGGACATCCCCGCGGATGCGTCCTGGCAGGTCGTCGTCGTGGGTGGAACCGGCACCGATGCTCTCGAGTTCGCGACGCTCGTGGACGCGCACGACGCCGCGGACGCGACGGGTGCGGCGGTCACGGTGGGCGGCGACGGGCCCCTCGTCCAGTTGTTCACCAGCGGCACGACCGGAACCCCGAAGGGTGTGCCGGTGCGGCTGCGGGCCCTCGCTTCCTTCCACGCCTACCAGGAGTTCGGCCTCGACGTCCGCAAGGACGACGTGTTCTGGAACGCTGCGGACCCCGGCTGGGCGTACGGCCTCTACTACGCCCTGCTCGGTCCCCTCGCCGCGGGCACCCGCAGCATCCTTCTGCACGCCGGGTTCTCCGCGCCGCTGACGTGGCAGGTGATGGAGCGTTTCGGCGTCACCAACTTCGCCGCCGCGCCCACGGTCTACCGCAGCCTGCGGGCCGACCCCACGCCGATCCCCGAGACGGTGAAGCTGCGCCGCGCGTCGTCGGCGGGTGAACCGCTCACTCCCGACGTGATCTCGTGGGCCGAGGCCAACCTGAATGTGTTCGTCCGCGACCACTACGGCCAGACCGAGCACGGGATGTTCATCGCCAACTCCTGGGCCGACGGACTGCGGGAAGAGGTGCGTGACGGGTCCATGGGTAAACCGCTGCCGGGGTGGGCGTGCGCCGTCCTCGAGGACGACTCCGACGCGATCGCGTCGCCGCGCACGCCGGGGCGGGTCGCGATCGACACACACAACAGCCCACTGATGTGGTTCACCGGCTACGTCGACGCCCCGGAGAAGACCGCGCAGCGGTTCACCGCCGACGGTCGCTGGTACCTCACCGGCGACGCCGGGCAGACCGACGAGGACGGCTTCTACTTCTTCTCCGCCCGCGACGACGACGTGATCATCATGGCCGGCTACCGGATCGGGCCCTTCGACGTCGAGAGTGTGCTCGTCATGCACGACGAGGTGGTCGAGGCTGCGGTCGTCGGGATGCCCGACGAGTTGCGGGGTGAGGTGCTCGAGGCGTTCGTGGTCCTGCGCGACGGCGTCGACGGGACCGACGAACTGGAGGTCGAGCTGCAGACGCTGGTGAAGAAGAAGTTCGCGGCGCACGCCTACCCGCGCACCGTGCACTTCGTCCCCAACCTGCCGAAGACCCCCAGCGGCAAGGTGCAGCGCTACCTGCTCCGCAAGAAGTAGGCGGCTACGCCGCCCGTGCGTGGTTGACGAGTCCAGAGACCCGTCGACCACGCACGGGCGCGTCAGCGCCTGCGGAGGCGGCCGACGACCAGCAGGGCCAGGAGCGTGACCGCCAGCAGTAGCGTGGTGTCGGCCGCGGCGAGGAACACCTGCCCGCGGTCGGTGAGCCCGAAGATGCTCACCGGCAACGTCTTCCAGGTCGCCGGGTACACCATCACGGTGGCGCCCAGTTCGCCCATCGACAGTGCGATCGCCAGGCCCGCGGCGGCGCCGAGCGCGGGGAGCAGGAGCGGCAGTGTGATCCGCAGCAGGACGCGGGTGGGACCGGCGCCGAGGGATTCGGCGGCCTGACGGTAGGCGGGATCGAGTCGGTCCAGCGCCGCGGAGACGGCGCTGAACGCGAAGGCGAGCACGAGAACGGTGTGCGCCAGGATCACGATCCATGTGGTTCCGCCGAGCAGGATCGGGCGCTCGTTGAAGGTGATCAGCAGACCCAGTCCGACGGCCACCGACGGGACGGCGATCGGCAGGTGGAACACCGCATCGGTGAGGCGCCGCAACCACGCCGGCGCCTCCCGCGCAGCCAGTGCCGCCCACGTCCCGATCACGAGCGCCAGTGCGCCCGCGATGAACGCCGTCTGCAGGCTGACGGTGAGACTGGCGAGATTCTCGTCGGACAGCGCTGCCTCGAAGTTCCGGCCCCCGAGGTCCGCGGGCAGCGGGCCGGTCCAGGAACCGGCCAGCCCGGCCGCGACCACGGTGGCGATCGGTGCCGCGAACACGACGGTCACCACGAGGGCGAACCCGCCCAGGACCAGCGCCCTAGATCTTCTCGTCCACAGCAGCACGGCTGCCTCCCGTCAGTCTCGCGAACACGAATCGGTACGTGCAGTACAGGCTCAGCGACAGCGCCAACTGGACGGTGGCGATCACGGCCGCGCCCGGCAGGTCGAACGTGACGATGCCGCGCGTGTAGATCAGGACGGGCAGCGTCACCACCTCCTTGGCGCCCGTGAACAGGACGATGCCGAACTCGTTGAGGGTGAGCAGCAGCACCAGTGAACCGCCGGCCAGCAGCGCGGGCCACGCCTCGGGCATCACCACGGTCCGCAGCACCCGCAGCGGCGACGCCCCGAGGCCGGCGGCGACGTCGAGTTGCTCACGGGGGATCTGGGTGAACGCGGCGAGAAGCGGCCGGACGACGAACGGGGTGAAGAACGTGATCTCGGCAGCGATCACCCCGAGCGGGGTGCTGAGGAAGTTCAGCGGTCCGGTGTCGTCGCCCGTGATCCCCGAGACGAGCGCATTGACCGCCCCGGCCGTGCCGTAGAGGAACGTGAACGCCAGGGTGATCAGGAACGACGGAAGCGACAGCACCGCGTCGATCAGCCGTCCCATCACCTTCGATCCCGTGAACGGCACGAACGCCAGGACGAGTGCGAGGAAGGTGCCGAGGATCAGGCAGCCGAGGGTGGACAGGGCGGCGATCTGCACCGTTCGCCACAGCGCTGTGCGGAACAGTTCGGAACCGAGCACACCGGACCACGTGTCCAGACCCGAGCCGGTGTCGGAGTGGAGTGATTCGGTGAGGACCCGCGCCATCGGGTAGACGGCGAACCCGAGGACGAGCAGCAGCGGCGGAAGCGTCCACGCGATGCTCCGCCAGCCGAACGGTTCGGGCCGGGGTGGCGCGGTCGCGGCGGGTGGACGGTCGAGGGTAGCGGTCATGTCGCGGGCACCAGGACGCAGCCGTCGGACGGGAACTGCACGCCGACGACGGTGCCGGGTGCGCGCCGGTCGTGACCGGACACGGCGACGTCCACCTGCACTCCGGCGACGTCGTCGACGGTGGCGCCGGTGTCGACGGTGTCGACGGTGTCGACGGTGTCGACGGCGAGCGTGATCCGCGTGGTCGACCCGCGCCACACGCTGGAGACGATCCGCGCCGAGAACGAACCCCGAGATCCGGGTGCCGTCACGGTCACCTCGTGCGGCCGGACGCAGAGGAACGCGCGCAGGTCCGATTCCCACTCGACGCGCCCGATGTCGGGTTGCGGGGCGGTGGCGGTGACGGGAATTCCGCCGACCGACACGAGTGCCGACGTTCCGATCACCCGGGTGACGGTGCACGGCAACAGGTTGGCTCCGCCGAGGAACTGCGCGGTGAAACTGCTCGGCGGCCGCTTCCAGAGGTTCTCGGCGGTGTCGACGTCGGCGAGCCGGGAGTCCCGCATGACGGCGATCCGGTCGGCCAGCGCCAGCGCCTCGCTCTGATCGTGCGTGACGTAGAGCATGGCGGTGTCCGGCAGGGCCGCACGCAATCCCGCGAGCTCACCGAGCATGCTCTGCCGCAGCTGAGCGTCGAGTGCGGCGAGCGGTTCGTCGAGCAGCAGGACCGCAGGCCGGATCGCCAGCGCCCGTGCGATCGCGATGCGCTGCTGCTGTCCGCCGGACAGCTCGCGCGGCAGACGCTTGCCGAACGCGGCCATGCCGACCATGTCGAGGGCCTCTGCCACCCGTGCACCGATCTCGGCGCGTGGCACCCGGTGGGAGCGGAGCCCGAACGCGACGTTGTCGGCGACCCGCATGTGCGGGAACAGCGCGTACGACTGCACGACGACGCCGATTCCCCGTTTGGCGGGCGGTAGGTCGGTGACGTCACGGGTTCCGAGGCGTACGGAACCCGAAGCGGGACGGACGAATCCGGCGAGCGCCTTGAGTGCGGTCGACTTTCCGGAGCCGCTCGGGCCGAGCAGGGCCACCGTCTCGCCGCGGGCGACGCGCAGGTTGAAGTCGATCAGGGCGTGGGTGAGTCCCTTGCCGCGGCCGTAGCCGACGGTGACGCGGTCGAAGGTGATGGCCGGTGCGGAGTGGTCGGTTGCCCCGCGGACCGCAGGGGTGTGTGACGGGTGTGCCCGGCTGGATCGAATTCCCGACACGATCAGCTCCCGGTGACCTTCTGGTATGCGGCGACGTCCGAATCGAGTTCGGTGAGAACGTCGTTCCAGTTCGGCGACCACACCTGGACGCCCTGCAGTGCGCGCGCCGGTGCGTTCTCGCCTGCCGCGGCGCGCACGTCCTCGCGGACCGACACGCCCAGTGCCTCGTCGGCGATCGTCTTCTGGGATTCCTCGGACAGCAGGAACTCCATCAGTTTCGTGCCCTGCTCGCTGCGCGGTGCGCCCTTCGCGAGGCCCATCACGTAGGGCAGGGCGACGGTGGTGCGGGTGCCGTCGGCGGCGGCGGGGAAGAAGAGGTCGAATTTCGAGCCGTCCTCGGCGATCGAGGTGAGATTCATCTGGACGTCGCCGTTGGCCACGAGCAGCTCGCCGTTGCTGACCTTCGGCTGCAACTTGCCGGTCGACGACGACGGCCCGACGTTGTTGGTCTGCAACTGCGCGAGATAGTCGAGTGCGCCGTCCTTGCCCATCAGATGCTGGAGGAGCAGCAGGACCGCGGTGCCGTCGCCGGCCTGTCCGGGCGTGGAGTACTGGAGTTTGCCCTTGAACTGGTCGGACAGCAGGTCGTCCCAGGTCCGGGGAGCGGGCGACGCAGCGGGGTTGGCGATGAACGACAGGTAGTTCTCGACGACGGGAATGTAGTGACCGGCTGCGTCCTTCTCCTCCGCAGGAACGGCGGACGTGTCGACACCGCTCGGCACGAGCAGTCCCTGGGAGTCGGCCTTCTGGATGAACGGCGGCAGCGTCACGACGACGTCGGCTTGGGGGTTGGACTGTTCCTTCTCGAGACGCGACACGACCTCGCCGGATCCGGCCTCCACGAGGTTCACGGCGATCCCGGTCTGTGCGGTGAAGGCGTCGAACCGTGACTGGTACCAGCCGGACAGGCCGTCGGCGCTGTACACGGTGACGGTGTCGGTGCCCGAGTCGGCGGCGGTGCCCGTTCCGCCGCACGCGGTTCCGAGGGTGAGGACTGTCGCGGCGAGGGCGGCCGCGGCGATCCGGGGGCGAAGACGCATGGCGTGCTCCTGACGATGAGGGGGACTGTGCGAGGAAGCTTGCCGTTTGGTCTAGACCATTGGGCCACCGTGAGGAGAACAGCCGGTGAACAATTGGTATAGACCATTTTTCGGGTACGCTCTGCCGCATGAACGACGACCGCATCGGGTCCGGGGAGTCCGTGCTGATCGATACTGCAGCGGCGCTGCGGTCGCTGCGCGACGTCTACGACGGGGAGGCGATCGACGAACTCGACCACGCCCTCCAATCCGCGGGGCGGGCGATGGACGACGGCGCCGACGACGAGCTGGTCCTCGCCGCCGCGCTGCACGACATCGCCCGCAGCCCCGCACTCGGATTGCCGGCCGATTGTGCGCACGACCGCGAGGCGCGCGACTGGCTCACCCCGCGCTTCGGGGCGCGGGTCGGATGGCTCGCCGGGGCGCATGTCGCCGCCAAGCGGTATCTCGTCGCCACCGAATCCGGTTATGCGGCAACCCTCTCCGCGCAATCGGTGACGACACTGGAAGTCCAGGGCGGCGCCGCCGTGGACGCCGCGTTCACCGGCCACCCGTACTGGCCCGACGCCGTCCGGCTCCGGCGCTACGACGACGCCGCGAAAGTCCCCGGGACTCAGACTCCGACCGTCGACGACGTGATCGCCGTCGCGCGCCGAGTGCGGCAGACGGTGATAGCCACGCGATGACGGAGACGCCGAACGTCCCCAAGTACTACCGGGTCCGCACCGAACTCGAGGCGATCCTGGCCGAACTCGAGGTGGGGGATCCCGTTCCGGCGGAGCGGGAACTGGCCGTGAGGTGCACGGTGTCCCGGGAGACGGTGCGGCAGGCGATCCACGAACTGCTGGTCGAGGGTCGCGTCGAGCGTCGCGGCCGCGGCACCGTCGTCGCCAGCCCCAAGCTCGTCCAGCCGCTGTCGCTGAAGTCCTACACCGAGGGTGCGGTCAGTCAGGGCCGGGTGCCCGGACGTGAACTGGTTGCGTTCGAGGAACTCGGGGCGGACGCGGACCTCGCCGAGGCGCTCGGCCTCGCGGTCGGGGCGCCGGTGATCCACCTCGAACGCGTCCTGCTCGCCGACGACGAGAAGATCGGCCTCGAGAGCACCCACCTGCCCGCCGACCGGTTCGCGGAGATGGCGCGCAGTTTCGATCCGGGCACGTCGCTGTACGCCGCGATCCGCGAGACGGGCGTGGTGTTCGCGTCGGCGACCGAGCGGATCGAGACCGTGCTGGCGTCCCCGCGGGAGGCCGCCCTGCTCGACTCGACCACCGCGATGCCGATGCTGCGCCTGCACCGCGTCTCGCTCGACACCGACGGCATCCCGATCGAGCGAGTGCGTTCCCTCTACCGCGGCGACCGGATCGCGTTCCTCACCACACTCCGGGAGTGACGCCGTTCGCACGACGGGTCCGGACGCGCCCGGGCCGCGCACGGGTCTAACCTGGTACCCATGTCTGTCCGCACAGCACTGAGCCCCGGAACCGTGTCTCCCGTCCTCGCCGTACCGGCGGGCATCGAGCGTCCCGAGTACGCGTGGAAGCCCACGGCGAAGGAAGGCAACGAGCCGTGGGTGCAGACCCCCGAGACCATCGAGGCCATGCGGGTGGCGAGCAAGATCGCCGCGCAGGCCCTGCAGGAGGCAGGTAAGGCGGTGGCGCCCGGCGTCACCACCGACGAACTCGACCGGATCGCGCACGAGTACATGATCGATCACGGCGCCTATCCGTCGACGCTCGGCTACAAGAGTTTCCCCAAGTCGTGCTGCACGTCGCTCAACGAGGTGATCTGTCACGGCATCCCCGACTCGACCGTGATCCAGGACGGTGACATCGTCAACATCGACGTCACCGCGTACATCGGCGGCGTGCACGGCGACACCAACGCCACGTTCCTCGCGGGGGACGTGAGCGAGGAGAACCGGTTGCTGGTGGAGCGCACTCACGAGGCGACGATGCGCGCCATCAAGGCCGTCAAACCGGGTCGCGCGCTCAACGTCATCGGCCGCGTGATCGAGTCGTACGCGCACCGATTCGGCTACGGCGTGGTCCGCGACTTCACCGGACACGGCATCGGCACCACGTTCCACAACGGTCTCGTCATCCTCCACTACGACGAGCCCTCCGTGGACACGGTGATCGAACCGGGGATGGTGTTCACGATCGAACCGATGATCAACCTCGGCGACATCGGCTGGGAGATCTGGGAAGACGACTGGACCGTGGTCACGAAGGACCGCAAGTGGACGGCTCAGTTCGAGCACACCATCGTGGTCACCGAGACCGGCAACGAGATCCTCACCCTGCCTTGAACGAGAGCCGGTGGAAGGGCGCCCTGCTCGTCGCCGGCACCACGTCCGACGCCGGCAAGAGTGTGCTCGTGGCGGGGCTGTGCCGGATGCTGGCGCGGCGCGGTGTCCGGGTGGCGCCGTTCAAGGCGCAGAACATGTCGAACAACTCCGTCGTCACGCTCGACGGGGGCGAGATCGGCCGCGCGCAGGCCCTGCAGGCCGCGGCCTGCGGACTCGCGCCGAGCGTCCGCTTCAATCCCGTGCTGCTGAAACCGGGCAGCGACCGCACGTCGCAACTGGTGGTGCGCGGCCGCGCGGTCACGTCCGTCGGCGCCCGCGACTACATCGAGCACCGCGAGCACCTGCGCACGGTGGTCGCCGAGGAACTGCAGTCGCTGCGCGCCGAGTACGACGTGGTGATCTGCGAGGGGGCCGGCTCTCCCGCCGAGATCAACCTGCGTGCCACGGACCTGGCGAACATGGGACTCGCCCGGGCCGCCGACCTCCCGGTGATCGTCGTCGGCGACATCGACCGCGGCGGGGTACTGGCCCACCTGTTCGGCACCGTGGCCGTCCTCGCACCGGAGGACCAGGCGCTGATCGCGGGATTCGTGATCAACAAGTTCCGCGGCGACGTGTCGCTGCTCGCGCCGGGTCTCGAGCAGTTGACGGCGATGACGGGACGCCCGACGCTCGGTGTGGTTCCCTTCGCCGAGGACCTGTGGCTCGACGCGGAGGATTCGCTCGGCGTGGTCGGGGACGCACCGGTCGGGCGTCCGGCACCCCCGGTCGGCGACGACTGGTTGCGCGTGGCGGCCGTCCGCCTGCCCCGCATCTCGAATTCGACGGACGTCGAGGCGCTCGCGTGCGAGCCGGGGGTGTCGGTGCGCTGGGTCACCGATCCGTCCCGGCTCGAGGACACCGACCTGATCGTTCTGCCCGGCAGCAAGTCGACGGTGTCGGATCTGGAGTGGTTGCGCCGCAACGGCATCGCCGACGCGATCGTGGCACACGCGAAACGCGGCGGCCCGGTGCTCGGCGTCTGCGGCGGCTACCAGATGCTCGGATCCGTGATCGTCGACGACGTCGAATCCGGCCGCGGTGCGGTGACCGGGCTCGGACTGCTCGACCTCGAGGTGGAATTCGCGCCGGATAAGGTGCTCGCGCAGGTGCGCGGCAACGCCTACGGAGTCCCGGTGTCCGGGTACGAGATCCATCACGGCCGGGTCCGGCGCAACGGCGACGCACCGCTGCTCCACGCGAGCAGCGGCGCCGCGGAAGGCAGCATCCGCGGCGCCGTCTACGGCACGCACTGGCACGGTCTCCTGGAGACCGACCGCTTTCGCCGGATCCTGCTGGACGACGTGGCCGAACACGCGGGGAGAACCGGCTTCGTCACCGCCCCGGACACGGACGTCGCCGCGATCCGGACCGCTCAACTCGACCTGCTCGCAGACTTGGTGGAACAGAATCTCGATCTCGGCGTCCTCGAGGCGCTGATCGGCGCCGGCGCCCCGCAGGGCCTCCCTGCTATTTCGTCGGATCTGGGACGTTAGGCCGTCGCGCGGCGGAGGATCGCCCACGCCGCGGTGATTCCCGCCGCCGCGACCAGCGCCGGCAGCCACACCATCGGCACCGACCGGGGCACGTCGGTGAACCAGTGGCCGATGTCCGGCCACCACTTCTGCCACGTGATCACGAACGCGGCGGCGCCTGCGGCGAGCAGGGTTCCGACGCCGAGTGTGAAGAGCCCCACCACCCGCCACCGGTGATGCAGTGCGCCCAGGAACATTCCGGCCGCCGCGGTCAGTGCCAGGAAGGCGAAGTACGTGGCCAGCTGAATCACCGGTGCGGAGGTGAAGTAGTGGGGAATCGCGAACATCCGCATCCCCACACCCCAGCCGCCGGTGGCCTCCTCGATCAGCGACAGCTCGTAGAGCAGCACCCCGAACACGACCACCTGCACCGCGGCGACCAGCAGGGTGGCCGCGAAGTAGTCGCGTCGGGTGACGCTCATTCCCAGGGCGAACGGGAACGTCTGCGTCATGGCCTGCAGGTAGAACACCAGCGCGAATCCGAACAGTGAGAAGACGCCACCGGTGAAGTTGGTGTCGCTGCCGGTGTCGCCGACCATCGCGAAGATGGCGGCACCGATCGTGAACGACGCGATCAGTATGCCCAGCGGCCAGGCGACGAGCAGGGGCCAGGCGACGGTGTGAATGCGGGAGACGGTCAGGACCCGGTTCGTCATCGTGCATCCTCCTTGGTGGCCGTGGTCTCGGTGGACGTGGTGCTGCGGACCACGAGTTGCTGAAGGCTGAGCGGTTCGAACCGCAGACCGTCGTCCACCGCCCGGTTCCGTTCGAGATCCGACAGGGTGGTCTGCACGGTTGCCCGTGCGTGATTGCCCAGCGATTCGCGGTGCAGGACAGTCTTGTTCGACGTGAAGTCCTCGACCAGCTGCGTCAGGCCGGAGACGACGAGTGCGCCCCCGCGGAGTGTGTCGGCGTCCTCGTCGAGAACGATCCGCCCCTTGTCGATGAGGATCACGTGTTCGATCAGGTCGCTGACCTCGTCGATGAGGTGGGTGGAGAGCACAACCGTGCGAGGGCGTTCGGCGTAGTCGGCGAGGAGCCGGTCGTAGAAGAGGTGCCGGGCCACCGCGTCGAGACCCAGATACGGCTCGTCGAACAGCGTGAGCGGGGCCCGGGAGGCCAGACCGACCGTCACCCCGAGCGCCGACGTCATGCCCCGCGACAGCTTCTTCACCTTGCGGCATACCGGCAGGTCGAAGTCCTTGAGAAGCGTCTGCGCCAGTTCCTCGTCCCAGTGGGGGAGCAGGTGACGCGCGGCCCTGAGGACGTGCCCGACCCGGAAGTCATCCGGGTACTTCTGGCTCTCCTTGACGAAGCAGACGTCGGTGAGTACCCGGGAATTCTCGTGCGGAGCCTGCCCGAAGATCTCGACCGTGCCCCAAGTCTGGAACTCCTGGCCGGTGAGGATCTGCATGAGTGTGGTCTTACCGGCGCCGTTACGGCCGAGGAGGCCGTATATCTTGTTCTCCTGCAAGGAGAAATCGATCCCGTCGAGTGCGACGAAGTCGCCGAATCGCTTGCCGAGGCCCCGCGCCGAGGCGACCGTCTTCGTGTCGAACGCTGTGCCGATCATCGTGCTCCCTCCCGTTGGTTGAGCATGGTCTTGAGTTCCGCGATGCTGACGCCGAGTTTGTCCGCCTCGGTGACGAGCGGATCGATGAACTGGCGCGCGAACCGCTCGCGTCGCCGGAAGCGCAGCGCGTTCCGGGCGCCGGAGGTGACGAACATGCCGATTCCCCGCTTCTTGTAGAGGATCCCGTCGGCGACGAGCTGGTTCAGTCCCTTGGCCGCGGTCGCCGGGTTGATCCGGTGGAAGGCGGCGAGCTCGTTGGTGGACGGCACCTGGCCGTCCTCGGGAAGGGTTCCGTCGATGATCGAGTTCTCGATGAGCTCCGCGATCTGCTGGAACAGCGGTCTGCCGTTGTCGATCATCGACGCCGGCCCCGTCGGTTGATCGGTTCATTACTCATGTAATGAACCATAGAACTAGGGAGGTCCGAGCGCAAGACGTCCCCCATCGCGTAGTTTTTAGCCATGGAACTGACGCACGTGGCGGTGGGAAATGGAAACTGCACGGTCCGGATCGACGGGCCGGCGAGCAAACACACCGTTCTCCTGCTCCCGGGGGCCGGCGACGGACCGGATGTCTACGACGGCGTCTGCGAGCGCCTGCACAATTCGGACCTGCGCACGATCGTGCCCGAGGACATCACCGGTCTCGACGAATCGACGGTCATGGCTCTGCTCGACGAACTGAAGGTGGGGTGGGTGAACCTCGTCGGCAGCCGGGAAGGGGCCGAGCTGGCCTGGTCGCTTGCGGCACGACAGTTCGGCCGCTTCGCCAGCCTGGTGGTGGCCGACCGAGGCCATCCGGCGGCACCCGACGCGCAGGGCGCGGTGCGCGGATCCGATTGTCCGGCGGTCGAACTCCCCACCACCGTCATGGTCGCCAGCCCCGACCGGCGCGCAGAGGCGGACGCGAGCGGACGCTTCGTCTACTCCGACTTCCGCGTCGTGCAACTCGACGGCGTCACCAACGTTCCGGCCTCGGCGGCCGCCGAGCTGGCCACCGAGATCGTTCTCCGCACCAGCCCCTGGTGAAACCCTGCCTCTAAAAACCTGGTAAATCCGGCCCCACGCCGGGCACGACCGTGCTCAGCGTGGGGCGTACATGATGACGGCCATACCCAGCAGGCAGATCAGGGCACCCGACACGTCCCAACGGTCCGGCCGGAACCCGTCGGCCACCATGCCCCAGATCAGCGAGCCCGCGACGAACACCCCGCCGTACGCGGCGAGGATGCGGCCGAAGTTTGTGTCCGGCTGCATCGTCGCGACGAACCCGTACGTCCCGAGCGCCGCCACACCGGCGCCGATCCAGATCCAGCCCCGGTGCTCGCGGACCCCCTGCCAGACCAGCCAGGCGCCGCCGATCTCGAACAGCGCGGCGACGGCGAACAGCGCGACCGACTTCGCGACCGTCACTCTGGCGGCAGGTCGAGACCGAGGAGAGCGTTCTCGACCACCTCGGGCAGACCCGGGTGAATCCAGTACTGCCCCCGCGCCATCTGCTGCGCCGTCTGGCCGAAGCTCATCGCCTGGATCAGCGGCTGGATCACCGTGGGCGCCTGGGCGCCGATCACGTGCGCACCCAGCAGTCGCCCGGTGCCGCGTTCGGCGATGACCTTGCAGAGACCCTCGTCGTCCTCCATGGCCCACCCGTAGGCGACGTCGCCGTATGCCTGCACCTTCACCGTGATGTCCCAGCCGGCCTCCCGGGCCTCCGCCTCGGTCAGCCCGACGTGCGCGATCTGCGGGTCGGTGAACACGGCCGCGGGAACGAACCGGTGGTCCGTCGAGCGCAGCCCCGAGGTGTCCTTCCACGCATCCTGCAGCAGATTGTGCTGGACGACGCGCGCCTCGTGATTGGCGACGTGCTTGAGCTGGAAGGGGGAGGAGACGTCGCCGAGCGCGAAAACGCCTTCGGCACTGGTGCGTTGGAATTCGTCGACCACGACGCGTCCCTCGTCGTCGAGGTCGATACCGCCGGCGGCGACCCCGAGGGCGTCCCCGTTCGGTTGCCGCCCGGTCGCCACCAGGAGCACGTCACCCGAGACGACGGTGCCGTCCTCGAGTTCGACCGCGACCCCGTCAGCGTCCCGGCGCACGGCCGCGACGGCGTGGCCGCGATGCACATCCCATTTCCTCTGGGCCAGATCCGTGAACCGGCGGGAGACGTCCGCGTCGAGGTGCCGCAGCAGGTGCGAACTTCGCGCGATCAGCGACACCCGGGTGCCCAGCGCGGAGAACACGTGCGCGAACTCGGCGGCGATGAATCCCGCACCGATGATCACCATGCGCTCCGGCAACTCCGGCAGCCGCATGATGTCCTCGTTCGTGTAGTACCGCACGCCCGACTCGCGCACCACGTCGGGAATGATCGGTCGCGACCCGGCGGCGATCACCACCTGATCCGCGGTGACGACCTCCCCGGTCCCGGTGTCGAGGGTTCGCGGTCCCACGAACGTCGCGTGCCCGCGGAACAGTGTGGTGTTGGGGCTGTCCTCCGCGCGGTAGCGCTCCCCGCCGGCCGAGATCGGATCGATGCGGCCGAAGACCCGCTTCACGATGTCGGGCCAGCGCACACCCTCGAGTTGCGCGTCGATGCCGTACTTCGAGGAACCCGTGACCGTGCGGGCCACCTCGGCGGCGTAGACGAACATCTTGGTCGGGATGCAGCCCACGTTGAGGCACGTTCCGCCGTACGTGCCCTCCTCGAGGATCGCGATCTTCTTGTCCGCGAACCGGTCGTCGGGCAGCGAGTTGCCGGACCCCGAACCGATGATGGCGAGATCGAAATGCGTCACCGTGTGGCCTCCGCAGAGTTGTGGCCGTGCAGCCAGTCGAGCCAGAGGTCCACCTCGGCGAACGCCTGGGCGCGGGGCTCGTCCGAGGACAGGAACACGTCGTGCCGGGCGCCCGGGATGGGCACGATCGTGGTGCGGTCGCCGAGGCATCCCGCCCAGCGCGCGATCTGCCGGACGTCGAGGACGGCGTCGGCCGTGTCGACCCGGGGGTCGTATCGCGGGGCGAAGTACGACGCCTTGGACCGGAGGATCAGGGCGGGAACACCGATGTCGAGTCCCCGGTGCAGCTGCGCGTGCCCGCGGCGCACCGCGCGCAGCCACCCGAACGTGACGGGGAAACCGCTCAGCGGCTTCCAGTCCAGGTTGTAGTTCCAGATGCCGTTGCCCTCGACGTGCAGGCTGACGCCGTACGTGTCGAGACCGGTCTTCGGGATGATCGACTTGCGCTTGACGCGACCGACCGCGTCGACCGCCACCGTGCCGACGTTCCGCAGGTACGACGGGCCCTGAAGATCGAACCACGGGCTGTTGAGGATGACCCCGCTGATGCCGAGGGCGGCGGTGCCACCGGACTTGCGCTGGAGGCGATGCAGCCACAGCGGCAGCACCAGACCGCCGGTCGAGTGCGCCACCAGCAGGACCTCGCCGTCACCGGTCTGTTCGCGGACCACTCGCAACGCCTCGTTCAATTCGGCGTCGTACAGCGAGAGGTCGGAGACGAAGTGCGCGGTCTGCCCCGGTTCGAGCGAGCGCCCGCACTTGCGGAGATCGAGCGCGAAGAACGCGTAACCCTGTTCGGCGAAGTGCTCGGCGAGGTGTTTCTGGAAGAAGTAGTCGGTGAATCCGTGGACGTACAGCACGGCGCGACCGGTCTTCTTCGTCTCCTGCGCCGGCTGGTAGCGGATCAGGGTGGCCTTCACCTCGCCCTCGCCGTCGGGGTCGGTCCCGAGAGGGATGGTCAGCTGTTGATATCCGTCGCCGAGGACGTCGGGAGCCCAGGTAGTCACAGATCACAATCTAATGTGCGTTTCGAGGGCGCGGGGAGGCGCACAATTGGGGCAGGTGATTCTCGCTCATACGCGCGGGTAACCTATCCGGCGAACACGGCAGGCGTATGCGCGTACGGCTATGGACAAGGAAGTCGATACTCCAGTGTCAGATCAGAATGCGGTAGAGACGAAAACGGATGTAGTGCTGGTTGGCGCGGGCATCATGAGCGCGACGCTGGGAGCGATCCTGCGTCAGGTGCAGCCCGATTGGTCGATCACCACATTCGAGCGGCTCGACGCAGTAGCCGCCGAGAGCAGCGACCCGTGGAACAACGCGGGCACCGGCCACTCTGCGCTGTGTGAGCTCAATTACACCCCGCAGAACGCCGACGGCACCGTGGACATCACGAAGGCCGTCAACGTGAACGAGCAGTTCCAGGTGTCGCGGCAGTTCTGGGCGCACGGCGTCGAGAGCGGTGTGCTGACGCAGCCCAAGGAGTTCATCAACCCGATCCCGCACGTGAGTTTCGTGCACGGCGAGGCCAACGCGAAGTACCTGCGGGCCCGCTACGACGCCCTCGCCGGTCACCCCCTGTTCGCGGGCATGGAGTACATCGACGCCCCCGACGAGTTCACCCGTCGCCTGCCGTTGATGGCGAAGGGCCGCGACTTCAGCGATCCCGTCGCTCTCAACTGGACCCAGGACGGCACCGACGTCGACTTCGGCGCCCTGACCAAGCAGCTCCTCGGTTACGTCGGCGCGTCCGGCGGCGTTGTCCACTTCGGGCACGAGGTCACCGACCTCACCAAGCAGTCCGACGGCAGCTGGGTGGTCAAGGTCACCAACCGCCGCAACGGTGCGAAAAAGGTCGTGCGCGCCAAGTTCGTGTTCGTCGGCGCCGGTGGCGGTGCGCTGCACCTGCTGCAGAAGTCCGGCATCGAGGAGGCCAAGGGCTTCGGCGGGTTCCCCGTGAGCGGCGCGTTCCTGCGCTGCACCAACCCGGAGCTCATCGACCAGCACCGCGCCAAGGTCTACGGCAAGGCCGCGGTCGGCGCACCGCCCATGTCGGTTCCGCACCTCGACACCCGCGTGATCGGCAACAAGCCCGGACTGCTGTTCGGCCCCTACGCCGGCTGGTCGCCCAAGTTCCTCAAGCAGGGGCGCGTCACCGACCTGCCCAGTTCGGTCAAGCCGAACAACCTGCTGTCGATGCTCGGGGTCGGCGTCAGCGAACTCGGACTCGTCAAGTACCTGATCAGTGAGCTCGCCATGTCCGAGGCCGGCCGGATCGAGACCCTGCGGGAGTTCGTCCCGAAGGCGCTCGGCAAGGACTGGGAGCTGATCACCGCGGGCCAGCGCGTCCAGGTCATCCGTCGAGCCAAGGGCAAGGGCGGTGTCCTCGAGTTCGGCACCGCGGTCGTCAACGCCGCCGACGGCAGCATCGCGGGACTGCTCGGCGCCTCGCCGGGCGCCTCGACCGCGGTGCCCGCCATGCTCGACGTGCTGCAGCGGTGCTTCCCGACCCAGTACGAGTCGTGGAAGCCGAAGCTCCAGGAAATGGTGCCGTCGCTGGGTGTGAAGCTCTCCGACGACACCGAACTGTTCTCGCAGGTGTGGGACTGGACGTCGAAGGTCCTGCAACTCGACACCAGCAAGGTGGAGGACGCGTCGGTCGCGGTCTGATGCACCGCCCGGCCTGGGTCGGCGGGCGCGCACACTCGCCGGCGCTGTGCGATAGTTGCCTGTCATGACGGCAACCGCAGCACTCAAGCGTTCGTGGGCTCTCGATCTCGACAACAAGACGCTCTACGAGTTGCTCCAGCTTCGCGTAGAGGTCTTCGTCGTCGAGCAGGCGTGCCCGTACCCGGAACTGGACGGTCGTGACCTGCTCGTCGAGACCCGCCACTTCTGGTTGGAACAGGACGGGCAGGTGGTGTGCACCCTCCGCCTGCTCGAGGAGCACGCCGACGGCAACAAGTCGTTCCGCATCGGGCGGCTCTGCACGTCGCGGCCGGCCCGGGGCCAGGGGCACACCACGCGTCTTCTGCGCGCCGCCCTTGCCGAGGTCGGGGACGCGCCGTGCCGGATCAACGCACAGACATACCTCGTGGACATGTACGCCAAGCACGGTTTCAAGCCGGACGGTGAAGAGTTCGTCGAGGACGGCATCCCGCACGTCCCCATGCGTCGCGGCGGCGGTGCCGCCTATGGGGTCGGCGGCGGTGCCGCGTACGAGGTGGGGGAGGCGGCCCCGTCGAGCGCGGGGAAGTGAGCGCCGACTAGGGTCGTCAGGTGAATGTCCGCGGGGAAGTCCTGTTCGAATCAGGCGCGGTCCCGCCACTGTGACGGATCCCCGTTTCGGCTGCCAGCACCCTGGTCGCCGTCCCGGCCTCCCAGCCAGATTGCCGCGGCGTTCGTACCGGCCAAAGCTCTCGGCGAGGAAACCGGGACGTGAAGGGATGCAGCGTGCGCACGGATCGTGAAGTGGACCAGGCTCGACCCGACTTTTCGTGGGGATTTCCGTTCAGTGCGGTGGTCGGTCAGGACCGGTTGCGGCTCGCGCTCGTCCTCTGCGCGGTCCACCCCGGAATCGGCGGTGTGCTGGTGCGCGGAGAGAAGGGCACGGCCAAGTCGACGGTGGTCCGTGCGCTCACCGCGTTGCTGCCCGCGGTGCACGACGAGAACGGGTCGCGGCCGGCGCGCCTGATCGAGTTGCCAGTCGGTGCCACGGAAGACCGGGTCGTCGGTTCCCTCGACCTCGAGAAGGTCCTGCGCGACGGCGAACGAGCTTTCCAACCCGGACTTCTGTCGGCCGCCCATCAGGGTGTCCTCTATGTCGACGAGGTCAACCTCCTGCACGACCACCTGGTCGACGTCCTCCTCGACGCGGCGGCGATGGGCCGTGTCCACGTCGAGCGTGACGGCATCTCGCACTCGCATGCCGCCCGGTTCGTGCTGGTCGGCACCATGAATCCCGAAGAGGGTGAACTCCGGCCGCAGCTTCTGGACCGGTTCGGGCTGGCCGTCGACGTGTCGGCGTCGCGGGATGTGGACGTGCGGATGGAGGTGGTCCGGCGTCGGCTCGACTTCGAGCGGGACCCGGCCCGGTTCGCCGAGCGCTACGCCGGGCAGGACGCCGCGCTCGCCGCCGCCATCCTGGAGGCCCGCGACCGGCTCGACTCCGTCGAACTCGACGATGTCGAATTGCGCCGAATCGCTTCTCTCTGTGCATCATTCGATGTGGACGGCATGCGCGCCGATCTCGTCCTCGCCCGGACCGCCACCGCACACGCCGCGTGGCGGGGCGCCGGGGCGGTCACCGCCGACGACGTGCGGGTGGCCGCGGAACTGACCCTGCCGCACCGTCGTCGCCGGGATCCGTTCGACGAACCCGGTCTCGACGAACAGCAACTGGACGACGCTCTCCGCCAGGCGGACGAGGACGCCAGGGCCGGTGCCGGCGAACCGGAGGAACCGGAACCCGGATCTCCGCCCGACAGCCCTCCGGGCGCCGAGGCCCCGGACCCGGATACCGACCCCGAGGGGCCCGACGACCCCGGACCCGGCGGCGGCGCCCCACCACCGCCGGAGCGTCCGGCCGGGCCGACCGGCACCCAGTTCACCACCAAGCTCCTCGAAGTACCCGGCGTCGGTGAGGGCGCACCGGGCCGGCGTTCCCGCTCGCGTTCGTCCCGCGGTCGCGCGGTGCGCTCCACCGCCGAGCAGGGGCACGGCCTCCATCTGGTCGGCACGCTGTTCGCGGCCGCAGGCCGGCAAGTGGACCGCGGCCGGACCAGCGGCCGGATGATCCTGGACTCCGCCGATCTGCGTGGGGCGATCCGTGAAGGTCGCGAGGGCAACCTCGTGGTGTTCGTCGTGGACGCGTCCGGGTCGATGGCGGCCCGTGATCGGCTGTCGGCCGTCACCGGTGCCGTCGTCTCGCTGCTGCGCGACGCCTACCAGCGCCGCGACAAGGTGGCCGTGATCACGGTTCGCGGACGAAGCGCGGAACTGGTCCTACCCCCGACGTCGTCCGTCGACATCGCGGTCCGGCGCCTGCGCGGAATGAAAACGGGCGGCAAATCGCCACTGGCAGAAGGTTTCCTGCGCGCCCGCGAGGTCGTGCTGCGGGAACGACTCCGGGATCCGCAGCGCCGCGCTCTCGTCGTCGCGCTGACGGACGGGCGGGCGACGGGCGGCAAGGACGCGCTGCACCGGGCCAAGGTGGCCGCGGGACTGCTCGCCGACAGCTCAGTCGCGTCGGTGGTCGTCGACTGCGAGACCGGCATGGTCCGGCTCGGACTGGCCGCGGAACTGTCGCGGCAGCTGCGAGGCGGGTACGTCCGCCTCGGCGAACTGTCCGCGCAGCAGGTCGCGGGTGTCGTTCGCGCCGCTGCATGATTCGGACACGAATTCGGTAGGAGAGAGACGAGACATGCCCAAGGGTGTTCCCGAGAACGTTCCCAACGACGGCCTCACCACACGACAGCGGCGCAACGCTCCCGTGCTCGCGGTCCACACCGGACCGGGCAAGGGGAAGTCGACCGCCGCGTTCGGCATGGCGCTGCGGGCCTGGAACCAGGGATTCGACGTCGGGGTGTTCCAGTTCGTCAAGAGCGCCAAGTGGAAGGTGGGGGAGGAAGCTGCCTTTCGCGCGCTCGGTCAGCTGCACGACGACACCGGAGTCGGCGGTGCGGTGCAGTGGCACAAGATGGGCGAGGGCTGGTCGTGGACGCGCAAGCACGGCAGCGAGGAAGACCACGCCGCCGCGGCCGCCGAGGGATGGCGCGAGATCGCGCGCCGGTTGGGCGCCGAGGAGCACCGGTTCTACGTGCTCGACGAATTCACCTACCCGCTGAAGTGGGGGTGGGTCGACGTCGACGAGGTGGTCGAGGTCCTGCAGAACCGGCCGGGCAACCAGCACGTGGTGATCACCGGGCGCGACGCCCCGCAGGCGCTGATCGACGCCGCCGATCTGGTGACGGAGATGACCAAGATCAAGCATCCGATGGACGCAGGCCGGAAGGGCCAGCGGGGCATCGAGTGGTGACGACGCTCCCCGCCGTGCCCGCGGTGGTGATCGCCGCCCCGGCATCGGGTAGCGGAAAGACCACCGTCGCAACCGGTGTGGTCGGAGCCCTGCGTGAGTCGGGCTGCGCGGTGGCACCGTTCAAGGTCGGACCCGACTACATCGACCCCGGGTATCACGGGCTCGCCGCGGGACGTCCGGGCCGAAACCTCGACCCGGTCATGGTGGGGGCCCGCCGGATCGCCCCGCTGTACCGGCACGGCAGTGCGGGCTGCGACGTTGCGGTGGTCGAGGGCGTGATGGGTCTGTTCGACGGCAAGATCGACGCCGCCTCGCACGAGCCTTCGGCGGAGGGGTCGACGGCGCAGGTGGCTGCACTCCTCGGCGCACCCGTCGTGCTCGTGGTCGATGCCCGCGGGCACAGTCAGAGCCTCGCCGCGGTCCTGCACGGCTTCTCGACGTACGACTCCGGGGTCCGCATCGGCGGGGTGATCCTCAACCGGGTGGGAAGCCCACGGCACGAGCAGGTGCTCCGGCAGGCGTGCGAGCGCGTCGGTCTACCCGTGCTCGGTGCCGTGCCGCGGATGGCGGAACTGGAGGTCCCGTCCCGCCACCTGGGGCTGATCCCGGCGGCCGAACACGGCGCCGACGCGGTGACCGCCGTCGACGCGATGACCCGGCTGGCCGCCCGCCACCTCGACCTGCCCGCCATCCGCGCGCTGGCCTCCTCGACCGTCGACGGCCCGGCGTGGGACCCGGCCGTCGAGGTCGGACCACCTCCGTCCGGTCCGCGCCCCACTGTCGCGATCGCCGGGGGCCGGGCGTTCACGTTCGGGTACGCCGAACACCGCGAACTCCTCGACGCCGCCGGTGCGCACGTGACCACGTTCGACCCCCTGCGCGACGCGTTGCCGTCCGGCACGAGCGGCGTGGTGCTGCCCGGTGGTTTCCCCGAGGAGCACGCCGTCGGCCTCGCGGAGAACTCCGCGCTCCTGACACAGATACGCGCACTCGCGACGGCGGGGGCGCCGATTCACGCCGAGTGCGCCGGGTTGCTCTATCTCGCGCGCAGCCTGGACGGTCACGCGATGGCCTCGGTGGTCGGAGTCGACGCGTCCTTCGGCTCACGACTCACGCTCGGGTACCGCGAGGCGGTGGCGGTGACGGACTCCACACTCTTCTCGGCGGGTGAGCGCGTGGTCGGCCACGAGTTCCACCGCACGTCGCTCGACACGGCCGAGGCGGTCGGCTTCGCTCCGGCCTGGGGCTGGCGGCCCTGGGACGGTGTCCCCGCCCGCGAGGGGTTCGTCCGCGGCGGCGTGCACGCCTCGTACCTGCACACGCACCCCGCGGGTCACCCGGAGGCGATCGCACGGTTCGTGGCCGCGGCCCGCGCCTTCTCCGCGCATGGTTGACGTCTGCGTCGGCGTCGGGTTCCGCGCGGCAGCACGCAGCGAGGACATTCTCGCCGCTGTCCGGCAGTTGCTGGTGTCCGCGACCCTGGACGCGGTGACGACGCTGCACTGCCTGAACACCCTCGACCGGAAGGCGGGGGAACCGGCCCTCCTGGACGCCGCGTCGGAGTTGGGCGTCCCCGTCCACGGATTCGCCGCCGGGGAACTCGCCGCCGTCGACGTGGCGAACCCGTCGGAGCGGGTGCGCTCGGCGACCGGATCGCCGAGCGTCGCGGAAGCGGCGGCGGTGCTCGGCGCGGGCGGCGGGCCCCTGATCCTGACCAAGTGGTCCGCGAATGGCGTCGTCGTCGCGGCAGCCCGTAAAGTTTCGTAGGTTCGAGACGAGACCTGCACGAATTTCTGGAGAAACGGGGAGAGCGCGTGACTGCTGCCACCGGAGACGAGACCAACTACCTGGTCGGACTCAACCTGGCCGATCGTCGTGTGGTCGTGGTCGGTGGCGGAACGGTAGCGCAGCGCAGGCTCGGTCTCCTCATCGCGTCGGGTGCGCGGGTGCACCTGATCAGCCGGGCGGTCACGCCGGCGGTCGAGGGGATGGCCACGGCCGGACAGATCACAGTGGAACTTCGCGAGTACCGGGACGGCGACCTCGCGGACGCCTGGTACGCCATCGCGTGCACCGACGAGCCGGACACCAACGCGGCGATCGTCGCCGAGGCCGAGCGGAACCGAGTCTTCTGCGTCCGCGCCGACAATGCCCGCTACGGCACTGCCGTCACACCCGCGAGCGCGAGCTACGACGGCATGAGCATCGGCGTGCTGGCGGGCGGCGACCACCGGCGATCCGCCGCTGTGCGCACCGCCCTGGTGGAGGGCCTGCAATCGGGTGCGATCGCGGACACCGCCGAGTCCCCGGCGGCCGGTGTCGCACTGGTCGGCGGCGGCCCCGGCGATCCCGACCTCATCACCGTGCGCGGCCGTCGACTGCTCGCCCGGGCCGATGTCGTGGTGGCCGACCGCCTCGCCCCACCGGAGTTGCTCGCCGAACTGGGCTCGGACGTCGAGGTGATCGACGCGGCCAAGATCCCGTACGGCCGCGCGATGGCGCAGGAGGCGATCAACGCCGCCCTCATCGACGGCGCGAAGGCCGGGAAGTTCGTGGTGCGGCTCAAGGGCGGCGACCCGTACGTGTTCGGTCGTGGCTACGAGGAACTCGAGGCGTGCACTGCGGCAGGTGTGCCCGTCACCGTCGTGCCCGGGATCACCAGCGCCATCTCGGTGCCGTCGGCCGCCGGCATCCCGGTCACCCACCGCGGCGTCACCCACGAGTTCGTCGTCGTCAGCGGGCACGTCGCGCCCGACCACCCGGATTCCCTCGTCGACTGGGCCGCGCTGGCCCGGTTGAAGGGCACGATCGTGTTGCTGATGGCCGTCGAACGCATCGAGGCATTCGCGACCGTTCTGATGCAGGGTGGCCGTCCCGTGGACACACCGGTCACCGTCATCCAGGAGGGGACGCTGCGGACGCAGCGCACCCTGCGCGCCGATCTGCAGTCCGTCGCCGCCCGGGTGAAGGAAGAGCAGATCCGTCCGCCCGCCATCGTGGTCATCGGGCCGGTGGCCGGGTTTTCTGTGGACGCTGGGTAACGTGAACGATCGTGTCTGATTCCGGAATGCCCGAAACCACCTCAGCGTCGAAGAAGTCTGCGGTGATTCCGACTCCCGCCACCCGTGTGATGGGCCTGGCGATCATCGTGCTGAGCGGGCTGCAGATGATGGTGGTTCTCGACGGCACCGTCGCCAACCTCGCGCTCGCACCGCTGCAGGCCGACCTCGGTCTCAGCGACAGCGGCCGCAACTGGGTGCTCACGTCGTACGCGCTGGCGTTCGGTGGCCTCATGCTCCTCGGCGGCCGGCTCGGTGACGCGTTCGGCCGGAAGAAGATGTTCGTCGGCGGTGTCGCCCTGTTCACCGTCGCGTCGCTGCTGTGTGGTCTCGCGGTGGGGGAGTTCATGCTGATCGCCGCGCGGTTCCTGCAGGGAGTCGGCGCGGCGGTGGCATCACCGACGGCGCTGGCGCTCGTCGCGACCACGTTCGCGGCCGGCCCTGCGCGCAACCAGGCCATCGCCATCTTCGCTGCCATGACGGGCATCGGGTCGATCGCAGGCCTCATCATCGGCGGCGCGCTCACCGAGGTGTCGTGGCGACTGATCTTCCTGATCAACGTGCCCATCGGTGTCGTCATCGTGGGGTGCGCGTTCGTGGCGTTGAAGGAGACGGCGGGCGAGCGCCTGGCCCTCGACGTTCCGGGCGCGGTCCTCGCGACGGTCGCGGCGACCGGGGTGGTCTTCGCGCTCACCGAAGGTCCGGAACTCGGCTGGGACAGTCCGTACGTGATCGGTGCGCTCGTCGCCGGCCTGGTGCTGTTCTGCGCGTTCCTGTACGTCGAACGCACCGCGGACAACCCGCTGCTGCCGTTCTCCCTGTTCACCGACAAGAACCGGGTGGCCACCCTCGTCGCGATCTTCTTCGCCGGTGCGGTCATGTTCACGGTCGCCGCGTTCGTGGCGTTGTTCGTCCAGGACATCCTCGGCTACAGCCCCCTCGAGGCCGGCCTCGCGTTCATCCCGTTCGCGTTCGGTCTCGGCAGTGCGGCGGCCGTGGCGTCCAAGCTCGCCGTGCGGATCCAGCCCCGGTGGCTCGTGGTCGCCGGCGCCGCCATCATGGTGGTCGGGCTGCTGTACGGCTCCACTCTCGACAGTTCCGCTACCTACCTCGGCAACCTGTTCGTGCCGGTCATCGGCATCGGATTCGGTGTCGGACTCGCCGTCGTCCCGCTCCCGCTGTGTGCCATCGCCGGTGTGTCGGAGACGGAGATCGGACCGCTCGCCGCCATCGCCCAGGTGGCGCAGACTCTCGGCGGGCCCCTCGCCCTCGCGGTCATCGGGGCGATGGCCACCTCGCGCACGCTGTCGCTCGGCGGCGTCTCCGGGAAGGTCGCCGACATGAATCCGGCGCAACTCGAGGCACTGGGCAACGGGTACACCTTCGCCCTCGTCGGCAGCGCCGGCTGCGCCCTCATCGCCGGGCTGGCCGCCCTGTTCATCCGCTTCACACCGCAACAGGTGGCCCAGGCGCAGGCCGCGGAGAAGGCTGCGCAGCAGGGGTGAGTGCGGTCGGGCCGGTTTCGGCCCCGTAGTCGGAGGCCGTCGATAGCATCCGGTCATGGACTACAAAATCGAGCTGATCATCCTGCCGGTGTCGGACGTGGACCGGGCCAAGGCGTTCTACGCAGACCAGGTCGGCTTCGTCGTCGACCACGACCACCGGGTGAACGAGAACGTGCGGTTCGTCCAGCTCACCCCAACCGGCTCGGCCTGCTCGATCGCCGTCGGCGAGGGCCTGGTCGACACCCCGCCCGGCTCGGTGCACGGGTTGCAGATCGTCGTCGCCGACGCCGACGCCGCCCACGCCGAGTTGTCCGCCCGCGGCGTTCCGGTCAGCGAGGTGAAGGATCTGGCGTGGGGGCGTTTCGTGTATTTCGCCGATCCCGACGGAAACGAGTGGGCGCTGCAGCAGCTTCCGCAACGCGGCTGACCCGGCGGCGCGTCCCGAATTCGGCCCGCCCGGTCACACGGAGCGGAGCATGATGGTCCTGTGGCCACGCCCTCCCGCACGAATGTCGCCGGGGCAGCCGCGGTGGGGTTGCTTCTGGTTGTCTGTGTGGCCGGGGGACCGGCTGCCGCCGCGCCTGTGTCCGCCGCACACGACCCTCGCGTCGGTCCGCTGTTTCTGGCCGGCACACCGATCCACGTCTGCACCGGATCGGTTCTGGACAGTGCGGACGGCGACCTCGTGCTCACCGCCGCACACTGCATCGCGGGGTCCGGGGGTGCGCTGTCGTTCGCGCCCGGCTACGACCGCGGCGTGTCGCCGTTCGGACTGTGGACCGTGTCCCAGATCTACGTCGACCCGGAGTGGCTGGAGTCGCAGGACCCGCAGCACGACTACGCCGTCCTGCGGGTGGCCCCGGCCGGGGTCACCCTGCCGACATCCGTCGAATCGGCCGTCGGCGGGGGATTCGAGTTGGCCACCACCCCGGCGACCGCGAGCACCGTGACGGTGACCGGCTATCCGACGCTCGGCGACGGTCCGGTGTCCTGCACCGCCCCCACCACATCGACGGACAGCTATCCCACGGTGGTCTGCGACGGTCTCGGCGAGGGAACGAGCGGTGGCCCGTGGGTGATGGGCTCGAGGGTCGTCGCCCTCGTCGGTGGCCTCGACCACGGGGGGTGCACCGATTCGGTGTCCTTTTCGCCGATGTTCGGTCCGGGAGCGCTCGCACTGCTCGACCGCGCGGAGAGCCGCGGCGCAGGCGATTCGACACCGTTCGCCCTCACCGGTGCCTGCACCCGATCCTGAAACGGAGCGTGTCAGCGTGGGACGGGTCGATACCGGCGCACGGGCCGGCCGGCGCCCCCGTATTCGAGCCGGACCTCCAGCAGTCCCTCGGACAGGTAGTGCTCGAGATACCGGCGCACACTGACCCGGGACAGTCCGGCGAGCTCGGCGCATTCGGTCGACGACAGTTCGCCTTTCGACCGCAGGATGTCGAGCACCAGGCGTCCGGTTTCGGCGCTGAGTCCCTTCGGGAGCCTGCTCGGTTCCGGGGTCTTGCTCTTGCCCCCGAACAGGGAGTCGATCAGGGATTGGTCTGCACCGGACTGCGATTCGAGTGCGCGGGCGCGGCGTCGGAAGTTCTCGAGTTTCTCCTGCAGCTGCGTGTAGTCGAACGGTTTGACCAGATAGTCGGAGGCGCCGCCGTGCAGTGCCCGGCTGACGGTGTCGATCTCCCGGGCGGCGGTGATCATGATGACGCCGACGGCGTTGCCCTCGGCGCGCAGTCGCTGCAGGACGTCCAACCCGGACATGTCCGGCAGGTAGACGTCGAGAAGCACGAGGTCGGGGTTGCCGGTGCGCACCGATTCGAGGGCCTCGGCGGCGGTACGTGCCACGCCGACGGTGGTGAACCCCGGTGTCTTGTCGACGAATCGGCGGTGGATTTCCGCGACCATGAAGTCGTCGTCGACGACCAGGACCTCATACATCGCCACGCCGTCCCGTCATGATCGGAGAGTCTAACTACGCGGAACGTGGACGGTGAACAAGGCACCGCCGGTGCCGGGCGCGTCGGAGACGGCCGCGGACCCACCGTGCTGGGAGCTGACGAGCCGGACCAGGGCGAGCCCGATTCCGCGGCCGCCCGGCGTGCCCGGCTTCGAGGTGACGCCTCGCGAGAAGATCTCCTCCCGCATCGTCTCGGGAACCCCGGGCCCGGAGTCGGCGACCTCGATGAGGATGCCGTCGTCGTCGGTGATCCGGATCGAGATCCGGGCGTCCTGCCCGCCTTCCGACACGTCGACGGCGTTGTCGATGAGATTGCCGACGACGGTGATGACGTCGGTGGCGAGCTCGGGGTCGAGGGCGTGCAGGTGCGAGTCGGGTTCCAGCATCAGCGACACCCCGGTCTCGGCGGCCAGCGACGTCTTCGCGATCAGTAGCGCTGCAACGGCGGGGTCCGAGATGCGTTGCGTCACAGCGTCACTGATCTCGGCGCGGCGGCGGGTGAGGGTGCCGACGAACTCGGTGACCGCGTCGTAGTCGCCGAGCTGGGTCAGGCCGGAGATGGTGTGCAGCTGGTTCGCGAACTCGTGCGTCTGCGCCCGCAGGGTGTCGGTGACGCTCTTGTGCGAGGAGAGCTGGCTCTGCATCGACGCCAGTTCGGTGCTGTCGCGCATCGTGGTGACGGTGCCGATCTTGTGGCCCTGGCTGGTGGCGGCGCGCCGGCTCAGCGCGAGCATGCGGGACGACGTCGACAACACCACGTCGCGGCCGTCCTCCCCGTTGAGGAGGTATTGCCGGACGGCGGGGTCGAGCGCGACGTCGTCGACATGTCTGCCGACGGCGTCGCCGGTGAGGTCGAGGAGTTCCTGGGCACTGTCGTTGAGGACGGTGATCACGCCGTCGGTGTTCACCGCGACCACCCCCTCGCGGATGCTGTGCAACAGGGCCTCGCGATGGTCGGCGAGGCTTGCGATCTCGGCGATTTCGAGTCCGCGGGTGTGGGTCTTGATCCGGCGGGACAGCAGCCACGAGCCGAGAAGCCCCAGACCGGCGCCGATTCCCAGGTACAGCAGCAGGCGAGCCCCGGCGCTGCTGAGCAGGTCCCACACGGACGGGTAGTCGTCGCTGACGGTGACGACAGCGAGCACGTCGCCGGTGGCGGACAGGATCGGGACGTGTCCGACGATGGCGCGGCGCCCGTCGACGTCCACGTCGCCCGACCAGGCGCGTCCGGTCATCACATCGCTGGCGCCGAGTTCCGCGGGTGCCCCGAGCCGGGTCGGATCGGACGACACGGACACGGTCCCGTTCGGCGCGACGATCTCGGCGAGCGTGGCGCCCGACAGGTTGACGGCGCGGTCGACCTCGGGTGCGAGCACCCGCTCGACCGAGCGGTCTGACAGCTGGTCGCGCACGACCGGCGTCGAGGCCACGTTCTCGGCCACCGCGATCATGCGTTGTCCCTGGAGGTCGCGGAACTCCACGGTCGACTGGTGGACGGACACCGCGGCGACGGCGAGCAGCACCACGCCGACGACGACGAGCTGAAGGAGCAGAACCTGGCCCGCGAGGCTACGTACGCGGGGGTGACGTGGTGACCACAATGAACTTAAGTTCCGTTTCGTTCGCATAGGTGACGTGCATCACCAATCGGGTCCAGTATTGCCGAAGATCACATTCATGGCGAAATGGGGAACGATGTCGAGAACAGGTAGCGGGAGCAGCGTACGCGCGCTGCTCCTGCTCGCGCTCGTAGGCCTCCTCGTGGCCGGCTGCGGCGTCACCCGCGGCGAGGACGAGGGCCTGCACAGGGTGCGGATGATGGTTCCGAACAGTCCGGGAGGCGGCTACGACCTCACGGCGCGGACCGCGGTGAAGATCATGGAAGACGAGGGCATCACCGGCCGCGTCGAAGTCTTCAACGTCATCGGCGCAGGTGGAACGGTCGCGATGGCCAGGCTGATGAACGAGGCCGGCAACGACGACCTCATGATGATGATGGGCCTGGGCGTCGTCGGCGCCGGCTACACCAACGGCTCCACCGCGCGGGTGTCCGACGCCACCGCCCTGGCGAAGGTGGTCGAGGAGCAGGAGGGCATCCTCGTGCCCGCGGATTCACCGTTCCGGACCGTCGACGACTTCGTCGCCGCGTGGCGCGCCGACCCGGCGTCGATCACCATCGGCGGCGGTTCGTCGCCCGGCGGACCGGATCACCTGTTCCCGATGGAGACGGCGCGCGCGGTGGGAGTGGACCCGAACGCGGTGAACTACGTGTCCTACGACGGCGGCGGCGACCTGCTGACCGCCCTTCTCGGCCAGAAGATCACCGCGGGCACGTCGGGACTCGGCGAGTACGTCGACCAGATCGAGGCCGGTCAGGTCCGGGTGCTCGCCGTGTCGGGGAACGAGCGGGTCGAGGGCATCGATGCGCCGACCCTCACCGAGGCGGGCGTGGACCTCACGTTCACCAACTGGCGGGGTGTGCTCGCCCCGCCCGGACTGTCGGACGGCGCCAAGGCCGACATGGTCGAGGCGCTCGAAAAGTTGCACGACACACCGGAATGGAAGGAGGCCCTGGTGAAGAACGGCTGGAGTGACGCCTTCACGACGGGACCGGAGTTCGAGCAGTTCCTCCGGGACCAGGACGAGCGGGTCTCGTCCACCCTGGCCGAATTGGGGCTGACATGACCGCGCCCGCAGAACCGTCCGCCGCCGCGGCGGACACGGCTCCGGCCCCGAAGCGGCGGGACCTTGCGCAGTTCGTCGTCTGCGCGGTGATGGTCGTGATCGGGGTGTTCCTCATCGTCGACGCGCTGTCGCTCAGCGACGGCTTCGCGAAGGTCGACCCGGTGGGTCCGCGACTGTTCCCGCTCGTCATCGGTGGGGGACTGCTGCTCTTCGCCGTAGTGCTCGCCGTCGCGATCATGAGGGGCTCTACCGGGGAAGCCGACAGCGGCGAAGACGTCGATCCGGAGTCCCCGGGTGACTGGAAGACGGTGGGCCTGCTCGTCGGGTTGTTCGTCGTGACCATCGCGCTCGTCGACTTCCTCGGCTGGGCGATCATCGGCACCATCTTGTTCGCCGGGGCCGCAACCATTCTGGGAAGCCGCCACTGGGTGCGGAACATCGCCATCGGGGCCGTGCTCGGATTCGGCAGCTTCTACGCGTTCTACGTCGGGCTCGGAATACCGCTGCCCGCAGGCATTCTGGACGGAATTCTCTGACATGGACAATCTGAACTGGCTGCTGCAGGGGTTCGAGCAGGCGGCCACCCCCATGAACCTGCTCTACGCGTGCATCGGCGTCCTGCTCGGCACGGCGGTCGGTGTGCTCCCCGGCATCGGCCCGGCCATGACCGTGGCCCTCCTGCTTCCCGTCACCTACAACGTCAGTCCGAGCGCCGCGTTCATCATGTTCGCCGGGATCTACTACGGCGGCATGTACGGCGGGTCGACGACCTCGATCCTGTTGAACACCCCGGGAGAGTCGTCCTCGGTGATCACGGCGATCGAGGGCAACAAGATGGCCAAAGCCGGCAGGGCCGCGCAGGCCCTGGCGACCGCGGCGATCGGGTCGTTCGTCGCCGGATCGATCGGCACGATGCTCCTGGTGCTGTTCGCGCCGATGGTGTCGAGTTTCGCGGTCACCCTCGGAGCCCCGTCCTACCTCGCGATCATGCTGCTCGCCCTCGTCGCCGTCACCGCGGTCCTGGGAAGCTCGAAACTCCGCGGATGCATCTCCCTGCTGCTCGGCCTCGCGATCGGCCTGGTCGGCATCGACTTCCTCACCGGCCAGCCGCGGGCCACGTTCGGTATCCCGCAGCTGTCCGACGGGATCGACATCGTCGTCGTCGCGGTCGCCGTGTTCGCACTCGGTGAGGCCCTCTGGGTAGCCGCTCACCTGCGCCGCAAGCCGGCCGAGGTCATTCCCGTCGGCAGGCCGTGGATGGGCAAGAGCGACTGGAAGCGTTCGTGGAAGCCGTGGTTGCGGGGCACCGCCTACGGATTCCCGTTCGGCGCACTTCCCGCCGGCGGCGCCGAACTGCCCACGTTCCTCTCCTACATCACCGAGAAGAAGCTGTCGAAGCACAAGGACGAGTTCGGCAAGGGCGCGATCGAAGGCGTCGCCGGGCCCGAGGCCGCCAACAATGCCTCGGCGGCAGGCACACTCGTGCCGATGCTGTCGCTCGGCCTCCCGACCAACGCCACGGCCGCGGTCATGCTGACAGCCTTCGTGTCATACGGAATCCAGCCGGGCCCGACACTGTTCGAGAAGGAACCGCTGCTGATCTGGACGCTGATCGCGAGCCTGTTCATCGGCAACTTCCTGCTCCTGGTGCTCAACCTTCCGCTCGCACCGCTGTGGGCGAAGCTGCTCCGCACACCGCGCCCGTACCTCTACGCGGGCATCCTGTTCTTCGCCGCGCTGGGCGCGTTCGCCGTCAACCTGCAGTGGCTCGACCTCGCACTGCTGCTGACGTTCGGGCTGATGGGTCTGATGATGCGGAGGTTCGGACTGCCGGTGCTGCCGTTGATCATCGGCGTCATCCTCGGGCCGCGCATCGAACGGCAGCTGCGCCAGAGCCTGCAGCTCGGCGGCGGCGACTGGGGCAGCCTGTTCACCGAGCCCGTCGCGATCATCGTCTACATCGTCATCGCAGTGCTCCTCATCGCACCCCTCGTCGCCAAGGTCGTCCGCGCGCACTACCCCGTCGCGGCGCCCGACTTCCCCGACGGACCGGCCGGCGGCGACTCCACCGACACCAGAGAGAAGGCACACGCATGATCGTCGTCGGATACACCCCCGACCAGTTCGGAGGGGCGGCCCTCGAACACGGCGTCGCGGAGGCACAGCTGCGCGGCACCTCGCTGCTCGTGATCAACACGTCGAAGGGCGACTCCCTCGCCGACCAGTCGTTCGCCGACAACGCGCACCTGCAGGAACTCGAAGGCAAGCTGTCTGCAAGCGGCCTCGAGCACGAGGTCCGGCAGATCGTGGGCGACGAGACCGTCGATGTGATCCTCGAGGCGATGACGGCGCCGAACGCCGAGCTGCTCGTCATCGGCATCCGCGACCGCACCCCCGTCGGCAAGCTGCTGATGGGCAGCACCGCCCAGCGACTGCTGCTGTCGTGCCGCAAACCGGTCCTGGCCGTCAAGCCTGAGTAAAGCTCCTGTGAGTACTTATCAACCGCCCGCGGTTGATAAGTACTCACAGGGGGGTCAGTCGGTGAGGATGATCAGCTCGCGGTCCGACGCCACCTCGACCCGCAGGCCGGCCTTCGACGCCACCCGCGCCACACCCCGGACATCCTGCGGTTCGGCGCGCGAGAGGGTGAGCGCGCGGGCCAGCAGACCCTTGTGATGCTTGTTGAAGTGACTGACGACGGTCCGGGTGCCGTCCGGCTTCTCGGTGAGCACGGTGGCGATCACGGCCTCGGGGATCGGTCCGAGTTGCTGGTACGTCCCCGACCGCAGGTCGACGACGAGTCCGTCCGCTTCCGCGGTGATCGCCCGGCTCAGTTCCGGCTTCCACAACGCCCGGAGCGTGCCCAGGGCGGGAAGCTTCGACCCGCCCGACAGCCGGTAGGCGGGGATCAGATCGCCTGCGCGCACCGCGCCGAACAGTGCGGATCCCATCGCCAGTCGCGACAGCGCCTTGGACTTCTGTGCCTTGGTGAACGACTTCGCGTCGAGCGCGTCGAACAGCACACCGGTGTAGCGCTCGAGCGCGGGGCGGGTGGGGGAGACCCACAGCTTGGCGTTCCGCTCGATCTCGTCGGCCTGCGTGGGGCCGAGGCCGAGCGCGACCTGCGACGCCTCCAGATCCGCCGCCAGCGCGACCAACGCCTGGACCAGCACTTCGCGGGTTTCGGTGAGCTGTGGCATCGACAGCTCGGCCAGGTCGAGGGGCGCGTCGGCGCCGCCGTCGGACTTGGTTTCGGAGGGGGGAAGTAGCACCAGCACGCAGGAAACCCTACCGACGCGCTCGGCTCGGTCCCAGCCGACTATTCTGGTATCCCGTGATTACCCGCCTGTCCCACCTGTTCCTCCGCACTCTGCGCGACGACCCCGCCGACGCCGAGGTCCCCAGCCACAAGCTGCTGGTCCGCGCCGGTTACGTGCGTCGCATCGCGCCCGGCGTCTACTCGTGGCTGCCGTTGGGTCTGCGCGTGCTGCGCGAGGTCGAGCGGGTGGTGCGGGAAGAGATGAACGGGATCGGTGCGCAGGAGATCTCCCTGCCCGCGCTGCTCCCGCGGGAACCGTACGAGGCCTCCAACCGGTGGACCGAATACGGCGACGGACTGTTCCGCCTCAAGGACCGCAAGGGTGGCGACTACCTGCTCGGCCCCACCCACGAGGAACTGTTCGCGCTCACCGTCAAGGGCGAGTACAACTCGTACAAGGATTTCCCGGTCACCCTGTACCAGGTGCAGACCAAGTACCGCGACGAGGAGCGCCCGCGGGCCGGCATTCTGCGCGGCCGCGAGTTCGTCATGAAGGATTCGTACTCCTTCGACCTCACCGACGAGGGGCTCACCGAGTCGTACCAGGCGCACCGCGACGCCTACGAGAGGATCTTCGCCCGGCTCGGCGTCAAGTACGTGATCGTGTCGGCGACGTCCGGTGCGATGGGCGGCAGTGCCTCGGAGGAGTTCCTCGCGGAGAGCGAGATCGGTGAGGACACCTACGTCCGCTGCCTGGAGTCGGGTTACGCCGCCAACGTCGAGGCCGTGAAGACCCTGGCTCCCGAGCCCGTGCCGTTCGACGGACTGCCCGCCGCGAAGGTGTACGACACCCCGGAAACCCCCACGATCGCGACGCTCGTCGACTGGGCCAACGGCGCCGACCTGGGCAGGACCGTCACCGCCGCGGACACGCTGAAGAACATCCTCGTCAAGACGCGGCAGCCCGGTGGCAAGTGGGAACTGCTCGGCATCGGCGTTCCCGGCGACCGCGAGGTGGACGACAAGCGGCTCGGCGCCTCCCTCGAGCCCGCGGAGTTCGAACTGCTCACCGAGGCCGACTTCGCGGCCAATCCCTTCCTGACCAAGGGATATATCGGACCGAAGGCGCTGCAAGCCAACGGAGTTCGCTACCTCGTCGACCCCCGAATCGTGGACGGCACCAGCTGGATCACCGGAGCCGACGAGAAGGGCAAGCACGTGGTCGGGCTCGTGGCGGGCCGCGACTTCACCCCGGACGGCACCATCGAGGCTGCCGAGGTCCGCGGCGGCGACCCGTCGCCCGACGGAGCCGGTGCGCTCGTCGCGGCACGCGGCATCGAGATCGGGCACGTCTTCCAGCTCGGCCGCAAGTACACCGACGTGTTCTCCGTGGACGTGCTCGGCGAGAACGGCAAGCCCGTCCGCCCGACCATGGGTTCCTACGGTGTCGGTGTCTCGCGCCTCGTCGCCGTGATCGCGGAACAGCACCACGACGACAAGGGCCTCCGCTGGCCGGCCGAGGTGTCTCCGGCGGATGTGCACGTGGTGATCGCCAACAAGGACGACACCGCCCGTGCGGGCGCCGAGGGGCTCGCCGCCGAACTCGACAAGGCCGGTCTCGAGGTGATCCTCGACGATCGCAAGGCGTCGCCGGGCGTGAAGTTCAAGGACTCCGAACTGCTCGGTGTCCCGCTGGTCGTGGTCGTGGGCCGCGGCTGGGGCGAGGGCAAGGTGGAGGTCCGCGACCGCTTCACCGGCGAGAGCCGTGAGGTGGCCGCCGAGTCCGCGCTGACCGAGATCGTGAAGACCGTCAGGGGCTGATCAAACCGCCCCATACCTTTCGTCCGGACTGTTAGCTTGGCCTGACACGTCCGGACGAAAGGCCTGTTGTGACGAACTCCCTGCTGTTCGATCCGACCTCCTACGATCCCGAACATTTCGATCCGGAGACGCGCAGACTGCTGCGGGCGCTGATCGAATGGTTCGAGGCGCGGGGCAAGAAGCGGCTGCTCGCGGACGATCTCGAGGCCGTCTGGCCCGACGACTTCCTCGAGTTCGTGAAACGGGAGAAGCTGTTCGCCACGTTCCTCACCCCCGCCGAGCTGTCGGGCGGCGATCCGGACAAGCGCTGGGACGCCGCACGCAACGCCGCCCTCAGCGAGATCTTCGGGTTCTACGGTCTGGCGTACTGGTACGCGTGGCAGGTCACCATCCTCGGTCTCGGTCCGATCTGGATGAGCGAGAACCGCGCCGCGAAGGAACGCGCCGCGAAACTCCTCGACGACGGCGGGGTGCTGGCGTTCGGTCTGTCGGAGAAGGAACACGGCGCGGACGTCTACTCGACGGACATGCTGCTCACACCGGCCGGGAACGACCCGGATCTCGCGTTCACCGCGACCGGCGACAAGTACTACATCGGCAACGGTAACGTCGCGGGCATGGTGTCGGTGTTCGGCCGCCGCACCGATGTAGAGGGCAGCGACGGGTACGTCTTCTTCGTCGCGGACAGTCGCCACCCGGCGTACCACCTGCAGGGCAATGTGGTGCACGGCCAGATGTACGTCAGCACGTTCCGGCTCGAGGACTACCCGGTGCGGGACGAGGACATCCTCCACACCGGGGTCGCGGCGTTCGAGGCGGCGCTGAACACGGTCAACGTCGGCAAGTTCAACCTGTGCACCGGCTCCATCGGCATCTCCGAGCACGCCTTCTACGAGGCGATCACGCACGCGCACAACAGGATTCTGTACGGCAACCCCGTCACCGATTTCGCGCACGTGCGCGGAAACTTCGTCGATGCCTACAGTCGGCTGATCGCGATGAAGCTGTTCAGCGCCCGCTCGGTCGACTACTTCCGCAGCGCGAGTCTCGACGACCGCCGGTACCTGTTGTTCAACCCGATGACGAAGGCGAAGGTCACCTCCGAAGGGGAGAAGGTGATTGCGCTCCTGCACGACGTGATCGCGGCGAAGGGGTACGAGAAGAACACCTACTTCCGGGAAGCCGCCCAGCTGATCGGCACCCTGCCGAAGCTCGAGGGCACGGTGCACGTCAACGTCGGCCTCATCCTGAAATTCATGCCGAACTACCTGCTCGATCCCGTGGAGTACCCGGAGATCGGCACCCGGCTCGACGCCGCCGACGACGCCTTCTTCTGGGCCCAGGGTCCGACCCGTGGTGCGGGCAAGATCCGGTTCCACGACTGGACGACGGCGTACGAGGCGCATTCCGACATCCCCAACGTCGCCCGGTTCCACGAGCAGGCGACCGCGCTGAGAGAACTGCTCACCACGGCCCCGCCCGACGCGGACCAGCAGAAAGACCTCGATTTCCTGCTCGACCTCGGGCACCTCTTCTCGCTCGTGGTCTACGGGCACCTGATCCTCGAGCAGGCCGATATCGCCGGTCTCGACCGCGACCTCCTCGACCAGATCTTCGACTTCCAGATCCGCGACTTCTCCGGCTATGCCGTTGCGCTGCAAGGCAAATCGTCGTCCACCGAGGCGCAGCAGAAGTGGGCGCTCGGGGCGATTCGCCGACCGGTCGTGGACGCCGCGCGATTCTCCCGGGTGTGGGCGCAGGCGGAAAACTACGACGGGGCATACGAAATGCGACCGTAGAGAGGGCTCGACAGGGGTGGGCGGGGGTCATCCCTCGGGGTGCCGGTTGCTCCCCCTGGGGTACCTGTTTCGGTGGGTGAATACACCGCATTCTTATGTGGCAAGCAAAACCCCCACCCACACAGGGAGATTCACACACATGGCACACACCCTCAAGCGCACTCTTTCCGCTCTCGCCATCGCGGGCTTCGCCCTCACGGCCGGAGCGGGAATCGCCTCCGCTGATCCGGCTCCCGGTGGAGCCGGCGGTGCCGGAGGCTCGGGTACCTCGCAGGGCGGCGCCGGCGGCGCAGGAGGCAGCGCCAATGGCGGATCCGCAGATGGCAACGTCGACAACTCCGGCGGCGTCATCATCGGTGGCGCGGCAGTCGGAGACGGTGCCACGGTGAACACGAACGTGGGCAACGGCGGCAACGCCAACGGTGGCAGCGCCAACGGCGGTGCCGGTGGCAGCGCGGGTCCTGCCACCGGTGGTGCGGGTGGCGGCGGCGGGGCAGGTGGAGAAACGACCACCACGGACAACACGCAGAACTGCGGGTTCATCATCTGCTGGTGACCGGGTCGCGATGACGCGATCTTCCTGAACAGTCCGAGGGGCCGTCACCCGAAGGTGCCGGCCCCTCGGGTCCAGTACTGCCCTCCCCGACACCACGCACTGTGAAAGGTTCTTCCATGTCGATGTCCTTCGACTTCTCCACTGCTCTGACACGCACGGGTGCCACCGTTGCGGCCGCGTTCTTCGTCCTCGCCGCCGGCGCCGGCATCGCGTCGGCGGCCCCCGACGCCCCCGCCGACGACCCCTCGGTGAGCAACCTCGCGCCCGGACAGAATCCTCAGGGCGGCACAGTGACCATCGGCGGAGCGGCTGTCGGCACCGTGATCGCCATCGACGGCATCAACGCCGGTCCGGACGGCGCGAGTGTCGGCGGTTACGACTTCGGGGGCGGTCAGGGGCAGCCCTGGGGGTGACGGGTCCCCACCCCCAGGGTGCCTGGCCCCGCCGAGACGGACGCTCCATTCTGAAGTCGCGGCACAGATTGCTCCGGTCGCGAGCGACCCGGACCGGTCGCCGCGTGCTCGACGGTCGGTGCATCGGGCAGTTCCGCCGATGGGAAGCCCCCTCTGCGAGGGGGCTTCGGCGTGTCTGCGTCTACCCACCTCAGGGGTGGAATGGGCAACACCTCAGGGTGCACCGGCCACCACTGGGGGTCCTGTTCGGGGCAGCGCAGGGGCGGCACAGTAGAGGACGAGCAAGAACGTAACGCTTCACCGGCCGCGAGCGAAGAAACCGAGGAGGACCTCATGTCGAACACCCCGGTTGCACACGAGCACGAAGGTCGTCGTCTCACGGTCAGGACCGACGACGGCGTCCCTCTTGCGGTTCGCGAGTTCGGTTCGCCCGATGCGGCCACCACGGTGGTGTTCGTTCACGGTCACTGCCTGCGCACCGAGTCCTGGTGGGCGCTGCGGGAGCAGCTGGTCCGTTTCTGGCGCAACGACGTTCGCATGGTCTTCTACGATCACCGCGGGCACGGCGAGTCCGGGGAATCGGCGGCCGCCACCTACACCATTGATCAGCTGGGCCGCGACCTCGGGTCCGTGCTGGACGCCGTTGCACCGCACGGTCCGGTCGTCCTCGTCGGGCACTCGATGGGCGGAATGACCGCACTGTCCTACACCCGGCAGAACCCGCACACCATCGGTTCGCGGATCGTGGGCATGGCCCTGATCTCCACCGCGGCGTGCGATCTCGCCGAGGCCGGTCTCGGACGGCATCTGCGCAGCCCCGCAGTGTCGCTGTTCCGCACCGCGGTGCGCCGCGCGCCCCGGGTGGTGCACGGATCGAAGCGGGTCGGTCGGACCGTCTGCACGGCGATCGCACGCGCCGCAGGCGCCCGTAATCGGGTGGTCGATCCTCGCCTGGCGGCACTGGTCGCGGCGATGGTTAACACCACGTCCATCGTGACCATGTCGAGTTTCCTCGAATCCCTGCTCGGATTCGACGAGCGGCATTCCCTGGCTGCGTTGGCTCACATTCCGTCGCTGATCCTGTGCGGCTCGGTGGACATGCTCACCCCGTTCCAGCATTCCGTCGCGATGGCCTCGAAGCTCCCCGCTTCGGAGCTCGTGAGCGTCGACGGGGCGGGGCACTCCGTGATCCTCGAGCGTGCGGCCGATGTCGCGCTCGCCATCATCGGACTGGTCGAGCGGATCGCCCACGGTGAGACCGCCGTGCTCGACCGCGAACTGATGGCTGTCGGTTGATCAGAGGTCGCGCTCGTTGATGATGCCGCTGCGCATGGCCCGCTCGGCCAGGCTGACCCGCTTCTGATTCTGGGGGAGATCGCCGACGCCGAACTTCGCGAACAACGCGCGAAGGTGGGTCTTGATCGCGTCGACGCTGAGGAACAGCTCCTGGGCGATCTGCTGATTCGAGGCGGGATTCGCGAACGCGGCGCCGTGCTTGTACGGCCGGCACAGTGCCGTGAGAACCGCCCGCTGGGTGTCGGTGAGCGAGCGGACGTCGGGCATGTCGGAGCCCATCCGGGTGGCCTCGTCGAGTGCGCCGCCGAATTCCAGATACCGGATCTTCGTGCCGCCGATCCGGATGCTGTCGCCCTGCCGGAGTCGTCGACGCCCCGCGAGCCGCTCGCCGTTGACGAAGGTGCCGTTGCGGGAGAGCCCGTCGTCGAGGATGGTCCAGTGCGAGCCGACGCATTCGAGGACGGCATGGAGCCGTGAGACCTCGTCGTCCTCGGTCAGGAGCAGATCGGAATCCGGCGACCGTCCGATCGTGACGCGCGCCGACGTGGGGGAGAGGTCCACGGTGTGGTGGTGACCCTCCCGGTCGGAATAGCTCAGTCGAGACTCAACGGCTCGGTCCACGGCGACGCCCCTTCCGCACGCTTCCATCGTGCCCCGCCGCCTGTCCGATGAGCAAGATCAAGAGCGGAAATCGCCGATCACGGATCAGTTCTCGGAGGCCGCAGCGTCCAGGGTGCTGCCGAACGCGCACACGGCCAGTTCCTCGAGCGCCGGATCCTGCCCGGCATGCTCGGGCACTTGCATGGCGAGCAGGGTGTTGAGCAGCATTCCGTTGGCGATGAAGGTGCGGGCCCGTTCGGGGCTGCACCCCGTTCGTGTTCGGATCTGCGTGTAGAGCCGGGACATCCAGTCGCGCGCCAGGGCGCCGATCTCCGGGTTCGCGCCGGACGTAAAGCCGTGCATCATGACGAGCAGGAGGTCGCGGTCTTCGAGCAGTTCGGTGTACGCGATGCCCATCGGAAGCCACGACTCGTCGTTCTCGGGGTCGGCGGCGACATCGTCGAAACAGGGCTCGAAGGCGTCCATGATCCGACGCATCGCCCGGTCGAAGACGTCGGCGAACAGTCGCGACTTCGAACCGAACATGCGCACCACGTAGGGCTGGGACACCCCCGCCTCGCGTGCGACGGCGTCGGTGCTGGTGCCGTGATAGCCGTCCCTGGCGAACGCGCGGGAGGCGGCTGCCAGTACGAGTTCGCGACGCTCGGTCGCGCTCATCCGGGTCTGTTTCACGGGCGATGCCATGTTGACATGTTATCAGTCGATTACTAGTCTTCGAAATAAGTAATCATCTGATGCTTACAAGACTTCCCGTACGTGCCCGCACCCCCACGACTCGGATATGAGGACCCGTCATGACGACACTCTCCGAACGCCTGGAACACGAATCGGCGCCCCCCTCGCGGCTGGGCCGCAGCCGGGTCGTGCCGGTCTGGCTGGCGATCGTCGCCGCCTCGATACCGATGTTCATGGCGACGCTCGACAACCTGGTGATGACCAGCGCCCTGCCCGTGATCCAGCGCGACCTCGGCGCGTCGGTGGGGCAGCTGCAGTGGTTCATGAACGCCTACACGCTCGCCTTCGCGACGTTGATGCTCACCCTGTCGGCGCTGGGTGACCGGCTCGGCCGCCGTCGCGTATTTCTCTGGGGAATAGTGCTTTTCGCGCTGGCCTCGATCGCGTCGGCGCTGTCGACCACCTCCGAGATGCTCATCGCCGCGCGCGCCGTCCAGGGCGTCGGCGCGGCCGCGATCATGCCGCTCTCCCTGACCCTGCTCGCCGGTGCCGTGCCGCTCGCCAAGCGCGCACTGGCCATCGGGGTGTGGGGTGGCGTGTCGGGTCTCGGCGTCGCGCTGGGCCCCGTGGTCGGCGGCGCCGTCGTCGACGGGGTGTCGTGGCAGGCCGTGTTCTGGATCAACGTTCCCGTCGCGGCGGTCGCGATCCCGTTGGCGCTCTACGCACTCGGCGAGTCGACGGGGAAGCGGCAGCCGCTCGATCCGCTCGGCGGCGTCCTGGCCGGCGCTGCCGTGTTCCTCGGGGTCTGGGGCATCGTGCACGGCAACGACGACGGCTGGACCAGCACCACGGTGCTCGGCGCGCTGCTCGCGTCCGCGGTGTTGCTCGCCGCGTTCGTGGTGCGCGAGCTGCGGACACCCTTCCCCGTGATGCCGCTGCGACTGTTCCGGTCCCGCCAGTTCTCCCTCGCCAACGTCATCGGCCTGACATTCACGCTCGGAATGATGGGTGCCGTCTTCCTCCTGTCGCAGTACCTCCAGATCGTGATGGGGTACTCCCCGTTCGAGGCCGGTCTGCGGACGCTGCCGTGGACGGCCGCTCCGATGCTGGTGGCGCCCATCGCGGGCCTCCTCGCGCCGAGGCTGGGGGTGCGGACGCTCCTCGTCACCGGACTGGTCCTGCAGGGGCTGTCGCTGCTCTGGATGGCGTCGCTCATCGTTCCCGGCGCCACCTACGGCAGCATGATTCCCGCGTTCGTGATGGCCGGGGCAGGGATGGGTCTGACGTTCGCGCCCAACGCGACCGCCGTCCTCGCCGACATGCCCGAGGCCGACCACGGCACGGCCAGTTCGACCAACGCGACACTCCGCGAGATCGGTGTCGCGCTGGGCATCGCGCTCCTGACCGCGGTGTTCCTCGGTGCGGGCGGCAGCCTGACGCCGACCGGCTACATCGACGCCCTCGCACCCGCTCTGTACGTGGGAGCCGGATTCGTGGCGGTCGCGGTCATTGCCGCGGCCCTCATGCCGGGACGGTCGAAGGCGGTGCTGGCGTCGACGTGACCTGTCGGAGGGAGGGCCCGGGCCGTCAGGTCCGGGCCCCCAACCGTTCGAGGATCGGGATGAATGCATCGGAGAGCTCGCCGGGAACGGTGTACTCGTCGATCCCGTACCGCCGACTGCGGTCGATCAGCGCCCACGCGACCCCGTCGGGGTCGCCGGCGGGAAACCCCACGGCACCCGCCTCGACCAACTGGGCCACGTCCATGCCCGACCGCGTGTACCAGGTCGGTAAGTGGTCGCCGAAGCCGACCAGCGATTGGGTGAGATGAACCGGTCGGCCGGTGGAAGACCGAACGCGCGCAATCGCATCGGCAAGTTCGTTCTCCGTGGCCAGGGGGCTCAGTGCCGGCGCGATGCGATCGGCCACTCGCCCCGCCGTCGCCAGCATGCGAGGCCCGCTCGCCGCCACGACCACCGGCACGTCCGGGTCGACCTCGTCGTGCACTGCCCGGACGGCGTCCTCGAGCTGCCGCCGTCGCTCGGCCCCGGACGGCCACGGCAGTCCCAGCCGCCCGGCCTCGCTCTCGGCATCCGGGCGGCCCACCCCGATTCCGAGTTCGAATCGGCCGTCCGAAAGTGTGTGGAGGGCCTTCACCTCGCGGACGAGCGCAGTTCGGCTGCGCAAGGGTGCGGCGAGCACCCAACTGCGTAGTGTCAGCGTTCTGGTCACCGCGCCCGCCGCAGCGAGCGCCGGGAACGGTGAGACCGTCCACAGGGTGTCGGGCACCAGGACGCCGGAGTAGCCCTGGTCCTCGATCCGGCGGACGTCGTCGACCCACCCGGCGCCACTCGCGGCGGGCGCGGCCACCACAGCGACGGCGATCGACGGGGAGTCTGTCGGGTCCTGTGCGGTGGCTGCATCGCCACCGCCGGGCGTGGAAGTGTTCATGTCGTCGAGCCTGCCGCCGGGAGCCTCGTCAGCACATCGGTCCGTAGACGCCGACCGGCATACGTCCGCAGACGTAGTCAGTCCTGCCAGCCCGGCCGTACCAGCCCCCACTCGTACGCCATGACCACCAGTTGCGTGCGGTCGCGGGCGCCGAGTTTCAGCAGAATTCGGCTGACGTGGGTGCGGGCGGTGGCGGGGCTCAGGAACAACCGTGAGCCGATCTCGGCGTTGGTGAGTCCCTCGGCGATCAGGACCATCACCTCGCGTTCGCGGTCGGTGAGGTCGTCGAGGCGGGTGGGCTGCGGCGGCTGTTTGGCGTGGGCCGCGAACTCCGCGACCAGCTTCCGGGTCACCGACGGTGACAGCAGGGCGTCCCCGTCGGCCACCACGCGGACCGCCCGCACCAGTTCGGCGGGCTCGGTATGTTTGACGAGGAAACCCGTCGCCCCCGCGCGCATCGCCTCGAACACGTACGCGTCCAGTTCGAAGGTGGTGAGCACCACCACCCGCACGCCGGACAGCGCGGGATCGGCGGCGATACGCCGGGTCGCCTCCAGTCCGTCGAGCACGGGCATCCGGATGTCCATGAGGACGACGTCGGGGACCAGTGAGCGTGTCAGGCTCACCGCCTGCTCCCCGTTCTCGGCCTGACCGGCCACGGTGATGTCGGGCTGGGCGTCGAGCAGGGCGGCGAAACCCGCCCGCACGAGGGCCTGGTCGTCGGCGACCAACACACGAATCGTCATGTCCGGTCCGCCGTGTCGCCACCGGAGGGGAGTGTCGCCTGCACCCGGAAGCCGCCGCCCGGTCCGGTCCCGACACTCAGCTCACCACCGAGGGCGCGTGCGCGTTCCCGCATGCCGGGGATACCGTTGCCGCCGCCTCCGGGGGACGTGCGAACAGGGCCCCGGCCGTCGTCGTCGATCCGGACGCGCACGCAGGTGGACGCGTACGACACCGTCACGTCGGCCGACGAGCCCCCGGAATGGCGGGCCACGTTGGTCAGCGACTCCTGGACGATGCGCGCCGCGGCCACGTCGACGACAGCGGGCAACGGCCTCGGTGTGCCTTCGACGACGGTCGTCACCGCGAGACCTGCGGCGCGGGCGCGTTCGACCACACCGTCCAGGTCCCCGATTCCGGCGGTCGGCGCGATCGGCGGGTTGCCCTCGCCTCCCCGCAACGACGCGAGCAGCGCATGCACGTCGCCGATCGCGTCGCGGCTCGCGACCTTGATCGCCGACAGCGCCTCCTGCGACTGCTCGGGCCTGCTCTCCCACAGCTCGAGCGCGACCGATGCCTGCACGTTGATCAGCGAGAGGCTGTGTGCCAGAACGTCGTGCAGTTCGCGGGCGATCGCGAGCCGCTCCTCGCTGGCCCGTCGGCGCTGCTCCTCCACGGCACCGCGTTCCGCCGCCTCGGCGCGTTGCCGCCGGGCGTCGAGCGTCCCGCGCCGCTGCCGGATGATCTCGGCCGCGGCGAGGAGCACCAGCAGCCAGGCCGCGATGCCGGTGAGGGCGGGGAACGACGGAGACTCGGCGGGTGAGACAGCCGGCACGGCGAAGACGATCAGGACGTAGCCGATCGCGAGGACCGGATAGGTGAGCCAACGAGACCCGGCTGTCGCGGCGCCGAGAAACGCGACGACGAGCGACAGGAACACCGGGCCGTACCCGTAACCCCGGGCGACGTAGAGGGCCGTGACGGCCAGGACGACGAGCAGGACCGTGACGGGAAACCGTCGCCGCACGATCAGCGCGAGCGGACCGCACACCAGCAACACGACGCCTGCAGCGTCCAACGGCGTCGCCCACGACTGGTTGTGGTTGGCGCCGATACTGCCGACGACCTGCACGATCGCGACGCCCAATGCGATCAGGAGGTCCCGCGGGGCGATCGACGTGTCCCTCCGGTCGGTCTGCATCACCCGAACGTAGACCCGATCCGGCGACCCTGTCATCGTCCGCGACGCGTACATGACGAGACGCGTGCAGACGGATGTGCGCGGCTCGCGCCGGGCCGACGCTGGAGGCATGACTTCCGACATCGTGGTCACCGACGAAGTGACCAAACGCTACGGCGAACATACGGCGGTCGATGCCGTCAGCCTCACCGTGCGGGTAGGGGAGGTGTACGGGTTCCTCGGGCCGAACGGCGCCGGCAAGACCACGACACTGCGCATGCTCGCGGGACTGGTCCGGCCGACGTCTGGGACGGCGACGCTCTTCGGCCGTTCGCCCGGTGACAGCGCGGTGGCGGCACGCACCGGTGTCCTGATCGAGGGGCCGGGGTTCTTCCCCTATCTGTCCGGTCGCGACAATCTGCGGGTCCTGAGCCGATACCGCCGCCTGCCGGACGACGCGGTGGAATCCGCGCTGCACCGGGTGGGACTGCGGGATCGGGGACACGACCGCTTCCGCACCTACTCGCTCGGGATGAAGCAGCGACTCGGTGTCGCGGCCGCACTGCTCGGCGAACCCGACCTGCTCATCCTCGACGAACCCACCAACGGGCTCGATCCGGCCGGCATGGCCGAGATGCGGGAACTGATAGTCGAACTCGCGGACTCCGGGCACTCCGTGATGCTGTCCAGTCACATGCTCAGCGAGGTTCAGGAGATCTGCGATCGCGTCGGCGTGATCTCGCGCGGGGAGTTGATCGCGGAGTCGACCGTTGCGGAACTACGCGGAGACACCAGCCTGCTGGTGCGTGCCGATCCGACGGAACGGGCCGCGGCGGTGCTCGCGGAACTGCTGGGACGCGACATCGTCGACACGGTGGGCGACGCCCTGACCGTTGCGGTGTCGCCCGATCTGGCGCCGAAGGTGGCCCGTGCTCTCGTCGACGCGGGAATCGACCTGCACGAACTGTCCCGGCGGGAGCAATCGCTCGAGGACGTCTTCTTCGACATGACGTCGGACCGCGCCGTCGGCAACCGTGCGGCGAGCAATGATGTGAGGAGAGTGTCATGAACGCAGTGATCGCCAGTACCCGAGCCGAGCTTCTGCGACTCCGGAAATGGCCGTCGATGTGGGTGCTGCTCGCCGCCTGGATCGTGCTCAACCTGGTCTTCCTGTACCTGTTCAACTACATCACCGTCAAGACCGGCGGCACCACCGACATGGCGTCGTCCGCGCCCCCGGACGTGCTGCTCGCGCACATGCTCCCCGCGGCGGTACCGCAGGTGTTCACCCAGGGTATGGCCATGTTCGGGGGCGCGCTGATGCTCATCCTCGGCGCCCTCACCATCGGCAGCGGTTACGGGTGGGGAACGTGGAAGACCGTGTTCACTCAGGGCCCGTCGCGAACGGCCGCGCTCACCGGGACCCTTCTCGCGCTGCTGACCGTGGTGGTCGGGCTGGTCCTCACGGTGGCAGTCGTCGATCTCGGAGTGGCGAGCGTCATCGCCGCGGTCGAGTCGGAGTCGCCGAGTCTGCCTCCGGCGGTGGCGATGCTGAAGGCACTCGCATCCGGGGTGCTGATCCTCGGGATGTGGACCGTTGCCGGCGTCCTCGTCGGCGCGGTCGCGCGGGGGCCGGCGCTGTCGGTCGGGCTCGGACTCGTGTGGGTGCTGGTGGTCGAAAACCTGCTCCGCGGAGTTGCCGCCATTCTCGAACCCGTGTCGGTGGTGACGGACTTCCTCCCCGGCACCGCCGCGGGCTCACTGGCGGGCTCCCTCCGCGACTTCGGCGGCGACACCACCCCCGGCGTCCTGAACATCCTGGGCGGCGGCACGTCGGTGCTCGTCCTGGCCGGATACATCGCTGCGTTCGCGCTGGGCACGGTCTGGCTCGTCCGCCGGCGCGACGTGATCTGAGTGCACGGAGAGCGGCGTCTCAGAACAGGGGGCCGCCGCCGAACGGTTCCCGATGCGACGGCGGGGTGCGGCCCTGCGTGTCGGTGATCCCGTATTCGACGGCGAGTTCCGCCGTCACGAACGTGTGACCGCTGCGCTCCGCGAGGGTGGGGTCCGCGGACAGCGCGCAGATCACCTCGCCGACGAATTCCGGCGATTCGGCGTCGGCGACAGGGAATCCGGCGATGGTCTCGAGGCCGCTCGCGACGATCATCTCGGTCCGCACGATGCCCGGCCACAGTGAGACCGCGCGGACGTCGTGCGGAGCCAACTCGGCCGCCATGTCGCTGGCCATCTTGTCCAGGCCGGCCTTGGACATTCCGTAGAGCACCGAATGCAGATGCCCGCGGGTCCCGAACGACGAGATGTTCGCGATCAGCCCGGACCTTCGCGGCACCATCAGGCGCGCCGCCTCCACGGACGCGACGTAATGGGCGCGCAGACCGACGCCGATCAGGGAATCCCAGTCGTCCAGTGGCCGCTCCCAGAACGGCGTACTGAACCCGCCGAATCCCTCGGGAGCCGCCCATACGTTGTTGACCAGCAGGTCGAGCCGGCCGGCCTGCTCGTCGGAGATGCGGGCGAACAGCGCACGCACATCTGCGTCCTCGCGGTGATCGCAGGCCACCGCGATGCCGGCACCGCCGGCGTCGGTCACCGTCCGCGCCGACACCGACAGGCGGCTGCCCTCGGACAGCGGACCCCGTCCGGTGACGTACACGGTCCATCCGGCCGCGCCCAGCGCCGTGGCCACGCCCTTCCCGACGCCGCGACTCGCGCCGGTGACGAGGGCTACGCCCGCGCTCACTGGACGACCACCGTGTCCGGCGTGAGCGGACGGGTGATCGACCACCGAGTGGTGAAGTGGCACCGCGACATTCGCCACTCGCCGTCCTCGAGGCGGTAGGCGTCGTCGTACTCCCCGGACGACACGGTCTCCGTCCCCTTCGTCAGGTCGACCTGCCGGAACTGCAGCGTCCACGCACCCGACGCCTCGGTGTCGCCGTGCAGCAGGATGTCCGGATGGAAGCCGTGGTGCATGTCGAGGATCACGTGTTTACCGTCCACCTCGTGGAGTGCGATCTTCCGGAAGATGTCGGTGAGCCGGTCGGCGTCGTCGAACCGGCCCAGTGGTCCGAAGTCGATCGACGCCCCGGACGAGACGAAGCACGCACGGAACGCGTCCGGGTCCTTGCCGTCGCACGCTCGCCAGTAGCGGTACTTGAGGGCCGTGATCGCCCTGATCCGCTCCAGGTCTCCCAGACGCTGCTCCACCGAGCGTTCGTCCACGCCGCCGTCCTCTCGTTCCCGTCAGTGGTGTCGGGGGAGACGCTAGGCCGGGAACGCACCGCGTGGGTGCGGAATCCCGGTGGGCGGGAACCTGCGTGTGGTCAGGGCGCGCCGGGGAACGGGTCGGTCACCGGATCGGTTCCGAGAGCCACGCGCCAGGTGGCTTCCCGGATCGCCGCCTCCGTGAGTGCCGTGACCCCGAGCGTGCGCGTGTCCTCCGTCTCACCGTGTTCGACCACCGCCCGCCACGCGACGGCCGTGTCGGCCTCGACCTGGGCCGCGAGTTGCGCTGCCGTGATCGGATCGGTGACCGGAAACGGCAGCGTGTAGCCCGCCTCGGCGACCGGAGCCGCCATGCCGGCTGCCCTCAGCGTGTCGAGAAGCGAATCCCGGCGCGCCCGGTGCGCGGCGGCGGAGGTGGCGACCTGCGTGGCCCGGGTCGGGTTGGAGAAGGCGGCGACCACGCCGTAGGCGAATACGGCGGAATGCTCGGAGGTCAACGCGTCGGCGAGGCTCCGGCCCTCGGCTTCGGTGGGAGTGGTCACGGCAGCACCACCGCCAGATACGTTCCGCACGCAGCGCTGATCGACGCGCAGAGCCCCGCCCGGTAGGCCGTCAGTGTGCGCGCCGAATCGGCTGCGCTGCGCTGCGACTCGGCCAGATCGGCGCGCAGTTGATCGAGACCGGGCGGAGGCGCGGGTTCGGTCGGTGTCGTGGACGGGGACGCGGACGTGGTGGGTGTGGTGCCGTCCGGGTAAGTGCCTGCGGCCCTGGCGATTTCGGCGTCCAAGGCGTCGGCGTGCGCGGTGCGCTGAGCGCGGACCAGTTCGAGTGCGGCGGCGCGGTCAGGATGCAGCGCAATCGTCGCGGCCGCGCCCGCCGCGTCACGGCGAGCCAGCCGCGACTGCGCGACCAGGGAATCGACCTCGACGTCGGAATCCCCGTCGTCGGCGCACCCCGTCAGGAGCGGAACGGTCGCGATACCGAAGGCCGAGGCTGCTGCGAACCGGAGAGCGGCGCGCCGGGACACGGCCGGACCGGATGTCGGGGGCCGGGAGACGGTGGGCATGAGCACCGGTCCATGGTGCCAGGTCGGGTCGCGATCCCGGGAATCGAGCACCGGGGCTGGTCACGGGTGCCTCGAATCGGCGTTACTCTTAGATGCTCGAACCCGTCACGACGGGTTCGTGGTGCTGCGTGCGCGGCACGACACCTGCCCGACCGTACGAACGACAGACCGACGACCGACCGACGACCGACAACTGAAACGAGGAGCGTCCCCGATGCCGGTTCCATCCAAGGAGAGGGTGACGGAGCTCATCTCCGATCTGGTGCAACGCCAGGGCTACGACTTGGAGGACGTTGCGGTCACCCTCGCGGGTAGACACAGCGCGGTCCGGATCATGGTGGACAGCGACGCCGGACTCGAACTCGACGCGGTCGCGAAGCTGAGCCACGAGATCTCCGAAGTCTTCGACTCGGTCTCCGATTTCGGTGAGTCCCCGTACACGCTCGAGGTCACGTCCCCGGGCATCGACCGGCCGCTCACGCACGAGCGGCACTGGCGCCGGGCCCGCGGACGCAAGGCGCGCATCGATCTCGCGCACGAGACCGTCGTGGGCCGGATCGGTGCCCTCGACGGCGATTCGGTCGCAGTGGTGATCGGCTCCCGGACGGGCCCCGACGTTCGCCGCGTCGCGATTCCGGACATTCAGAAAGCTGTTGTGCAGGTGGAATTCTCGAAACCGGACCCGAGGGAACTGGAACTCGCGGGTGGAATTCCCGAGGGGCGCGTGGCGCCCGCGGACGCAGACGCGTCGGAAGATGAAGAAGTAGCAGAGGGGTTGGACAAGTGAATATCGACATTGCGGCGTTGCGTGCCATCGAGGCCGACAAGGGCATCTCGATCGAAACCGTCATCTCGACCATCCAGACGGCACTGCTCACCGCCTATCGGCACACCGAGGGGCATCAGCAGCACGCACGGATCGACGTCGACACCAAGAGCGGCATCGTGCGGGTGATGGCGCACGACGTCGACTCCGACGGCAACATGGTCGGCGAGGAGTGGGACGACACCCCGGAGGGGTTCGGCCGGATCGCCGCGACCACCGCCCGCCAGGTCATCCTGCAGCGGCTGCGCGACGCCGAGCATGAGCGGAGCTTCGGCGAGTACTCCACCCACGAGGGTGAGATCGTCGGCGGCGTCATCCAGCGCGACACCCGGGCGAACTCCCGCGGGATGGTCGTGGTGCGGATCGGTAGCGAAGCCAACGGCGCGGAGGGGCTGATCCCGCCGGCGGAGCAGGTACCCGGAGAGAACTACGAGCACGGCGAGCGCCTCAAGTGCTACGTCGTCGGGGTGTCCCGCGGGCAGCGCGGACCGCAGATCACGCTGTCGCGTACCCACCCGAACCTCGTCCGCAAGCTGTTCGCGCTCGAGGTTCCCGAGATCGCGGACGGTTCGGTCGAGATCATCGCCGTCGCCCGGGAGGCCGGTCACCGGTCGAAGATCGCCGTCCAGTCGCGCGTGCAGGGACTCAACGCGAAGGGCGCGTGCATCGGCCCGATGGGTCAGCGGGTGCGTAACGTGATGAGTGAGCTCGCCGGCGAGAAGATCGACATCATCGACTTCGACGAAGACCCGGCCCGGTTCGTCGGCAACGCGCTGTCACCGTCGAAAGTGGTCTCCGTCACTGTCGTGGATCCGGAGGCCCGGGCCGCGCGTGTCGTCGTCCCCGACTTCCAGCTGTCCCTCGCCATCGGCAAGGAAGGGCAAAATGCCCGCCTTGCTGCGCGCTTGACCGGCTGGCGGATCGACATCCGCAGCGACGCCGCCCCCGCCCCCGAGTCGGCAGGCGGACCCGCCGCGACCACTCGTTGAGCCCGGAATGCGGAGATCGGGGCAAGTCGGCGGTAGAGTGGTCAATGGTTCAGCATGAGCATCCCGATTCCGCGCGCGTTCCTACCGGTTCACCGGTGCGAACATGCATAGGATGTAGGGAGCGCGCGCTGGCTGTCGATCTGCTCAGGGTTGTGGTGGGCGAGAGTGGGCCGCAAGGTCATGTTCTCACTCCGGACCCGAGGCGCAGGCTTCCCGGACGAGGTGCGTGGCTGCACCCCGCCGAGGATTGCCTGAGTCTCGCGGAAAGACGCCGAGCATTCGGCAGAGCGCTGCGAGTGTCCGGAAGTGTCGACATGTCAGAAGTCGACCGCTGGGTACGCGCAGGGCACCCACCCAGAGCAGTACCTCTCGAACAGAACAGGCACAAGCACTCATGAGCACACCGTGAAGCACCAGCGATGATCGTCCATCGGAGATAACCCGAGGTCGTGCGGGCCCCTCTCAGGGGAGCCTCCTGCTCGACCTCATCAGTGAGGAGAGCAGTGGCAGGCAAGGCCCGCGTGCACGAGTTGGCTAAAGAACTCGGTGTCACAAGTAAAGAACTACTCGCAACGCTCAAGGAGCAGGGCGAGTTCGTGAAGTCGGCGTCCTCCACGGTGGAGGCGCCCGTCGCCAGGCGTCTGCGGGAGTCGTTCCCGTCGGCGAAGTCCGCCGATTCCGCAGCCCGTCCGGGGGCCAAGCCCGGTGCGCCCGCCCCGAGCAGCCCGGCGACCGCTGCGAAGCCGGGCGGACCCCGTCCCGGCCCCAA
>NZ_BCWY01000045.1 GCF_001894825.1 Rhodococcus jostii NBRC 16295 | reverse complement strand
TTGTACTGGCCCGGATCGTTGCTGACGTAGGAGAGACATTCGGGGTCGAGTTGGAGCTGTCTACTTTTCGACTCGGACCACCGGAGGTCTCTCATGTCACATGCTAATGCCCGTTTGACGCCGGCGCGCAGATTGATCATGGTGGAGCGGATCGCAGGTCGCCGGTTGCGAATGTCGCTGCAGAGAAGGGTGTCTCGCGGACGACGCCCTAGATTTGACGGCGCCGCTACCGCGAGCGGGGACGTGACGGGTTGGTCGATCGATCGAGCGCCGCGCACTTGCATCCCCGTCAGTCAGATCAGCCCGTGCGTGCATGCCAGGGCCCTGGACACGAACTCGAACGGCCTCTGGATGAGTACCTGCGCGATCCGCTCGATGACTGCGTAGAGGTCGATCGGGTCCGAATCCGTTTCGGAGTCAAGAACCTGGTAGTGCTCGACTCGCGCGTATGGACGCGGTTGAACCGCATCGGGATCAACGGAGCCAAAACAGCACGGCAGATGTCACGCGCTGCCCGTGCTCGAGGTATCCCGTTTCTCGCCCGGACACACCGGCGACGGCGCCGTGCTGATGATTCGTTCGAGTCACCGAACGGGGAGGCGATTGATGCCTCACGGCTGACGGTCTCTTCCCTCGACCATGTATGGCCGTCTCTAACTGAGCAGTAGTCGACGCATCCAGTTCGGGTCGACTAGTGCAGCAGCGAGTGGGAAAGTCGCGTGTGCGGCCCAATCGTGCAGCTCTGTTAACCAGCCTTTGTCAGAAAAGCGTTGCACACTGAGAAGTTGCCTGCTCGTAGTGCATTCGAATCCTGAAACTGACATGAGCGTCGGGTACAGACCCATGACGTTTGGGGTCAATCCAGGATCCGAATTCGCGTGGCAGGGCCATCTACACACTCTTCTAGAATTCGAAGACACCCTTACCGTCGCTCTGCTGCGCGAACCATTCGTACGCTTCCACACCCTGTTCCAGGGTCCAGGTGTGGGTGAAGATGTCGTCGGTGGGAAGGTTCCGCGCGGCGATGAACTCGGCGCAACGCAGTTGCTCGATCGTCGACATCGTCCACGACGTCATCAACGTCCATTGCTTCTTGTAGTGGGCTTGCACGTCGAACTCGATATGCCCGGGTAGGCCGAGGAAGCATGCGCGGCCCCAGGGGGCGAGTACTGCGAGAGCATCGTCGTTGGCTTTGCCGGAAGTCTCCAGAATCAGCGGTGCACCGCGTCCACCCGTGAGGTCGGCGACAGCTTCGACTACATCGGAGACGCGGGAGTTGATGGTCGAGGCCGCGCCGAAACTCTTCGCGCGCTGTAGCCGGTTGTCGCCGATGTCCACGGCAATCACGTTCGCGCCGAGAGCCGATGCCAGCATTGTGCCCGACAATCCGACGGGTCCTTGGCCGAATACCACCATGGTCTCTCCGCCTACGTTGCCGAGTCGCTGCAGACCACCCCACGCCGTGCCGGTTCCGCACCCGATCGCTGCCCCCGCCTTGTAGCTCAACGTGTCCGGCAGCGGCAAAAGAGTGTGTGCGGGCACCTTCAGGAATGGGGCGTGTCCGCCGTGTGCGGAGACGCCCATGACCTTCGAGGGCTCGCGCTCACACATCTGCGGCCAGCCGGAGCGGCAGGAGGGGCACGCATTGCAGCCCCAATAGTGATGAATCATCACTCGCTCGCCCACGCGCGCCATCATCGGTGTCACGCCGTCACCGACGGCGTACACGTCCCCGCACGGTTCGTGGCCCTGGATGATGTCGGGTCCGACTGCGATCGCGCCCCGACGAAACAGCAGGTCGCTTCCGCACATGCCCGATGCCCGGACCTGGACGATGACCTCGCCGGGTCCCGGTGCCGGGTCGTCGAACTCTCTGATGACAGTGGTGTCGTCGCCGGGAAAGGCAAGTGCACGCATCTTGATCAATCCTCCGTGTTCGCGAAAAAGTTTGGGAACTGCGCGGTGAGACCGATAACCGTGGTGCGGGTCTCCATGTATGGGGTGAGGGCGTCGATGCCGTTCTCCCGGCCCCAACCGCTTGCCTTGAATCCGCCGTACGGAAGCGACCAGCGCACGAACGAGTAGGTGTTGACCCACACCGATCCGGCCTCGATCTGGTTCGAGACACGATGTGCGCGAACGATGTTGCCCGTCCACAGTCCGGCGGTCAGTCCGTACGTGGTGTCGTTGGCGATGGCGACGGCCTCGTCTTCGTCGTCGAACGGGATCAGCGCGACGACCGGTCCGAAGATCTCTTCACGCGCCACCCGCATGTCGTTGGAGACATTGGCGAAAACGGTGGGTTGAACGAAGTATCCGGGTGCCAGCTCGACGGTGAGTATCCGTTCGCCTCCGGCAACCAGTTCAGCGCCGTCATCCTGGCCGATCTTCACGTAGGACAGGGTCTTGTTCAGCTGATCTTCGTGCGCTTGCGGGCCCATGCGCGCGGTCTCATCGGCCGGCATGCCGACACGCACCTCGGCGGCCCGGGTGCGGAACGTGTCCACAGCGCGGTCGTAGATCGATCGTTCGACGAGCACCCGTGACCCGAGCGCGCAGCTCTGGCCGCACATCCGCCAGGCCGAGGCGGTGGCCGCATTGAGTGCTTGATCGAAGTCGGCGTCGCCGAAGATGATGTGCGGCGCCTTGCCGCCCAGCTCGAAGGTGAATCGTTTGAGGTTGTCGGTACCGTCGACCACCATCCGCCGACCGGTGTCGGTCGAGCCGGTGAACGAGACCTTGCCGACGTCGGGGTGAGCGACCAGTCGCGCACCAGCCGTGCGCCCGTAGCCGGGGACGACGTTGAGGACACCCGGTGGGAATCCTGCCTTTTCCGCGAGTTTCGCCAGGACGAGTGCGGACACCGGTGTCTGCTCGGCAGGTTTGAGGACGACCGTACAACCAGCGGCGAGGGCCGGCCCGATCTTCATACAGGTGGTCAGCAACGGCGCGTTCCAGGGCACGATTGCGCCCACCACGCCGATCGGCACCATGGTGGTGAAGGCATGCACCGTGTCGTCCATCGGTATCGTGCGCCCCTGGGTCTTGTCGGCGAGCGACGCGAACCAGTAGTACCACTGCACCTGTGCGGCCAGACTCCCGCGGAGGTCGGACTTCAGAGTGCCCGTGTCGTGGGACTCGAGTTCTACCAACTCTGGAATCGCTTCCTCGAAGAGCTGGGCAAATTTTCGCAGTAACGCTGCGCGCTCGTGGCCGGGGGTGCGGCGCCACGGACCCGCGAACGCCTCGGATGCTGCCGACACGGCACGGTCGATGTCGCCCGCACCCCCCATCGCCACCGCCGCCCACGGCTGGCCCGTTGCGGGGTCGACGCTTTCGGCCAGGGCGCCGTCGACGGGATCGACCCATTCACCGCCGATATAGAGCTTGTCGAAAACACGCAGTTTTGCTTGTGACATGAGAAACATGTACGCCGTGAAGTGATGCAGCGTCAACCCACTCCGTGTGCTTTCCCGGAAGGAAATTCTCTGTTCGCAGAATTGGAATCACACGACTTCATTTCTGAGAAATGCACGATTCGAAAATATGAAATTGACGCGGCTTCCGCGGCGAAGATAGCCTCAAACGATTGTGAGACAAGCGGCATCGGGAGATCAGTGTGATTCATGAAGCGCGACGGGTCGTCACCGGGCACGACGCATCGGGTAAGTCGGTTGTTGTGTCGGACTCTGCCGTCGAGGCATTCGAAGTTCCGCCGACAACCTTTGCCGCACGAATCTGGGCGACGGACGAATTTCCGTCCGACAACGCGGATGGGCGCGACGGCACCGAATTGATCGAGACCTTTGCCTCCTCGAATGGGTCGGCGTTCTACATCGTCGACTGGGCGCCGAATAGCGAATTCGCCATGCATCGCACTTGCACGATCGACTATGCCGCGATCATCAGTGGCGAACTCGAATTGGTGCTCGACAGCGGAGAGACAACCATTCTGCGGCCCGGAGATACCCTCGTGCAGCGCGGAGTTGCGCATATCTGGCGCAATAGCACCGACGAGTGGTGTCGTACAGTGATCATGATGCTCGCGGCGAAGCCGCTGGTCGTCGACGGCCGACAGTTGGAGCCCACACTGAAGTAGGCGCCGCGCGGCACCCACTCGAATCGTCCGATTCGAACTTTGACGAGGAGACCCGTAGATGACATCCGCGTTCTTCAGTCTGGCCACGGGTCGTGATGTGTGCTCCGAGGAACTACTGCCCCACGCTCCCGCCGGAAGCGGTTGGGGCAGTGAGCACATGCGTGGCATGGCCGTCAGTGGGGCTCTCGCGCGTGCCGCCGAGAGGGCTGTAGATGCCCTCGGGCGTCAGGACCTCCAACCGGTTCGATGGACGCTCGACCTCTTCCGCCCCGCGGGGATGAAGCCGTCCGTCACGTCCACCACCGTTGTTCGTGAAGGACGCCGCCTGTGCCTCGTCGACGCGGTGATGACCCAGGACGGGGAAGCGGTCGCGCGGGCAAGTGCGCTGTATCTGAGTCCCACCACGACACCGGAGGGGATCGTGTGGGCTTCGGGTAATAGTCCGCAGCCGCCCCACGACGACTGCCGGCGGTCCGCGGGCAGCGCTGAAAGGCTGTACTACAGCGACGGCGCGGGCTGGACACCGCCTGCGGACGCACCGCAGAACGGTGATCGCAAGCAGATCTGGCAGTTTGCGATCCCGGTGGTCGAGGGCGAACCACTGACTGCGTTCCAGATGGCCGCGAGCGTCGCGGATGCCGCGAATGTCGTAAGCAATTTGGGCAGTGCGGGATTGGAGTACATCAATGCCGATGTGACTCTTGCGCTTGCGCGTCTGCCTGAGGGTCTCGAACTTGGACTGGCTGCACTGGACCGCGCCGAGCGGCACGGCATCTCCGTCGGCACGGGGCTGGTGTTCGACCGATTGGGAGTGGTCGGTTCGGTCACCGTCTCCGCGGTCGGTAACGCCCGGCGCGCCGTCGACCTGCGGATGTTCGGACACGGTGACGACGCGCGGGAGCAGCCGAAATCGGCTGCTGCGATCTAAGATTCCGCCGCTACTGTGCCGTCAGGCGCTCTGCGACGTGGCGTGCCTCGGTGATCGCGGCGTCGGCGACCTCCTCGAGGCGGAGGTCGATGCGTGTTCGCGGCCCGGCGACGGTCAGGACTGCAACGTGCTTCTCGCCGTGGAAGACCGGGGCGGCTACGCCGCCGAGGTCGGGTGTCACCTCTTTGCTCGCGAACGCGATTCCGTCACGTGTGATGCGCTCGAGTTCCTCGTGTGCCAGTCGGCGCTTCTCGGCCTCCTCGATGTGGCTGTCGAGATAGGTGTCGCGGAACCGCTGATCCGTGTAGGCCAGGAAGCACTTGCCGGCGGTCGACGGGAAGAGCGGGCGTCGGACGTGGAGTGCGGGCGAGAACCGAATCGGCTGCGTCGACTCGATGATGTCGATGTTCACGACGGATTCCCCGATTCGCACGCAGAGCGTCACCGTCTCGTCGAAGCGGCTGTGCAGCGATTCCATGCTCTCACGCGCTACCCGGTCCACCTGAGGGGTGTGCGCCGCGAGGAGTGTGCCGACGGCGGGGCCGAGAGTGTAGGCGCCGTTCTCGGTGAGGTATCCGGTGGCGACCAAGCCCTTCACGATGTAATGCACCGATGACCGGGGGGCGTCCAGCGCCGCGGCGAGCTGGGCGAGCGACAGCCCGTTCGCGCTCCGGGAAACGAGCTCGAGGATCGTCATGACACGGGAGACCGTGCGATGCTCTTTCGCCTCACCAGGGACCGGCGGCACGTGGCTCTCCCTCTTCTCGATCACCGATCGACTCAGACTACAGGTGGTTGGGGCACTGCCACGCCGGGCAGTGCCCCAACCGAGTCACCGCGCGGCCGGAGCGCTTTCGGCGGCACTGGTGTGATTGCTGATGCCGATGGTGCGGCACTGGTCGCCGAGTGCAGCGCCCGCGATGAGTATCGCGCCGACGATGAAGATCAGGGAGACGCCCCAGGTGGAGTGGGTCGGGGAGAGGGTGACCATGGTCAGTGCCGCGAGCGGAGCGAGGCCACCGGCGAGGGCACCGCTGACTTCCCGTCCGGCGCCGAGGCCCGAGGCGCGGACTTCGGGTGGGAACTGCCGGGCGAGGAAGGACCCGGAAGCCGCGAGCAAGGTGGGCTGGACGATGCCGACGGTGAGGATGAGTGCGAGCCAGATGTAGACCGGTCGGTCGGTGTTCAGGAGCCAGAAGAACGGGAAAGCCAGCCCTGCCACACACCCGGCGCCGATCAGCATGATGCGGCGTGTCCCGGCGCTGTCGCAGAGCCGTCCGGCGATGGGGATGGTCACGAGCGCGACGGCACTGGCCAGGCTGATTCCGAACGCGCCGACGTTGGCGGCGACGTCGCGGAATTCGGAGAGATAGGAGAGCGAGAACGTCTTGAAGATGTAGCTGATGCCGTTGACGCCGATGGTGGACACGGCGACGACGGTCAAACCACGCCAGTGGTTCTTCAGCAGGTTACGGAACGGCTGCGCCTTGTTACGGGTCTGAGCCTGGGCGGCGACCTTTTCGAAGTCGGGGGTCTCGGGCAGGTTCCGCCGCATCCAGTAGCCCAGAGCGACGAGGACGAAGCTGGCCAGGAATGGGATCCGCCAGCCCCAGCTGTAGAGGTCAGCTTTGTCGAGGCTCGTCACGGCAGCCACTGCCAGGGACGACGCCAGAAGGCCGACGCTCACTCCCATGGCCGGCCACGCGCCCTGCCGTCCGCGCGACTTCTCGTCGGCGTGCTCGTAGGACATCGCGATGGCGCTGCCGAATTCTGCGCCGGCACCGAGTCCCTGGACGATGCGGAACAAAACCAACAGCACGGGCGCGGCAATCCCGATCGTCTCGTACGACGGGATCAGACCGATACAGCCACTGGCCAGGCCCATCAGTAGGAGGTTGAACGACAGCACGGCCTTGCGTCCGATCTTGTCGCCGAGGATGCCGAACACGATTCCACCGAGCGGGCGGGCGAGGAATCCGACCGCGAACGTGGAGAACGCGGCGAGAGTGCTGACTGTGGAGTTCTCCGAGGGAAAGAAGAGCGGGCCGAACACCAGTGCGGCCATCGATGCGTAGAGGTAGAAGTCGAACAGCTCGAGCGCTGTGCCGACCACTACGGCGGGACCGACGTTCTTCGGCTTCCGTCGGGGCGGATTAGGGGAGCTGTGGGGCGATTCCGGTGGCTGTGTCACGGGTCGAGCCTCTTCTCTTGCTTCGGACGAAGACTGTAGTGTTCATATATATGAACATTGGATTCGTAACTACGATGGTATGATCTGGAACACTAGGGAGTGAGCTAGGCCACGTCAACCCTGTTCCGGAACTTGTCTCTCGCGGTCTCGGTCGCGCAGACACGGCTCGATTGGCGTGGCCGAGTGCGCGTTTCGGAGATCGTGAGGGCGGTATGGCTATGTTCAACAGACTTCATCTGATTCGACAGGTCGATCTGTTCACGTTGCGACTGTTCCTTTCCGCGATCGAAGAGCAGCAGATCGGACTGGCCGCGATCAGGGAAAACATCGCCGCATCCACGGCGACCAAGCGCATCCAAGTTTTGGAGGACATCGCCGGGATCAAACTTCTCGATCGTGGCCCCAAGGGAGTGGTCCCCAGCCCCGCCGGTGCGGTCCTCGAAAGATATGTGCGCTCGATCTTCGGCAGCCTCGAGGAGATGCGATCAGAGATAGCGTCGTTGACCGAAGGCGTGCAGGGGGACCTGACGATCGTCTCGGCCCGATCGATCATCGTTCCGTTCCTGGCGCGAGAGCTGGGCGAGTACACCCGTGAATACCCACTCGTCGACCTGGCCGTGCGCGAGACCGAGAACGCCGAGATCGTTCAGCAAGTCGCGCGCGGTGAAGCAGACCTCGGGGTATTTGCCGCCGCACACGAACTCGATCTCGACGGCGTCGACGTCACGCCCTACCGGCGAGACCGGCTGGTCGCTGTGGTGCCGCTGGGTCATCGGCTCACCGAGCAGTCGGCGGTGACTTTTCAGGAGCTGCTGCCCGAAAACCTGTTCGCGGCACGCGCGATGGTCCCCGCATTTCGCGCCGCGGCGAACCGGCTGGGCGAGCAATTCGATTCCAAGCACTCCGTGCGGAGTGGAGAAGTCGCGATCAGTCTCGTACAGGCGGGTATGGGTGTCACTGTGCAGCCGGAGTGTCTACTCAGCCACGAAATGATGAGCCGTGTCGCGGTGATGGAATTCGCCGAGCCGTGGGCGGTGCGCAGGATCCACCTCGCCACCGCACACGGGCGAGGCCCGAGCCCCGCTGCGCGCGCACTGGTCAAGCAGCTGCTCGACCGCCCGCACGACGAGTTCGACGACGTGAATTCGTCCTGAGCGAACCGGGGGTTTCCCGAGCGTGCGCGATTGTCATGACGCGGACCGGGTGATCCGACTGATCGGTCCGGCGGTTGCGTGATCGTCGACGTTGTCGGCGGTAAAGAACGTCTGCTGGTTCACGCTGAAGGACCTCGAGAGTCGGAGGAATCTGTCCGAGATGGCCGCACGGTGATCAAGACCAGCGGTTCTTGCGGGATACTATGCTCCAACCATGCAGTGGCAGGTCGACCTTTTCAGCCTGAGGCTCTTTCTTTCGGCCGTCGAAGAACGCCAGATAGGACTCGCGGCAGCACGTGAGCATATCGCCGCGTCGACCGCCACGAAGCGAATTCAGGCGCTCGAAGCCATGTTCGGCCTCCCTCTCCTGCACCGGGCACGAACGGGCGTGGCGCCCACCGAGGCGGGTGCGGTCCTGGCCCGGTACGCGCAGAAAATGCTCGCCGACTTCGACGATCTGCACTCGGAACTGACCACCCTCACCGCGCAGGTGGAGGATCGGCTAGTAGTCGCCGCGGCGCACTCGGTGATCATCGATCTCCTGGCGCCGGCGGTCCGAATGTTCATCAACGAGCGTCCGTTCGTCGAGCTGTCGCTGCGCGAGGTGGACAACAGCGAAGTGATTCGCCAGATCGAAGCCGGGGAATGCGATATCGGTGTGTTCGCCAGCGTCGGCGAACCGAAGTGCGCCGCCGCCGAGATGGAACTCCTCGGCAGCGAGCCTCTCGTAGCCGTACTGCCACGAGAACACCGTCTCGCACATCGGAGTTCCGTGAGATTCGGTGAACTTGCCACCGAGGGGCTGATCGCAACACACACGACGGTGATGATCTTCCAGGCTCATGGAGCAGAGGCCCGCGATCTCCGACATGTGGTGCGCACGGGTGAGGTGGCACTCGGCATGGTCAGGGCCGGCCTGGGAGCCACGGTCGTCCCGCAGCGAATGGCTACCCAGGCAGCAGACTCCGAGATGCTGGTGCGGCCGCTCGACGAGAGTTGGGCGGTGCGACGCATCAACGTCGCCACGACGACGCGGATGTTGGGTGCCCCGACGGTCGCCGCTTTCCTCGGGTGCTTGATCAGACAGGTGCCGCAGACTTCCGCGGAGTAGATTTCCGCCGCAGCGATCGGGGAGCCATGCTCTGAGCTGCACACTTCGACGCCCGCGAAGGGACCTTGCCGAATCGCCAATTGACTGTCGTGATCAGCCGTTCGATAGTTGTGGAGGCGTAGGTCACAACAGATCGGGTTTTTTGAGTTGAACCTGATCGCCGTGCGAAAGTCTCCGACGGCTGAAGGTGAAGCACAGTGCGGCAAGCGAATTCCGGGCCCTTCTTCATCGTCGGTGACTGGCGGAACGTGGCGATGAGCTGCGCCAGGCCGCGTGGCGATCAGAGCAGTCGTCTTCAATCCAAGAATTGGCAGGAGTTACGTCATGGTGTGGCAGGGCAACTACACGAGCTTGTTCATCGGTGGGGAGTGGGTCGAACCCACCGCTAGTGACACCATTCGAGTCGTGTCGCCGTTCACGGAACAGGCGCTCGCCCGGATTCCCGCCGGTTCGCGCGCGGACGTCGACCGCGCGGTACGTGCTGCGCGTGAGGCGTTCGACAGCGGTCCGTGGCCGCGCATGAGCCTGTCGGAACGTATGGACGTGGTCCGCCGACTCGGCAAAGCGATCACCGAGAATCGCGAATCGATCGCGGAGTTGATCACGGAAGAGATGGGCTGTCCGATCACGCAGACAGTCGCATCCCAGTCCGGCGCCGCCATTGCGTTGATCGATACCAACCTCGAGCTCGTCGAGCAGTACCCGTGGCGGACCGTGCGCCGCTCGAACACCGGCAACGCGCTCGTCACCCGTGAGCCGATCGGAGCGGTCGCGGCCGTTGTCCCGTGGAACGCACCACTGTCGGTCGCGATGCTCAAGCTCGTCCCCGCCCTACTGGCAGGCTGCACTGTCATCCTGAAGCCGTCCCCCGAGGCTCCGCTGAGCTCCTACCTTCTCGCGGACATGGTTCAGGCCGCGGGCTTCCCGGCCGGTGTGGTGAACATCGTCACCGCAGACCGGGCCGAGAGTGAATACCTCGTCACCCACCCCGGCGTGAACAAGGTGTCGTTCACCGGTTCGACCCTCGCCGGCCGACGCATAGCGTCGCTGTGCGGCAACGACCTCCGGCGCTACACCCTCGAACTGGGCGGGAAGTCCGCCGCGATCGTCCTCGACGACGCCGACCTCGATGGTGTGGCGCAGTCCCTCCGGACCCAGTCGTTCCGCTACAACGGTCAGGCATGCACGAACAAGACGCGGATCATCGTGTCGCGGCGTCGTGAGAAGGACCTGACCGACCGGCTGGCGGCAATGGTCGAGGATCTCCGCGTGGGCGATCCCTTCGACGAGTCGACGGAGATCGGCCCCCTGGTGAGCCTGCAACATCGCGAGCGCGTCGAAGGCTACATCGCAGCGGGTCGGGAGGAAGGCTCAACCGTCGTCGTCGGCGGTGGCAGGCCCGCCGAGTTTCAGCGCGGCATGTTCGTCGAACCGACGCTGTTCACCAACGTCACCCCCGACATGACGATCGCCCAGGAGGAGATCTTCGGTCCGGTCGTGGGCGTGCTCGTCGTCGACGACGAGGACGAGGCGATCGCCGTCGCGAACGACTCGGCATACGGGCTCAGTGGTGCCGTGTACGGCGCGGACCCCGACCACGCACTCGCGGTCGCCCGCCGGATCCAGACCGGCACCGTCGAGATCAACGGGAACAGTGCCGGCTTCCACGCCCCGTTCGGTGGATTCAAACACAGCGGGATCGGTCGCGAGGCCGGCCTCGAAGGATTCGACGCGTTCGTCGAGCTGAAGTCGTACGGCATCTCGGCGGAGGTCGCCGACACTCTCTGCTGACGTGGCGTTACTCCCTCTCTTGTCCTGCAATCTCGAAAGGTTATGTCCATGACGGCAAATCGACTCTGGCCCTTGGCCGGAGCATCCATCACCCTCGACAGTGGCTTGATCACCATGGGCCACCACGGACCGCTCTCGGTCCCGATTCCGACCTTCCTCATCGAGCACGATCGCGGACTGGTCCTCTTCGACACCGGCCTGGCCCCGGAGGCGTGGAACGATCCCCGCTCGGTGTACGGCGACCTGGTCGATGTGTTCGCCCTCGACTGCCCGCCGGAGAACACCCTGGAACTGCAGATCCAGAAGTGCGGGTTCGAGCTCTCCGACATCACTCACGTCGTCATCTCCCACTCGCACTTCGACCACACCGGAGGCATGTACCTCTTCCCGGAAGCCGAGTTCTACATGTCGGAAGTGGATCTGCGCTACGCATTCTGGCCGGACCCGCCCTACCGCGGCTTCTACAGGACGCAGGATCTCGAGCTGACACGGTCGTTCAAGTGGAATCCGCTGCGTGAGGACTACGACCTGTTCGGCGACGGAAGCCTCGTCATCTACCAGACCCCGGGGCATACCCCCGGCGAGGTCAGCCTGTTGGTCAAGCTCCCGTCGCGGTCGTTCCTGATCACCGGCGACTCGGTTCATCTCCGTTCCGGTCTGGAATCGGAATGCCCGTGCCCGGTGGACGTCAATGCGATTCAGACCGTGCAATCCATCCAGCGGATCAAGCAGATCAGTGCGAGTCTGCAGGCCGAGATCTGGGTGTTGCACGACCCGGACGACTGGGAACGGCTCGGCAAGGTCGACGGCGGCTACAAGTGACGACGCCGCGCCAGCCAATTCTTCGTCTCGGGGGCGTAGTAGTGAAAGAGAGTTATGAACAAGAGCAAGGATGAGTCCGGATTCGCCGGTCTCACAGCGCGACTGGCGGATCACGTCGCCCACGTGGCGAACTCGCCATTGACTGCAGAGGACGTCGAAGCGGTCCGACGGCTGTTTCTCGACGGTTTCGTCGTCTCGCTGTGGGGGAGCACCCGTCCCGCGGCCAAGCAGATCGCCGAGTGGTCGCGCAGGTTTGCGGGCACCGGGAACAGTGTCGTGCTCGGCGGTGACTGGACCACCGAGGCGTCCACCGCTGCTCTGGTCCACGGCACCGCGGGGCACAGCTACGAACTCGACGACACGCATGACGTGACGACGAGCCACCCGGGTTGCGTGATCATTCCGGCAGCGCTTGCCGTCGCCGCGGAGACGAACGCGTCGCAGTCGGAACTGTTTCGCGCAGTCGCCGCCGGCTACGAAGCCATGGCGCTGATCGGCACGACTGCCGGCGGGTTGGAGACGGTTCACCGCGGATTCCACCCCACCTCCGTCTTCGGATCGTTCGGTGCTGCGGCGGCGGTGTTGAGTCTCCGGGCATACCGGAACAAGCAGCCCGTCGATCCCGGCGTCCTCGTGACCGCCTGGGGTCATGCCCTCTCCCAAGCCAGTGGTTCCATGCAGTTTTCGGTCGAGCCGACCGGGGGCGAGGTGAAACGCGTGCACGCCGGACTGGGTGCCCGCAACGGTGTTCTCGCAGCGGACTTCGCGATGCTGCCCGATGTGACGGCGCCGCAACTGTCGGTCGAGGGAACCTACGGCGCCGCCGCCAGCTTCGGCGGGCCGCTACACGACGTCACGCCTGGCGAAAAGCTGCAGATTCACGTGATGAGTTTCAAGCCCTATTCGTGCTGCCGGCTGTTCCACTCGACGATCGACGCCCTGCGGGAGGTGACCGACGACTTCAGCGCCTCCACCGACAACATCGAGGAGGTTCTCGTCACCGGGCCCTGGCTCATCGCCGATCAGCACATGACCACAGCTGAATCCACGATGACGGCACAGTACAGCTGCCCGTACATCGTCGGCGCCACGCTCGCCTACGGGCCCACCCGATACGACGCCTACGGCGAGGCCTTCCTCGACGACGAACGCATCCTGCGTATCGCCGGCAAGGTCCGGTTCGAGGTCGATCCCGACCTCGAGGAGAAGTACTACCCACAGCACTTCGCGACCGGCGTGCGCATGCGTTTCACCGACGGCAGCACCAGGTCGGCGACAGTGGTCGACAGCGTCGGTACGGCGCAACACCCCATGACCAAGGAGCAGATCATCGCCAAGGGCGACGGGCTTGCATCTCAGGGCAACTTTCCGACCGGGGACGAACTGGCGGCCGTGATCTGGGACGACGCCAACGGCGGCGTCGAGCTGGCCAAGGCCCTGATTTCGCGGTAGCCGACGCCGGCACCATTCGGCGGCAGCGAGGCGCGCAGCTGAGCGCTGGCACCGTGTCCGCCGGCCTGCCGGAAACACACACGTCTCCACCGAGATTCTCTGCTGCAGAACACGATTTATTGATGCGCGCTTGGTGCTCCACCACATGGTCCTGGAAGGACTGGGTATGATCTACGCAATTTCCGTTCTCGTCCTGGCGGCGATCTTCACGGTCGCCACCGTCACGCCGGTCAACATGGGCATCCTCGCGTTCGCCGCGGCATTCATCGTGGGCGCCTGGGTTTCCGACATCCCTATCGAGGACGTCGTCGACGCCTTCCCCGCGGGAACCTTCCTCATCGTCGGCGGCATCACCCTCCTGTTTGCCATCGCGAAGGCAAACGGCACCCTCGACTACATCATGGACAGATGTCTGCACCTCGTCCGCGGCAGACGCTGGGCCATCGTGTGGATGTTGTTCGCACTATCCGGTCTGCTGATGTCGATGGGGGCCGTCCTGGCTGTGGGAATGCTCGCCCCGATCGCGATGCCCCTTGCCGCCAGAAACCGCATCAACCCCTTCCTGATGGGCATGATGATCACTCACGGGGGCCTGGCCTGTGTATTCTCTCCGATCAATCTGTATGGCGCGCTCGTCACCGGCATCATGAAATCCGCTGGCCTGCCGACAAATCCGGGCGTCATCTTCCTGGTGCCGTTCGTGCTGAATCTGGCGATCGGTGTGGTGCTCTTCCTGGTCTTCGGTCGTGACCTCATTCGCGGCGGACGCCGCGGCGACGACGTAACAGCGTCGGATGGACCGATCGGCGGGACCGGGGCGGGGAGACTGCCGTCCCCAGCATCCGACGGCTCGGGTGTATCGACCGCAGTGTTGAGCCGGAGCACGACCGGCACTGCCGTCGATACAGCACCCGCGCGTCCCCGGCTGGACCGCTACCAGTGCGCGACCCTGGTCGGAATCCTCTTCCTTGCCGTGGGTTCGGTCGGGTTCGGAATCGACATCGGTGTCAGTGCACTCTGCGTGAGTGCCGCGTTGCTGCTGATGGCGCCCAAGTCGCACCCGAAGATCGTGGACAACGTGGCGTGGCCCGCGGTGGTCCTCGTCTGCGGAATGCTCACTTACATGGCGGTTCTGACCCAGAATGGAACGCTGGGCTTCCTGGGCAACACTGTGTCCGGTGCGGTAGCTCCTCTGTTCACTGCGCTGATCCTCTGCTACGCGGTCGGTATCCTTTCGGCGTTCGCGTCGTCGACGGCGACGATCGGCATCGCCTTGCCGCTCGCGATGCCGTTGCTTCTCGGCGGTGAGGTGGGCGTCCTGGGCTTCGTCGCCGCAATCGTCTTCTCGGCGACTGTTGTCGACGTGAGTCCCTTCTCCCTGCACGGAGTCATGATTCTGGCGAATGCAGAAGTCGAGGACAAGATTCGATTCCAGCGAAAGATGCTTGCCTACTGTGGAATCGTCGTGCTGTTCGCTCCGCTCATCGTGTGGGCGCTCGTCGTGGTGCCTACCTCCGTCTAGCTTGATCCCGCAATTCCCTACCCGCCCGACGTTTCACCACGCAATTGCATCGAGCCATCGGCCATGGATGTTCCTCTGTGGCAATCGAACTATAAGGAGATTTCATCGTGGACAGGTTGAAAGACAAGGTCGCACTGATCACCGGCTCGGCGTCGGGCATGGGTGCGGCCGACGCGCACGTGTTCGCGCGGGAGGGGGCCAGCGTCATCGTCACGGATATTCGAAAGGACCTCGCAGTGGAGGTCGCGACCCGGATCACCGATCAGGGCGGCTCGGCGATCGGCATCGAACTGGATGTCACGAAACCCGAACACTGGAATGCCGTCGTCCAGAATACAATCGACACGTTCGGCAAGCTGAACATCCTGGTGAACAACGCGGGCCTCCCGGGGACACCCAAGACTTGGGAGGAGGCGAAGATCGATGACTTCAAGCGCCTGATGGACCTGAACGTCTACCATCAGTTCTACGGGATCCAGACCGTTCTGCCGCACCTCGAGGCCCAGGGTGGAGGATCGATCGTCAACATGTCCTCGATTGCGGGCATGATCGTGTGGCCGAATCTTCACCCTGGATACTCGGCGTCCAAGGGAGCCAACCGATTGCTGACCAAGAGTGCCGCAGCTGATCTGGCCAAGCGCAACATCCGGGTCAACTCGGTGCACCCGGGGATCATTCATACCCCGCAGAGTGACTATCTGGTCTCGGACGAGGAGGTGCTGCCGCAGCTTCTCGCGGCGGTGCCGTTGGGGCGGGTCGGTCGGCCGGAGGAGGTCGCCGAACTCGTGCTTTTCCTCGCGAGTGACGAGTCGTCGTATATCACCGGTCAGGAATTCGTGATCGATGGCGGGTACACCACGATCTGAGGATGTTTCGGTGGTCACGGCCGGCCGCTCGTTCCGGAACCACCCGTCGTGACTGCCGGGGGCTTGTCAGTGCCCGCCGGCAACGCCACGCGTTTCCGACGGGCTGACACCGAATCGTGTGCGGTAGTGCCGAGCGAAGTGTCCGGAAGGATGAAAACCCCAGGTGGCGGCGACTTCATTGATTGACCGACGAATCCACACAGAAAGAACGACATGACAGAACAAGCGGGTACCCCGCAGGAGAAAATCCAGTGGGTGATCGACATCGAAGAAATCAAGATGGTGATGTCCAAGTACTGCCACGGCATCGACAAGCAGGACGAAGAAACGTTCATGAGCATCTGGCCCGACGGCGCGGACTATGTACTACCCCGAGGCGACGGCCACGGGATCGACGGAATCCGCGCACTGGTGAACAAGGTGTGGGACCAGGTGCCCAAATGCCACCACCACATCACCAATCCGGTCATCGACATCGACGGTGACACCGCGACCGCGAAGACCGACGTCTTCTACTTCCGGCTCACCGACGACGGCGTCAACCAACTGCTGTCGGGTGGCTATGCGTTGGAGTTCGTCCGGCGCGACGGCGAATGGAGGACGCGCCGGATGGAGTTCAGCCCGTTCGTCTCCACCAGCCCGATCTTCACCACGAACGCATAGGTCGCCGCGGTCGCGACAAGGGAGTGGTGTGCGGGGCTCTGCCGAACCAGGTAACGATAGGACCTCCCAACCACGAGCGGTCGTACGTAGCGTCGGGGTGGCCGACATCAGGACTGTGTTGCGAGGACCCGCAGTCCGCTACGCACGAGGAGAGATAGTTGGAGATTCTGAAGAAGCAACCGACCACCAAGGCACCCGGTGACTGGTTTACCGGCGACGTCTGGTTCGACGTCCTCTATGCGGGCCATGAGCCGTCCCGGATGCGTGCGAACATGGTGCGTTTCTCGCCCTGCGCCCGCACCGACTGGCACTCACACGCGATGGGCCAGACCCTGCACATCGTCTCCGGGACCTGTCTGGTCCAGTCCCGCGGCGGCGAGATCATCGAGGCCCATCCGGGTGACACCATCTACACCCCGCCCGGTGAGGAGCACTGGCACGGCGCCGCTCCCGACTACTTCATGACGCACCTGGCTTTGTGGGAGGGCACCGGCGACGATCGCCCGGAGACTGTGTGGGGCGACAAGGTCACCGATGACGAATACAACGGCCCGCGCACAGGCTCCCGCTGACCGAGAAGGGACAGCAGATGTCGCAGACGATGACCGCACTCCTGGGCGGCACGGGCCCGGATTGGGAAGCTCGCGAGGTGGCCGTGCCCGAGCCGGGTCCCGGGCAGGTGCTGGTCCGCGCTCGCGCGGTGGCGCTCAACAACGCGGACGTGCACATGCTGGCGGACGCCTACGATCCCGCGACCGGTCGCGGCAAGGAATATGTCGCTGGCTTCGAGTTCGCCGGTGAAGTGGTCGCGCTGGGCCCCGGCGCCGATCGCGTCGCTGTGGGAGAACGCATCATGGGCACGACGCAGGGCGCCTTCGCGCAGTACGTGCTCGCCGACCACCGGCACGTCCTGCGCATCCCCGAGGGCCTCGACGACGAGGAGGCCGCCGCGCTGCCGACGGGTCTGCTCACCGAACACGGCGCGCTCGAGGTCGGCGGGTTCCGGCCCGGGCAGTCGGTGCTGATCACCGGGGCGACGTCGAGCATCGGGCTAATCGGTGTGCAGATCGCCAAGGCTCTCGGCGCGAAGACGGTCGTCGCCACCAGCCGGTCGGCGGCGAAGGAAGACCTGCTGAAGGATGCCGGGGCAGACGTGGTTGTCGTCCCCCCGGAGCGGGACCTCACCGCGGCCGTCCTGGAGACGACCGACGGCGAAGGTGTCGATCTCGTCCTCGACCACGTGGGTGGGCAGACTCTCGCCGATTGCCTCGCCGCCACACGCGTCGACGGCAATCTCGTCAACATCGGCCGTCTGGACACGGCGGAGGCCACGATCAACCTGGACTCGCTGTCCTATCGGCACCTCCGGCTCCAGGGAGTGTCGTTCGGGTTCAGCCGGGCGGAGGAACTCGGCAACGTGATCGCCGCCTTGGTTCCCGACGTCATCCCGGCCGTGGCCGACGGGCGAGTCCGTCCTGTCATCGACAGCGTGTTCACGTTCGGTCAGGCCACGGATGCTGCTGATCGTCTGCGCAGCAATCAGTCCCGGGGAAAGATCGTCCTCACGCAGGTCTGAGCCGGTGGGCGTGTGCCGTCTCCACGATCGCCCGGCCCCGCGTCGACCGCCGAGGTCGATTGACGTGGGCGTACCTGGGCGAGCAGGCTTTGGAGTGGAAACTCTGTAGAAGCAGCTGTCCGACGTTGCAGGTAAAGCGCCGCTTCCGAGAACCGGCGACCTGTGGGAGGCGGCCCCTAGGAGATCGAGGGTGACATCGAATGAACACGTTTGTTTCACGAGTAGCGATTACCGCGGCCGCAGTCGCGGCGCTTGCCGTGTCCGGTGCGGGCATGGCGTCTGCTGCACCGGTCCTTCACGGCGATCCGAACACTCCCGGGACACAGCTCCACGTCACGAGTCCGCCGGAAGATTCCAACGGGTACGCGTGTGGAGCGCTCGGTGTCGCCGGGGCCGGAGTCGGAACGACTTCGCCTGGCAGCACCGGACAGCTCAACGGGCCCTTCTTCGGCAGCGGGCCGGTGCAGGGTGGGTGCGTCGGCAGTGACGGGTCCGTTCACTTCCCGTCCGGGCAGGCTCACTGACGTTCGAGGGCGACCGCCTCACAGACGTGCCGCTGCGCGCGTCCGGCGGCGCGAACGGCGTAGGCGGAGTCGGCTGTAGGTGAACACCGCCAGTACGAGGGCGATCAGCACGAGCATCGAGATGCTGAGCAGCCACCACGACGGGCTGTGCTGCCACAGTGTGTCGGCTTCCGTGCCGGGCACGTTCGACCGCAGATCGACCGTCGACGCGGCGGCCGCGAATCCCCAGCGGGACGGGAACAGCCAGGACAGCTGTTCGAGTACTTCGCGTCCGGTGATGCTGATCAATCCTCCGCACATCACCAGCTGAACCATGATCACGATCACCAGCATCGGCATCACCTGCTCGTTGGAGCGGGCCACCGACGACAGCGCCATGCCGAGCAGGACGCAGGAGCACGTGGTGACGGCGATGTCCACGATCAGTTCGACTGCACCGGAGGGGATCACGGTCCCCGGTCCGGGGAGGCCCTTGCCGATGTAGACGACGATCATCATGATCACCGACTGCACGATCGCCGCGGCGCAGAACACGACGATCTTCGCCGTCAGGTATGCGGACGGCAGCAGTCCGGCGGCGCGTTCACGGTGGTAGATCATGCGCTCGCCGACCAGGTCTCGGATTGTCAGCGAGCAACCCATGAACGCGGCGCCGAGGATCAACACCACGAGGATCTGCGTGAGTTCGCCGGATTCGTCGTCCGCCGGCCCGAAACCCGTGTCGCCGGGCACCAGCACGGACAGACCGCCGAGCACGAAGGGCAGCAGCGACAGGAAGATCAGGTAGCCGCGGTCCGCGCGGATCAGCCGGAGTTGGCGCCGGGCCACGGTGCTCAACTGCTTCGACCGCGACGTGTGCGCGGGACGGCCCAACGGTCCGGGTTCGCTCGGCGGCGGCGGCGGGGCCGCGGGACGGCGGGCGCGGTATTCGGCGAACACCTCGTCCGGTTCGGATGCGACGCGGGCGAAGATGTCTGCCCAGTCGGAACTTCCGAGCACGGACCCGACCTGGTCCGGCGGCCCCACATAGGCCGTCTTGCCGCCCGGGGCGAGAAGCAGCACTTGGTCACACATCTCCAGATACGACAGCGAGTGCGTGACGATGACGATCACGCGGCCCGAGTCGGCGAGACGGCGCAACGTCGCCATGATCTGCCGGTCGAGCGCCGGGTCGAGGCCCGAGGTGGGTTCGTCGAGGATCAGAAGGGAAGGGCCGGTGAGCAATTCCAGCGCCACCGACGCGCGTTTGCGTTGCCCGCCGGACAGGCGATCGACGCGGGTGTCGGCGTGTTCGGTGAGCTGGAGTTCGTCGAGCACCGACGCGATCACCTCGTCGCGGTCGGCGCGGGTGCTGTCCGGCGGCAGCCTCAGTTCGGCGGCGTAGCCGAGCGCCTGCCGGATGGTCAACTGCCGGTGCACGAGGTCGTCCTGGGGGACCATCCCGATCCGGGAGCGCAGCACCTGGTATTCGGCGTGCACGCTGCGACCCTCGAATTCGACGACGCCGTCCGTGGGACTTTCCGAACCGGAGATGATGGTCGCGAGCGTGGTCTTCCCGGCCCCCGACGGGCCGATCACCGCGGTAAGGCTTCCCGGCGGGACGGTGAGGGTGACGTCCTCGAGCAGTCGCCTGCCGCTGTCGATGGTGAGCCCGACCCCGTTCACGAACAGACCGTCGACGGCCGCCGGCACCGCCTGCCGCGGGCCGAGCCGACCGTCCTGCACGGTGAGGTCGGTGTTGCCGATCGTGACGACGTCACCGTCGCCGAGCGGCGCGCGGGACACCCGGGCGCCGCCGACGAACGTTCCGTTGACGCTGCCGAGGTCTTCGATCTCGAGGCCGGACTCTCCGGTGTGGAGGATGGCGTGCTTGCGGGAGGCGAGCACGTCCCGGACGACGATGTCGTTGTCGGGGGCGCGCCCCACCGTCAGGGACCCGGCCGGGAGCGGCCGATCCTGGGCGGGGGGCCGGGCCGTGACCCGCTCGGCGCCGACGCTGATCGTCGGCTGATCCCACCGGCCCTGCCCGGCCTGCCGCGTCGCTTCGGGATCTTCGACCGAGATCCGCACGACGGGTCCGTCGGCCCCGTCGCCGAGACGGACGACGACGGGGCGGTCGACGCGGACCCGTTCCTGCCGCTCACCGCCGACGAAGAGTCCGTTCTTGCTGCCCGAATCGACGAGCTGCCAGCCGTCGTCCCAGTTCAGAAGTGCGTGCTCGCGTGACACCACGGGATCGTCGATCGTGATGTCACTCTGCGGATCGCGGCCGATGCGAATGGTCTCGCCCGCGCCGTAGCTCCCGTGGCCGTGGTCGGTTTCGATCACCACCCGCGGGTGGTCACGGTCGGCCCGGTCGTCCATCGCCTCGGCCTCCGTCAGCGTCATCGGGCGTTGGGGTGTCGAACTCCTATCGTCTCACGCGCGCCGCACGCTCGCGGACGGAACGAGCCGCCCCGCAACCCGAATTCGCGCGCCCTACTTTCCGAACGAGGCGGTGCCGATCGTCCAGGCGCGGGCCTGGTCGCTGAGCGTGAAACCGAGTCCTGGCCGGCTGGACAGATGCATCCGGCCGTCCCGGATCTCGAGGTGCTCGTCGAACAGCGGGTCGAGCCAGTCGAAGTGTTCGACCCAAGGCTCGGTGGGGTAGATGGCCGCGAGGTGCAGGTGGATCTCCATCGCGAAGTGCGGTGCGAGCTGCAGATGCTTCTGCTCGGCCAGGGTGGCCAGCTTCAGGAACTGGGTGATGCCGCCGATGCGGGGGGCGTCGGGCTGGATGATGTCGACGGCGCCGGCTTCGATCAACCGGACGTGCTCACCGACGCTGGCCAGCATTTCCCCGGTGGCGATCGAGGTGTCAAGGCTGCGGGCGAGGTGTGCGTGACCTTCGGCGTCGTAGGCGTCGAGCGGCTCTTCGATCCAGACGAGGTTGAACTTGTCGAAGATCCTGCCCATCCGCATGGCGGTGGGCCGGTCCCACTGCTGGTTCGCATCGACCATCAGGGGCACGTCGTCGCCGAGGTGCTCGCGCACCTTCTCCAGGCGGGCGATGTCCTTCTTCCAGTCCGGCTGCCCGACCTTGATCTTGATGCCGCCGATGCCATCGGCCAGCGACTTCGACGCGTTCTCGAGCACCTGCTCGATCGGGGTGTGCAGGAAACCACCGGACGTGTTGTAGGTCTGCACCGAATCGCGGTGGGACCCGAGGAGCTTGGCGATCGGCAGGCCGGCACGCTTCGCCTTGAGATCCCACAGGGCGATGTCGATGGCCGCGATGGCCTGCGTGGCAACACCGCTACGGCCGACGGACGCACCGGCCCACACCAGCTTGGTCCAGATCTTGCCGATGTCGTTGGGGTCCTCACCGATCAGCACCGGTGCGATCTCCTGGGCGTGCGCGTACTGCGCGGGGCCGCCGGCGCGCTTGGAGTAGCTGAATCCGATGCCCTCGTGCCCCTGCTCGGTGCGGATCTCGGCGAACAGGAACGCGACCTCGGTCATCGGCTTCTGGCGGCCGGTCAGCACCTTGGCGTCGCTGATCGGAGTCGTCAGCGGAAGGGTGATCGACGACAGGGTCATCGACTCGATGCGGTCGACAGTGGCCGCACCGGCGGCGAGGGCCTTGATCGCGGCGTCGGGGGCGGCCAGGGCGCTGGTCGGCCGCGTGGCAAAGGTGTTGGTGGACATCGATACTCCTTCTGGGTGGCGTCGTTGCCGGGGATTGAGACGGGGGAGCCGTCCGGTCAGCTCTGTTGCAGGGCGCCGTCGACGCGCCGCCAGATTCCGAGGGGATTGTGGGCCCTCAGTTCCGGGGCGAGCAGTTCCTCGGGGGCGTTCTGATACGCGACCGGACGCAGGAAGCGCTCGATGGCGCGGCTGCCGACCGAGGTGGTCGACGGTGCCGAGGTGGCGGGGAACGGGCCGCCGTGCACGATGGCGTGCCCGACCTCCACACCGGTGGGCCAGCCGTTGAACAGCACCCGGCCGGCGATCAGCTCGAGCCGGTCGACCAGGGTGCCGGCGTCCTGATAGTCGGACTCGGCGGCGTGCACGGTGGCGGTGAGCTGGCCCTCGAGCCGGTCGATCAGTGCCGGCAGTTGGCCGACGTCCTCGACCCGCACGATCACCGAGGCCGGGCCGAAGACCTCCTCCTGCAGGTGCTGATCGTCGAGGAACTGGTCGGCGGTGGTGACGAACAGTTGCGGCACGGCGCCGCACGCGATCGACGCGTCGACGTCGGCGCGTGCCGCCGTCGCGATGTTCTCGTTCGCCTCCAGGCGCGCGACTCCGTCGGCGAACGACGACGCGATACCGGAGTAGAGCATCGGGGCAGGCGCCGCAGCCGTGACGGCGTCGGCGGCGGAGCGGACGAAGTCGTCCGCTCCCGGCGCGTCGACGAGGAAGACGACGCCCGGGCTGGTGCACAGCTGCCCGACGCCCGTCGTCATGGAGGCGATGAACTCGGAACCGAGCGTGCCGGCGCGGTCGTCGAGTGCTCCGGGGAGCACGAACACCGGGTTGATGCTCGACATCTCCGCGTAGACGGGAATCGGCACGGGACGCGCCGCCGCGGCCGCGGTCAACGCGACCCCGCCCTGCTGGGAACCGGTGAACCCGACCGCGCGGATCCGCGGGTCCGTGACCAGGGCGATGCCGACGGTCTGACCGGCGCCGAACAGCAGGGAGAAGGTTCCCTCCGGAAGGTCGTGTGCCCGCACCGCGGAGCGGATGGCGCGGCCGACCAATTCCGAGGTGCCCGGATGAGCGGAGTGCGCCTTGACGATCACGGGGGCACCGGCCGCCAGGGCCGACGCGGTGTCACCGCCGGCGACCGAGAACGCGAGCGGGAAGTTGCTGGCGGAGAACACGGCCACCGGGCCGAGTGGGACCGCGCGCTGGCGCAGGTCCGGCTTGGGAATCGGTGCCCGGTCGGGGTCCGGGCTGTCGAGGCGCGCCTGCGTCCAGCTGCCCTCGCGCACCACGGCGGCGAACATTCGCAGCTGTCCGGTGGTGCGGGCGAGCTCGCCCTGCACCCGTGCGGCGGGGATGCCCGTTTCGGCGGTGACGCGGTCGATCAACACCGCGCCGAGGCCCTCGATCTCGGCTGCGATGGTCTCGAGGAACGCGGCCCGCTGTTCCAGCGTCGTGTGCCGATACGTTCCGAACGCCTCCCACGCGAGCTCGGCCGCGCGGTCGACGGTGGCTCGGTCGGCCTCGTGGTAGACGGGTTCGAGTGCCGTTCCCGTGGCTGGGTTCGTCGCCTGGAACGGGGCTCCCACGTCGGTGACGTCTTCGGAGCCGATCAGATTGGCTCCGGTGAGTTCGACGGTGTGTGCGGCGGTCACGATCAGTTCACCTTCTTGATCAGGTCGGCCAGTTCTGCGAGTTCGACGTCGTCGAGGTCGGTGAGCGGGCTGCGGACGGGACCGGCGGGCCGGCCGATGACCTTCATTCCGGCCTTGATGATGCTCACCGCATACCCGGCCTTGCGGTTACGCAGGTTGCAGTACGGGATCACGAACTCGTTCAGCGCAGTGATGACGAACGCCGTGTCGCCGCGTCGCAGTGCGTCGTAGAAGTCGAGCGCGAACTGCGGGACGAAGTTGTAGATCGCCGACGAGTACGTGGTCACACCCAGCGCCAGGTACGGCAGGGCGAACATCTCCGCGGTCGGCAGTCCGCCGATGTAGGTGAGGCGATCGCCGATGCCTGCGTAGATCCGCGTCATCTGCTCGATATTGCCGACCCCGTCCTTGAATCCGACGAGATTCGGGCAGCTGTCGACGAGTTCGGCGACGGCCTGTTCGGTGTAGACGGCGTTGGCGCGGGAGTAGATGGTGACGCCGAGGTCGGTGGCGGCGCAGACCTGCTTGACGTGCGCGACCAGGCCGTCCTGGCTGGCCTCCGTCAGGTACGGCGGGAGCAGCAGGAGGCCGTGGGCGCCGGCGCGTTCCGCGGACCGGGCCATCTCGACGGCGGTCGCGGTGCCGTACCCGGCGGGGGCGATCACCGGCAGACCGTCGGGCGCCTCCTGGACCGCCGCGGTCACGACCTGCTCGACCTCGGCCGGCGTGAGGGAGAAGAACTCCCCGGTGCCGCCCGCGGCGAACAACCCGGAGGCGTCGTACTGGCCGAGCCAGGCGATGTTCTCGCGGTAGGCGGCCTCGTCGAACGAGCCGTCCTCACGCAGGTGCGTCACGGGGAACGACAGCAGACCGGAACCGAGCTTGTGGGCGATCTCCTGAGGCGAGGCGGTGGTCATGATGATGCGGTCTCCTGTCGACAATCGTGCCCGTAGCGTGCACTGATTCACAACGCTACGAACTCGGTACCATTCAGGTCCAACACTTCTTATGGATCATCTGATACAGGAAAGGTATCGATGTTCTCCCTCAACCAACTCACTCAGTTCGTGGCCGTCGCCGAAGAGCTCCATTTCGGCCGTGCCGCCGAGCGCCTGCACATGACCCAGCCGCCGTTGAGCCGGCAGATCCAATTGCTGGAGAAGGACCTCGACGTCCAACTGTTCGACCGGTCGAGCCGCGCGGTCAAGCTGACCCCCGCCGGCAAGGCGTTCATGGCGGATGCGCGGCGGCTCCTCCAGCAGTCCGAACGCGCCGCACTGTCGGTGCGCAAGACTTCGCAAGGTCGCTCGGGCATCCTCCGCGTCGGCTTCACCGGCGGCAGCGTCTATTCGGGGCTCGAAACGGTGTTGACCTCGGCGCAGGCCGTCATCGAGGACGTCGAGGTGGAACTGCGCGAACTGGTGACCATGGACCAGCTCGAAGCGCTCTCGGAGGGCTCTCTCGACCTCGGCCTGGTGCGGCCCCCGGTGACCAGGCCGCACCTGGCGTCGCGAACCCTCATCCGTGAATCGCTGGTCGCCGCGATCCCGCCCAGCCACGAACTGGCCCACGTCGACCGGCCGATCGACGTCACCGATCTGCACGGGGTCGACCTCGTCATGTACACCCCGATCGAGTCCCGGTACTTCTTCGAGCTGCTGTCCTCGGTGTTTCACGAGGCGTCGGTCGCGCCGGTGGTCGTGCAGTACGTGCATCAGTTCCACACGATGCTGGCGCTGGTGAACCTCGGCAGGGGTATCGCGCTGGTGCCCGAATCGGCGAGCAAGATGCATTTCGACGGCGTCGCCTACCGCCCGATCACCTTCGTCCGACCCGCGCAGGTCGAACTCGACCTCGTCTGGCGCATCAACAACGAGAACCCGGCTCTCGACCGGTTGCTGTCCGAGTTGGTGCTCGACTGACTGTCGGGCCGCGTCGCACCGCGCGCCCGACCGATACCTGTTGGGTATTGCAGGATGCAAAAGTCGGCTTGGACGTGCATCTATCGGTGTGTGTAGATTCGGCTGCGCTCGTGAATGTGACTCGCGACACTGCCCGTTCACCGGCGTAAAATCTCAGTCCCCCGAAGGAGCCTCCGTCATGGCCATCAGCCGGTCGGTCGAGGAATCGACCATCGCCTCGACAGTGAAAACCGGGAAGGTCCGGTACACGATTCTGGCGATGATCTTCGCGGTCACGGTGATCAACTACGCCGACCGCGCCACGATCTCCATCGCCGGTGATGCGATTCAGGACGAGTTCGGCATCAGCTCCGTCGCCCTCGGATACATCTTCTCCGCGTTCGGCTGGTCGTATCTCATCGGACAGATCCCCGGCGGCTGGCTCCTCGACCGCTACGGCTCGAAGCGGGTCTACGGTGGGGCGATCCTGCTCTGGTCGACGTTCACCGTTCTGCAAGGTTTCCTCGGCAACTTCAGCATGGGCACCGCCGTCGGACTCCTCTTCCTCCTCCGTTTTCTGGTCGGATTGTCGGAGGCCCCGGCGTTCCCGGGCAACTCGCGCATCGTGTCGGCCTGGTTCCCGACGAAGGAGCGCGGCACCGCAGCCGCGATCTTCAACTCCGCTCAGTACTTCTCGACCGTCGTGTTCGCGCCGATCATGGGCTGGCTCGTCACCGCTCTCGGGTGGGAGCACGTGTTCACCGTCATCGGCGGCGTCGGCATCGTGCTCGGCCTGGTCTGGATGAAGGTCATCTACAGCCCCCGCCGGCACCCCCGGCTGAAGCAGCCCGAATTCGACTATCTCGAGGCCGGCGGTGCGCTCGTCGACATGGACGAGCCCGGCGAGAAGAAGCAAGCCGGGGCGGATCAGCTCCGCTACATGAAGTTGCTGCTCACCAACCGGATGACGCTCGGTGTGTTCGTCGGACAGTTCTTCATCACCACCATCACGTGGTTCTTCCTGACCTGGTTCCCGGTCTACCTCGTCCAGGAACGGGGGATGAGCATCCTGGAGGCGGGCTTCATCGCCGTCCTTCCCGCGATCTGCGGATTCGTCGGCGGCATCAGTGGCGGACTGATCTCGGATGCGCTGCTGCGCCTGGGCTGGTCGCTGACCAGGGCTCGCAAGACCCCGATCATCACCGGTCTGCTGCTCGCCACCGCGATCATCGGCTGCAACTTCGTCGAGGCGTCCTGGGTCGTCGTCGCCCTGATGTGCGTGTCCTTCTTCGGCAAGGGCCTCGGTGCGCTCGGCTGGGCCGTCATGGCCGACATCTCCCCGAAGGAGATCGCCGGTCTCGGCGGAGGCGTCTTCAACACCTTCGGATCGGTCGCCAGCATCACCACCCCGATCGTCATCGGCTACATCGTCGACAGCTACGGCTCGTTCGAACTCGCCCTCGTCTACGTCGGGGCCTGCGCCCTGCTGACGGTCGTCACCTACGTCTTCGTCGTCGGCCCGATCAAGCGCCTCGACCTCGCAGAAATGCAGGCCCGTGCCGACAGCCGACGCGCCGCGAAGCGCGCCTGACACCGGAACTCGCTTCGTCTCGACCAATTGCGGGTTCGCGTGTCGGTACCGGGGTCTAGCGTCTGGTTCATATCCGACAGCTGAGGAGTAGCGATGAGCGCCGTCACGACGAACCAACCTCACGGAACCCCCACCTGGATCGACTTGGGCATCCCGGACCTCGACCGCGCGATGGCCTTCTACGGGTCGGTGTTCGGGTGGGAGTTCGACGTGGGCCCGGAAGAGTACGGGCGCTACACGATGTGTCTGCTCGGCGGCAAGAAGGTCGCCGCGCTGATGCCGAATCCCGACGAGAACGCCACCGACTTCTGGTGGAACGTCTACCTGGCCACCGATGACGTCGACGCCACCGTCGCCCGTTCCACGGACGCGGGCGGCACGCTGCTGATGGAGCCCATGGACATCGCCGACCAGGGCCGGATGGCGATGGTCCGCGATCCGTCCGGGGCCCAGTTCGGGCTGTGGCAGGGCCAGGCGCACGTCGGGTGCGAGCTCGTGAACGAGCCGAACACGTTGCTGCGCAACGACTTGGTGACGGCGAACCCCGGCCCGGCTCGCGATTTCTACGCCGCGGTGTTCGACTTCACGCTGGACGGGAACAGCGATCTACCCGGCCTGGACTTCACGTTCCTCCGCAGACCGGACGGGCACGAGATCGGTGGCATCATCGGCGACCTGGCCGCGCCGGGGTCGTCCTGGGGCACGCTGTTCCAGGTCGCCGACTCCGACGCGGCCGTTGCCGCCGCCCGCGCGAACGGGGGAACCGCGGACGATCCGGCGGACATGCCGTACGGGCGGACCGCGGAGGTCACCGATCCCTTCGGTGCGAAGTTCACGGTGGGTTCCCCGCTCGCGGGGTGACTCGGACCGATTCGGCTACCCGCCTGCGACGTCCACGGATTCCGTGGCATCGAGGGTGATCCACGGTCGACGGCGGGCGTCGATGGGGGTGCCGGCGAGCACACGGACGCGTCGGCGCCCCGGCTCCAGCAGAACGGTTGCCAGGGTGGCCCAGCGCTGACCGAAGACCGCGTCCGGGGCGGGGACGCAGCACAGCTGGGGCTGACCCGGATCGGAGTACAGGTACTCGACGAGGTGATCGGCCTCGGTCGGCTCGGCGTACCGGCGCACACGGGAGGCGATCAGCCCGTAGCGCTCCTGCGAGTCCGGCTCGAACAGGCCACGCTTCTCGCCTTCGGCGTTGGCCGGGTCGAGAAAGTGGTTGGTGTGGGCGAGGAATCCCTGGGTCGGGTGCACCGTCGCGACCCCGACGGGGCTCACTTCCGCGCACACGACGGACTTCGCGTCGAGCAGGGTCAGCGCACCCGACGTCGCGATGGGTGCCGAGTGCAGCAGGTCGAGTGCCTCGTCGACGGAGCCGGCTTCACCGAGAACTGCCGCCGACAGGAGGTGGACGGGAACGCCGGCCGGTGCGTCGTCGCGGTGGCCGAGGATGTTGAAGAAGATCCCGAGGCCCGCGCTGTTCATCCCGATCTTGCCGAGGATGCCGTGCTCGGTGAGCCCGACGTACGAATGCCGCGTTCCGGTTACTTCGTGGGTGTGCCAGTACGGGTCCAGTTCCTCGTGCCAGTCCCAGGTTTGGATACCGAACGGGCTGCCCGCGTGTCCGGCTCCGGCGTGCACGAGGGTCGAACACTCGCCCGGCCGGGCACCGTTCGCCTGGGCGAGGATCTCGGTCCTGCCGTTCAGCGCCATCACCTGCCAGGTCTCGAGCCCCGCGCCCACCGCGACGCCCTCGATCTCCTCGACGTACCGGGGACCCCACGCCCCCACCACATCCGCGAGGCGGCGCGCACCGTCCCGGACGCGATGCTCAGTCACCCCGACCGTGTCGAACAGGCGGAGATAGAGGTCGAGGGACGCGGGCAGGTCGTCGCGCAACTGCTCGCCGCGGGCGATGCCGCGTTCGCGGGGGCGGGTGTCGTCGACGCGGACGTGCGCGCGGGCGGGGTGTGTGTCGGTCATGATGTCCTCACGGATGATTCGAATTATGTTGTATGTCAGTGGGATACGAGCGGTGTGCGGGTGCGGCGCGTCTGCATCAGGGCGACGTAGAGGCCGGCGCTGAAGAGTAGGCCGACCGGCAGTGACAGGTCTACGCCGACGGCGCGGGCGATCACGCCGGTGTAGATCTCGGCGGCAACGCACTGGCTGGCCGCGGCGATGCCGGCGAACACGGCGATCGTTCCCGCCCAGTTGATCCCGCGCGTGTACCAGTACGGGCTGTTGGCGGACTCGTCGCTGAGCCCGGGTCCGTCGTAGCGGTTGCGCCGCCACAGGACATCGGCGACGTAGACGGCCATCACGGGCCCCATCACGGTGACGACGAGCTGCATCATGTTGTTGACGGTGTCGAGGAAGTTGGAGACGAGCAGCGCATACAGCGTGAGAACGACGCCGATCGAGCCGTCCAGGAGGACGCTGCGCGAGCGGCGCAGACGAAGCCCGACCGACTGCAGGGCCAGACCGGAACTGTAGGCGGTCATGGCATTGTTCGCGATGGTGCCGAAGATGACGGCGATCAGGAAGATCGGGGTGAACCACGGCGGCACGATCGTCTCGAGCGCGGCCTGCGGATCGGTCATGTCGAGCGCGGTTCCTGCGAGTGCGCCGAGTCCGGTGAACAGCACGCTGGGAACGAAGGCGCCGAGCGCCGTCCATGCCGCGACCGACATGGGTGACGTGGTGCGCGGCAGGTAGCGGGAGAAGTCTGCGCTGTTGGTGTAGGAGAGAGGGGCGGAGGCCACGATCGTGAGTCCGGCGAGCACCGTCGCCCACAGATCGATCCCGTGCAACGCCGATTCGGGCCGGTAACTCCAGTCAGCCTCGGCCAGAACGTATCCGGCCACCACCACGAACACCAGGGTCAGGGTCAGTGCCAGCGGTTGGTAGAGCCGCACGATGGTGGCGTGGCCGTAGACGCTGATGACCAGGGTGATCGCGGCGACCGCCAGGATCAGTCCGACCTTGATCGGGGTGGTGGCCTCGATGCCCATCCGTTCGACGAGGCTGAAGGCCGTGTAGGAGGCCGCCGCCCAGTTCAGCGCCAGATAGCAGACGCTGATGAACCAACTGGTCACGAGGATGTTCACCCGGTTGCCCCGGATGCCGAAGATCGCCCGCGTGATCACCTCGCTGGGAGTTCCCGACGCGGGGCCGCTCACGGCGACGATGCCGGTGAGGACGGAGAACAGATTGCCGACGACGATCACGGCCAGGGCCTGCCACGGTGTCAGGCCCATCAGGATGAGCGCGCCGCCGACCACCAGGGCGAGGTAGCTGACGTTGGGCGCGGCCCACACTGCGAACAGTTCCCGGGCACGACCGTGCCGTTCGCTGTCGGGAATGACGTCGATGCCGTGGGATTCCACACGGCCGGCCAGGTCGGCGGTCGACCCTGCCTCGGTCGACCCTGCCTCGGGCGTCTCCGCTCGGGAGTCCTCGGTGGTGGATGCCATGAAATCCTCCGGATGATCGGGCACGGAGCGGGCCACGGCAGTGTGCCGTCGACCAGCGTGATGCCGGTCACCGTACGGAACCAAATCGATTTGGACAATAGTGTTGGTGATCAATCTTCAAATCGATTTGGTGCAGGTGAGCGGCTTGATACCCTGTGGGGGTGACGGACAGGCGGCCGCGGCCCACGATCCACGACGTCGCACGCCGGGCAGGCGTGTCGGCGACGACGGTCTCGCATACGTTCAGCGGGAAGGGCGTCGTCGCGACCGCGACGCGCGAGCGTGTGCGGGTGGCGGCCAAGTCGCTCGGCTACCGGCCGGACGTGGTGGCGCAGGGCCTGCGGAGCAACCGGCTCGGCGTGATCGCCCTCGTGCTCCGCCCGCTGGAGACGCTCGACTCCTTTCTTCCCGAGGGCGTCGACTACTTCCTGCGCTTCGCCGGGTCGGCGGCGCTGGCCGCCATGGAACTCGGCTACGGGCTCATGCTGGTGTCGGATCCGACCCGTGAGGAGTCGCCCGCCGCCGCCCTGGCCTGTGACGGGTTCCTGATCACCGAACCCGTCGTGAACGATCCCCTCATCGAGATGCTGCTCGACGAGGGTGTGCCGTTCCTGTCCGTCGGACGCGATCCGGCGCGCGTCGACTACACGGACTGGCTCGACACCGAGACCGAGGTCATGACCGGGCACGTGCTCCGGCATCTCGCGGATTGTGGCGCCTCCCGGGTGGCGCTCGTCGTCGGAACCGATTCCAACTCATGGAATCTCGGCGCCGAGGCGGCGTACCGGGCGTGGGCGGTCGAGCGCGGTCAGGATCCCCTGGTCGCGGTCCGGCCGGAGACCGCCGGGGAGGCCGGTGGGCGGGAGGCCGCGGACGAACTGTTCGACCGCGCCGACCCGCCCGATGCCGTGTACTGCCTCACGGGTCGCCACGCCGCCGGTGTGCTCGCGCGCGTCCGGGAGCGTGGACTCGCCATCCCCGGCGACGTGCAGATCGTCGGCGGATCGGACTCGGAACACACACGATCCGCCACACCGCCCATCACCTCCGTCGACCTGCAGCCCGAAATCCTTGCCCGCGTGGCCGTCACGTCGCTGACCAACCGGCTCGACGACCGGAGCCGGCCGGTGCCGCCCGGACCGCTGCACGGCCGACTCGTCGTCCGGCAGTCCACCCGGTAGCTGCACGCTACGCGGACGGCGCGTACGCGGCCGGCCCATCGGGCCGGGACTCCGGGCGTTACGCGCCCGACGGTTCTTTCCGGGTGACGTTTTGCCTCCCCTGGGGTGGGTGGTGTGCGTGGCGGGGCGACCGCATTCTTTTCACACCACACACGACGATCCCGATCTCGAATGATCGGTGTCACGGGATACGTATCCCAGTCGGGTTTCCAGGATGGAGGGAATGCATGTCGCCGTATTGTCACTTCGCTTCTGCGTCAGCGGAATCAGTGCAAGGCCGTGTCGATGGGCGCCGCCTGGAAGAGGACGGCTACGTCGATGGGCGTCTGGAGGAGGACGGCTACGTCGTCGTTCACGACGTGGCCGACCGGAACGCCGCGGCGGACGTGGTCGGCTCCCTGGGCGATCTGGTCCCCCAATACAACGGACTTCTCACTCACGAGGTGACGTACCGCCCGGGCAACGATCACCGGGCGTACTCGCAGAGCGCGAACACGATTCTGGCCCATACGGAGGCACCCGGCTGGGATCCCAGCCCGGCATACCTGGCGCTGTTCTGTCACCGTCAGGCGCGTTGCGGCGGCGGCCACACCGATCTGCTCGACGTACGGCGACTCGTCGACGCCCTGACGCCCGCGGAGGTCGGTGTGCTGACCGACGCCGAACTGCACTTCCCCGGACCGGACGGCGGCGTCCGCACCACCATGCTGGGCTCGGACGACACGGGCCGTTCGGCTCTTCGATTCAGCTACAACCTGCTCACCGCCGCCGACTACGACCCGCCCCGAGACGCCGACGTCGACCACTCGCGGCTGCCGCTCGGCGAGGCCGGTCGGAAGTTGGCGCATCGCGTCAGCGACCTGTTCCACGAGCTGCGGACCCGCGTGCTGATTCCCGAGAATGCACTGCTCATCTGGGACAACCAGCGCATGCTGCACGCGCGGTCGGAGTACGCCGACCGCGCCCGTCACCTCACTCGTTTCTGGGCCGGCGACCGGACTCGCGCATGATCATCGACGACCTCCGGTTGCAGCGCTCGGATGCCGACGGGCTGGTGCACCTTCCGGGACTGCCCTCGTTCGACCCCGCCGACGAAGCCGAGAACGCCGTCATCAGTCGCCTGGCGGGCAACTGGCATCGACGGTCGACGGTGAAGCGCGAGGAGCCCGATCTCGACGAGTTGTTCGACGCCGGCCGGGCGGACTATCCCGAGGCAATCGTCCCGTTCCGCGACCATCCGACCTGGCAGGCGCTTCCGGACGCGCTGCGTTCGCGCCTGCTGAGCTGGGCCTGGATCGCCTACAACCGGCACACGGTGCTCGCCGAGCAGCGCGTCGCCAACCCGGCGTTCGCGCTGGTGATGGACGGCGAGTTCCCCGGTCTCGGCGGCCAGGAAATGGAGATCGCGCTCGCGCAGGCGCTGGTCGACGAGCAGTACCACACCTTGATGCACATCAACGCGAGCGCGTTGACGAGGCGTAAACGCGGGAACCTGTTCCCCGACAGCGCATTGCCCGAATCGCACACCTCGAGGGCGCACCGGCGGCTGCGCGACCGTGCCACCGAACGGTGGGAGCGCAGCCTGACGACCCTGGCCTTCGCCACGGTGTCCGAGATCTCGATCAACGCGTATCTCGATCTGCTCGCTGACGATCGGGACATCCAGGTCGTCAATTCCACCACGGCGAAGCTGCACAACCGGGACGAATACTGCCACGCGTCGATCTCCGACGAGATGGCGAAGCTCGTGTACGACGAGTTGGAGCCGGACAAACGCCGCTTCTTCCTCGACATGCTGGTCGCCGGGCTGGAGGCGTTCGTTTCCACGGACTACTCGACCTGGGAGGCGATCTTCCGGATCGAGAACGTCACCGGCTGGGAGGCGATGCTCGCCGACGTCCGGGCCGAGCGATCCGGTTCGCGGCTCGTGCGTGACTACAGCGGTCTGTATTCGCTGATGTCGGACATGAATGTCCTGGGCGAGGTCGACTTCGATTGGGGCCGGGCGGTGACGGGCACATGACGACGCTCGGTCTCGACACGCGTGCGGCGCTCGCGCCACGCTCGATCAGCGGAGATCGGCTCCGCAAACTCGTCGCCGAGCGAACCGGCGACCCGATCCTGGGACACGAGGCGCACGTGGTGTCGCAGGTGCTGCCGTTCAAGGTCAGCAGTTACGTCGTCGACGAACTGATCGACTGGGACCGGGCGCCCGACGACCCGATCTACCGGCTCACCTTTCCGCACCGAGACATGCTCGCGGCCGAGCACTTCGCGTCGATCGAGCAGGCCGTGTTGCAGGGGGATCGGGCGGCCGTCCGGGAGGCGGCAGACAAGGTCAGGGCTGCCCTGAACCCACATCCCGGCGATCAGCTGAGCATGAACGTTCCCCAGCACGACGACATCGACGGCTCGGGAATGCAGCACAAGTACGCCGAGACGCTGCTGGTGTTCCCGCGTCAGGGGCAGACCTGCCACAGTTACTGCGGGTACTGCTTCCGCTGGGCCCAGTTCGTGGACACCCCGGACCTGAAGATGGCCATGTCCGGGCCGGAGACGATGACCCGGTACCTCGACCTGCACCCCGGGATCACCGACGTGCTCTTCACAGGCGGCGACCCGCTGGTCATGCGGACCGAACTGCTTGCCTCCTACCTGGAACCGCTTCTCCGACCCGGACGGGAGCACGTCGAAACAGTGCGGATCGGCACGAAGGCCGTGTCGTTCTGGCCGTACCGGCTGCTGGCCGGACCGGAAGCCGACGACCTACTCCGCCTGCTCGAGCGGATGACCGCCGCCGGTAAGCACGTCGCGATGATGCTGCACCTGTCGCACGTCGCGGAACTGGAAACCGATGCGGCCCAGACCGCGCTGTCCCGGCTGGCGTCGACCGGCGCGGTCCTGCGGGCACAGGCGCCTGTGGTGCGTCACGTCAACGACGACGCGCGCGCCTGGGCCGACCTGTGGCAGGCGCAGGTGCGTCACCGCGTCGTGCCGTACTACATGTTCGTCGAGCGCGATACCGGTGCGCGACCGTATTTCGGTCTTCCGCTGGCACGTGCCGTCGACATCTACCGTGAAGCGCTGCAACGAGTCTCCGGACTCGGCCGCACCGCGCGGGGTCCGGTGATGTCCGCGTCGCCGGGAAAGGTCGTGATCGACGGAGTCGTCGATCTCGACGGCGGCCCGGCGTTCGCGCTGCGCTTCCTGCAGGCACGGAGACCGGACATGGTCGGCAAGCCGTTCTTCGCGAAATACGACGAGCACGCGCAGTGGTGGGACGACCTCCGTCCGCACGGTCCGCGCGACCGCGAGTTCTTCGGTGTCGGGGGCAACGCGTGAAGGTCACCGCGCACGAAGTCAGCTTGACCCAGCGGCATCTGTGGCGCTCCGCCCGAGAAGCGATCCCCGTCCAGCGGGCTCTGGTGGTGGAGGTGGAGCAGGACGGAGAAAGCGGATTCGGAGAGGCATCCGCGTTCATGACCGACCACTACAACTCCGGCCTGGACCAACTGCACGCAGACCTTCGCCGGATTGCTCCACTTCTGATCGAGATGTGCCCGGAAGACCCGTTCGCGGTGTGGCGCAGGCTGTCTGCCGAACTGCCCGACTCGCCGTTCGTTCTCGCCGCGCTCGACACCGCGGTGCACGACCTGCGGGCACGGCTGCTCGGGGTGCCGCTGTGGAAGTCCCTCGGACTGGACCGTCCGCAGGGGTTGCGCTCGAGTTTCAGCATCGGGCTCGACGAGACCGAAGTGATGGTCCGGAAGTTGCGCGAGCGACCCGGATGGTCGGCCTACAAGATCAAGCTCGCCGACCCCGCCGACCTCACCGTGCTCGAGGAACTCCGCTGCCACACGGACGCGCCGTTCTACGTCGACGGCAACTGCGGCTGGGAGCTGTCTCGTCTGCTCCCCGTCCTGCCCGAGCTTACGGACCTCGGTGTGCAGCTGATCGAGCAGCCGTTTCCGCGCTCGGCGTGGCGAGATGCTCGGATCCTCCAGGAGCGCAGTCCGATCCCGGTGATAGCCGACGAGAGCATCGCCTCGCCGCGGGACCTGGACGCCTGCACCGACGCGTTCGACGGCATCAACGTCAAGCCGATGAAGGCCGGGGGAATCACGCCGTCCCTCGCGCTGCTGCGGCGGGCTCGTGAGCGCGGTCTGGTCACCATGCTCGGCTGCATGCCGGAGTCGGTTGCGGGGGTGTCGGCCACGGCCCACCTCGGCGGGCTGGCCGACCATCTGGACGTCGACGCGGTCGACCTGCTGGCGGTGAACACGGGTCACGGACTGACCCTCGACGGCACCGGCCGCGTCACCCTCCCCGATCGGCCCGGGTCCGGGTTCGTCCCCGATCCCGCCGCCCACGGCTGGCGGGTCCGGCCGGTGCCGGCCGACGACGTGCGACCGATCCGCCACACGGTGCTGCGGCCCGGACAGCCCGTCTCGAGTTGCGCCTATCCCGAGGACGATCGCGCCGGCGCCCGGCACTTCGCCGCGCTCCTCGCGGGTAGGCCGGTAGGGGTGGCGTCGTTGTACGACGAGGATCCACCGGGCGAACACGCCGTGCCGGGCCTGATCCCGGGCCGGGGCCGGCGCCTTCGCGGCATGGCCACCCTCGACGAGGTCCGTGGCACCGGTGCAGGGCTCGCCATCCTGCGCACCGTCCTCACGAACGCCGCGCTGTCCGGCGCCGGGGTGGTCTGGTGCAACGCCCGCATTTCTGCCGCGGGGTTCTACACCAAGCACGGCTTCCGGATTCTCGGTCCGGAGTACGAAATCCCGGATATAGGACCGCACGTCTTCATGTATTGGAGTGTTTCATGATCAACAGCGCAGGGCCGGAAAGCGTTTCGCTACTCGACGAACAGGAGGCCCGCACTCTCGCTTCCCTCGCGCTCGTCGAGGCGGGAGTGCAGGCGAACGACGCCGAGTCGGTGGCCGCCGCGCTCGTCGACACGTCGTTGCGCGGAATCGACACTCACGGCCTGCGGTTGCTGCCGCAGTACCTGGACGAACTCGCGACCGGCGTCGCGAATGCGGCGGCGTGCCCGGCCGTGGTCCGGGACCGTGGGGCCGGACTGCTGCTGGATGCCGACGGCGCACTCGGTGTGCTCGCCGGACTCGCCGCCGCTCGGCTGGCGGCCGACCGGGCCAGGGCTTTCGGCGTTGCGGCGGTGGGTGTGCGCAACTCCAACCACTTCGGCGCGGCGTCCGTCTATACCCGGCACCTGGCCGGGCAGGGGCTGATCGGCATCGCGGTCACCTCCGCCGCCTCCCGGGTTGCCCCGTACGGCGGGGTCGAACCGCTGTTCGGCACCAACCCGATCAGTGTGGCCGCGGGTGCGGAGGACGACGAGTTCGCCCTCGACATGGCCACCAGCCAAGTGTGTTTCGGCGAGGTGAAGCACCGCCGGGCCGAGGGACGGCCGCTGAACAGTGGCTGGGCGACCGACGTCGACGGGCGACCGACATCGGCACCCGACGAGGCGTACGCCCTGTCTCCGCTCGGCGGGTACAAGGGGCAGGGCCTGGCGATGGCGGTCACCCTGCTGGGGGCCGTGTTGACCGGGTCGCCGCCCGACTGGCGGCTCGAACAGGTCGGTGACGGAACACCCGGGCGAAGCCGCGGGGTCGGCCACTTCGTCCTCGCCCTGGACCCCGGAGCGTTCACTGGGCACGAGCAATTTGCAGCCGGGCTGACCGACCTCCTGGGCGCCGTGCGTGGGGCCACCCCCGCCACGGGGGCGCCCGTGGCGGCTCCGGGCGACCCCCAACGCACCCGCGAGCGCGAGCGGCGTGCACACGGCGTACCGCTGGACATGCGGACCGCGGAAGTCTTCGCCGCGCTGGCAACGAATGTCGGGGCAACCGACCGCACAGTGACGACCAGGAAGGAAACCGTCAGATGATTCTCGTACTGATCAGTGCGCGGGGCGCCGGGCTGCCGTTTGCCCGGTGGCTGCCCGAGATGTGCGGACAGCTGGTGGCGGTCTGCGCCGCCGGTGCGGATCCCGGGGAGGGATTCGCCGAGATCGTCACGGTCACCGACTACAACGACGACGACGCGGTGCTGGGCGCTGCTCGGGACCTCGCCGGACGGCACCGGCCGAACGCGGTCTTCGCCCTGGCCGAGGTCGACGTGGAACGGGCAGCGAGGTTGCGCGGCGAACTCGGGCTGCCCGGACTGGATACCGCCACTGCGGCCGCGTACCGCGACAAGATCCTGATGAAGGAATTAGCGCAGGCTGCAGGACTTCTCGTTCCCGCCTTCGCGCCGGTGCGGCACCCGGCAGACATCGCAGACTTCATGGCCCGCCATCCGGGCCACGTCGTCGTCAAGCCACGCAGCGGTTCGGGCTCCACCGGCGTGTACGTTCTCGACTCGCCGGCGCAGGCGGCCGGTCTCGCCGACATCGTCACGTCGACACCCTACGAGGTCGAGGAGTTCGTCGACGGCGCGGTACATCATGTGGACGCGTTCCGGGTCGGTGGACGCCCGGTGGCGGCGGTCGTGTCCCGCTACACCGGCCAGGGATGCCTCGAACACTGGACCGACGCCCCGTTCGGCTCGCGGTCCGTCGACACCGCCGACCCGATCTGTGCGCGCCTGGTGCACGAAACCTGGCGTCTCGTCGACGCACTCGTCTCCCCGCCCACCGTCTGCGTGCACGCCGAGTTCTTCGTCACCGGCAACGGCGACATCGTGCTGTGCGAAGTGGCCGCCCGCATCGGTGGCGGCCCGATACCGACGATGCTGCGTCATGTCCTCGGCATCGACCCCCGGCACCTGTGGGCACGGGTGGAATGCGGGCTCCCCACCGATCTGGACGCCGTCCGGGAGCGGGTGGCCACCGCCCCGCACGCCGCGTTCTACGGCGTGCCACCGCGGCTGGGCAGGGTGCAGCGACTGCCGGACGCGCCGCCGGGCGTGCACGACTTCACCTTGAACACCCACGTCGGGGACGAGTGGAGCCCCGCCCGATACAGCGAGCGCAAGTCGGCGGACTTCCTCGCCTTCTGGGTGATCACGGACCCGGACTTCACGGCTCTGGGACGCCGATTGGTCTCCACCGCAGAGCAGGTGAGCGCCGGATTCGTCTGGGACCGTCTCGAAAGCGAGGACGCGGCATGACCACCACCCGGACCGCACTCGACGGGCTCACCGGCCACGTCCTGCCTCGCGGTGCCCGCCCGCTCGTCGCGGACTTCGCGGGCATCGCCGATCCGGACATCATCTGGGAGGACGCGCGGTGGTGGCGGTTCACCGAACGCACCGACCTGCACGAGGTGCGTTACCTCGAGGTGCGTGAGGACGGCCGGGCCGTCGCGTTCGCGCCGCTGCTGTTCACGGCGCGGCCGGGTGGCCTGCTCTTCTACGACCCGCCCCGGCTCGCGGGAACCGCCGGGCCGATGGCCGAACCCGAGTTGCTCGACCAGCCCGATCAGGAGCGTTGGGCGGCACTCACCGAAGCACTGCCCGGCGCCCGCGACGATCAGTACCCGTCGGTGGCGCTCGCCACCTTCGGAAATCACCACGGCGTGGCACATGCGCCCGGCCGCTCACCTGATGAGCGCCGCGCGGTCATGGCGGCCCTGCCCGATCTGCTCGGTCGAGCCGGTGACGAACTCGGTTGCCGCAGCGTCGCATTGCTGTACGTCGGAGACCCGGAAGCCGAGCACGTCGACGGTTCCGCGGCGCGCGCCGGGTACACAGCGGCCTTGCTGGGGGCCGAGGGCGTCCACGACCTGAGTGGGCACAGCTGGGCGGACTATCTCGCGAGCCTGAGCAAACGCCGTCGCGTCCGGCTCCGCAAGGAGATCGCGGACTACACCCGGACGGGTCTGCGCACGGTGGTCCGCTGGGGTCCCACCGCGATCGACGACCAGGTGGTCGCCCTCCAGGTCGCACATCGGGCCAAGTACGGGCTACCCGGCGGCGAGGACCGGGTTCGCCGCGATTTCGACGCCATCCGTGAGGAATTGGGCGAGTCCTGTGTGGTGCTCGGCGCCGAGCAGGACGGTCGCCTCGTGGGATTCGTGCTCTATCTACGTACCCGCGACACGTTGTTCGCGCGGACCGCAGGCTTCGCCCCGGGCGTTCGTGGTTGCTACCTGACCTTGACGTACCACGAGACGGCGCGGTGGGCGGTGGAGCACGGCATCCGTCGCATCCACTACGGCCTCGCCGCCTACGAGGCCAAGATCGCGCGTGGGTGCCAACTGCGGCCACGCTGGGGCTGGTTCTCCTTCCGCGGCGAAGGGGCCGACAACTATCGAGAGGCTCTGTCGCTGCAATCGCGCAGCATCGAGCGTCGACTGGAGCTGGTCGGTGCGCCGGCAGTCCCTGTTCCGTCCCGGCGGTCCGCCGCCGCCGAATCGAAAGCAGAACAATGGAACTGACCCCGACCAGTACTGTCTGGATGGACGGCGAGTTCGTTGCCTGGGACCAGGCGCAGGTCCATGTGTTGACACCGAGTCTGCACTACGGATGGGGCGTCTACGAGGGCATCCGGGCCTACGCGACGGACCGTGGTCCGGCTGTCTTCCGGTTGCGTGACCATCTGCGACGGCTGCACGACTCGGCCCGCGTGTACCTGCTGGACCCCGGATGGTCGGTGGACGAGCTCACCCAGATCTCCCTCGAATTGCTCCGCCGCACCGGCTTGGACTCCGGCTATCTGCGCCCGATCATCTACCTCGGCTACGGCGCGATGGGTGTCGCGCCTGCGTTGGACAACGCCCGGGTCGCCATCGCGGCCTGGCCGTGGGGGTCGTACCTCGGTGAGACCGCGGACCAGGAGGGCTGCCGCCTGACGGTCAGCAGCTGGCAACGGAACGGAGTTCATTCGGTTCCACCGATGGCCAAAGCAACCGGCGCCTACGTGAATTCGGCACTGGCCAAGGTCTCCGCTCTGCGCGCCGGTTACGACGACGCGCTGATGCTCACGTCCACGGGGCACGTGGCCGAGGCGTCCGCCGCGAACATCTTCGCCGTACACGACGATGTGTTGACCACCCCGCCGGTCAGCGACAACATTCTGCCCGGTCTGACCCGGGATACCGTGATCACCCTCGCTCGCGACCTGGGGATGACCGTGCGGGAACAGAGCCTGACCCGCAGCGACCTCTATGTCGCCGACGAGGCGTTTCTCACCGGCACGGCCGCCGAGGTGGTCCCGGTGGCGTCGGTCGACGACCGCCCGCTGGCGGCGGGCGGCTGCGGTCCGATCACCAAGCAGCTGCGGGACGTCTTCCACGACGTCGTCCGCGGGCGCGAGCCCACCTACCGTCACTGGCTGGAGTACACATGAACACACGTTTCCTCGCGTCGAACACACCCGAACGGGTCGCGGCGGAGTGGGCCACCGGTGGTGTCAGGATCCTGGAGGAGGCGGTCACCGGATTGATCGGCGCAACAGAGGTATTCGAGCAAAGCAGCCCCTGGGGCATCGCTCGGCGGGAGGAGGTCGCCGACCGTGTGGTGGACGTGATGGCCGCCCGTGCCTGGCACGACATTCCACAGATGGCGCACGGTCGAGCCCGCAGGGCCGCCGCGCGCTGTGTCACCTACTCGCTTGCAGCGGACACCGCCCGCGTCGACGGGAGCGATGACGCCCGAGCCGACCGCGGGGCCCTCACCGTCCACGCGTTGGAACTGCTCACGCGTCCCGAGCACTTCGACGCCGTAACCGACCGGACGCGGGAACTCCTCGGCGCGGCTCCGCAGGGACGGTTGCTCGCGGCCTGGCAGATGGTGGACGACGCACTCGCGGGGGTGCGGACCACCCGACACGAATGGGTCGGGGCGGATCCCGCGATCGTCGCCGCCGCCGGGTGGGTGCTGGTCGACCGGTTGAGCCGGCTGCTCATCGCGTCAGCCCTGGTTGCGCGAGCCGCGACGTCGGTGCAATCAGGGACGTCGGGGCAATCGGAGACGCCGGGGCAACCGGATCTGCTCGTCAACGCGGCCCGCCGCTACGCGTGGAACCACCTGCGCCGCCCCGCCCCGGAAGCGGCCACGCCCGCACACGTGCAGCGGTCGGCCGAACTCGTGCGCGCGTTCGCAAACCCCGGAGACGTGCCGTGAACGCCGCGCTGCGGCGGCTGGGTGACGCGCTACTGCCCGACACCCCGGCCGGCCGCACGCTGGCCGTCGGTGCCGGCATCGACTCTCTCGGCACCGGAATGTTCTTCGCCTCCTTCGCCCTCTACTTCATCGGCGTCGTTGGCATCACCGCGAACCAGATCGCCCTCGCGACCACTCTTGCGGGCGGACTCGCCCTGCTCGCACCGGTGCCCCTCGGCAGGCTGGCGGACCGGCTGGGGGCGGGACGGTTCTACGTGGTGCTTCTGCTGCTGCGCGGCATCGGGTACGGCTGTTTTGCACTCGTCTCCGACTTCACCACCTTTCTGGTGCTGACGGTGCTGCTCACCGCGGCCGATCGAGCGAGCAGCCCGATCCAGCAGGCCGTCGTGACGTCGGTGATCGGGGGCCGGGATCGGACACGCACGATGGCCACCATCCGTGCGGTCCGGAATGTGGGCCTCACGGCCGGATTCCTTCTCGCGGGGGTTGTCTTCGCGACCGGCCGGCCGGCCGCGTTCACGGCGCTGTTCGTGGGTAACGGAATTTCCTTCCTGGTGGTCGCCGCCGCCGTGCGGTACGTGCTCCGCCGGACGGGAACGGTGATGCTGCACCGACCTTCACGCGCGGAGCGTGATTCCCTCGACACCGCTTCTCCCGCGACCACGGTGCGTTCACCGTTCCGTGACTGGTGGTTCATGGTTTTCACGGTCGGCAACGGTGTCCTGTCGCTGTACGACACCGTGCTGATCGTTCTGCTGCCGATCTGGGTCATCGAATACACCTCGGTGCCGCTCGCCTGGGTGCCGGTGTTGATGGCGGTCAACACCGTCCTCACCGTGGTCCTCCAGGTCTATGTCGCCCGGTTCGCCGAGGGCACGGCGGCGGCGAGCCGTCTACTGGCCTTGGCCGGTGTCCTGATGGCGGTCTGTTGCGGTCTGTTCGCCCTGGGCCAGCTGTCCGGAACCGCCGTCGCCATTGCCGCCGTGTTCGTTGCGGTCGTAGCCCTGTCGATCGCGGAGAACGTCCATTCCGTGGCGGCGTGGGAGCTGTCGTCCGAACTGTCCCCGCCGCCCGCCGTGGCCCGCTACCTCGGTGCGTTCAGCCTCGGCATGACCGGTCAGAAGGTGGTCGGCCCCACCCTTCTGGTCGTGGTTCTCCTGCCGACCGGGCTGATCGCCTGGCCGGTCCTCGGGGCAACCTTCGGGGTGGCTGCGCTGGTCTCCCGGACGGCAGCACGTCGCAGTCTCGCGGAACGCCGGCGACCTTCCTGCGTTGTCGCTCCCCACTCGACACTCGAGGTGAAGAAATGACCGAACACGTCCTCGTCGTAGGCAGCGGCCGCGACCTTCCAGGCAGGGTCCGCGGCGCCCTACCCGGCACGCAGACCTCGGTAATCTGCCGGTTGGAGTTCGTCGCCAAGCTTCGCCAACTGACCTCGCACACCAGGGTCATTGCCGTGCGACACGATGCACCGGACGAAGAATGGATCGCGTTGGCCCGGGCGGCACATGCGCAGCATCCCTTCACGCGGATCGCCACGTTCGGCGAACGCGACCAGGACCGCTGTGCCGCGATCGGGGAGGCGCTCGGTCTCGCGACCCATTCGCGGCGCACAGTGGCGTCGGTCCACGACAAGCACGCCATGCGGGCGCGGCTTCGTGAGTCGGGCATCGACGCCACCGCCTCTGCGATCGTCGCCGACGTGGCCGCACTGCGGGCCTTCACAGCAGAACACGGTCTGCCCTGTGTGGTGAAACCGGTCTGCGGTGCCGGTAGTGCGGGCGTGGCCGTGATCCGGGACGACAGCGCACTGGCTGCGGCCTTCGCCCGCGCTGGGGGCGATTTCGACGGTCTGACGAACAGCGGAGTGCTGGTCGAGCAGTTCCACGAGGGGCCGCAGTTCAGTGTGGAGGCATTCTCGGAATGTGGCGAACACCAGATCGTCGCTGTCACACGGAAGTTCTCCGACCCGGTCAACTTCGTCGAAGTCGGGCACGTGACACCCGCCGCACTCTCCGCGGCCCAGGAAGGGCAGATCCATACGTATGTCACGAGTCTGCTCTACGCCCTCGGCGTGGAATTCGGTGCAACACACACCGAGATCGTGCTCGGGCCAGCAGGTCCGCGGGTGATCGAGACCCATGTGCGGATGGGCGGCGACGAGATTCCGGCACTGGCGTTCGACGCCACCGGTGTGGACCTCGGCGAGTGCGTCGTGCGGCAGACCGTGGGGGAGAAAGTCCTTCCCGAGATCCGGGCAATTCTCGCCGAGCAACGGGCGGCGCGTCATTCCGCGATCTGGTTCGCCGCCGCACCTGTCGCGGGCGTCGTCACCGACATCGGCGGCCTCGACCGAGCCCGGCAGGTCGCCGGAGTGACCGATGTACAACTGCTCGTCCGTCCGGGCGGCGACGTCATCCCCTTGGAATCGTCGGATTCGCGGGTCGCCTACGCCCGTGCGGTCGGGGAGACACCGGAGCGGGCGCTCGATGCCGCCCGGGAGGCTCTGGCGTGTCTCGAGTTTCAGGTGCGTGTCGGGGCTGTCGGTATGGAGACGGTGTGATCGGGTGCCGACAGGCCGGGCCGAGAGGTCAACTGCAGGCTCCGGCGCCACACGCGCAAGGAGCTCGCCGCCGCACTGATCCCTCAGAGGTCGATTCGCAGGAAGTTGTTCGCCCAGTTGGTCTCACCGATCGTCGTGGTGAAGTAGAAGATGCTGGGATAGATGCCGCAGTCGAAGTATTGGGCGAGTTTCGATTCGCCGGGGGCGAGGGTGCCGAGGTCTCGGGGCTCGTACGTAAACGGGGTGTGGACCGTTACGCCCGTGGCCGTGCCGTCGCCGTCGTTGGTGACCCGCACTGCGCAGGCGCTGACGCCCTCGGCGTTCGCCTGAGTGATCACGAGATCGGGTCCGTCACCGAGGGAGCCGAACGGCGCGGCGGACGCCGTTGCGGCTCCCACCGTCATCAGTCCCGCGATCATGGCCCCCGCCACTGCCGCACGTCGAAGGTTGCGCATATGTGCCCTTTCCTCGGTTGTCCGGATTGTGCCGATTCGTACCGTACGTGCACAGGCGGCGCGGGGAACGCAGGCGAATGAAACCGCACGGTCGTGTCGTCGGCAGAGCGGGAGGTCCGCGATCGGTCGAGTACGTTCTTGTGTCATGGGGCTTGTGGACGGGTGGACACCGGGCAGTCACACGGTCGGCGGGGTCACCCACCCGACCTTCCGCAAGGGTCGTGGGCCGGGCGTCATCGTGATCCACGAGGTACCGGGTGTGACGCCGGAGGTGATCGGATTCGCGGAGGAGGTCGTCGCGCACGGGTACACCGTGGTGATGCCGTCCCTGTTCGGGAAGCCGGAGCGGGGGTACGGCACGCTCAGCACCGTCAGTTCGCTGGTACAGGTCTGCGTGAGCCGGGAGTTCACGAAACTGGCGCTCGGCACGACGGCACCGGTGGCGGTGTGGCTGCGGTCGGTGGCGCGCGATCTGCACGAGGAACTCGGTGGCGTCGGAGTCGGTGCGGTCGGGATGTGCTTCACCGGTGGCTATGCGTTGGCGATGATGGTCGACGCCCCGGTGGTGGCGCCCGTGCTGGCGCAGCCGTCCGTCCCGTTTCCGGTCGGCGAGACGCGTAAACGCGACCTCGGGCTCAGCCCCGCCGACCTGGACGCGGTGCGGGCGAAGGTGAACGCCGGCTGCCAGGTCCTCGGCCTGCGGTTCCGGGAGGACGGGTTGGTGGGCAATCGCTTCGAGACACTGCGCCGCGAGTTCGGTGACAACTTCATCGCGGTGGAGTTTCCGGGTGCAGAGCACTCGACACTGACCGCGCACCGGCGGCAGGAGGGAGTCGACCGGGTACTGGCCTTCTTCGCCGACACACTCGGCGGCCCCGACTGACGGGCGCGCCAACACCGCGTCAGGATTGCGGGCGGGGGAGTCATTTCGGCGTCAAGATCGGCTGCAACCCGGCCGCGCGGGGGTAGATCTGGAACTGATCCCCCGAGTTGTTCGACCCGGGGATCCCACCGGATCGAGGAGGCTCCGATGACGCTGCATCTGCCTCATCTATTTGTTCACGAGCAGTCGCGCGAGAACACGGTGCTCGACGTGACCGAGGCGGGCCCGGGCATCGAGGACGCGGTGCGTGCGGTGATGGAACAGCCGCAGCTGCGGCTGGTGGGATTCCGCTGCACTGCCGGTTCCGGGGCAATCGACGAGGTGATCGGCCTGATGGAGCAGGTCCGGCGCGACTACGGCGTGATCCTGACCGAACTGGTCCTGCTGGACGCGGATCGGAGCGAGGTGCGTGATGCCGTCGATGACGGGTTGGACGAGGCCTGCGCCCGCAACCGGTACCCCCGCCCGACGGTCGTGTTCGCGGGCCCGCACGCCGGTGTCCCGGCCTTGACGAAATCTTGACACCGCGACCCCTTGCGCACCGATTGAACGCGTGTTTAGCATATTAAACATGCGTTCAACAAATGCCGGTTCCGAGGTCCCGCAACCCGATCTGACCACCCGCGCCCGCGTGCGCGACGCGGCGATCACGGTGTTCGGCAATCACGGTTTCACCACCGGAGTGCGGGCGATCGCCACTGCCGCCGGGGTGTCGCCCGGGCTGGTGATCCACCATTTCGGATCGAAGGACGGCCTGCGCGCCGAATGCGACGAGCATGTTCTGCGGATCATCCGGGAGCAGAAGGCGCAGGCGATCTCGACGCCGGGGCCGGCGGGCACCATGCAGGCCCTCGCCGACATCGAGCAGTACGCCCCGCTCGTCGCGTACATAGTCCGCAGTTTCCAGGCGGGCGGAGGTCTCGGCGAATCGCTGTTCGAGCACATGGTGGACGACACCGCGGAGTACCTCGACATGGGAGTGGCGACCGGGAAGGTGCGGCCCAGTCGTAACCCGCAGGCGCGGGCGCGTTATCTCACCCTCTACAACGTCGGCGCCATGCTGCTCTACCTGCAGATGCGCGCCGACAAGGAAGTTCCGCTCGACTACGCCAAGGCGATCCGCGACCTCGCCACCGACGTCACGCTGCCCGCCCTCGAGATGTACACCGAAGGCCTGCTGCCGGATTCGTCGACGCTCGAGGCGTACCTGGCCACCGAAGACGGTGCCGCCCAGGCGGCGGCACCCGCAGAATCTACCGACTCCCCGAACTAGGAGCAGCTATGAGCGCGATCATCGAAGTGCGCAACCTGGTGAAGACGTTCGGACGAACCCGGGCGTTGGACGGACTCGACCTCGAGGTCGGCGAAGGTGAGGTGCACGGGTTCCTCGGGCCGAACGGCGCCGGAAAATCCACCACCATCCGCGTCCTCCTCGGCAGCCTCCACTCCGACAGCGGTGAGGCCACCGTCTTCGGACGCGATCCCTGGCGCGACGCCGTCGCCCTGCACCTCGAGATGGCGTACGTCCCCGGCGACGTGACGCTGTGGCCGTCGCTGTCCGGCGGCGAGACCATCGACCTCCTCGCCCGGATGCGCGGCGGCCTGGACGCGGCTCGCAAGCAGGAGTTGATCGAGCGTTTCGACCTCGACCCGCGGAAGAAGGGGCGTGCGTACTCGAAGGGCAATCGTCAGAAGGTGGCGTTGGTGTCGGCGTTCTCCTCGAATGCCCGACTGCTGCTGCTCGACGAACCCACGTCGGGCCTGGACCCGTTGATGGAACAGGTATTCCGGGAATGCGTCGCCGAGGCCCGCGACCGCGGGGTGACGGTGCTGCTGTCCAGTCACATCCTGTCCGAGGTGGAGGCGCTGTGTGAGCGGGTCACCATCATCAGGTCCGGACGCACGGTCGAATCGGGCACGCTGGCGTCGATGCGGCACCTCAGTCGCACGTCGATCACCGCCGAACTTCTCGGCGACCCCGGCGATCTGAGCCGCATCGCGGGCGTCGCGGATATCCACCTCGACGGGTCCACGCTGCATTGCCAGGTCGACAGCGAACATCTCGGCGAGCTCATCCGGGTGCTCGGCGACACGGGGGTGCGTAGCCTCGTCAGTCAGCCGCCGACGCTCGAGGAACTCTTCCTGCGGCACTACGAGATCGACGACGGCACGACGGCGTCGTCCGACACGGTGGAGAAGGTGCGGGCATGAGTACCGCGACGATCTCCCGGTATCGGCCGGTCGAGCCGGCGCCGGTATCTTCCTCGGATTTCAAGGGGACACTGCATTTTCTGCGGCTGTTCCTGCGCCGGGATCGGATCGCGCTGCCGCTGTGGATTCTGATCTTCGGGTTCGCGCCGGCGCTGTACGTCGCGAGCATCGCCGACATCTACACCTCCGACGCCCAGCTGGCGGAGTTCGCCGCCACCACGGCGGCCAGCCCCGCACAGATCGCCATGTACGGGCCGATCTTCAACTCCACCCTGGGATCGGTGGGTGTCTGGAAGGCCGGCATCTACTACACGCTGATCGGTCTGGTGGTGATCCTGACGGTCATCCGACACACCCGCGCCGAGGAGGAGACCGGCCGGGCCGAGCTGCTCGACTCCACGTCCGTCGGACGGTACGCGGGGCTGACGGCGGCACTGACACTCGCGGGCGGCGCCTCCGTCGTCACCGGAATGATCTGTGCGGCAGCGTTGCTCGCCCGTGACCTTCCGGTGGGTGGTTCGGTGGCCTTCGGCACGTCCCTGGCCTGCTCGGGCCTGGTGTTCACGGCGGTGGCCGCCGTCGCGGCGCAGGTGAGTACCGGCGCCCGCGTCGCGCGCGGCATCGCGCTGACGGTGCTCGGTGTCGCCTTCGCCTTGCGCGCGGTCGGTGACGCCGGCTCCGGCACGCTGTCGTGGTTCTCGCCGCTCGGCTGGGCCTTGCAGATCCGTCCGTACGCCGACGAACGGTGGTGGGTCGTCGTCCCCAGCCTGGTCGCGGCAGGCGTCCTCACCTGGGTGGCCTACGCGCTGCTGCGCCGGCGGGATGTCGGCGCCGGTCTGATCGCCGAACGGCCCGGCCCCGTCGCTGCACCACCGACACTCGGCGGAACCTTCGGGCTGGCATGGCGGATGCACCGCGGCACGCTCGCGGCATGGACGGCCGGGCTCGGTCTGTACGGCCTGCTCATCGGCAGCGCCGCCAAGGGGGTCGGCGGGCAGGTCGGCGACAGTCAGACGATCCGGGACATCATCATGCGGATGGGTGGTTCGCAGTCGCTGGAGGAATCGTTCATCGGCTACGCGTTCACCATGCTCGCGATCGCCGCCGCGGCCTACGCGATCTCCGCGTCGCTGCGTCTCTATTCCGAGGAGAACGCCCAGCGCCTCGAACCCGTGACCGCCGGCTCGGTCGGTCGCGTCCGCTGGGCGTCGAGCCACATCCTGTTCGCGTTGCTGGGACCGGCGGTCGCGATGATCGTGGCCGGTGTGGCCGCCGGACTCACCTACGGCGCGTCCATCGGCGACGTGGGGGGAGCGCTGACCGACGTGGTCGGGGCGGCGCTCGTGCAGCTTCCGGCGATCTGGATGCTCGCCGGGGTGACGGTCCTCCTGTTCGGGGTGATCCCGCGGTTCACGCCCGTGGCGTGGGGCGTGCTCGTCGCGTTCCTCCTGATCTTCATGATCGGGTCGATCGCGCAGTTCCCGCAGGCGGTGCTCGATCTCGAGCCGTTCAGCCACGCTCCGAAACTGCCGGGCGGGCAGTTCGCGGCCACACCGATCGTCTGGTTGTTGCTGATCACCGCCGCCTTGATTGTGGTGGGTGTGACGGCGTTCCGGCGGCGCGACCTGCGCTGAGCGTCGGCCGGTGTGCACACTGAAGGAATGGCGCGTGTGCACACCGGCGAGTCCGTCCTGGCCCGGACGGTGCGGATCGTCGAATCGTTCCGTTCGGACGATTCGCTGCTGACCGTGTCCGAGATCGCGCGACGGTCCGGTCTCCACATCTCCACGACATCGCGGTTGATCGACGAACTGGTGGGGTGCGGCTGGCTCGAGCGGGAGAACCGGAAGGTGCGGATCGGGGTGCGCCTGTGGGAGGTCGCGTCGCGCGCGTCCCCGACCCTCGGACTCCGGGAAGCGGCGATGCCGTTCATGGAAGACCTCCACGCCGTCGTCGGGCAGCACACCCAACTGGGTGTGCTCGAGGGTGACGAGGTGTTGTTCGTCGAGCGGCTCACGGCGCCGGGCGCGGTGGTCAACTACACGCGCATCGCCGGCCGGATGCCGCTGCACGTGTCTTCCTCCGGACTGGTCCTTCTTGCCCACGCCTCGCCGGACCTTCAGGAACGAATCCTGAACGAGCCGTTGAAGGTATACACCGACAACACGATTCGCACCTCACGACAGTTGCGAGGGGTCCTGGCCGACGTGCGCCGGCACGGCTACATCCTCTGCGCGGGCCACCTGTACGCGGACACCACGGGTGTCGCGGTTCCGGTGCGGGACGGCACCGGCCGGGTCGTCGCCGCGCTGTCGGTGATCGTGCCGAACGACGAGAAGGCGTACGCGCAGATCCCCGCGCTGCAGGCGGCGGCGAAGGGCATCACCCGGGTGATGGCCGCGGCGGCGAAATGAGCCAGTCCCAGGTACAGACGCTCACGGGTTTGCCGGAATCCGGCGCAATTGCGCGGGCGGCTGACCAATGTCTGTGACGCTGTGTGGGCGGTGGACTATCCGCCCCGCCCGTGCCACGGTGGAATCGGAACCACTTCTCCCGGAAAGCGCAGCGCCATGGAAAGCACTTCACAACCCAGCCCCCTGGAATGCCCGGACTGCCACGCCCTCACCGCGGACCTCGAGGCCCACAAGCACTGGCACTCCCGACTCGTCCACGACCTCGCCACCGCGGTCGACAAGGACATCAGCCGACGGGCGCACACCCCGTAATCTCCGCCGCCCAGCGGGTACGTCCGTCGATGACCGATGTGACGGCGCTGGCGTTCGCCCAGGTGAGTGACCCCGATTACATCTTTACTTTCAACTATTGAAAATAGTCTGGTGACGTATCCCTCGCTCGGATGATCCTCGAACAAACGCGAGATCGAGGAGTCGAGATGTCACAGAACCCGGTTTCTTCCGGTACGCCGGCAGACGCTGCATTGCGGGTTGTCGTCAAAGACGTTGTCGCGGACGGTGTCGTCGCGCTGACGCTGCGTCATCCGACGGGGCGGCGCCTGCCGGACTGGGCGCCGGGAGCGCACATCGACCTGGTGCTCCCGACCGGGCTGACGCGCCAGTACTCGCTGTGCGGTGACCGGTGGGACGCCCACACCTACCGGGTCGGGGTGCTGCGCGAACCCGCCGGCCGTGGAGGGTCGGCATACGTCCACGGCGAACTCGCCGAAGGTGATCTGGTCGGGGTCGGCGGTCCGCGCAACAACTTTCCGCTCGTCCCGTCGCGGAAGTATCTGTTCATTGCGGGTGGTATCGGGATCACGCCGCTGCTGCCGATGATCCGGCAGGCGGAACTGACGGGAGCCGACTGGCAGCTCCTGTACGGCGGCCGCACCCGCACGTCGATGGCGTTCCGGGACGAACTCGCGGCGTACGGCGACCGCGTCGTCGTCGTACCCCGGGACGAGCACGGCCTTCCCGACCTGCCCGCGTACCTCGGCGCGGCCGCCGGCACCGGCACCAAGGTGTACGTGTGCGGTCCTGGCCCGCTGCTTGCCGCAGTCGAAAAGTATTGCGCGGATTGGCCCGTCGGCACACTGAGGACCGAACGTTTCGTGCCGAAGGATCGCGGGGCGCCGTTGCGCGACGAACCGTTCGAGGTGGAACTCGCGCGCTCCGGTCTTGCGGTGACCGTGCGTCCCGGCGCCACCGTCCTCGATGCAGTGCAGGCGGCGGGGGTGAACGTCCTGTCCTCATGCCGGGAGGGCACGTGCGGGACCTGCGAGACCACCGTCCTCGCCGGCGACCCCGACCACCGCGATTCCGTCCTCGACGACGACGAACGGTCCGCCGGCGACTGCATGCTCATCTGCGTCTCGCGGTCGTGCTCCGACCGTCTCTTGCTCGACCTCTGACACTCACCCCCGAAGGGACTCACCGTGACGATGTTCGCCCCCGCCCCCACCCTGCCCGTCAGCGACGCCGACCCGTTCGCCCTCGACGTCCTCGAAGACCCGTTGCCGTTCCAGGCCGACCTGCGGGACGCCGGTCCTGTCGTGTACCTGCAGCGGTACGACGTGTTCGCATTGGGTCGCTACGAGCAGGTCCACACCGCGCTGACCGATTGGCAGGCGTTCCAATCGGCCGCCGGAGTCGGTCTGAGCAACTTCCGGTACGAGACTCCGTGGCGTCCGCCGAGCATCCTGCTCGAGGCGGACCCGCCGCACCACGATGCCCCGCGGGCGGTGCTCGGCAAGATTCTGGGCCCGCGCGCCCTGCAGAAACTCCGAGCGTCGTGGGTGCGGGACGCGGAGGTTCTCGTCGACCAGTTGCTTGCGAACACAACCGAATTCGACGCGGTCACCGATCTCGCCGCCGCCTTCCCGCTGCGCGTCTTTCCCGATGCCGTCGGCATCCCCGATGCCGGACGCGAGAACCTGCTGCCGTACGGCGATCACGCGTTCAACGCGTTCGGTCCGGCCAACAGTCTGGTGGAGAAGGGGGCGCCGCGGGTGGCGGAGCTGTCCGGCTGGGTCAACGACCAGTGTGCCCGCGAGGTGCTCACCGGTGACGGTTTCGGCGCGCAGATCTGGGCGGCCGCGGACCGCGGCGACATCACGTACGAGCAGGCCCCGCTGGTGGTGCGCTCGCTGCTGACGGCCGGTGTGGACACCACCGTCAATGGGCTCGCGGCCGTGCTCTACGCGTTCGCACGGCACCCCGAACAGTGGGCGCGGCTGCGCGAGAATCGCACGCTGGCCCGGACGGCGTTCGACGAGGCGGTCCGGTGGGAGTCGCCGGTCCAGACGTTCTTCCGCACCGCGACGCGAGACACCGAGATCGGCGGGACGGTGATCCCGGACGGCAAGAAGATCCTGATGTTCCTCGGCGCCGCGAACCGGGACCCCCGCCGATGGGAGAACCCGGACGCCTTCGATCTCGGCCGCAACCCGTCCGGGCACGTGGGGTACGGGATGGGTATCCACCAGTGTGTCGGCCAGCACGTCGCGCGCCTCGAATCGGAGGCATTGCTGACGGCGCTGGCGTCGAGGATCGAATCGTGGGAGATCGCCGGGCCGGTGCGCCGTCACCTGAACAACACGCTGCGATCGTGGGAATCCGTGCCGGTGCGGGTCCGGCTGTCGTAGGCGGAGCAAACCATACGTACGTATGTATTGGCGCGACGAATATCGCACGAATTCGACGGTCCCACCGATACGATCCTCCCGACCCGTCCGCAACGGAGAGAGGAACCATGGACACCCGTTCGCCCCTATCGACAGCGCTCACCACCGAAGAGAAGGCCTCGCTCACCAGCGGTGAGAACTTCTGGGAGACACAGGCGCTCGATCGGGTCGGGGTACCCTCCATCTATCTCACCGACGGTCCGCACGGGGTGCGGAAGCAGAGGGACGGCGGTGATCACCTCGGCATCGGCGACAGCGTGCCCGCCACCTGCTTCCCGCCGGCGGTCGCGTTGGGATCCACCTGGGACCCGGACCTGCTCGACACGGTCGGCCGAGCCCTCGGCGACGAAGCCAAGGCCGAGGGCGTCGGGGTCCTGCTGGGGCCGGGTATCAACATCAAGCGGTCGCCGCTCTGCGGCCGCAACTTCGAGTACCTCTCCGAAGACCCGATCCTGAGCGGCCGGCTCGGCGCCGCACTCGTCGCCGGATTGCAGGCGCGGGGGATCGGGGCGTCGCTGAAGCATTTCGCCGCCAACAACCAGGAGACCGACCGGCTCCGGGTCAGCGCCGACATCGACGCCCGGCCCCTGCACGAGATCTATCTGCGCGGCTTCCGGCACGTCGTGCGGCACGCGCACCCGTGGACGGTGATGTGCTCCTACAACCGCATCAACGGCGTCTACACGTCGGAGAACCGGTGGCTGCTCACCGACGTCCTCCGCGGCGAATGGGGCTTCGACGGGCTCGTCGTCTCCGACTGGGGCGCGGTGTCGAATCGGGTCGCCGCGCTCACGGCCGGTCTCGATCTCGAGATGCCGTCGACCGACGGGGTCACCGACGCCCGGATCGTGGCGGCGGTGGAGTCCGGGAAACTCGAGCAGTCCGTACTCGACACCGCTGCCGACCGGGTGCTGGCACTCGTCGAGAAGGTGCGGTCGAACCTGGACCCTGCGGCCTACTACGACCGCGACGCCCACCACGCACTCGCACGCAAGGTCGCAGGGCGCAGCATCGTGCTGCTGAAGAACGACGGAGTGCTTCCCCTCGATCCCGCGGCGAACGCGTCGATCGCCGTGATCGGCGAATTCGCCCGAACGCCGCGCTACCAGGGAGCGGGCAGCTCACAGATCGTCCCGACCCGCCTCGACAACGCGCTCGACGAGATCCGGTCGCTCGCCGCCCCCGCCCAGGTCACGTTCGCGCCCGGATACTCGATCGGCGAATCCGACAGCGCGGCAGAGCCGCTGATCGTCGATGCGGTGTCGATCGCCGCCTCCGCAGACGTCGCCGTCGTGTTCGCCGGACTACCCGCGGAGGACGAGTCGGAAGGGTTCGACCGGGAACACCTCGAACTGCCGTCGGCGCACACCGAGTTGCTGGAGGCGGTGCTCGCGGTCAACCCCCGGGTCGTCGTCGTGCTGTCCAACGGCGGTGTGGTTCGGCTGTCGGGGTGGGCCGACCGGGCTCCTGCGATCGTGGAGGGCTGGCTCCTCGGACAGGCCGGCGGCGGCGCCGTCGCCGACGTGCTCTTCGGCGCGGTCAACCCGTCCGCCCGGCTGGCCGAGACGATTCCCGTCCGGCTGGCGGACACCCCCGCGTTCCTCGACTTCCCGGGCGAGGCCGGCCACGTGCGATACGGCGAAGGCCTGTTCGTCGGCTACCGCTACTACGACCGCCGCGAGACGGAGGTGAGTTTCCCTTTCGGGCATGGTCTCTCATACACGACGTTCGGCTACTCGGCGCCGACGGTAACACTCACCGACGCCGGCCTGGACGTCGAGGTGACCGTCGCGAACACCGGTCACCGGGACGGCCGCGAGGTGGTGCAGGTGTACGTCGGGGTCCCCGGTTCCGCGGCGGTCCGGCCCGTTCGCGAGCTGAAGGGTTTCGCGAACGTCGAGATCCCGGCCGGTGCGAGCCGGACCGTCCGGATCCCGATCCCGTTCGAGGACCTGGCGTATTTCGATGCGGTGCTGTCGAAGTGGGTGGTCGAGGGCGGCGACTACCGGGTGTGGGTCGGTGCCTCGTCGCGGGATCTGCGCGGCGACGCGGTGGTGACGGTCGACGGGGACGCGCCCCTCCCGGAACTCACCGCGGAATCGACCATCGGGGAATGGCTGGCGCACCCGGTGGGCGGCGAGATCCTCGGCGCGGCACTCGCACGCACGGCCGGCGCCGGAATGCTGCACGACCCGGCGCTGCTCCGCATGGCCGCGTCGATGCCGTTGAACCGCGTCGCCGCGTTCCCCGGCAGCCCGATCAGCACCGAGCAGCTGGACAGTTACGTCCGGCAGGCCGCCCGGCCGCCGCGGGTGATCACCGAGCAAGCCCGCGGCGGCGGTTCGTAGCAGCCGGTTACGAGGTGGCGGAGGCGGACTCGTCGATGTCGAAGAGTTCGCCGATCAGGCCGCCGAGGAAACGTCGGTGTTGTGACGAAATTTCGGCGGCCGCTGCTTCGTCCCGGGCCGCACACAGTGTGATCAGGTTGTCGTGGTGTTCGATGGCGTCCTGCCAGCCGCGGAGGCTGGAGAACTTGCGGTAGTAGATCCGGTGGATCTGCGGGTGCACCTGGTGCATGAGCCGCTTGAGCAGTGGGTTGCCGGCGGCGTCGACGATGACGCCGTGGAAGGTGTCGTCCGCAGCGAGGGCGGCACCGATGTTGTCGGTCTTGATCGCCTGCGCGAGGTCGTCGTTGGCGGTGCGCATCACGTCGATCATGCCGTCGGTGAGGTTGGGCACCCCCGTCTTCACGGCCAGTTGATCCAAGACCTCCATCACGGCCAGCGTTGCCTCGACATCGGCCCGATTCAGTGGGGTGATCCGGGTGAAGGCGGCGGGTTTGGCCTCGACGAGTCCGGTGTCGATCAGCCGGGTCAGAGCCTCGCGCACCGGGGTGCGGCTCAGGCCCAGATGCTCGGCCAGCTCGCTGTCCTTGACCTTGGATCCGGGCGCGAGCTCACCAGTGACGATCGCGTCGCAGATCCGCTCGAACGCGACATCGCTCATGCGGGGGCGCTCCACCGGATTATCACGCAACATACTGGATACTGTACTCTGCACGCCGCACGCTCCTGGGGTCCGCGTGGCGGATTGCCGGGTGTCTCGTCGCGAGGATACCGAGAATGTTTTCGTTGACTGTCCATTGTCCGGGCCCCGACTACCCATCCGTGCTGTGTCGCCCGGCGAGTACTTTGTCGCCGAGTTCATCGCCAGGTTCGCTCCCGGCTGCGGCTGGTACCGAGCGGGGTGTTGCGGACCGTCCGGCCTTCGCCTCGGCCTTCTCCTCGGACTTGTCGATCACCGACGCGGCGAGGGAGTTTCCGACGACGTTGACCGCGGTGCGGGCCATGTCGGCGATGAAGTCCACCCCCAGCAGGAGTGCGACGGCTTCGGCCGGAAGGCCGATGGTGTTACCTGCGGCGATGAGCACCACGATCGAGGCGGATGCGACCCCGGCCATGCCCTTGGACAGGATGACAAGCACACCGACCATCAGCAGCAGGGTGGGGATCGAGGTGTCGACGCCGTAGGCGTTGGCGAGGAAGACCAGGGCGACTGCCTGGTAGAGGACGGAGCCGTCGGTGTTGAACGAGTAGCCGAGCGGCACGACGAACGAGGTCGTCGAGCGGCTGACGCCGAGCCCCTCGAGCTTGAGCAGCAGCGGCGCGAGCACCGCTTCGGAGCTGCGGGTGACGAAGGCCAGTCCGACCAGGTTTCCGATGGCCTTGAGCATGGTGACGTACTCGACGCGGAAAATTGCGGCGATGATCGGAAAGATGATGCCGAGGATGATCGCCATACCGACATAGACAACGGCAAGGAAGCCGAGCAGGCTCGACAAGTTCCCGAACCCGTAGTGCGCGACGTCGTAGCTGATGAAGCCCAGAACCCCCAGCGGTGCGAGGCGAATGACGTATCCGACCACCTTGAACATCGCGTTGGCGAGCGAGTCGAGCACGGACGTCATCGGCTTGGCCTGCTCACCGATCGCGGCGAGTGCGACGCCGACGAATCCGGCGAACACAATCACTGCCAGCAGATTCCCCTCCGCGAAGGCGGCGAAGACGTTCTTCGGGACAGCGTGGAGCAGCAGTTCGTGGAAGTCGATGCCCTGCTCGAGGGTCTCGACGGAGGCGCCGTCGGCGCCGGCAACGGGGGTACCGGAACCGATATCGAGCAGCTTCGCCAGCGCGACGGCCATCAGCAGAATGATCGTGGTGACGATCTCGAAGTACAGGATCGCCTTGGCGGCCATGCGTCCGACCTTCTTCGCCGAATCCATGCGTGCGATCCCGAGCACGATCAGCGGGAAGACCAATGGGACGACGATCATCTGCACCAGGTTGAGGAACACGTCGCCGGCCAGTTTGAGTTGCTCGCCGACCACGGGAGCGAACGTGCCGATGAGTGCGCCGACGCCGACGGCGATCAGCGACTGAACACCGATCGGCAACTTCCAGAATTTCCACCACCTGCGTGGTGCGCGAGACGTATCGGCGTCTTCGGATGCTGTCGCTGAGTCAGCAGGGATGGCGGGGGGTGTCGTCATTCAACAGCTCCAATATATTGGATGTGGTGTACTGTTCGACAACAGTGATCGACGTCATAGGCCCTGTCAAGTAGAACGGCGAAATAGGTGTTGGTGGAAAAGTTGAGCGACAGCGATGTGCGGATTGAGCACGACTCGATCGGAGATCTGGCGGTACCGGCGGGGGCGTACTACGGCGTCCACACCGCCCGGGCGATGGAGAATTTCGCCATCACCGGGTCCGCCATCGGTCAGTATCCGGCACTGGTCGCGGCGTTGGCGACGGTGAAACAAGCTGCCTGCCTTGCCAACCGGGACCTGGGCCTCCTCGATGACCGGCGGGCCGATGCCATTGTGGCCGCGTGCACGGAGATCCGCGCCGGGGCACTGCTCGACCAGTTTCCGATCGATCCGATCCAGGGCGGGGCGGGCACCTCGTCGAACATGAACGTCAACGAAGTCATCGCGAACCGCGCACTCGAGATCCTGGGGTTCGGGCGCGGTGCCTACACCGAACTCGACCCCCTCACTCACGTGAACCTGGGGCAGTCCACCAACGATGTGTATCCGACCGCGATCAAACTCGCGCTGGTCGAGCATCTCCGACTGTTGATCGCCTCGCTCGGTCGGCTCGCGGAGTCATTCGAGCGCAAGTCGATCGAATTCGACGACATCGTCAAAATGGGTCGCACCCAGCTGCAGGACGCGGTACCGATGACCCTGGGGCAGGAGTTCGCCGCCTACTCGATCATGCTGAACGAGGACTGCGATCGGCTCTCCGAGGGAGCGCTTCTGCTGCTGGAATCGAACCTCGGTGGCACCGCCATCGGCACGGGGATCAATGGCCATCCCGAGTACTCCGCGCTCGCCTGCAACTACCTGCGCGAGCTGACCGGTGAACCAGTCGTCCCGGCCGGCAATCTGATCGAGGCAACCCAGGACTGCGGAGCATTCGTGCAGGTCTCCGGCATCCTCAAACGTGTCGCCGTGAAGTTGTCCAAGACGTGCAACGATCTGCGGCTCACCTCCTCCGGGCCGACCGCCGGGCTCGGTGAGATCAATCTGCCTCCGGCCCAAGCGGGTTCGTCGATCATGCCCGGCAAGGTCAACCCGGTCATCCCCGAAATGGTGAACCAGGTCGCGTTCGAGGTGATCGGCAACGATCTGACGGTCACGATGGCCGCCGAGGGCGGGCAACTCCAGCTCAACGCCTTCGAACCCGTCATCGTCTACAGTTTGCTGCGCTCGACGACGCACCTGGCCGCCGCATCGGACACCTTGGCTGTGAAGTGCGTCGACGGGATCACCGCCAACCGCGACCACCTCGAGCAGGGTGTTCGGCGCTCGATCGGCATCGTCACCGCGCTCTCGCCGTTCATCGGATATGCCGCCAGCGCGGATATCGCCAAGAGGGCACTGGCGACCGGCGCCTACGTCGGCGACCTCGCCGTCGACGACGGTCTGCTCACTCGCGCGCAGGTCGATGACATCCTGTCGCCCCGGCGACTCGCCGGCCTGCTCACCGCACCCACGGTGGACCGCGAATTCTCTGCACTCGACCATCTCGCCGGTGTCGCCGCGCACTGATCGCCGCATCACACCCCGCACTTCGGGTACAGGACGCCGCAGTCCTCGCTCGAGGAGAAGTACACATCGAGAGGAAACGAGAATCGGATGACCCTCACATCGTCGGCACCAGCCGTTGCAGTCCCTGCGACGCATGCGCGCTCCTGGCTTCTGGTCGCAGGCTCACGTCCGGACGAGTTCGCCGCAGCCACGAACTCGGCGGCGGACGCGGTGATCTTCGATCTCGAGGATGGTGTTGTTCCGTCCTCGAAAACGAAAGCCCGCGAATCTGTTATGCGTTTCCTCGCCGGTGGGGGCACCGGGTGGGTGCGCATCAACAACGCCACCACCACGGACTGGAACGCTGATCTGGACGCGATTCGGGGGCTCCCGGGACTGAGGGGCGTGATGCTCGCCAAGACCGAATCCGCGGACCAGGTCGATCGCACGGCTGCCGAGGTGCCCCACACCCCGATCCTCGCTTTGGTCGAATCGGCGCGTGGCGTCGAATTCGCTTTCGGCATCGCCTCGGCCGACGCCACGACCCGAATTGCATTCGGCACCGGCGACTTCCGTCGGGACACCGATGCGGGCGCCGAACCCGACGCGCTGGCCTACGCGCGGGGACGACTCGTCGTCGCCAGTCGAGCGGCCGGCCTCCCCGGTCCCATCGACGGCCCATGTTTGACCGGCGAACCCGATCTCTCCGAGGCCTTGGCCGTCACCAGGTCGATGGGCATGACCGGCAAGCTCTGCATGCATGTCGGTGACACAGCGATCGTCAATCGCGAACTGTCCCCGCTACAGAGCGACGTGGCATGGGCTGCCGAGGTCATCGCACACCTCGGCGCGCAGGGCGAGAACATCGCCGATGGCAGCGATCGCCCCAAGCTCGCCCGTGCCCTGCGAATCACCCACCTGGCCGACGTCTTCTCGGTTTCAGCCTGAGCTTGGCGGCGGTGGTGGGCCTTCTCGTTCGGACGATCCAACGCGCGGGGAGGCGGATAGTCACGGTGCCGGCTTCGACTCCGACCAGTCGCTGTCGCGGGTGAAGAGCAACTCCGCGGCCCGCACGGCGAGCCAGAGTTCGGACAGTGAATTCGTGTCCGCCAGATCGCGCGACGTGAGCGCCTCCACCTTCCGGATGCGGTACATGACCGTCTGCCGGTGAATGTGCATCGCCTGCGCGGTCTGCTGCCACGACCGCTGGTTCTGGAGGAAGCAGTCGAGGGTGTCGACGAGCGTCGAACCGTGCTGCTCGTCGTAGTCGAGAACCGGCCGCAGGATCCGGTCGACCAGGGTCTGTGCGTCGGCCACGCTCGACAGTCCGACCCACGGGACGGCGCTGCCGTAGCGCGAGACGACCGACCCGCGTCGTTCGGCGATCGACAGGGCCCAGGCCGCTTCCCGGGCGGCGTCCTGAAACCGTGCCAGGGAATCGATGTGCCTGCTGATGCCGATGCGTGCGGTCGGGCCCAGCGCGCGGGACAGCACGGAGTCGGTGGCCGGGCCGTCCGGAACCATGACGTGCGCCGTGCCCATGCGCAGCAGGCACAGGTAGGGCAAGGCGTGCCGCCACAGTGAATTGTGAAGTTCGAGCATCCGTTCCGGCTCTTCGCTGCGTGCGGCGACCAGCACGGCGGTCTCGGGTTTCAGGCCGAGCTCGGACAGCTGGGCGGTGACGCCGGCGACGTCCATCCGGCCCTCGAGCATCTGGGTGAGAAGCCCTGAACCGTAACGCCGTTCGTGCTCGAGCATGAGCTGCGTCTGGGACAGTTCGATCGCGACGACGGTGGCGGCGTGCTGGAGCTGGATCGGGTCGACTCCGACTTTCGGGTCGCTGAGCGTGACGAGTGCGGCGCCGGAGTGGCGGGGGATGTCGGTGAGCATCGCGGCCCGGTCGCCGACGGACGGAAGTCCGTACGCGCCGCCGGCCACGTTCTTCGACACCTCCGACAATGCGACCACCGCCTCGCTGATCGTCGGATCCAGGGGCGGGGTGTCGGGAAACCAGGGCTCGCCGGTGGCGCGGTCGCACACCTGGATCTCGCAGCCCAGTTCGCGGGCCAACGCCGACAGCAGATCGGCAGGCGCGGCGCCGCGGGCGGTGTGCCGGCGGATCAGGTCGTAGATCCGGACGGTGCGGCCGAGGCGCTGCGACTGATCGACGAGCGTGGCCTCGGCCACCGACCGGGAGATGGCGACGAAGGGGAGTGGATACCGGATCCACAGGACCGGAAACCCCAGCTCGTCGCTGGTTCGGGTGAACGCCGCAGTCAGCCGCGGGCAGTACATGTTCTCGCCGATGCCCAGCCCCGCCACCCCGGCGTCCGCGAGATGCCGAACCAGGTCGGCCTGGTCCTTCGCCGACTTCGGGAACGACATGCCGTTGGTCATCAGGAACTCGCCGCCGGTGACCCATCGCCACGGTTCGGGAAGGTCGGAGGTGTGGGTCCACGTGACCTCACGGCCGAGACCGGACGCCCCGGAATACACGTCGAGACGCAGATGCGGAATCTCGACGAGCTCACCGACGGTGATTGCCACGGGTCCTCCCTCTGCACCAAAGCCACATCCGCTTTGTGCGATCGAATAAAGCGTAACCACCGGTTTTAGGCATTGGCTACTCGTATTCGGGCCGAGCTTGCAGGCAGTCTGTGTTGGTCGTCACAACCGGCAACACACGCACTTGATCCAGTCCAGGAGCCCCAATGACTAGAACCGGTCATCTCATAGACGATGCGCCGCTGACCTCCTTCCACAAGAAACTGACAGCGTTCTCCTCCGGCGGCCCGTTCATCGACGGCTTCGCGTTGTCGATCATCGGCGTCGCTCTGATCACTCTCGAACCGGCCATGGATCTCAGCGCCACCGAGATCGGTCTCATCGGTGCGGCCAGCCTGATCGGCATCTTCGTCGGTGGCGGTGTGTTCGGATATGTGACCGACAAGATCGGCCGGCACTTCATGTACATCGCCGACCTGGTCGCGCTCGCGGTGTTCTCGGTCCTCTCCGCGTTCTGCGGGGAGGCCTGGCAGGTGATCCTGCTGCGCTTCCTGCTCGGCGTGGCCATCGGCGCCGACTATCCGATCGCGACGTCACTGCTCGCCGAGTTCCTGCCGAAACGGCAGCGCGGACGACTGCTCGGAGCCATGTTCGTGGTGTGGGCCGTCGGCGCCGCCGCGGCGTACGTGGTCGGCTTCCTGGCGCGGGGCCTCGGTCCCGACGCGTGGCGTTTCCTGCTGGCGAGCCCGGCGATCTTCGCGGTCATCACGTTGCTGGCCCGGATGGGCACCCCGGAATCGCCGCGCTGGCTGATGAGCAAGGGGCGCATGGAAGAGGCCGACGCCTCCATCAAACTCGTGTACGGCGAGCAATACGGTGTCGCGGACCTTCCGGAGGAACCCGTCGTCACCACCTCCTTCTTCCGGGTATTCCGGAAGCCCTACCTGCGGCGCACCATCTTCGTGGCGATCTTCTGGACGGCCCAGGTGATCCCGCTGTTCGCGGTGTACACCTTCGCCCCCGACCTCCTCGAATCCTTCGGCCTGTACGGCGACGCCAACCTCTACGGCGGTTCGCTGCTCATCGCGATCCTGTTCGTGGTCGGCGGCATACCCGGGCTGTGGCTGGTCGAGAAGATCGGCCGACGGAAGCTGCTGATCTGGTCGTTCGCGATCATCGTCGTCGCCCTCGCCGTGCCCGCGCTGATTCCCGACGTCTCGGCGAAGATCTTCTTCCTCGCACTCGCGGTCTTCGCCATCGCCTCCGGTGCGTCGAGTTTCCTCGAAGTCGTCTACCCGAACGAACTGTTCCCCACCGAGGTGCGTGCCACCGCGGTCGGCATGGGCACCGCGATCAGCCGGATCGGTTCTGCTGCAGGCACGTACCTGATGCCGATGGCGCTCGTGTCGTTCGGCGCCAGCGGTGCCCTGATGATCGGCGCGGTGGTCACCCTGGTCGGACTCGTCGCCTCCATCTTCCTCGCGCCGGAGACGCGCGGCGTGTCGCTCGCCGACACGGCGTCGAAAAGCGAATCAGGAGAAGAGAAGTCCGCCGACCCGAACCCGGAAACCGTCACACAGCTCTGACGCGAAGTCAGCCCACCCCGAGTACAGGAGTACACGACATGCCACAACCCAGAGAATCACTCGTCGGCGCGCTGCCGGCAACCCAGGTTCCCCGCTACGCGGGTAAGGGGACGTTCGCCCGCATCGCCGACATCCACGAGGTCGACGACTACGACATCGCGATCCTCGGCGTCCCGTTCGACGGCGGAACCTCGTACCGCCCCGGCGCCCGCTTCGGCCCGATGGCGGTCCGGCAGGCCGCGCGTGCGCTCCGACCCGGCTACCACGTCGAACTCGGCGTCGCACCGCTCGAAGAGGTGCAGGTGGTCGACGCCGGAGACGTGACCGTGACGCCGTACGATCTCGGGGAGGCCTGCCGGCAGATCGAGGCGCACGCATCGGAGATCCTCGGCGGCGGCGACCGCAAGATCGTCTCGATCGGCGGCGACCACACGATCGCGCTGCCGAATCTGCGTGCTCTGCACGCGAAGCACGGCCCGATCGCCCTGGTCCACTTCGACGCCCACCTCGACACGTGGGACACATACTTCAACCAACCGGTCACCCACGGGACGATCTTCCGCCGCGCGTTCGAAGAGGGCCTGTTGGTGGAGGACCATTCCATTCACGTCGGAATCCGCGGTCCGATCTACGACCAGGCCGACTTGAACGACGATGCTCGGATGGGGTTCCGGATCATCCGCGCGGGCGACCTGGACGTGATGGGCATCGAGGCGGCCGTCGACGTGGTCCGTCGGCGCGTCGGCGACGTCCCGGTATACGTGTCGATCGACATCGACGTCCTCGACCCGGCGTTCGCCCCCGGAACCGGCACCCCGGAGGCGGGTGGCCTGACGTCGCGGGAACTGCTGCGGATGCTGCGTCAACTCACCGGACTCAACGTGGTGGGCGCCGACGTCGTCGAAGTCGCGCCGGCCTACGACCACGCCGAAATCACCTGTGTCGCCGCGGCCACCGTCGTGTTCGACCTCGTCTCACTCATGGTCGCGGGTTCGCAGCGCGATTCCGTCGCGGCGGCGGCCGAGTCCATCGGCACCTCGGCTCTCAGTTACTGACCACCCCTTGACGAAGCGGTGCCCCGGCGACGGGGCACCGCTTGCGCGGTGGCGGGCGGTGGTGCAGGCGTACGGTCGAGATCATGACCGAAGACAATCAGGTTGCGCCGTGGGATGACATCTACCGCGGCAAGGTGGAGGATTTTTCGGGACAGGTGCCGTGGAACATCGGTGAACCGCAACCCGAGATCGCCGCGCTGATAGCGGAGGGCAAGTTTCGCAGCGACGTGTTGGACGCGGGATGCGGACATGCCGAGACTTCGCTTCACCTGGCGGCGCAGGGGTACACGGTGGTCGGCCTGGACCTGTCGCCGACGGCCATCGCGGTGGCTCAGTCCGCCGCGGCCGATCGTGGACTGACGACGGCCACGTATCAGGTGGCGGACATCAGTTCGTTCACCGGTTTCGACGGCCGGTTCGCCACGATCGTCGACAGCACCCTGTTCCATTCACTACCGGTGGACCGGCGGCGCGACTACCTGCAGGCCGTCGCGCGGGCGGCCGCGCCCGGTGCGTCCTATTTCATCCTGGTGTTCGCGAAGGGCGCCTTCCCCGAGGGACAAGGACCGAACCCGGTCACCGACGACGAACTCCGCGACGCCGTCGCCGAGTACTGGGTCATCGACGACCTTCGCCCTGCCTTCATCCATGCACTGCTCGGCCCGGAGCAGGCGGCGAACTGGCAGCGTGACGACAAGGGGAGGACCATGCTGCCGGCGTGGTTACTGTCGGCTCACCGCGACTAGAATGCCGGCCACGGCACGACGGGCCGTGGGCATTCGAGTGCGAAAACACTGTCGAGGGAATCGAGTTCGGCCCTTGTCAGGACTAGAGCGTGAGTTGGGACCATGCGGTGCGGACCGTGTGGAGGGCCTCGGTTGCGGTAACGGTGAGTCGGGTTTGGCCGGCGAGTTGTGATTGCCATTCGCCATCGGTGGGTGGCCGGATAAAGGCGTAGTCGCCGGGGTTCTTCCCGGTCGGCCCGTATTTGCGGAACAGCGCGGCGGCGTCGGGGTTGATCGCACCGATGTTGGTCAGTGCCCAGAGATCCCACAGGTCGCGAGCGGCGGCTCGGTCGTACCAGGTGGCTGTTTTGGACGCTGCGCCGTTCGTCGAGTGAGATCAGATCGATATCCTCGCTGAGCCGCCCGTCGGGGAGATGTGTTCGGGCGAGTGCGGTGCCGCCGATGAAATGGAGCCTTTCGGCGAAATTTTCGCTGAGGTAGGCGAGGAGCAGTGAGATGAGGTGGTCTCGTTCGGCCTGCTCGGGGGTGACGCCGAACTGGTCGGCGACACTGTCGCGTTCCTCGAGGTTCACGTCTGCGCCCCCGCCCAGGTCCCGGCGCGGGCAAGGGCTGCAGTCAGTCCCTGCTCGGAAGCGAGCGCAGCGAGACGCTCGCGGTCGCTGCGCCGGAAGAGCCCTGCAATCGCTGCGGGGATCTCGTTCTCGGCGTCGCCGAGCAGCGGCCACCGAGCCAAGTCGAGGATGGTCTGTTCCGGTGTAGTTACCAGTGCAGGCCCGAGCGGGGTGTCGATGCGTTCGGCGTCGAGTCCGGTGGTGTCGCGGCGGAGGAATCGGATGGTGGCGGTGCGGTCGGTGAGGGTGATCGGCCGGTGACGGCGGGGCACGGCGACGACCGCGGTGGCCAACGCTCGCGGGATCACGTTGTGTATGCGTGCGGCGCTGATTCCCATCACGACGACATTATCGGCCCCGTAGATCGTGGCGGCGATTCCGGCGGCGGTGGCTTCGAGGTTCGGTGTCCAAGGGCCCCCGGCCTGTTCCGGGGGGACCACGATGTAGTAGCCCGGCGCGGCGCGGTGCAGGACACCGCGTCTGACCAAGCGGGCGAGCGCGGGACGCGGGTGGGCGTAGACGTCGACGGCGTCCTGGGGGCGGAAGGTCCGTAGCGGACGGCGTGCCAGTGGCGCGGGGACCGCAGTGCTGTGTTCCGGTGCCCTATCCCCCTCCGCATTAAGATGCGCATTTCGTAGGGTTAAAGCCTACGAAACGTGCACAGCGTTGGCAACGGCCTTGCTGACGCGTCGCGCGTGGCGCCGATAGGCGGTTGGTTGGGGTCGGTCTGCGCTCACGTCCTGTGAGTGACATCGAACCGAGAGCTCACACCGCGCCTTGCGCCCAACCAGGTGGAAGGGGCGACTGAGTTGCCGGTAGGGGTCTCGTCTACTGGCTTCGAGTTCGACTGCGGCTATTGCCGCCAGCTGCTGTGCATCTTCGGGGTCCAGTTCGGCTCCACTGAAGTCGAGCCAGTCGGTGAACAGCCATACCCCGTACCACTGCAGTGGTTTCACGCCCCGGCTCTGCATGAGGGCGCCGAGATGCTCGACCGTGTCGGCTCGGGTCGGTACGCCCAGCACCCCGATCTCGCCGGTGGCGTCGAATGCGGCAAGGGCGTCGTCCCATCGCCGTTCCAGGGCTGGGCGCACCGCCAGCGTCTTGGCGTTGCCCGTCATGATCGAGACGACGCCACCGGCAGCGGTGCACCGGCACAGCTGGTCGACCAACGGCTCGGGGTGCTCGAGGTACCCGAGCACCCCGTGGCACAACACGGCGGCGAAGCGTTGACCGTTCACTGCCGCGTCGGCGTTCTCACCGTCGGCCTGTACGAGCGTCACCCGTCGCTGGGTCTCGCCGGGCAGTCGCCGGAGTCGCTGTCGCGCCTTGTCCAGCATCGCCGCCGACGGATCGAGCAGGGTCACCTCGTAGCCGGCGTGGGCCAGCGGAAACGATTGATGACCGGCACCGCCACCGATATCCAGCACCGCGGCCGGTGGTCCCGGTAGGTGCTCGAGCAGCTGCTGGTGCAACACGTAGGTGCGTACGCGGCCCTTCACCGAGCCGTACGCCTCATCGGCGAACAGGTCGGCCAGGCCGGCCCAGCTGTCGTCGCTCATCGAATCACTTCGTAATGGAGGTGAGTGACTCCGGGTGCGGGGACGGCGCCGAGCAGGCGGAGCTGGATGTGCTCGGGCAGGTTGTGGAAGTAGGGCCGGCCGGCACCGAGCAGGATAGGTACTTGGTGGAGGATCAGTTCGTCGACGAGCCCGGCCGCGAGGGCTTCGGTCACCAGGACTCCACCCATGAGAGCGACGTCCTTGCCGTCGGCGGCGTCACGGGCGGCCGCAACGGCGTCCGGCAGCCCGGTCGTGATCAGCTGTTGGCGGCCGGACATCTGCGGGGCAGGCCGGTGGCTCACGACGAACAAAGGCGCCGTCGGGTGTGGGGTCCCGTCGTCGCCGAACCGGCCGGAGTCCTCGTAGGTGTTGCGGCCCGCGACGCTTGCGCCGACCCGCTCGGCCGCGGCGTCGAAAAACCGGGCGCTGGGCTCGCTGAGCCGGAAGCTGTCGAACACCCGACTGGGGACGTCGCCGTCGAAGTACCAGTCGAAAAGTGTTGCGCCATCGCCGAGTCCACGGCCCGGGCCGGGATCGCGACCGGTGATGTAGCCATCGACCGAGACGGACAGAGCGCTGAACACCTTACTCATCACCGGACTCCTTCGGGGTTCCTTCAGGGGACTCCATGACCGTACCGCTTGGAGTTCCGTAAGGGAACCCCGATTGCTAGACTTTCGTCATGCAACGCACAAGCTTCGGCGATATGGCCTGCTCGATCGCGCGCACACTCGACGTGGTCGGAGAACCGTGGTCACCACTGATCCTGCGTGACGTGTGGGTCGGGATGAAGCGGTTCGACGAGATCCAGGCCGATCTGGGCATCTCGCGGAAGGTTCTGACCGAGCGGCTGACGCACCTCATCGAACACGGCGTGCTCGAGCGCCGTCCCTACGACCGGCGCCCACGGTACGAGTACCACCTGACCGCGAAGGGCGCCGAGCTCGTCGACGTGCTCATGGTCATGGCCGGCTGGGGCGACCGGTGGCTTGCCGGCGAGGCGGGTCCGCCGGTGCTCTACCGTCATCACGCCTGCGGGGAGGTCGGTGGAGTCGAATTATGCTGCGCCCGTTGTGGTGAGCCGATGCACGCCGACAATGTCGACGTGATCCCGGGTCCGGGCAGCGCCGCGCCCCGCGCATAGGCAACGTCGAAGGTGTCGTGCCGAGCGGGCCGGAACGCAACACCGAGCAGCGGCATCGGACCTGGGCTGCACTCATGGTCGGGCCGGGAACTTTGCCTACCGGCGGGCTACTACGGGCCGATCGCACGGAAAATTCGCGGTTGCAGTGATGGCTGGCTGGCTGGCTCGGTCGTCGGCTTCGTCGGGGAGTTGAAACCATGTCCGTCCCTCCGTTTGAGCACACCAGCGGCGGGGACGTCGCCGTAAAGGGCTCTTCCACACTGGTTCTGGTGTCACACCCCACTTGGCGCCGAATGTTCCGAGCAGTTATGCAACGATTTCGCGCTCACTAGTAGGCGAAAACAGCTCCGACCCACAGGGCGCAACACGAAACCGCCGCGGAAACCACTGCGAGGCCGAGCGGACTCGCGCCGACTCGGCCTTTATGGATCCGGCGTGCTTGCGCCAGGCTGACGCCTCCGACGACCACGGTCGCGCAGGCGGCGAACGCGATAGGTAGAACCGCGAGACCTCAATCACGCGCAGCAGCTTCATGCGCGACGACTGCTGTAACGGCAGTCGCGGATAACGCAGTGCGTCGCCAGGCGAGCGATGTTCGTTCCGCTTGCAGACCCTTGTCTCCCGATGCTTGCTTACTCAGGAGAGCACCACCGCGGCCCCGGCCGACAACGCGACGGCGACTGCTCCGGCGGCCAGGATTCGGACAAGCAGGAAAGTCGGGAGCGGCGCCTCGCGACGCATCGCCGATTGAACCGCCCGCCAATGCGAAAACGCGCCGCCTGCAAGAGTTATCGACAAGCCGATGCAGCTCAGGGAGACAGCGATACGCGCGCCCTCGTTGTGGAACCCGTCGGCGAGCTGATCGACGGCCACGCCGCCGGCGAGGAGCCCAAGGGAGGTGCGAATCCACGCCAGAAACGTCCGTTCATTCGCGAGCGTGAATCGGTAGTCGGGTTCGCGTTCCTCGGTAACTGTTTTGTTGAGCGACACCACAGCTTCCTTCCTCTCCGACCCCGGCGTGGCCTCCACCAAGGGCCTTCACCACATCCTGGGGTCTCTCCTCGCCTGTCTGTGGAGTGAACACCAGGTATTGACAATGCCATTTTCACTGTCGACTATAGCATTTGCGCTCGGATGCTCCGAGCAGTCCTGAGCGGTCGGCATTGCGGTCTTTGCTACCGACCTCACAGGCAGACAGTGCAGCGACACAGAGGAGAAAACATGACCGGACGCGTGGAGTCGGTGCGCTCAGGCGCCTTGTTCGACCAGCTGGGCCAGGCATGGCGGCAGTTCGGCCGCACTGTGGTCTTCGACGACCCGGACACCGATACCCCACTCCTGCGGGCGGAGGGGCTGCGTTTCGCCACCCGATACCTGGCGGCGGGAGCCCTGTTGAGCATGGAATTGGCCGATCCGAGCTACCCGGAGTTCGGCAGATGGGCCGACACCACCTGCAGCTGGGGCATCGACAACCCCGACGTGATCTACACACTCGCCGCGGTCAGCGGTGACCGCATGTATCGGATTCACGGCGACCGCGGAACTGCCCACTACCTCGATATTCAGGTCCACTCTCCGCACTTCTGTGAAGCGCCCGACTACCGCATCAACTCCAACATCGACAGTCGCTCCCTCGCGGTCGGAACCGACGGGGCGTTCGAGTTGCTCCTCGGATCCGAGCGACCGGTCGGGTACACCGGAAACTGGTTGACGATCGACGCCGAGGCGGGCTCGCTGTGCGTACGCCAGGTCTTCAGCGACTGGGTGACCGAGCGCCCGGCCAACCTCGTGATCGAGTGCGTGGACGCCGTGTATCCGCCGCCCGCCGCACTGTCGGAAGCCGATGTCGCCGCACGTGCCGAGCGGCTTGTGCGCTGGCTGGACAAGGCCGGGTCCTATTGGGACCACATGTGCAAACTGTCCCTGAATGCTCCCGCCAATTCCCTGGCCTTTACTCCGCTCAGCGAGAGTGCGTGGGGTGGTTTCCAGAATCAGGCATACGGCATGGGCAGTTTCCGGTGCGCCCCTGACGAAGCAGTGATTCTGGAGTTCACGCCGCCGCAATGCCACTACTGGAGTTTCGGTTTGGGGAACTGGTATTGGGAGACCGTCAACTGGTTTTCTCGCCAATCCTCTCTCAATCATTCCCAAGCCCGACTCGATGACGACGGCGTCTTCCGCGCGGTCATTTCCCATCGAGACCCGGGCGTCCCGAACTGGCTGGACACCGGCGGGCACACCCACGGCACCATCAACGGCCGCCTGCTGCTGACCCGCGACGTTCCGAATCCGACCATGCGGCTCGTGCCCCTCGAGGACGTGCGCACGTTCCTTCCCTCGGAAACGCCGACCGTGACCTCCGCCGATCGCAGCGAGCAGATTCGGCTCCGCCGCCGATCTGCACATTTGCGCAACAGCCACTAGTGCGGCGGGGACAAGTAACTCGACGAGCAGGACGGGAATCTGCCAGCCCCCGCAAACCCCTTGCCGTCGCGGACCGCAACTCGAGGATGCTCATTCCCTATGAGAAGCGTGAATTCCTATGAACTCTCGTGAGTATCGCCTATTACGTCAGAGACGACGCGCCGCCCGGATCGAAGCGAACCGCAAACGCAACCGGCGGCGTGACACCGAGGCCGAGCACCTCATCGGGTTCGCTCGCATGTGGGCACCATTCGGAGGCGCTTCCGCAGAGGACATCCTGGTGCACTTCGGACTGACAACGCACCGGTTCATCGATCGTTTGTGGCAGGCCATCGCTGAATCGAAATGCACCGAAGACGAGATACTCCGCTTAGCATGCGTCTATCCGAAACAATGGAAAACGAGCGAATCCTCACCCGACCGGCGGCCGAGTACTCCGGCAGGTACTGATTATTCAACAGATCTCAAGACCTGTAAAAGATAGCTGCGAGGCGCCAATTGGCCCGACTGCAGCCCGGCACCACCACTCCCGAGGTCATCTTTGAGCTCTTCGCAGCCATAGCCCTTGCTCGAGATTCCGCAAGAGCGCGTCATCGGGCGTGACCGGTTCTTCCAGTGGCTCCGCAAGCGAGACCGTCAAACTACCTACCCACGCGGCACTGAGTAGCGGCTGCCGTCCACGGCATCCCCCGACCCGAACAACAACAGCTCGGACCCATACGCACCTGACATATCGGGCGATCTGGCCCGCCTCAACGGATCGAGATCAACATGACTGAGACCACGACCAACAGACCGCACCCGCGGCACAGCGACGATCCGCCGCTGGGACGGCGACAACGCTGGCGATACGGTGCGGCGCTCGCGCTCATCGTGCTGATATCCGAGCTAGCGCCGATGGAAATCACCCTGGTATACCCGGCAATTCCACACATGACGGGGGATTTCCGCACACTGCACCTGGGATGGGTGCTGACGATGGTGAGTTTGGTTGCCGTGGTCAGCTTGCCGCTGGTCGGCAAACTTGCCGACACCTTCGGCAAGAAACGGGTGATGCTGATCCTTGCCGTGCTGTTTGCCGCCGGCTCCCTGATCTGCGCGACAGCAAGCTCTTTCCCGGTACTGCTGACCGGCCGGGCTCTCCAGGGCACCGCGGGCGGGATGATCGCGGTGTCCTATGCGCTGGTCCGCGACACCTTCCCGCGTCGCTGGGTCCCAGTCGCACTCGGAACCGTGGCTGCTGGAATCGGCGTCAGCGCCCTCGCGTCGCCGTTCGTCGCCGGATGGTTCATCGACAACCACGGTTGGCAGTCGGTGTTCTGGTTCATGCTCGGCTACGCCGTGTTGCTGATACCGGTGGTGGCGGTATGCGTGCCCGAGTCTTCGCTGCGACTGCATCAGCGCCTCGACCTGTTCGGTGTCGCGCTCCTCGGCTCCGGCGTCGGGCTGGTCCTGGTCGGAATCAGCCAGGGGTCCAAGTGGGGCTGGGTCAGCAGCGGGACAATCCTGACACTGACCGGCGGCACCGGGCTCCTCATCGCATTCGTCGTGTGGGAGTTACGCGTCCCTTCACCCGCCATCGACCTCCGATTGCTGGCCAGTAGTTCCCTGCGCTCAACACTGGTGGCGTACCTGTTCATCGGGTTCATGATCGCCGGATACGGGCTGCTCACACCTCAGATGCTGCAGACCCCAGCCCAGGCCGGCATCACCTACGGCGTGGGACTGACGGCGACCGCGTTTGCGTTGTGGACCTTCCCCACCGGCTTGCTGACCATGGTCTGCGGACCCCTCGGCGGTGCCGTTGCGCGCCGTAGAGGCGCCCGGATGACACTCATCGGCGCCGTCTGCGCGATGATCGCCGGCCTCGCAGCCGCGGCTGCGCTGCCCGAACATCGTTGGCAGATCATGGTGATCTCCGCAGTCTTCGGAATCGGAATGGGGCTCTACTACGCGTCCGGACCGAACCTCGTGATGGACGCTGTGCCGGCCGAGCAGAGTGCGGTAGGGGCGGCCATGCTCGGGGTCGTCGGCCAGCTCGGCAATGCGATTGCGGTTACCGTCCTCAGTGTCGTGATGGCACAGAACATCTCACGCCAAGACCCCACCACTGGACGAATCACATACTCGGACTCCGCCTTCCAGCATTCCTTCATTCTCGCAGCGGTGGTCGGCCTCGCGGGCCTCGCCGTCGCGATACGAATGCGACATGGCCGGAATCCCGCAACGGGGGGTGCCGAACAGCGCTGAGTGTGTCGTCGACCGGCGTAGGCTCCCAGTCCGGGAGCCCTACGTCCGCCAAAGGGGTGGACCCGTGCCCGACCTTCTCCGCCTCGACTTCGACCCGGAACGCCCGTTCCGCAGTTGCTATGCTCAATTCTGAAAATGATACTTTCGCTCCATTGGAGGTCGGCAAAGTGGCTTCGGCACAACAGTCGCGTGCGAACAATCCAATCGCTGCTGCCGCGATCGATCGGCTGTTCGACAAGCATCGCGGCGAGTATTTTGCGGAAGCCCAACGCCTCATCCAGGCGTGCAGCAGTCTCATCGCCGAAACCGGACAGGTCGACCCACCCGTCAACGCGATCCTCGAACGAGCAGGGCTCGGCACCCGCGCGTTCTACCGGCTCTTCAACTCGAAGGAAGAACTGATCATCGCCGTCCTGCAGGACGGCACCACCTGGAAAACGAGCTATATAGAAGAACAAATGGCCACGGCGAGCACGCCGCTCGAACGTATCCGCGCATGGGTCGGAGCCGCCATCTTCCCCTACACCCAAGATGCGTCGCCGGGACATCGAGCAATCCTGCTCCACACGTACCGGTGGGAGATGATGTTTCCCAACGAACTAGCAGCAATGCGTGAGCAACTCCTGCAACCCCTTGTTCAAGCGATCGCCGATCTCCGCGGCGAGGATGACTCGAAGAACGCTCACAACGCTGCCGAGATCATCTACGACTCGTTCTTCGGCGTCGCCTGCCGAGCCGAAGCGCACAAGCGAATGGTCGATCCCAACGAGGTCACCGCTCTCACCCAGACGGCCGAACTCGTCGCCACTACCCTTGGTGCCAAGGGTTGAGCAGGCCGACCCACTGACGGCCGCTGGTCGTCGACGCCCCGTGGACAGCCGCTGCCACTGCTCTACCGCAAGGTCAGCGGCAGCCCGGCGGCTTCCGCGTCGCGGATTCGGACTTCGATGCGGTCGTGGTCCTCGCGTCGAGCGAGCCCGGTGCGGATGGCGTCGCGGGTGCGGCTGGCGGGGCCGCGAACATCGGCGAGGTTGCGGCGCCGCAGGTGCGCGGGCACGGTGCCGCGACGGGAGGGGCCGGGCAGGCTCACGGCCCGGAAGACTGGTGGTGTGCGGTATTCGAAAGGTGCGGTATTCCTCCACCCGTGGCACGTGGGTCAGCCCAGCCCCATCCACTGCCGTTGCAGCTCGATCAGCGCGTACCGCCATTCGTCCGGGAGGTCTTCACCGACACCGCCTCCGGGGTGCTCGCGCACCGCCCGGGCCTCGATCAGGTGCTGCTGGTCGCGCGGCGGGGCGATCAGCTGGTGGTCACCCGGCTCGACCGGCTGGGGCGGTCTCTGGCGAACCTGATCGAGCTGTCCGCACTACTTCAGGAGCGTGGCATCGACCTGGTCGTGCTCGACCAGGGGTCGACACCTCCACCGCGGCGGGCCGAATGTTCTTCTCCGTCTTGGGGGCGATCTCGGAGTTCGAGCACGCCCTGCTCTCCGAGCGCACGGCCGAGGGACTGGCCGCGGCCCGGGCCCGCGGGCGCACCGGCGGGCAGAAGCCGAAGCTCGGTCCCGGCAGGTCGCCCTGGCCCGGGCGATGTACGACGAGACCGACGACGGCAAACACAAGTACACGGTGGCGCAGATCGCCGCCGAGTTCGGGGTGACCCGCCCGACCATCTACCGGCACCTGGGTGCGACCGTCTCCGCCGGCAACGCCGACGGTGCTGTTACCGGCCCGATTCGATGAGTACCCCGGCCCGGCGCCGGGTCGATCCGATGACGGTGCTGCGTCCGCACCTCGAGCGCGGCGTCCCCCTCGCGAGGGCGGCGGCCGCGGGCGGGGTGTCGGTCC
>NZ_BCWY01000044.1 GCF_001894825.1 Rhodococcus jostii NBRC 16295 | reverse complement strand
GTTGGAGTTGATGTGTCGTCGGGCGTCGTCGCGGGTGACGTTCGGGAAGCCGGTCAGTGAGAATGCGAATGTTCAGGATTGGATCGCGGAGGCGCGGATCGAGATCGAGATGATCCGGCTGTTGACGCTGAAGGCGGCGTATCTGATGGATACGGTGGGGAACAAGGAGGCGCGGACGGAGATCGCGGCGATCAAGGTGGCGGCTCCGAATATTGCGTTGAAGATCGTGGATCGGTCGATTCAGGTGCACGGTGGTGCGGGTGTGACCGACGACTTCCCCCTCGCCATGATGTATGCCCATTTGAGAGCTTTGCGTCTCGCGGACGGACCGGACGAGGTCCACAAGATGTCCATCGCGAGAAGAGAACTGCGCAAGTACCGTACGAAGACCGAGAACAACCAGCATGGAGGAAACAAGTGAGCCAGGAACGTAGAACCGCTATCGTCACCGGGTCGGCCCGCGGAATCGGCGCCGCCGTCGCGAAGCGGCTGGCCGACGACGGCTACGCGGTCGCCGTCCTCGACCTCGACGAGGCCGCATGTGCCGCAACCGTCGACGCGATCAAGTCCGCCGGCGGCGACGCGCTGGCCGTGGGAGCGAACGTCGCGGACGAGGCATCCGTCGCCGCGGCGGTCGAGCGGGTGGCGACCGAACTGGGCGCCCCCACGATCCTGATCAACAACGCCGGAATCACCCGCGACAACCTGCTGTTCAAGATGACCGTCGACGACTGGGACGCCGTGATGAACGTGCACCTGCGCGGCGCCTTCCTGATGTCGCGGGCAGTGCAGAAGTACATGGTGGAGGCCAAGTTCGGCCGCATCGTGAACCTGTCGAGCACGTCCGCGCTGGGTAACCGCGGGCAGGTCAACTACTCCGCAGCCAAGGCCGGCATGCAGGGGTTCACGAAGACGCTCGCGTTCGAGCTCGGCAAGTTCGGGGTCACGGCGAACGCGATCGCGCCCGGCTTCATCGAGACCGAGATGACCGCTGCGACGGCCGAGCGGGTGGGCGTCGGCTTCGAGGACTTCAAGAAGGCGGCGGCGTCGCAGATTCCCGTGAACCGTGTCGGGCAGCCCGAGGACATCGCGCACACCGCATCGTTCTTCGTCAGCGAGGGTGCCGGATTCGTGTCGGGACAGGTCGTCTACGTCGCCGGCGGACCGAAGGACTGATCGATGAGGGCGTGGCGCGTACACGAATTGGGGCAGCCCAGGGACGTCCTGACGTTCGAGGACGTCCCCGACCTCGAACCGGAACACGGCGAGTTGCTGGTCAAGGTGCTTTCCGCGGCCGCCAACTTCCCGGATGTGCTGCTCTGCCGTGGTGAATACCAGATCAAACCGCCGCTTCCGTTCACTCCCGGTGTGGAGCTGTGCGGCGAGGTGGTGCGACTGGGCGACGGGGTGACCGAGTTCTCCGTCGGCGATCGGGTGATCGGGATGCCGAGCCTGCCGCACGGCGGGTTCGCCGAATTCGCGATCATGTCCTCGGCCACCACGTTTCCGGCTCCGGAGGCCTTGGACGACGCAGAAGCGTCCGCGCTGTCGATCGGGTACCAGACGGGATGGTTTGCGCTGCACCGCAGGACGCAGCTCCAGCCCGGTGAAACACTGCTCGTGCAGGCGGCGGCCGGCGGCGTGGGAAGTGCGGCCGTCCAGTTGGGCAAGGCGGCCGGCGCCACGGTGATCGGTGTCGTCGGCGGTCCCGAAAAAGCCGACTACACGCGGGAACTCGGCGCCGACCTGGTGATCGACAGGCACAGTGAGGATTTCGTCCAGGCCGTCAAGGACTTCACCGGCGGCCGCGGGGCCGACGTCGTCTTCGATCCGGTGGGCGGCGACTCGTACACGAAGTCGACCAAGTGCATCGCGTTCGAGGGTCGCATCATCGTGATCGGATTCGCGAGTGGCACCATCCCGTCACCCGGGTTGAACCATGCACTGATCAAGAACTACTCGATCATCGGGCTGCACTGGGGGCTCTACAACGCGTACAACCCCACGGCGATCCGCGAATGTCACGCCGAGCTGACCCGGATGGCCGCGGCCGGCGAGATCAAGCCGATGATCAGCGAGCGGCTCGGGCTCACCGACGTCGCGGACGGCATCGCGCGTCTCGGCGAGGGAACGACGGTGGGACGCCTGGCCTTCCTGCCCGGACGCTAGCCGCGGGTGCGCTTCGCGTACAGCTCCTCGAGGTTGTGCCGCAAGGTCGCCTCGGTGTTCTTCACGGCCGTTTCGATGAACGGTTCGACGATGAGACCGAGGGCCTTGCCGGTGAGACCGCTGGGGAGCTTGTACGCGAAGTCCACGCTGATCTCGGTCTTGTCCTCACCCTGCGCGGCGAACTCCCAGGTGGAGGAGTTGGCGGCGCCGTCGAGCGAGGCCAGGGTGATGACGCGGTCCAGCTCCCACTCGGTGACCTCGAGCCGGGACCGCAGGGTGCTCGGCCCGATGTGGATCGCCGCGTCGAACGTCGAATCGAGCCCCTGGTCGAATTCACCGATCGGACGGAACTCCGAGACGCCGAACATCCAGTCGGGGACCGTCCGGTAGTCGTCGATGTAGGCGAACGCGACATGGAGGGGTACGGCGGTGATCGCGGAGTGACGGACGTGGATCATCGGGTGGTCCCTGGCTCTCTGTCGGAGAAGGCTGTCGATCTGGGCGACCTCGTTCGACTCTAGTCAACTCCCGCGACCACAGCAGGGCGGCGGCGGGTACCTGTTCTACCGTAGGACTCATGACGGTAGAGGGCACCCAGCGCGGCAGTTCCTGGCGTGAGTACACCGACCAGGGGTTGTCCAAGGTTCTGGCCGCGGCGCTGGCGGCGTTCGTCGAGAAGGGGTATGACGGCGCGTCGATCCGTGAGATCGCGTCGCGCGCCGGGCTCTCGGTCCCCGGTCTCTATCATCACTACCCCTCCAAGCAGGCGCTGCTGGTGGGACTGACCAACGTGGTGATGCGTGAGCTGCTCGACCGCAGCCGCGCCGCGGTGGCCGAGGCGGGTCCGACACCGGGCGAGCGGTTCGACGCGGTCATCGAGTCGCTGCTCCGGTTCCACATGTACCGCCGTGAACAAGCGTTCGTCGCGTCCCGCGAGACGCGGAGCATGGAGCCGGAGAGCCGGCATGCGTACATCGCGCTGCGCGACGAGCAGCAGGAGATGCTGGACGACATCGTCCGCGACGGGGTGGCGGCCGGGCTGTTCCGGACGCCGTTCCCCGAGGACGCGAGCCGCGCCGTCGTCACGATGTGCGTCGCCGTGTCCACCTGGTACCGGGAGGACGGGCCGCTGTCGCCCGACGAACTCGTCGAGCGGTACCTGGCGATCGCGAGGAGCACGGTCGGCGCATCCGACTGAGTCTTGACCGGGTTCCGAACCTGTGGAATTGTCGGGGACGACTTCGACCGAGCGAGTGATCGGTCGGTGCGGAGTCGTCGTACTGACTGGAGGTAGTTGTGGCGATCGATCTGTCCTATTCACCCGAGGTGACCGCGCTGGTCGAGAAGACCGAGGCGTTCATCCGCGACGTGGTGCTGCCCATCGAGGACGAGCACGGTGGCGACATCACGGCGGCAGGTGGCGACACCCTGCGCGTGGAGTTGCAGAAGGCGGCGAAGGACGCCGGCGTCTTCGCGCCGCACGCACCCGTCGAGTACGGCGGGCACGGCCTGAACATGACCGATCGCGCGCCGGTCTTCGAGGCTGCGGGCTATTCGCTGTTCGGTCCGACCGCACTGAACATCGCGGCGCCGGACGAGGGCAACGTCCACATGCTCGCCCACATCGCCGACGACGCGCAGAAGGAGCAATTCCTCGCACCGCTGGCGCACGGCGACCTGCGGTCGGCGTTCGCCATGACCGAGCCCTCGCCCGGGGCGGGTTCGGACCCCTCGGCGTTGACCACCCGCGCCGAGAAGGTGCCGGGTGGCTGGAAGATCAACGGCCACAAGTACTTCATCACCGGAGCCGACGGCGCCGGATTCTTCATCATCTTCGCCCGTACATCCGGTGCGCCCGGCGACCGCGGCGGCGCCACCATGTTCCTCACTCCCGCCGACGCCCCCGGACTGAAGGTCGGTCGACACATCGACACCCTCGACCGCGCCATGATCGGCGGACACTGCGAGGTGTTCTTCGATGACCTGTTCGTCCCCGACAGCGGAGTTCTCGGTGAGGTGGATCAGGGATTCGCCTACGCCCAGGTCCGTCTCGGTCCCGCCCGGATGACCCACGTGATGCGCTGGCTCGGCGCCGCGCGCCGCGGCCACGACGTCGCCGTCGCGCACGTCGCGCAACGCGAGGGTTTCGGGGGCAAGCTGGGTGATCTCGGCATGGTCCAGAAGATGATCGCGGACAACGAGATCGACATCGCCGCCACCCGTGCGTTGTTGACGCGGGCGTGCTGGGAACTCGATCAGGGTGGGCATGCGAGCAACGCGACATCGATCGCGAAGACCTACGCCGCGGAGGCGATCTTCCGGATCGTCGACAACGCGGTGCAGATGTGCGGTGGTCTCGGGGTGTCCGGGGACCTGCCCCTCGCCCGGCTGTCCCGCGAGGTCCGGCCGTTCCGGGTGTACGACGGCCCGTCCGAGGTGCACCGCTGGGCCATCGCCAAACGCGTCGTCGGCGCCGCGAAGAAGGCCGCTCGGGAGGCGGGGGCATGAGCGAACATCGTGGGCTCGATCTCGTTGCGCTGCAGAAGTTCCTGTCCGACTCGGACGTTCCCGTCGACGGGGAGTTGCGGGCCGAGCTGATCGCGGGCGGTAAGTCCAACCTCACCTACGCGATCTTCGACGACTCCTCGCGGTGGGTGCTGCGAAGGCCGCCCACCGCGGGGCTCACACCCTCGGCGCACGACGTGGCCCGCGAGTTCCGCATCACCTCGGCGCTGCAGGGCACCGACGTCCCGGTGGCCGCCACCGTCGCGCTGTGCGAGGACGACAGCGTCATGGGCGCGCCGTTCACCGTCGTCGAACACGTCACCGGCCAGGTGATCCGGAACAAGTCGGATCTCGAGGCGCTGTCCGACGAAGACATCGAGTCGTGCACCGACGAACTGGTGCGCGTGCTCGGCGCGTTGCACAACGTCGACTACCAGGCGGTCGGGCTGGGGGAGCTCGGCCGCCCAGACGGGTACGTGGCCCGGCAGGTCAAGCTCTGGGCAAGTCAGTGGGGCCGGGTGAAGACCGAGGATTCCGCCGACGTCGACCGGCTCCACTCTGCTCTGGTCGAATCGATTCCGGCGCAGTCGGAGTCGTCGATCGTGCACGGCGACTACCGCATCGACAACACCATCCTCGCGTCCGGTGACGTGAGCACGGTTGCGGCGGTGGTGGACTGGGAACTGTCGACACTCGGCGACCCGCTCACCGACGTCGCGCTGATGTGCGTCTACCGGCATCCGGCGCTCGACCTGGTGCTCGGTGAGCCGGCGGCCTGGACGAGCCCGCGGCTGCCGTCCGCCGACGATCTCGCGCAGCGGTACAGCGTGGCCTCGGGGCGCGAACTCGTCGACTGGAACTTCTACCTGGCGCTCGCGAACTTCAAGCTCGCCGTCATCGCCCAGGGGATTCACCATCGATACCTGGCCGGTGCCACCGTCGGGGACGGCTTCGACAAGGCGGGCGCCTCGGTGCCCGAATTCGTCACCGCGGGCCTGCGGGCCCTGAAAGGACATACCGCATGAGCCGCACCGCACTGATCACCGGCGCGTCGCGCGGCATCGGACTCGGGATCGCCACCCGCCTCGCCGAGCAGGGCTACGGGCTGACGATCACCGCACGCGACCGTGAGCGGCTCGAGTCGGTGGCCGCCGACCTGCGGGCCGCCGGCGCGAAGGACGTCGTCGTGGCCGCGGGCGACCTCGCCGACGAGGAGTCCGCGGGGCAGGTCGTCGAGGCGCACGCCGCGGCGTTCGGCTCCCTGAACGCACTGGTCCTCAACGCCGGCGTGGGCACCGCAGGCGCCATCGGCGAATTTCCCCTGCGTCGATTCGACAAGAGCCTGGGAGTCAACCTGCGGGCGCCGTTCAGCCTGCTGCAGCAGTCGCTGCCGCTGCTCCGGGCCGGTGCGGCGGAGAACCCGGGACGCGGGGCCAAGGTCATCGCGCTGGCGTCGATCACCGGCGTGTACGCCGAGGCCGGACTCGCCGTCTACGGTGCGACCAAGGCCGCCCTGATCTCCCTCACCGAGACGCTGAACGTGGAGGAGTCGGGCAACGGAGTCTCCGCGACCGCGCTCGCCCCGGCGTATGTCGACACCGACATGTCTGCGTGGATCCATGAGACCATCCCGCCCGAAGCGATGATCGAGGTGAACGACATCGTCGAACTCGTCGACGCACTGCTGCGGCTGTCCTCGCGGGCGGTGGTCCCGAAGATCGTTGTCGGACGCGCCGGAACGGACGGGTACCGCGCCTAGTCCTCGTCCTCCTGGGCTTCGCCGCGCTTGCGGAAGAATTTGAAACCGGGGACACCCTGGATCGCCTGGCGCACTCCCTGCACCTCCTCGAGGAGCTGGTGGATCTCGGGGGAGACGGTGTCGAGGGTCGCCAGGATAGGCAGGAGTCCCTCCATGCGCATCGTCAGCTCGGGCAGATGGTCCACCAACCCGATCGCCGCGTGGATCTCCTCCTCGGTGAGGTCGTCGACGAACCGCTGCGCCAACGGGGCGGCCTTCTTCGCGAGCGGCTCGTAGAGACCGATCAGGGTCTGCGCGGACGCGGACGTACCCGCGGCGGTCGCGACCACCGTGGCTGCGGTGTCCGACACGGCGGTCGCCCTCGCGACCGCGATCTCCGCGCCGTCGCTGATCGCCTCGATGCGGGCGATCAGCACCTCGACCTGGTCCAGCAGGATTCCGATCCGGCCGGGGAGGGAGACGAGAAGGTCAGCGGTGTCCACCGACCAGCGGGCGATCCCGGTGACGGTTCGCACCAGGTCGCGGGGTCCGAGTTGTACGAGAGCCATCGGCCCATCCTGCCCGATGCATTCCGCACCTCACGTTTCGGTCGTGGCAGACGTCTACCTTTCAGAGGCCCGTACACCTGGAAGGATTGGCACCGTGAATGCCGACCGAGCAGCACACACTGTCATCGATTCGCCGATCGGCCCCTTGACGCTGGTGAGCGTCGACGGGGTGCTGAGCGGCATCTATATGGCCGAACACCGGCATCAGCCGAATCCCGTGACGTTCGGGGAGCGCGACACCACCGGATTCGACGAGGCCACCACCCAGCTCACCGAATACTTCGACGGTCGGCGCACCGACTTCACCGTTCCCCTGGCCGCACGGGGCACCCCGTTCCAGCAACGGGTGTGGGATGCCCTTCGCACCATCCCGTACGGCGAGACGTGGACGTACGGACAGCTGGCCGACTCCCTCGGCAGCCCGACCGCGGTCCGTGCGGTGGCGGCCGCGAACGGCCGAAATCCGATCAGCATCATCGTTCCGTGCCACCGCGTCATCGGGAGCAACGGCAGCCTGACGGGGTACGCGGGTGGGCTCGACCGCAAACGGTTCCTGCTCGAACGTGAAGCGGAACGGGCCGGGCTCCGGCTGAGCTGATGACCCTGAAGCCGTTCGAAGACATCGTGGCCGAGCACGGCCCGACGGTCCTGCGGGTCTGCCGGGCCGTAGTCGGTCCGGTGGACGCCGAGGACGCCTGGTCGGAGACGTTCATCGCCGCGATGCGCGCGTACCCCGACCTGCGTCCGGGCAGCAACATCGAGGCGTGGCTGGTGACGATCGCGCACCGGAAAGCGCTCGACCACATCCGCGCGCGTGATCGACGGCCCGTCCCCACCGACGAACTTCCCGAGCAGACCACCGATCGCGGACTTCCCGGAGGCCACGACCCCGAGTTGTGGGACGCGGTCGGTGCGCTGCCGGTGAAGCAGCGAGCGGCGGTGGCGTATCACTACCTGGCCGGGCTGCCGTACGCCGAGATCGCGGTGATCCTCGGCAACTCCCCGGACGCGTCCCGCCGAGCGGCGGCCGATGGCATTGCGGCGCTACGCAAGACCCTCTCGATCTCTGTGAGTGGAGACATCTCATGAACATCCCCGACATCGTCTACGCCCTGTCCACTTCGGATTCCGCCGTCGAGCAGAAGCTGCGCGAGCGGCTCGCCCTGGTCGCCGCGGAGGCAGGACTGCTCGACATCGCATACCGGACGCTCGACACCCCCGCCGGTTCGCTGCTGCTCGCCGCCACCGATCGTGGTCTGGTGCGAGTCGCGTTTCCCAACCAGGATCACGATGCGGTGCTGCAGACCCTCGCCGAGCAGATCAGCCCCCGGATCCTGCGTGCACCGGCCCGGCTCGACCGGGTGGCACGAGAGATCGACGAATATTTCCTCGGTGAGCGCACGAGCTTCGACCTCCCGCTCGACTTCCGGCTGTCCAAGGGGTTTCGGCTCGACGTGCTGCACCACCTTCCCGACATCGCATACGGTCACACCGCGAGTTACGCCACGGTCGCGGCGGCGGCAGGCAGTCCGAAAGCCGTGCGCGCGGTCGGAACGGCGTGCGCCCTCAATCCGCTGCCCGTGGTGGTTCCCTGCCACCGGGTGGTCCGCAGCGACGGCAGCATGGGCCAGTACGCCGGCGGGCCGGAGGCCAAGTCGATCCTGCTGACATTGGAGGCAGCGGCATGACCACCGTGACGCAACGCGTGAATGATCTGGACTGGCAGGGTCTGCAAGCCGAGACCGATGCCGCGGGGTGCGCGCAATCCGAGCAGATCCTCACCGCCGAGGAGTGCGCGCAGATTGCGGACATGTACGAGGAGGTGGAACGTTTCCGGTCCACCGTCGACATGGCCCGGCACCGGTTCGGCTCGGGACAGTACCGGTACTTCGACTATCCGCTGCCCGAGGTCGTGGCCGAACTCCGCGCGGCCTTCTACCCGAAACTGCTTCCGGTGGCTCGGGACTGGGCGGCCAAGCTGCGACAGCCCGCGCCGTGGCCCGACACCCTGGGCGAATGGCTCGACATGTGCCACGACGCCGGCCAGAAGCGGGCGACGCCGATCCTGCTCAGCTACCGTGCGAACGACTGGAACGCCCTGCACCGCGACCTCTACGGTGAACTGGTGTTCCCGTTGCAGGTGGTGATCGGCCTCGACCGGCCGGGAGTGGATCACGAGGGCGGGGAGTTCATGCTCGTGGAGCAGCGACCCCGGGCGCAGTCCCGGGGCACCGTCACGACGCTCCGGCAGGGTCACGCCCTGATCTTCACCACCCGGGACAGACCCGTGCGCTCGACCCGCGGGTGGTCGACGGGACCGGTGCGGCACGGCGTCAGCACCGTCCGGCGGGGCAGACGCCGGACCCTCGGCCTGGTTCTGCACGACGCCGAGTGACTGTGATGTCCGCCCTGATACCCCGGCCCCGAACTGTGGTGGCGCCCGGTGCCGTTCACGTCCCCGACTGGCTCACCCTGGAGGAGCAGCGTCACCTGGTGGCAGAATGCCGGCGCTGGGCCACCGCCCCGGTGCCGATGCGGGCAGCGCAACTGCCGACGGGACACCGGATGTCGGTGCAGACGGTGTGCCTCGGCTGGCACTGGAAGCCGTATTCGTACTCGCGCACCGCCGAAGACGCGGGCGGCGGACGGGTCGCGCCGGTGCCCGACTGGCTGGCCGAACTCGGCCGGCGTGCGGTGCGCGAGGCGTACGAGCAGCCCTCCACTGAATACACACCGGACGCCGCGCTCATCAACTTCTACGACGACACCGCGAAGATGGGCATGCACCAGGACAAGGAGGAACGTTCCGATGCGGCCGTCGTGTCGTTGAGCATCGGCGACACGTGCACGTTCCGCTTCGGCAACACCCTTACCCGCACCAAGCCGTACACCGATATCGAACTGATGTCGGGCGACCTCTTCGTGTTCGGTGGGGCGTCCCGGTTCGCGTATCACGGAGTGCCGAAAGTGTTTCCCGGCACCAGTGATCCGGCCTGCGGGCTGACGACGGGGCGGTTGAACATCACGTTGCGGGTGACGGGACTCGAGGACACATGAGAGTGCGGTTGCCCTACCGAGGTCCGTTCACCCACGCGCCCCTGTGGGGTGCGCTGCGTGCGCACACCGTGTCCGGACTCGAGCGGCACGACCCCGACGGAACCCACACCCGGGTGGTGAGCGGTCCGCACGGGCCGGCGCTGGTGTCCGTGGCCGTGCGTCCCGCCGACGGGTATGTCGAGGCGCACGTGACGTCGGCGCACCCCGACGACGTCGCGGCGTTGACCGCGGTGGTCCGGCGCTGGCTCGACCTCGACGCCGATCCGCTGCCGATCGACGCCGCGCTGAGCCGCCACGCGGCACTGGCTCCGCTGGTGGCGCTGCGCCCGGGTCTGCGGCGCCTCGGCAGCGTGGACGGTTTCGAGACAGCGGTGCTGACCGTTCTCGGCCAACAGGTGTCGCTCGCGGCGGCCAGGACGTTCGGCGGCCGGCTGGTGTCGGCGTACGGCCTGCCCGTCCACGACGGATTCTTCGCGTTCCCGGAACCGGAGACATTGGCGGCACTGACGCCGGAGGAGTTGCGCGCGACCGTCGGTCTCACCGGCGCCCGGGCGAAGACGGTGCACGCGCTGGCCGCGGCAGCATCCGACGGACTGCGCCTGGGCGCGGACACCGACCCGGCGGACTTCCGGGCCGGTCTGACAGCGCTACCGGGTATCGGTCCGTGGACGGCGGACTATCTGACCGTGCGGGTGCTGGGCGACCCGGACGCATTCACCCCCGACGACCTCGTCCTCAAACGTGCGCTGGGTGTCAAGACTGGCAGGCAGGCAGCCGAACTCGCCGAAGCGTGGCGGCCGTGGCGGGCGTACGCCCTGTTCCACCTGTGGACGGACGAAGCGTATTAGTCCTTCGCCTTCGCGAGGGCGGACGGCCACCAGATCTTCTTCCCGATGTCGTGTGAGAGCGCCGGGACGAGGATGCTGCGCACGATGATGGTGTCGAGGAGAACACCGAACGCGACGGCGAACCCGACCTCGGCGAGGAACACCAGGGGCAGCACCCCCAGCACCGCGAACGTCGCGGCGAGCACCACTCCGGCCGACGTGATGACACCACCGGTCACTGCCAGTCCGCGCAGCACACCGGATTTCGTGCCGTGTTCCTCGGTTTCCTCGCGGACCCGGGTCATCAGGAAGATGTTGTAGTCGATCCCGAGGGCCACGAGGAACACGAACGCGAACAGGGGGAACGCCGGATCCGCGTTGGCGAAGTGGAAGACGTGGGTGAAGAAGAGTCCGCACACCCCGAGGGTCGCCGCGAACGACAGGACCACGGTCGCGATGAGAATGATGGGGGTGAGCAGGGCGCGCAGCAGCAGGGACAGCACGACGAAGATGACGACGAGAACGATCGGGATGATCAGGTTCCGGTCGTGCACCGATGCGGTCTGGACGTCGAGAGTGGTTGCGGTGCTGCCGCCGACGAGTGCATCGGCACCGGGTACGGCGTGCGCCGCGTCGCGCAGTCGTTTCACCGTCTTGAGGGCTTCCGGGGAATCGTACGAGTCGGCGAGTGTCACGTTGACGACCATGCGCCCGTCGATCGGTGCGGCCGTGAGGAAGTCGGGTGCACACCCCTGCCCGGCGGCCGAGGCCACCGCGGCCGGGTTGGACTTGACGAGTGCAGACAGCTTCTCCACATCGACCTGCGGGCACACCGCGCCGGGATCCGTGGACACGCCGTCCACACCGCTCACGGCCGCGATGACCGCGTCCGTCTGATCGGCATTGGTGACGATGACGGCGGGCGCGCCGGCACCAGGATCGAATTTGGAGTCGTACAACTCCTGACCGACGACGGCGTCGGGGCGGTTGGTGAAGTTCTCCGACGACGACAGCCCGTCCGTCTTCAGACTGCCGATGCCGACGAGGAACAGCACGGCCAGAAGCACCGTCGTTCCGATCCACAGGGATCGGTCCTTGCTACCGACCTGCGCGGCGATCTTGCCCCACAGACCGTGCGTGGTGAGGTCGGCGGCCTCGTCGACCTTCGGTTTCCGTGGCCAGAACACCCACCTGCCCGCTGCGGACAGCGCCACGGGAAGAAACGTCATCATCACGAGGTAGGTGCACGCGATGCCGATCGCGGCGACCGGCCCGAGACTCTTGTTGGAGTTCAACTCGGAGAACGTCAGGCACAGCAGACCGAGGATGACGGTCACCGCCGACGCCGTGATGGCGGGGGCGGATTCCTTCCACGCCTTGATCATGGCGTCGAAGCGGCTGGGATAGAAGTGCAGTTCTTCCCGATACCGGGAGATCAGGAGGAGCGCGTAGTCGGTGCCCGCCCCGATCACGAGGACGAACAGGATGCCCTGACTCTGGCCGGTGAGAGTGAGAACGTCGGCCTTGGCGAGGAAATAGATCACCATCGACGCCAGGCCGAGCGCGAGTAGCGCGGAGAAGAGCGGGAAGAACCACAGCACCGGTGAGCGGTAGACCACCAGCAGGATCAGGATCACCACGAGCAGTGCGGCGCCGAGCAGTGCACCGTCGAGTCCGGCGAACGCGTCGATGAACGCCACCAGGAGGCCGCCGGGGCCCGCCGGAAGCACCTCGAGACCGGCGGCTGCGTTCTTCGCGGCGGTGAGGACGTTCTCCTCGGTCGCGGCGAGTACGTCGCCCGCGACGGCCGTGCCGTCTTCCTTCGCGACGAGGGGAACGAAGATCGACGCCGTGGTGCCGTCCTCGGAGAACTGCGGCTGGGACATGCCTTCGGCGTCGACCCCGTCGACGGCCGCGATGGCGCCACGCGCCTGGGCGACGGAAGCCTTGTCCTGCTCGGTGAGCGCAGAGTCGCTGTGGAACAGCACGAAACCGGGAATGGTCTCGACGGTGAGGAACTTGGCCGATTCGTTGGTGACGATCGTCGATTCGGCGGAACTCGACAGGTAGGCGGCGTTGTCGTTCTTCTGGACCTCGGTGAGCTTGCCCTGGAAGGAGCCCCCGAATGCGCCGGCGAAGAAAGCGATGATCGCGATGGCCACGATGGTGAACGCGGGCCAGCGGTATTTGCGCGGCGTCCGGCCGCCCGTGCTCGAGTCCGTCGAATCCAACTTCGTCATGGGTTCTCCTTCGCCGCCCCCTCCAGCAATGCGTCCCAGTACACCATGTCGAGCGCACCGGCGACACCGGAAATCCGCGCGCGTCAGGCCTCGTCGGAGGTTTCGGCGTAGCAGTTCCGTACCGCCACATCCATCGGAAACCGCACCCGTGTCTCGCCGAACAGCAACCGGGTGGCTACCTCGACCGCGCCGAGAACGTGCCGCGTCGCCGACTCGGGGTTCCGGGTATGCACCATCACCTCGTCGTGCTGGAAGAAGACGAGTTCGCTGTCCGGGTCGTCGGCCAGCCGTCGCCGCAGGTCGGCGAGCACGCACAGCGCCCACTCGGATGCCGTGGCCTGCACCACGAAGTTTCGGGTGAACCGGCCGCGGGAACGCGCGTCGCCGTCGGACCAGAAGTCGGGTGACGGCGGTGGGCACGCGCGCCCGAGCCACGAATGCACCACCTCGCCGCGTTCGCCGGCGCGGGCCGCCCGCTCCACGAATTCGACGGCGACGGGAAAACGTGTGCGAAGCAGGGTGAGCAAGGAACGTGCCTCGCCCGCCGTGGCCCCGTACAGGACGCCGAGGATCGCGACCTTCGCCTTGCCCCGGTCGCCGTCGAAGGTCTCCGCCGCGACCGGTGCGTACAGGTCGTCGGAACCCGCGGCGGCCACCATGCGGGCATCACCGGACATGGCGGCTAGGATGCGGGGTTCGAGCTGGCCGGCGTCGGCGATGACGAACGTGTGACCCGGGTCGGCGATCACGCTCGACCGCAGCGGTTTCGGAATCTGCAGTGCGCCGCCGCCGCGGCTCGCCCAGCGGCCGGACACCACGCCGCCGGGAACGTAGACGGGACGGAACCGGTCGTCGCGGACCCAGCTGTCGAGCCACTGCCAGCCGTTGGTGCTGAACAACTTGGACAGATCCCGGTGGTGCAGGAGCAGCGGCACGGCAGGGTGATCGACCTCGCGGAGCAGATGCTTGCGGGTCGACGCGAGTTCGATACCCTCGCGTCGAAACGCGTCGACGACCTCGACGTGGGAGGCCGGGTTGATGCGACGACCGAACGCCGCCCCGATCTCCACCGTCACGTCCTGGATGCGCTGCGGCAGGTCGTAGCCGCCCGGTCGCGGCCCGAGCGCCGCCTCGAGGAAGGCGCGGTGCGCGTCGGTGGAGAACGGCAGCCCGTCGAAGCTCATCTCGGCGGCGGCGAGGGCTCCCGCGGACTCGGCGGCCACCAGCAGGTCGAGCCGTGCGTCGTCGCCGATGGTCTTCCGCTGTTCCGCGAAGTCGGCCACCACCTGCGCCGGGTCCGTGGTGGGCGCGGTCTCGAACAGGCCGGGTCGCTCGTCGACGGGCTCGTCGGGCGGTGGTGCGGGAACACCGTCGCGCATGCTGAGGATGGCGTGGGTCAGCGCGAGGTCCTGGCAGCGCCGCACCCGCACCCCGGCCCGCAGCAGTGCGGGATAGACGGCGGCGGTACTGGTCCAGACCCAGCGGGGGTGTTCGGCCGCTTCGAGGTCGCGGACCGCTGCGACGACGTCGGCGTGACGACGTGGCGACTCCAGCGGAACTCCCGACGGATCGGTGCGAACGGTCGTCGCGCCACCGTCGGCGTCGGGAACCAGGACCATTCTCACGGGCCCAGTCTGCTCTGCGCCACCGACAGTCGATAATCCGCCGCCGGACGAGGGCAAACCCGCAGGTCGGCACTACACTGAAACGCAGACGCTTCTCGCCGGAAGGAGGGGCATCCGATGGCAACCATCGAAGAGTTCGAGCAGACGGTGACCGACAAGGTGATCGCCGGACTGCACGACAAATTCGCCGACTACGAGCGCCGCGGAGTCGGACTCGCCGAACTCGGCGACCCCGATCGGTTCGTCGAACGGATCCTGGCGGCGGTGCCCGCCCCGCATCCCTGGTACGAACAGTTCGGCACGGCCTGGTCGTCCACGCCCGCGTGACTCACGCCCCTGCTGCGTCCACCGGTTCGGGTTCGGTCTGCGCCTTGTGGCGGCGATGCAAACCCTTGCGGTCGTAGAAGCGGGTGATCACGGCGCCGAAGACGAGGCCGATGAGAAGGCCGGCGAAGGTCATCCACACGGCGTGGATGAGACCGGCGTCGCCCTCGGCGCCGAAGAACAAGATGGCGCGTACCCCGACGTAGATCTGGTGCATCGGCTCGAACTCGCCGAGCCACGTGTACAGCCGCGGCGCCGCCTCCAGCGGGATGGTGCCGCCGGACGACGGCAGCGCCAGGACGACGAACACCAGCAGGTTGATGAGCAGCCCCAGATTGCCGAACGCGGCCATCACGGACATCGCCGTGATCCCGACGGCGGCGATCGCGAAGGCGCCGTACTCCCACAGGGCGAGCGGATCGGTGATCGGCAGGCCGAGGGCGGCGCTGATCCACAGGTACAGACCCGACACGATCATCGACAGCAGAACCATCACCGCCCACTTGATCAGGAGCGTGTTGAAACGTGAGATCGGGACCGCCTCGTTGTGCAGGTACAGCGGGCCGACCTCGGTCGGGGTGAATCCGAGCATGCCGTCGATCAGGGTGCTCGCGATGGTCGCACCGGTGAAACCGGCCAGGACGAGCAGGAGCGCGTAATAGAACGCGGCCAGGCCGAAACCGGTGCCGTCGGGCAGTGGATTGTGGGCGACCGTCCGTACGTCGATGGGGTCGTCCAAGACGAGGCGGCTGGCCCCCGACAGCTGGAGGTCGGGGGCTGTCGCCTGGAGTTGCTGCGTCACCTGGGTGGTGAGCTGCTCGCCCATCGTCTGGTTGGCCTTGTCCATCGCCATCTCACCGATGTTCTGGACGAGGTTCGCGCTGATCGTGCCCGCGCGGGGGTTCGTGTAGATGGTGATCACGGGACGTTCGACGTCCCCGGGAATCACGCTCGCCTGGGCGAGGATGAACGTGCGCTTGGTGAAGTCGCTCGGGATGACGATGGCGCCGTAGATCTCACCCTTGTCCAGGTCGGACTGGGCCTGGGCGATCCCGACCTGCCGAAGTTCGACCTTGTCCGGATCGACACCCTCGACGAGGCCGGCGGCGATCTGGTCACCGAAATTCTGCGGCTGGGGCGGGGCGGAATTGGGCATGGTGTCGCCCTCGTCCTGATTGACGAGGGCGATGGGGAAGTGGTTGAGGTGCTTGGGGGGATTGAGCATTCCGCCCATGTACAGCGCGGCGAGCAGGGACATGACGACGGAGACGAGGACGAGCGGCGCGATCCAGAAGCGCGGTGTCCGGAGCACACTCATTTCGTCTGCCCCGCTGGTGTCGTGCGCCATGTCCCCTCGCATCCTCCCGTGTGCGGGCCGACCCCGGTATCGACCAGCCGGATCAAGCGTAGGCGGTGGGACCGCTCATCGCGCCGCGGTGACCTCGAACCAGGCGTCGAGAGTCGGTTCACCGACGAGGTCCACGAGATCCACCTGCACACCGTCCGCCCGCCACCGTTCGACCAGCGCCATGACGCGCACGGAGTCCATTCCCTCGTCGAGGAGGTTCGCGGTGTCGTCGATGTCGGCGACCGGGACGTCGAGGACGTCGGCGACGTCGGCGCGGATTCGGTCGCGGGTGGGAGCTGTGCTGGGGTCGGAACTCACTATTGTCCTCCGGTGCGTCGGTCGAACCGCGGCCCGTTGAGCCGATTCGACAACATGGGGTAGGTTGCTGGGTTAGTGAAGCCTAAGCATAGTTGCTCTCCTCGCGAACGGCGAAACGGAGAGCTGTTGCAACCGAATGTGAATGGATGACGATGGCTGGATTATCGAGATACGCAATCGACTTGACACCGCTGCGGACGAGTCGCGAGTTCCGATACATCTTCATCGCCCGTACGATCTCCATCTTCGGACTGGGTCTGCTCCTGGTGGCCGTCCCGCTGCAGGTGTACGACATGACGAATTCCACACTTGCCGTGGGCGCGGCGAGCATCGTCGTGGGCTCCTCGGTGTTCATCGGGACCCTGTTCGGCGGCGTGATCGCCGACCGGTACGACCGCAGACCGGTCATCTCGCTCGCCCGCGCCGCAGCCGGCGTGGCGTTCGCCATCCTCGCGGTCAACGCGTTTCTCCCCACACCTCAGCTGTGGGTCATCTACCTGTGCGGTGTGATCGAGGGCCTCGCGGGCGGAATCTCCTCGACCGCGCTGATGGCCGTGATTCCGTCGCTGCTGCCCAAGGACAAGATGGCCGCGGCGGGTGCTCTGATGACCGTCATGGCCGATCTCGGCACGGTCGCGTCGCCGGCCATCGGTGGTGTGATCATCGCGGCGACGTCCGTGGGCACCAACTACGTTCTGGCCGCGGTCTCGTCCGGGATCACCGCATACTGCATCGCCCAGCTGCCGTCGCTGCCGCCGCCGGTGAAGAACACCGAGAGTCCGCTGCGGTCGATCGCCAGCGGCTTCACCTACGCCGCCAAGGACTCCGTGGTCGGCGGAACGCTGCTGGTGGGGTTCTGCGCCATGATGCTGACCGGCTGGAACGTGCTGCTGCCCGCGTACGCGAGCCAGGTCCTCCACGCCGGACCGGCTGCCACCGGACTGCTGTACAGCGCGCCCGCCGTCGGCGCCCTCACCGGATCGCTCACGAGTGGCTGGACGGGAACCGCGCGTCGCGGAGGTCTGGTCGTGTTCCTCGCGGCCATGATCGCGTCGGCCGGACTGGTCGGCGTCGGCGCCGTCCCGATGATCGCGGTCACCTTCCTCGGGCTCGCCGCACACGGATTCGGGCGTGTGCTCGGCGACATCCTCCGGTATGCGGTCATCCAGACCGAGACCCCCGAGGAATACCGCGGACGCGTCGCCGGCGTGTGGGGCGCCCAGATCTCCACGGGCTCGGCTGCCGGTGCACTCGTCGCCGGCGCCGTCGGTGCGGCGGTGGGACCGCGTGAGGCGTTCCTCCTGTACGGGGCGGGCGGCATCGTGGTGCTGGCAGTCCTCGCCCTGACATTGAAGGGC
>NZ_BCWY01000043.1 GCF_001894825.1 Rhodococcus jostii NBRC 16295 | reverse complement strand
GCTGTCAGGTGGAAACTAGCTGGCCTGAGCGTTGTTTGCGGCCTGCGACAGCTGCGGGAGCAGCTTGTCCAGCAGCCACGGCACGCTGAGCACGTTCGGCGAGCTCGACGCGAACACCAGCGGCGGATCGGTCAGACCCACGTAGGAGTTGTCGCGCACGGCCTTCATCCCGGCGAACAGCGGGTTCGACTGGACCTCGTTCTGCAGCTCGGGTGACAGGTACCAGGCGAGCAGGACGTCCGGGTTGTACGTGGGCAGCAGTTCCAGGCTGACCGGGGCGGCGAACTTGGTCTGGTCGCTGCTCTCACGCAACTGCTGGGCGAGCGGGTCGACGGTGAAACCGAGGCTCGCGAGCATCTTCAGGCGAGGATCGGTGTCGAAATAGAAGTTGTACGATCCCGGCTCGGTGCCGCTACCGAATGCGACCGTCTTCCCGGCGAACTCGGGGTGCTGCGACTTCGCCTGCGCGAGGGTGTCCTGCGTCTGCGTCACCAGTGCCTCGGCCTGAGCCGAACGACCGAGTGCCTTGCCGACGGTGGTGATCTGGTCTTCCCAGCTGGTCGCCCAGCGACGCTCCGGGTACGCCACGGTGGGGGCGATGGCCGACAGCTTGTCGAACTGTTCCTGGTTGACGCCCGAGTGCACGGCCAGGATCACGTCGGGGTCGAGCGCCGCGATCTGCTCGTACGGCATCTCCTTGCTCGACGCCGTCAGCAACGTGGGCTCCGCGTTCGGGTCGAGCTGCTCGAGCTTCGCGCGCGACCACGGCAGCAGGCCGTCGTCGGTTCCCGTGTCCGACTTCATGTTCTGCACGGCGACGGGCACGACGCCGAGCGACAGTGCCGCGTCCTCGCTGCCCCAGCCCAGCGTGACGACCCGCTGCGGGGCCTCTGTGATCTCGGCCGTGCCGAGTGCCGACGGAATCGACACGGGGAAGGCCGACGCGTCGGCCTGTCCGGTGGCGGATCCCGCCGCGTCGGTCGAGTCGGAACTGGACTCGCTGCAGGCACCCGCGAACAGCGCGGTTGCCGCCATCATCACGATTCCGGCTTTACGCCAGTATCTTCCGGACGTTTTCATCGATCTCCCTGTTCTTTGTTGATGGGGTTCATGCGCGAGCCGAACGAGGCGAGGGCCTCGTTCACGACGGAGCCGACTTCGCCGATCCAGCGGGGCTGAGTCATGTCCTTGTGCTCGCAGTCGAGGTCGTGGTTGACGATGGTGCCGGTCAGGAAGGGCTGCCACAAGTCGTACGTCGCCGCGGTGGCAGGATTCCTGGCCGCGGTGAAGAAGAGCATGTCGGAGTCCACCACGATCTGTGAGGGTTCGGATTCGAGGCGCACGGCGTTCGCGAAGTTGTCGATCATCGCGGCCGGTGTGTGCTCGTTGATCCCGGCGAGGGCGCTGCCCTCGCCGCGCAGGATGTCGATCACCTGCTGCCGGTCGAGTCCATCCGCGAGGAGCGGTTCCGGGTCGTAGCCGACCATGTAGAGCAGCGCGGCGAGCGCGTCCTGCTCCGTCGGCATCGAGGCCCACGCGTCCGACGGGAAGGAGTCGAGCATGACGAGCATGCCCAGTTCCTCCCCCTGATTCTGCAGGGCACCGGCGATGGCGTGCGCGACGACGCCGCCCAGCGACCATCCGAGGAGGTGGTACGGGCCGTGCGGCTGTACCGTCCGCATGTGCTCGATGTACTCGGCGGCCATGTCCTCGAGCGTCTCGGGCGGCCGCTTTGACGTCGACAGGTTCGACGCCTGCACCCCGTACAGCGGGTAGTCGTCGTCGATGTGCCGCAGCAGACCCGAATAGCCCCAGCTGATTCCGCCGGCGGGGTGGAAGCAGAACACCGGCGGCTTCGACCCCTCGGTGCGGAACGGCAGCAGGATGGCCAGTGCGTCGGCGTCGTGATCGTCGTCGAGGCGCCCCGCCAGCTGGGCGACGGTCGGCGCCGCGAACAGTGATGCCACCGTCGCGGTGACGGACAGGCGGGAGGATATCGCGCTCATCAGCCCGGCCGCCATCAGCGAGTGGCCACCGAGGTCGAAGAAGCTGTCGTCGATGCCGACCCGCTCGATCCCGAGCGCCTCCGCGAACAGCTGGCACAGCACCTCTTCGCGCGCCGTGCGCGGTCCGCGCTCGGACACCTGCAGTGACAGGTGCGGAACGGGAAGCGACGACTGGTCGAGCTTGCCGTTGGGGAGGGTCGGGAACTCGTCGACGGCGATGAACGCGGCCGGAATCATGTAGTCCGGCAACCGGCTTGCGGCACGGCGGTGCAACTGGTCGGGGTCGATCCGCCCGCCGGGCACCGACGTGGCGTATGCGACCAGCCGCTGATCGCCGGGGCGGTCCTCGCGGACCACGACGACGATGTGCTCGACATCCGGGTCGCCGGACAGCACGGCCTCGATCTCGTTGAGCTCGATGCGGAATCCGCGCACCTTGACCTGCGAGTCGGCCCGGCCGGTGAAGTAGATCTGGCCGTCCCGGCCCCACCACACGACATCCGAGGTCCGGTACATGCGGCCGCCCGGCTCCGCGAACGGGTCGGCGATGAACCGTTCCGCGGTCTTGGGGCTCTGGTTCCGGTATCCCCGGGTGACGCTGTCGCCCGCGAGATACAGCTCACCCGACACGCCCGGTGGCACCGGCCGCAGCGCGTGGTCCAGGACGTAGGCGTGCTTGCCCGGGTCGACGACGCCGATGGGGACGGGACCTTCGTGTCCCGGTTCGACGAGGGCCAGTGTGGCGTTGACCGTGCACTCGGTGGGTCCGTACGCGTTGAACAGCCGGCGTCCGGGTGCGTACCGCTCGATCAGCTGGGGGGTGAGCTTCTCGGCGCCGAGCATCAGGTCGACGCCGTCCGGGATGGGATGCTCCGGTGGGAACGCGGCGGCGAAAGACGGTGGCACACCGACGAAATTCACGTCGTGTTCGTTGATGACGCGGGCGAGCGGCTCACCGGGAACACGATCGGCGTCCGTCGCGACCACCAGCGTTCCGCCCGACAGCACACCCCACATGATCTGCCAGAACGCGAGGTCGAAGCTGATGGACGAGAAGTGGAGCGCACGGGTGCTGTGGTCCATGCCGATCACGTCCGACTGCAGCGACAACAGGTCCGCGATGCCCAGGTGGGGGACGACGACGCCCTTGGGCACGCCCGTCGAACCGGACGTGTAGATGAGGTACGCCGCGTCGTCGAGGTGCAGCGGCCTGCTCCGGTCGGCGTCCGTGGGCGTGGTGACCGGCTGGGCGTCGAGCAGCGCCTGCAGGTCCGGATCGTCCAGGTCGAGGAGCGGTACGTCGGTACCCAGCGGAGTGCGGTCGGGCACACCGACGGAGGACGTGAGGATCGCGACCGGGGTGCCGTCGGCGAGCATGTGCGCGATCCGGTCGGCCGGGTACGTGGGGTCGACCGGAAGGTACGCGGCACCGCTCTTGAGCACCGCGAGAACACTGACGATCAGCTCGGCGGAGCGGTCGAGGGCGAGCGCGACCACGTCGCCGGGGCCGGCGCCACGCGAGATCAGCAGGTGGGCGATCCGGTTCGCCCGCTCGTCGAGCTGCCGATAGGTGAGGGAGACCGCCGGCCGCACGCTCGCGCCGACAGCGAGGGCCTCGGCGTCGGGTGTCGACGCCACCTGCGCGGAGAAGTACTCGTCGAAGGTGCGCGCCGGGATGGAGTGCTCCGCGTGGGACCAGTCACCGAGCACCCGTTCCCGCTCCTGCGGGGTCAGGATGTCGAGCCGGGCGATCGGGTGCTCGTGGTTCTCGACGAGCCGCTGGATCACGACGGCGAGGCGGTCGGCGAGGGATTCGACGGTGGCGGCGTCGAAGAGTTCGGTGGAGTACTCGAACGTGACATCGACTCCGCCGCTGTCCGGACGCTCCTGGAAGCGCAGCGCCAGATCGAATTTCGCCGACGTCGCGTCGAGCATCCGCACGGCGGCGGTGGTGCCGTCGAACCGCTCCTGCGCGCCGTCCTGCTTCCAGTGCGAGAGCATCACCTGGAACAGGGGGTGGCGGGCCGAGGACCGCGGGGGATTGACGAGCTCCACGATGCGGTTGAACGGCACGTCGGAGTGGTCGACGGCGTCGAGATCGACGGCCCTGACCCGGTCGAGCAGTTGATCGAACGTCGGGTTGCCCGACACGTCGGTGCGCAGGACCACCGTGTTGATGAAGCAGCCCACCATCGCGTCGAGATCGGGGTGACTGCGACCGGCGACGGGCACGCCGAGCGCGATGTCCTCTCCGGCGCCCAGCCTTTCGAGCAGCACGGCCACCGCGGCGTGGACGATCATGAAGAAGCTCGCTCGACGCTCGGCGGCGAGCGAGTCGACCGCCGCGTGCAGCGCCGGCGACAGCGTGCGGTGGATGCTCGCACCACGGTTGGTGGGCAGGGCCGGTCGCGGACGGTCGGTGCGCCATCCCAGTTCGAGCGGCAGACCGGCGAGTTGCTCACGCCAGTAGCCGAGTTGGCCGGTCAGCAACGGGGTCGCGTCGTCCGGGCCCGCGCCGATGCGCTCGCGTTGCCACACGGCGACGTCCGGGTACTGCAACGGCAGCGGTGTGAACTCCGGTGCCCGGCCGGCGCGACGGGCGTTGTAGGCGAACGCGAGATCGTCCAGCAGCTTCGACTGGGACCATTCGTCGCCGATGATGTGGTGCATCAACAACACCAGCGTGTGCTGCGGTTCGTACAGCACCGCACGCAGCGGCGGCTGCTCGGTGAGCCCGAGACCCACCGTGGTCATCGCCGCGATGTGTCCCTCGATGTTGCCGACGTTGTCGACACGTTCGAGCCGGACCTTCGCATCGGCGGCGGGGAGCACGACCTGGTGCGGCATCGAGTCGACGAGGGGAAACACCGTCCGCAACGACTGGTGCCGGGTCACGACGTCCGCGAGCGCCGCCGACAGGGCTTCGGGTTCGATGCCTTCCCCGAAGTCGACGGCCAACGCCAGCAGGTACGTCCCGCCACCGGCCGCGCTGTCGAGGAACCACAGGCGTTCCTGCGCCGGTGACAACGGCACCGGCGTTTCTTCGGGGAGGTCCCGCGGGGACGGCCTGCTCGCCGCCACCCGCTCTCCGGCGTCCTCCAACCGGGCGGCCACCGCGGCCACGGTCGGATTCTCGAAGATCGTCGCGACCCGCAGCGCGACACCGAGTTCCGCGGTGATCGCCGACACGAGGGCGGCGGCGAGGAGGGAGTTGCCGCCGAGCGCGAAGAAGTCGTCGTGGACGCCGACCTGCTCGGCGCCGAGGACGGAGGTGAACACCGGAAGGATCCGGGCCTCGGTTGCGGTCCGCGGTGTGTCGCCGGCCTGCCCGAGCCACCGGGGGGCGGGCAGCGCGTCCTTGTCCACCTTGCCGTTGTGGGTCAACGGCAACCGGTCGAGCGTCACCAGTGCGGACGGCGTCATGTATCCCGGAAGGGAGCGGACGAGGTGCGCCCGCACCTGCTCCTCGACGGCGTCGTGCTCGGCACCGGGCCGGGGCACGAGGTACCCGACGATCCGCTGGTTGCCGCCGGCCTGCTCGTGCACCGTGGCCACCGCCGCCTGCACGTCGGGAACCGTTGTCATGGCCGCGGTGATCTCGCCGAGTTCGACACGGTAACCGCGCAATTGGATCTGGTCGTCGATCCGGCCGTGGTAGTGGAGTGCCCCGGTCGCGTCATACCGTGCGAGGTCGCCGGTCCGGTACATGCGCGTCCCGCCCGGTGCGAACGGGTCGGCGACGAACCGGCCCGACGTCAGGTCGGGGCGCCCGAGGTAGCCCGGGGACAGTCCGGGTCCGGACACGTAGATCTCGCCGGTGACGCCGGGCGGCACCGGACGCAGGCCCGGCCCGAGGACGTAGGTGCGCAGGTCGCCGAGCGGAACCCCGATGTCCACGGCGTCGGCCGCGGTGACCTTCGTCGCGGTGACGTGCACGGTGGTCTCGGTGATGCCGTACATGTTGACGAGTTCGGTTTCCGCATCCGGTCCGGAGGCGGCGAACCAGGCGCGCAGGACGGCGGGATCGAGGGCCTCACCGCCGAACACGACGTACCGCAGTCGCAGCCGGTCGAACGAGTCCGCGCGAACGAGCGCGTCGACGAGGTGCCCGAATGCGGACGGCGTCTGGTTCAGCACGGTGACACCCTCGTCGACCAGCAGGGCGGCGAGGTCGGCCGGTGACGTCAGGGTGGTCTCGTCGACCGTGACGAGACGGCCGCCGTGCAGCAGTGCACCCCAGATCTCCCACACGGAGAAGTCGAACGCATAGGAGTGCAGCAGCGGCCAGCAGTCGTCCTCGGTGAACGTGAACCAGTCGCGGGACACCTCGAACAGCCGCATCACGTTGCGGTGCGGAATCGGAACACCCTTGGGTACACCGGTGGAGCCGGACGTGTAGATGATGTACGCGATGTCGTCCGCACGCACCGGGTTCTCGAGTTCGTGCACGTCCGCGTTGCGGACAATTTCGCCCAATTCGGCCTGCGCCGCGTCCTCCTCGATCCGGGGGAGGTCGCCGAGCAGATCGGCGGATCCTATTCCCAGCGACGGCTGCGCGTCGTGCAGGATGAACCGGGCACGCTCGGCGGGGGACGAGGGATCGATCGGCAGGTAGGTCGCGCCGCTGCGGAGGATCGCGAGGACGGCCACGATCAGGTCGGTGCCGCGGGGGAGGCTGACGGCGACGACCGTGCCGCGCCGGGCGCCGGCCGACCTCAGCTGCCGGGCCAGGGCGGCGCTTCGACGCGAAAGTTCGTCATATGTCAGATCGTTCACCGCGACCCGGTCGGGACGGCGGTGCGCCTGGGCGAGGAAGGCGGAGACGATGCTGTCGCTGCCGGGAAGCGCCGCACCGGTGATCCGGTCGAGGCCGGCCGCCGACCGCCACAGCTGCAGTTCGTCCGGGACACAGACGTCCACCACCGAGACGGGTTCTGTTGCCACGGAGATGCTTCGGAGGTAATGCGCGAAGCGGTGTGCGTGGACCCGGATCTCGGAGTCGCTGTACACCTCGGGGTTCCCGGCCCAGTCGAGCGTGAGTTCGTCCCCGGCGCCCGATACGGAGATCACCACGTCCTCCACCGGACCGGTGGCGAGTTGGTGCACCGCCCCGAACGTGGGACCGAACGCGATTCGGGCGGCGAACGGTTTGACGTTCACCACCGGTCCGCCGGTGACGTTGCTCCCGGCGTCCCGGACCCGCTGGAACGGGCGGGTGTCGGACAGTGCGGCGGCCACGCGGTCGATCACGTCGGCGAACGTCGGCTGCGAGCCGAGCGGAATGCGGAGCGGCACAATGTTGGTGGCTGTCACCGGCGACGTCAGCTCGATGCCCTGCCGAGCCAGAACCGGCACGCGGAGCCGGACTTCGTCAGCTCCCGTGTGGGCGCCGAGGTAGGTGGCCGCGGCCGCATAGACCGCCTCGGCCCACGTCGTCGCCTGCGCGGTGGCCGCCTCACGCAGGGTCTTCGCCACCGCGGGTTCGATCGCCAGTGTGCAGCGATGCGGGTCGGGGACGGGTCTGCGCGCGGTGTCGCTGAATCCGGCCGGACGGGATGCGTCGTGCGGCGCGACGATGTCGGGGGTCGCGGCATCGAATTCCTGTGCCGCCTGAACGTGCGCCCGCAACGACGGGAACTTGGCGGGCCGGGGGTCGGTGCCCGCGACGCGTGCCGCGTACAGCGCCGCCACGCGCCGGGTGAGCAGCGAGTACCCGTACGCGTCGAGCAACATGTGCGGGGCGCGGAGGTACCAGAGCGCACCGGCTTCGACCGTGATCAGCGCCGTGCGCACGAGGGGAGCAGGCGAGTCGAAGTCGAGCGGTGTGCGCACGTCGGTACGCATCCACTCCAGGGCAGCAGCCCTGTCCAGATCGAGACGTTCGAGTTCGGGCGCGCGGAGAGGATCGTGCACCTGGATGACGTCGGACGAATCGGCACCGGGTTCGGCCTCGAAGCGGACCGCGAGCACCTCGGCCTCCCCGATCACCGTGCGCACCGCCGCGGCGAGAGCCTCGACGTCGACCGGGGCGGCGACCTCGACGTACTCGGCCGTCGTGAAGGCCGCCCGGGTCGGGTCGAGATGGTGCCCTGCCCACAGTTCGCGCTGGGCGGCGGTCAAACAGACGTCGACCGTGTCCTCCCCGGACAGCGGGGTGGACGGCGACGATATCGAAAGGGACATCTAACAGGCGCTCCTGGTGCTTTCGGCTTTCGGGCTTGGGGCTTTCGGGCTCTCAGCTACTCGGCGTGTCAGGTTAGCCTAACCACATGGACGGTGGTGATCCGACCGCCGACGCCCACCGGGTCTTCGGGTCGGCTCAGCCGACTTCGAGCGGGGAGAGCGCGGAGACCAGCGCATCCGTGGTGGTCACCGTGCCGCAGCGCTTCGCCGCGTAGGTGAGGGCCATGAGGTGCTCGTCGCGGCTGAAATCCGCAGTCGCGTCGGAGACCAGGAAAGGCTGCACGTCCGACATGAACGCCTCGGCGGCACTCAGCATGCAGCCCATGTGCGCATACACGCCCGTCACGATCAGCTGGTCCCGACCGTGGTGGCCGAGCAACTGCCGGAGGTCGGTGCGCTGGAAGGCCGAATACCGCCATTTGGTCACCTGGATGTCGCCCTCGCGGGGTGCGAGCGGTTCGACCACCTGGGTGTCGCGACCCGAAGTCAGTCCGGGGCCCCAGAAGTCGGCGAGGATGCCGCGACGCGACGGGTGCTGGTCGCCCGGCTGCATCGTGTAGATCACCGGAATCCCGGCTTCCGAGCAGAGTTCGCGGATCCGGACCATGTTCGCCATGGCAGTCGACATCGGCTCCGACTGCACGTCGTATGCGTCGATGAAGTAGTTCTGCATGTCGTGGACCAGCAGTGCGGAACGCCGTGGGTCGAGGCGCCAGGACACCTTCGATTCGGGGACCTCGTGGATCTCCGGGATCGTGTAAGTCGAAATGGGCGGGATGGCCATAGGGTTCCTCACTGTCGGTGTTGGCGACGTCTGGACGTGTGCCGCGCGAATCTGGGTGAACGACGGCATGCTGCGCCCCCAGCTCTCGCGCATTTGGTTAGGCTAGCCTTTGCTATCTGCCTGTGCAATCGCTAGGTGTGCGGGTCTGCGGCGCACAGTAAGGTGACTGACCGGTGGGGGCCGGGTGCCGGCCTCCCGTGCCGGAGCCGCTGACCAGGGGAGACCGTTGACCACGCTGCTGTTACTGCTGCTGATCGTTGTCGTGATCGTGGGCATCGTGCTGATCCTGCGGAATCGGGCCGGCAAGAAGTCGGCTCCTGCCGGCCGGGTCGATCCGCTCGCCGACTACCCGGAGGTCTACGACCCGTACAAGATCGGGGTCGGCGACATCATCACGTACGCGGGAATAGACCACGTCGTGCGCGGAACGATCACCCTCGACGAAGAGGGCTACATCTGGCACGAACACCTCCTCGACGGGTCGACCGGACAGCGGTGGCTGACCGTCGAGAACGACGAGGGCAACCTCGACATGACGCTGTGGATGCGCCGCGAGGGCACGGGCCTCGAACCGAGTGGTGACGTGATCCTCGACGACCGGGTGCACCGGCAGATCGAGCGGGGCACCGCCTCGTTCACCGCGGAAGGCACCACCGGCACCGCACCCCAGGGCATCGTCGACTACGCCGACTACGCAACGGCCGACAAGACCGGGCTGCTGTCCTTCGAGCGGTGGGCGCGCACGCAGTCGTGGGAGGTCTCCACGGGCCGCGCCGTCACCCGGGGTGAACTCACCGTGATCCACTCCGGTCCGCCGCAGTGACGCTGCACGTCCTCGACGTCGAGTCGCGTGATGTGTCGGCCGAGGCCCTCGGTCTCGTCGTGAACGCCGAAACACCGCTTCCGCTGGCCGAACTCACCATCACCCACGGCGACGACACGGTGACGTTGGGGGTTCTCGGCGCGTCGCATGCGGTGACGGCGTCTCTCGCGGGCCGTCGGATCACCGAGCAGGTGTCGTGCGACGCGGTCCGGGCGGGCGGCAGGCCGCTGCCGGCATCCGACAGTGCGCGCGGGTACCGGTTCGACTCGACCACCGACGTCGTCGACCGCACCCACCTCGAGCAGACCGCCGACTGGTTGCGGCGCCAGGCCACCGAGGTGGACGGCTGGATCTGCGGGGCGTTCCCCGGCGACAACACCGCGCTGACCGCGCTCACGGCGACCCGCGACCCCTCGGGCGGATGGGCCTGGCGGACCTGGCATCTGTATCCGGGAGACAAGGGCGGGGTGATCGTGAAGACGCGAAGCAGGTGGCTGCCGTGAGTAGGCTCAGGTCGCGCGCGCAACTCGTGCCGATGCTGCTTCTGGTGCTGGCCGCGACCGCGTGTGGCGGCGGCGTCCGCGACTACATCGCTGACACCTACGCCCTGCAGAACACGGCGGGCGACGCGAAGACCTACACGTCCACCGACCCGGTGGGCACGACTGTCTCCACCATCGTCGCCGAGGAGGAACCGGCAGCGCGGAAAGCCGACGGCGGCAGCGAATACCTGCGCTACGACGACGACATCGTCACGGTCAGCGCCGGGCCGGGTGGGGGCAGCCTCGTCCGCGTCGAAGATATCGACGGCCGCTACCGCAGCGGTGGGTTCGCCTATCTGGGGCCCGGTTTCAACCCCGGCTCACCTGCGGGCGGCGCCAGCGGCAGCGGCGGATCCGGGAGCGCGAAATGACAGAGAACCTTCGAGTCGGGAGAAGTGCGTGAACACCACCTACACGGCGGCAGCAACGGAAATCGGCAGCGTCGACGTCGGACTGCTCGCCGTCGGCATGCTCGGCACCCTGGCGTACTTCGTCGTCGGCGTCGCCGTCCTCGGAGTCGGCTTCGCCGTTCTCGACCTCGCCACTCCCGGCAATCTCCGCCACCAGGTGTACGTCGACAAAAACCCCAACGCGGCAATCCTGCTGGCGTCGAACCATCTCGCCCTCGCCGTCGTCGTGGTCACCGCGATCCTCACCAGTTCCGACGGATTCGCGCAGGGACTCGCCGACTCCGCGGTCTACGGGCTCTTCGGGGTGCTGCTGCAGGTCGTCGCGCTGCGCCTGATGAACGTGCTGCTGCCGGGACAGCTCGTCGGCCTGGTCGGAAACCCGCAGATGTGCGGTGCCGCATGGGCGGTCGGTGCGAGCCTCTTCGCCATCGGCCTCGTGAACGCCGCCGCACTCACCTGATCGAAGTGACGACCACAGCGGCAGAGCCGAATTCCTCCACCACCCCGGCACTCAGCGGCAGGTCGAGGGCGTTCCTGCTCGCCGCCGTGGCCGCGTGCGCGGCGTGCGGGCTGATCTACGAACTGGCTCTGCTGACACTGTCGGTCAGCCTGACCGGTGGCGGGATCACCCAGACATCCCTGATCGTCGCGGGTTTCGTGGCCGCGCTCGGGGTGGGGGCGCTCGCCGCCAAACCGCTGCTCTCCACCGCGGCCGCGTCGTTCGTGGTCGTCGAGATCGTCCTCGGCCTCGTCGGCGGATTCAGTGCGGTGACGCTGTACGTGACCTTCACGTTCTTCGGTTCCAGCGCACTCGTTCTCGTGTTCGCCACCGCGCTCATCGGTGTGCTGGTGGGCGCCGAGGTGCCGCTGCTGATGACGTTGCTGCAGTCGGGCCGCAGCGACAACGACGCCGAGAGCGCAGGAAAGGTCCTGGCAAACCTCAACGCCGCCGACTACGCGGGCGCCCTCGTCGGTGGCCTGCTGTGGCCGTTCGTCCTGCTGCCCGTCGCCGGGATGATCCGCGGAGCCGCCGTCACCGGCATCATCAACCTCGTTGCCGCCGCGGTCGTGGCGCTGATTCTGCTGCGGTGGCAGTTGAGTCTGCGCACCCGACTGCTGGCGGTGGTGGCACTGCTCGTTGCCGCAGCGTGCATCGCCGTGCTGCTGGTGCGCGCCGACGGCATCGAAACCACGTCGCGGCAACGTCTCTACACCGACCCCGTCGTCGCCGCCGAAAGGTCGCAGTACCAGGAGATCGTGGTCACCGAGCGCGGGGGAGACGTCCGGTTGTTCCTCGACGGCGACCTCCAGTTCTCCAGCGTCGACGAGCACCGGTACACCGAATCGCTGGTGTACCCCGCGATGGCCGACGACCCGAAACGGGTGCTGATCCTCGGCGGAGGCGACGGACTCGCCGCACGCGAGGTCCTGCGACTGCCGTCGGTCGAGGAGATCGTGCAGGTGGAACTCGATCCCGCGGTCATCGAACTCGCGAACACGCGGCTGTCCGGGCTGAACAAGAGTGCGCTGCAGGACCCGCGCGTACACGTCGTCGTCGACGACGCGTTCCGCTGGCTGCGCGACGCACCCGACCCGGGATTCGACGCCGTCATCGTGGACCTCCCCGACCCGGACACCCCCGCGCTCGGGCGTCTGTACTCCACCGAGTTCTACGGCCTCGCCGCCGCCACCCTGAACCCGGGCGGACTGATGGTCGTGCAGTCGGGAAGTCCCTACTCGACATCGGACGCGTTCTGGCGCACCACGTCGACGGTCGCGTCGGCCGGTCTCGCCGTCACCCCCTACCACGTGCTGGTGCCCAGCTTCGGGGACTGGGGTTACGTCCTCGCCCGGCGCGGTCCCGAACCGCCGGCGCTGCGCCTGCCCCGCGACGCCCCCGAGCTCCGCTTCCTCGACGAGCCCACGCTCGCCGCGTCCGCGATCTTCCCGCGCGACCGTCCCCGCCGCGAACTCGAGCCCTCGACCCTCGACCGCCCCCGCATCGTCGACGACATGCGGAAGGGCTATGAGCGCTGACGCGCCCGTGAGTACTTGTTAACCGCGGGCGGTTAACAAGTACTCACAGGCTGAAGGCAAGTTTGCCGAGCGTGCGGGCGGCGTCGACGACCGCTGAGCCCAGCGCCTCCTCGTCGGGCATCTCGAAGATCGACACGCCCACGCTCGCGAGTGCATCGCCGCGACGGCCGGGAATGGCCGCGGAGACGCCGAGTACGGACGGGATCACCTCGCCGTCGGTGACGGCGTAGCCGCGAGCGCGGGCCACGGTCACCTCTTCGCGTTCGCCCTCGACCGCGGGGAGCGCGGCGAGGATCGCCAGTCCTGCCGAGCCCCGGTCGACGGGGTCGACCTGGCCGGGGCGGAACGCGACGTGCACTTTCGCGCTGCGCGGTTCCACCACCATGAGGGCCCGGACTTCCGTCGCGTTCTCACGGACGACGAGGTGCACGGTGGCCTGGACGGCATCGGCGAGCTCTTCGAGTACGGGTCGCGCCAGTGTGCGCAGATCCTGCTCGACGGGTTCGGCCAGGGTTACCAGTCCCGCGCCGAGGGTGACGCGCTTGAATCCGTCCTTCCGGCAGAGCCGATGCGCTTCGAGGGTGCGGATCAGCCGATGCGCGACGGTGCGATGGACGCCGATCCCGTCGGCGATCTCCGTGACGGACAAGCCGTGCGGATGGGCCGTCAGCAACTCGAGAATTTCGAGCCCGTGGTGGAGAGTTTTGGACATCCCCGAATCGATCTGAACTGCGCTTTTGCGTGAAAGTTCCCGCGGCCGTTCGTGGGTCGTGCTCACTGTCTTGCCCACCCTCCTTGACGTCTGTGAGGTGCGACACCTACTCTATCACCATATCGCACAGTGCGTGCGATTATCGCACAAATGATTCGAGTAGGGCAAGCGTCCGCGAGCACCACCAAGCGGATCCAGGGAGCACTTCATGAGCAGTAAGACCGGGGCTGTCGATGCCGTCACCGTCGCTCGGCTACATCAGCTGTACGGACGGCAGAGTCACCTCATCGACGGCGGCGACGCCTCCGGGTGGGCGCAGACGTTCACGGACGACGGCGAATTCCATTCCCCCAGTTACCCGGAGCCGGTATCGGGTACCGACGCGCTGATCGCGTTCGCCGAGCGGTTCCACACAGAGGCACGGGCCGCGAACGAGGTTCACCGCCACGTGATCACCAACGTCGTGATCGACGGGGCGGGCGACGCCGCCACCGTGCGGGCCTATCTGCAGATCGTCGCCACCTCGATCGGTGGTGAGTCGCGACTCGTGCGGATGACCACGTTCACCGACCGCGTGGTGCTGCGCGGTGACCGGTGGCGGATCGCCCGCCGTGACGTCCGGCGCGACGACACCGCGTAATGCCCGCTGTGCCAAGAAGGCATCGTGCCGAGAAAACATTTCAGATGACAGAGGAAGAGAACGCCATGACCGCAAGTGCAGACCAGGCCAACCCCGGCCGTACCGTGACCGCGCAGATGACCGCGAGGTACCCCGAGATGGCGGGCAAGGTCGCGGTGGTCACCGGCGCGGCCCAGGGCATGGGTGCGGCGTTCGCGTCCGGCCTCGCCACCCGCGGCGTCCACGTGGTCGCCGCAGACATCAACGAAGACCAGATGAAACTCACCGCCGAGGAGATCACGACCGCTCTCGCGTCGAAGTCCCTCGCCGATCAGCCGGGTACCGTCGTCGGCGCGCGGATCGACGTCACCAAGGCGGAGGCGCACGAGGCTCTCGCCCAGGTGGCGCTGAAAGAGTTCGGCCGCATCGACTACTGGATCAACAACGCGGGAATCTTCCCCTTCGCTCTGGCGGAGGAGATCTCACCGGAGCAGATCGGTGCCACACTGTCCGTCAACGTCGAGGGCGTCCTGTTCGGCGCTCAGGCTGCGGCACGCCACATGCAGCACGGCGGAGCGATCGTGAACATGTCGTCCGTGTCGGCGCTGCGGGTTCGCAAGGGCCGCGGCGCGTACTGCACGTCGAAGGCGGCGGTCGCGCATCTCACCGAGTCGCTCGCAGTCGAGTTCGGGGACAAGGGAATCCGTGTGAACTCCATCGCGCCCGGCTACATCGACACGGCGATGACCCAGTGGGTGCAGGACGACCCGGCCGCACTGAAGCACGCCCTCGACGTGGTCCCGCTGCACCGTCTCGGCTCGCCCGAGGAGGTGTTCGGTCCGCTGTTGTTCCTGTTGTCGGACAGCGCGCGTTACGTCACGGGGCACAGCATCGCCGTCGACGGTGGTTCGCGTCATGTCTGAGTCGGTGAACTACCCCGGCGTCGTCCTGATCACCGGAGCCGCCGGCGGTATGGGCGCCAATCATGCCCGGGCCCTCGCGGCCCGTGGAACGCACGTATGTATTGCCGACGTGGCGGACTGTTCCGCCGTCGTCGAGGAGATCACGGCGGCAGGGGGATCGGCGTCCGGTCACGAACTCGACGTCACCGATGCCGCTGCCTGGGCTCGGGTCGTCGACGAGATCCGGAGTGCCCGGGTCGAATTGGGTGGACTGGTGAACAACGCCGGTATCTCGCGCCGGCTGGAGTTCATGGACACCCCCGACGACGTCTGGGAACTGACCATGAGGATCAACCTCTTCGGGCCGTTCTACGGCATGAAGGCCGTCGCCCCGCTCCTGCGCGACAGCGGCGGCGGGTCCATCGTCAACATCTCCTCCATCTCGGGGCAGATCGGCTACTTCTCGCCCGCGTACTCGTCGAGCAAGTGGGGACTGACCGGGCTGTCGAAATCGGCCGCCGGGAATTTCGCCCGGTGGGGCATCCGCGTCAACTCCGTGCATCCGGGCCTCGTGGGCACCGCGTTGCTCGGCGGTGCAGACGAATTCGTCCGCGCCGCGGTCGACAGCATTCCCTTCGGTCGCATGGGCACCCCGGACGAGATCACGGATGCCGTCCTGTTCCTGCTGTCCGACCGCTCGACCTATATGAGCGGAAGTGAGGTCACCGTCGACGGCGGCCTCGTGTCCAACGGCCTGTACCACCGCATCATTGCCGAGACGGGAGCGAACCCTTCATGAGCAAAGACTTCGACGTCATCGTCGTCGGCGGTGGCGGAGCAGGACTTGCCGCGGCCGTCACCGCGGCCGAACAGGACGCCACGGTGCTGCTGTTCGAATCGGAGACCGAACTCGGCGGCTCGACGCAACTGTCGGCCGGACTGTTCACCGCAGCCGGCACCAGCGTGCAACGCGGTCTGGGCATCGAGGATTCCGCCGAGAAGTTCTTCCAGCACTACATGGACCTCAACCAGTGGATGCTGGCTCCGGGCCTGATCCGCACGTTCTGCGAGAACGCCGGACCGACCCTCGAATGGCTGATCGAACTCGGCGTCGAGATTCCGGCAGCCGTCTCCGCCAACGCCCACCAACCCGGCCTGTGCCAGGCCGGAGTCGAGGACGTCTGGCGGGGCCACGTCCCGAAAGACCAGGGTTACGGTCTGGTGCAGGTGCTCGACAAGGCGCGACGCACGCACGGTGTCGAGGCGATCCTGAACACAAGGGTGCAGAAGTTGATCGAGGAGGACGGCCGAGTCGTCGGAGTGGTCGCCGACGACATCGAGGTCCGGGCGGGCGCCGTCGTCGTCGCGTCCGGCGGGTTCGCGCAGGACCCGGAACTCGTCGACCGGTACTACCCGGTCGCGAACAACGCCGGCGACGCGCTGTTCGTGGTCGCCGCCCCCGGCAGTCGGGGAGACCACCTGCGTTTCGGTCAGGACGTCGACGCTGCCGTCACTGGCGACGGCTGGGGGCTCATGCTCCCGACCGTGTACTTCCAGCGGTTCCACCACTGGCAGTCCGGGTTCCCGCCCAAGTCGCGGGTGTACGTCAATCAGGACGGCCGGCGGTTCATGGACGAGGACGCCTCGTACGCGGTGTCGACGGGGATCATCGAGGCGCAGGGCGGAACCGCCTGGGTGATATTCGACGAAAAGGCCCGCGTGAATCTGGCGCCCGGTTACGCCGATTGGACACCGGATCGGATCGCCGACGAGGTGGCGGCCGGGCGCACGTTCCGCGCCGACGGCCTCGGCGACCTCGCGGAGCAGATCCGGGTGCCCGCCGACGCCCTGACAGCCACCGTCGTCCGGTGGAACGGCCAGCTGCCCGCCGGGGTCGACGAGGACTTCCTGCGGCACCGGACGCTCCGGAACAAGGGTTCGGAACAGAACCCCGACCCGATCGACGAGGGCCCGTTCTACGCCGCACAAATCCTTCCCGCCGAGCTCGTCTGTACCCACGCGGGTCTGGAAATCGACGGAAACGCCGCTGTCGTCGACGTGCGGGGACGCCCGATTCAGGGCCTCTTCGCAGCAGGCGAAGCCGGAGCAGGCATCCTGGGGCTCAGGTATGTCGGTGGCGGCAACGCGGTGGCCAACGCTCTGACCATGGGCCGTATCGCGGGCCGAAACGCGGCGAAGGCCGCACAAGGACCCCACCCCTCATAGGAGAAAGTCATGGGAGTTTCCCGCTCCGCTGTCCAGGACAGCGAAATCGGTGCGAGAACGTTGAAGAAGGTGTCGTACCGCGTCCTTCCCTTCGTGATGTTGCTGTACATCTTCAACTACATGGACCGCACCAACATCAGCTATGCGCAGTTGGGGATGCAGCACGAACTCGGCATCACGGTCGGAACGTTCGGCGCCGTGGCCTCGATCTTCTTCCTGGCCTACGTCGTGTTCGAGATCCCGTCGAACATGGCGCTGAAGAAGTTCGGTGCGCGCATCTGGCTCGCGCGGATCGCGATCACGTGGGGCATCGTCACCGTGATCATGGGCTTCGTCAACAGCGTCACCCAGCTCTACGTGGCCCGCATCGCCCTCGGTATCGCCGAGGCCGGTCTCTTTCCCGGACTGCTGCTGTACCTGACCTTCTGGTTCCGCTCCGGCGAGCGAGCGCGGGCCATCGCCATGATGGCCATGGCGCAGCCGATCGCCATGATCGTCGGTTCCTTCACCGGCGGTCTGATCCTCGACCACATCTCCTGGTTCGACATGAGCGGCTGGCGCTGGGTGTTCATCCTGCAGGGTGCGCCGACGATCGTGCTGGGCCTGATCGTTCTCGTCTACCTGCCCAACCGGCCGCGTGAGGCCAAGTTTCTCACCACCCAGGAATCCGAGTGGCTCGAAGGTGAGATCACCGCCGAGTACCAGGAGCCGGATACCCACGCGGGTGTGAGGGAACAACTCGGTGCGATCAAGAACCGGAAGATCCTGCACCTCGCCGTCGCGAACCTGTTCGCCGCGTGCGGGCTCTACGGATTCACGTTCTTCCTGCCGCAGATCGTCAAGCAGATGGATCCGAGCTACTCGGCCACAAACATCGGCTTCCTCGGCGCCGTGCCGTTCGTGGTCGGTGCTGTCGGAATGCTGCTGGTCAGCCGATACTCGGACCGGACGGGCGAGCGGAAGCTCTTCGTCATCGGACTGATGGTCCTGGCGGCGGTCGGGCTGTTCGGCACCATCCTCTTCCGGCACTCGCCGGTACTGGCGTTGACGTCGCTGTCGATGGTGGCGGTCGGGGTGCTCGGGTACATGGCGCCGTACTGGGCGATGGCGGCGCAGGTGCTCACCCGTGCCGAGACCGCCGTGGGTCTCGCGGCCATCAACACCATCGCCGCGATGGGCGGATTCTTCGGCCCCTATGTCATCGGAAAGAACGCCACCGCCGACAACGTCACCGTCGGCCTGTACTTCCCGATCGCGTGCCTGCTGATCTGCGCCGTCATGCTCGCGTTCCTGAAGATCCCGAAGAAGGACACAGAACCGGTCGGCGCGGCGCACGTGGCCACCTCAACTAGTTCATAGATATACTAAAAGCGACGGTGGCGGGCACTGGGCCCGCCACCCGCTCGCGATAGGGTTCCCCCATGACCGATGACGCAGCGCCGGCGCCCGTCGAGGTGCCCGACAGTCTCGACTTCTGGTCGTTCATCGAGTTGGCGAACAGGCGCCTGAGCACCGAATACGGTTCGACGCACGAACTCGCCACCCAGGTTCTGCTGACGTTGAACCGCGCGTCGAACGTGGTGACGTACGACCTGGAGTCGTCGATCCACCGGCCGCGCGGATTGTCGTGGTCGGCTTTCCGGCTGATGTTCGTGACGTGGCTGGCCGGGCCCATCGAGTCGAAGACGGCGGCCAAGCTCACCGGCATGAGTCGGGCCGCGGTCTCGAATCTCACGAAGACGCTGGTCAGTGGTGGTGTGATGGAGCGGACCCCGGACGAGCGGGACGGCCGTTCCGTCCAGTTGTCGCTCACCGAGAAGGGTCGCAGTGAGATCGGTGAGATCTACCGTGAGCAGAACGAGCGCGAGCATGCCTGGGCGAGTGTCCTCACCGAGCCGGAGCAGCGGATTCTCGTCATGCTGCTCGACAAGCTGATCACCAACCGCAGCCAGTTCGACGTCCGCGGCCGTAACTGACCCTGCACTGCTCCCGGATCCTGCACTGCTCGTGGATCCTGCACTGCTCCCGAATGTCTGTGCTTGCCATCACGCCCGTAAATTAGTTAATGTATTTACTACTACGGACACGCACTTCTAGGGAGGCCGGTCATGGCGTTCTATCGGCACGTGGGCACCATCCCGCCCAAACGGCACACCCAGCACCGTGACGACAACGGTCAGCTCTACTTCGAGGAGCTGATGGGCGAAGAGGGCTTCTCCTCCGACTCCTCGCTCCTCTACCACCGCCACATCCCGTCGGCGATCGTCGACGCCACGGTGTGGGAGTTGCCCGACCAGAGCACGACTCCCAACCATCCGCTCAAGCCGCGCCACCTGAAGCTGCACGACCTCTTCCCCGAGACGGTCTGGGCCGACACCGACGTGGTCACCGGACGCCGGTTGATCCTCGGCAATGCGGACGTCCGCATCTCCTACGTGGTCGCGGCCAAGGAATCGCCGCTGTACCGCAACGCGATCGGCGACGAGATGGTGTACGTCGAATCCGGTTCTGCCACCGTCGAAACCGTGTTCGGTGCGCTCGAGGCGAAGCAGGGCGACTATGTCCTGATCCCGATGTCGACCACCCACCGGTGGATCCCGCAGGGCCCGGAACCGTTGCGCGCCTACGCGATGGAGGCCAACAGTCACATCGTCCCGCCGAAGCGGTACCTGTCCCGGTTCGGTCAGCTGCTCGAGAACGCGCCCTACTGCGAGCGCGACCTGCACGGACCGTCCGACACGCTGCACGTCGAGGGCACGGACGTCGAGGTGCTGGTCAAACACCGCACGTCGCACGGGATCGTCGGCACACGCATGGTGTATCCCCAGCATCCGTTCGACGTCGTCGGCTGGGACGGGTGCCTCTACCCGTACACGTTCAACATCTCCGACTACGAACCCATCACCGGGCGCGTGCACCAGCCGCCGCCGGCGCATCAGGCGTTCGAGGGCAACAACTTCGTCATCTGCAACTTCGTTCCCCGCAAGGTCGACTACCACCCGCTGTCGATTCCGGTGCCGTACTACCACTCGAACGTCGACTCCGACGAGATCATGTTCTACGTCGGCGGAGACTACGAGGCGCGCAAGGGGTCCGGCATCGGCCAGGGGTCCATCTCGATCCACCCGGGTGGTCATGCGCACGGCCCGCAGCCGGGCGCGTACGAACGCAGCATCGGCGCCGAGTTCTTCGACGAACTCGCCGTCATGGTCGACACGTTCCGCCCGCTCGAACTGGGCGAGGGCGCACTGGCCTGCGAGGACTCGGGCTACGCCTGGACCTGGGCAGGACGGGGGCCGAAGCAGTGATCTCCCCGCTGTTCGCCGGTCTCTGCGACGACGCCGCCCTCTTCCCGCCCGGCAACGCGCCGCTGCCCGACGCCGTGCCCGCGCATGCCCGGCACCGGTCCGCGCGGTATGCAGACCTGGTCGGTCCCTTCGTCTTTCCGGTCGCCCGGCTGGACGAACTGACACCCGGTCCGCTCGAACTGAGCCTGACGCTGCCCGCCGGCCCCGCGACCCTCGCGCCCGCACTCGACCGCCTCGCGCAGATCGACGGTGCCACGGCGGTAGCCCTCGAGATCGCAGTGCCGGCCGAATGCTCGGCAGCGGAATTCTTCGCCGCGATGGACGCCGCCCAGACCCTGACTGCCGGTTTCGACGTGTTCGTGGAGGTCCCGCGCGGCGAACGACGGGGCGACGTCCTCGCTGCGCTCGCCGGTGGCCCGTTCGCGGCCAAGTTCCGGACGGGAGGCGTTGTCGCCGAGGCATATCCCGACGAGAGGGAACTCGCGTCCGCTCTGCACACCGCGGTCACGACGGGTGTCCCGTTCAAGGCCACGGCCGGATTGCACCACGCCGTGCGCAACACCGATCCACACACCGGATTCGAGCAGCACGGCTTCCTCAACGTGCTTCTCGCCACCCGGCACGCACTCGACGGCGCAGACGCCGACCGGGTAGCCGTCACCCTCGCCGAGCGTGACGGCGCACGCATCGCCCGTGAACTCGGCGATCTCCCGGCAGACGTCGTCGACGCCGTCCGCGCCGCCTTCCGATCCTTCGGCACGTGCAGCATCCTCGAGCCCCTCGAGGATCTCGTCGCACTGCACCTCGTGCCCGATACCGTCCTCGCCTCCGCAGATCAAGGAGCCCACGCATGACCGTCCTCGACATCCCCGCCGATTCCCTCTTCGGGTTGGAGAATCTGCCGTACGGCGTGTTCTCGACCGCCGACTCGTCCCCGCGGGTCGGAGTGCGGGTGGGAGATTCCGTCGTGGATCTCGCCGCCATGCTGGGCGACGACGTCTTCGCGCAACCGACCCTCAACGCCTTCATGGCGCAGGGCCGGGCGCGCTGGACCGAGGTCCGCCGGCAGATCACCGAACTCGTCCAGGGCGACCTCGCCGACACCGCGGTGTTTGCGGTGTCCGACGTGACCATGCACCTGCCGGTGGCCGTCGCCGACTACGTCGACTTCTACGCCTCCGAGAACCACGCCACGAACCTCGGGCGACTGTTCCGTCCCGACTCCGAACCGCTGATGCCCAATTGGAAGCATCTGCCGGTCGGCTACCACGGGCGGTCGAGCACCGTCATCGTGTCGGGCACCGACGTCGTCCGCCCGTGCGGACAGCGCAAGGCACCCGATCAGGACGCACCCGACTTCGGACCGTCCCGCCGCCTCGACATCGAGGCCGAGATGGGCTTCCTCGTCGGCGTCCCGACGAAGCTGGGGGAGACCATCACCCCGGACCAGTTCGCGGAGTACGTGTTCGGCGCGGTCGTCGTCAACGACTGGTCGGCTCGCGACATCCAGGCCTGGGAGTACGTGCCGCTCGGTCCGTTCCTCGGAAAGAGCTTCGCGACGTCCATCTCCCCGTGGGTGGTGCCGCTCGACGCGCTCGAGGCCGCCCGCATCGACACCCCGGTGCAGGATCCGCAGCCGCTGCCGTACCTGCGCGGCGAGGAGAAGTGGGGTCTCGACATCGACCTGGCCGTCGAATGGAACGGTCACGTGGTGTCCCGGCCGCCGTACGCGCAGATGTACTGGTCGCCGGCGCAGATGCTCGCCCACACCACCGTCAACGGCGCCGCTGCCAGCACCGGCGACCTGTTCGCGTCGGGCACGATCTCCGGTCCGGAGAAGGACCAGCGCGGCGCGTTCATCGAACTGACCTGGGGTGGGCAGGAACCTGTCGTCGTCGGGGACGAGAAGCGCACGTTCCTCGAGGACGGCGACGAGATCTCGATCTCCGCCACCGCCCCGGGCGCCAACGGCACCCGCATCGGCTTCGGTGAGGTGCGGGCCCGCATTGCTCCGCCTGTGAGTACTTCTTAACCGCGGGCGGTTAAGAAGTACTCACGGGTGGTAGGCAGTAGTCATGACCGAGAACTTCGTGGAGACCACTGCCGAGCCGGACACCGGCGTCGCGTTCCTCACCCTGAACCGCCCCGACCAGCGAAATCCGCTGTCGTCCGAGGCCATGCGGGACGTCACCGCAGCGCTTCGGAAGCTGGGCGACGACGACACCACCCGCGTCGTCGTCATCAGGGCTGCAGGGCCGGTGTTCTCCGCAGGACACGATCTGAAGGAGATGATCGGCCGCACACTCGAGGACGAGCAGGCCATCTTCGACACCTGCGTCGAGATGATGCAGACCGTGCAGGACATTCCGCAGCCGGTGATCGCGTCCGTCCAGGGTGCGGCGGTCGCGGCGGGCTGTCAGCTCGCCGCCTCGTGCGATCTGGTCGTGGCGGCGTCGAACGCCGTATTCGGGACACCCGGGGTGAAGATCGGCCTGTTCTGCTCCACCCCGATGGTGGCTCTCAGCCGCGCGATCGGACGTAAGCGTGCCCTGCAGATGCTGCTCACCGGCGAGACGATCGGCGCCGAGACCGCCGCGGACTGGGGCCTGGTGAACCTGGTTGTCGCGCCCGGCGACCTCGACGCGGAGACCCGGGCCCTCGCCGGGAAGATCACGAAGGCCAGCCCGCTCACCGTGAAGATCGGCAAGCAGGCGTTCTACCGCCAGATCGAACTCCCCCAGGACGAGGCGTACAAGGCGATGGCGGAGACGATGGCCACCAACGCCGTGACCTGCGACGCCCAGGAAGGCATGCAGGCGTTCGTCGAGAAGCGCACACCCCAATGGCAGGGGAAATAGTGGCTCGCTGCCCGCATTGCGCCGCACAACGAACCGGCGAAGGATCAAGTGTGCAGTGGCTGCGGCCGCGGGCCGTCGGTGCCCGCTGACGGTGGACCGCGACGGGTCGGCCACCGAGATCGTTCTCACTGCGGGGCGACCGTCCCGCGGGAGGTGACATCGATGTTCATCCAGATTATTCAAGGAAAGGTATCGGACGAGGCGGGCCTGCGCCGCTGCATGGATCGCTGGACCGAGGAACTGCGCCCCGGGGCGACGGGTTTCCTGGGATGCACCCAGGGCCTGTGCGACGACGGCACGTTCATCGCGCTGGCTCGTTTCGAATCCGCCGACGCGGCCCGGCGGAACAGTGAACGGCCCGAGCAGGGCGCGTGGTGGGTGGAGACGGAGCGCTGCTTCGACGGAGCGGTCTCCTTCATGGACTGCCCCGAGGTCACCGAGTGGATGGGTGGCGGTTCGGACGACGCGACGTTCGTGCAGGTGATGGAGGGGCACACGACCGACGTGAGTCGGATGCGGGAGTTGCTGGAACAGGCCGAACCTCAGGTTCATCAGCTGCGCCCGGAGATCCTCGGTGGAACGTTGTGCACCTACGGCGACGGCGGGTACGTCGAGGCGGTGTACTTCACGTCCGAGGCGGAGGCCCGGTCCCACGAGAAATTGGAGATACCGGACGACCTGAGGTCATTGTTCGAGGAAGAGGGGCGGCTGATGGGCGACGTGTCGTACTACGACATGCATTCGCCGATGCTGGTGTCGGCGGGGCGGTAGCTCCGAACCTCTGGCGGGGTAGTTGGACGTCCTATAACCTTCGTGCATGAGTCTGGATGCGCGTACCGACACCGTCGACGGAGTGCTGCGACGCTCGGCTGCCAAGTTCCCCGACCGCAGGGCGCTGACCTTCGAGGACCGCACCTGGACGTACCGCGAACTCGACGACGCGGTCAGCCGGGCCGCCGCCCACCTGCAGTCGCTCGGACTGTCGGCCGGTGAACGCGTCGCCGCGTACGGCACGAACTCGGACGCGTACACGATCGGGTTCCTGGCCTGCGCGCGTGCGGGTCTCGTGCACGTCCCCGTCAACTATGCGCTCAAGGGCGAAGAGCTGACCTATCTGGTGTCGCAGTCCGGAAGCGCTGCGGTGCTGGTCGACCCTGCGCTCCGCGGCACGCTCGACGCGGTCCGGGACGCGCTCGACCTGCGTCACGTGGTGCCCCTGCGCGACGCCGAGGACTCCCTGCTCGCCCACGCCGGCTCCGGCGACGTGCCCGACGTGGCCGCGCCGGTCGCGTCGACCGACCTGGCCCAGCTGCTGTACACGTCGGGGACGACGTCGAAGCCGAAGGGCGCCATGATGACTCACGGCGGCCTGGTGCACGAGTACGTGTCTTCCGTGATCGCGCTCGCTTTGAACGAGCGCGACAATCCGCTGATCTGCATGCCGCTGTACCACTCGGCGGGCATGCACGTCTTCATGCTGCCCTACCTGTCGGTGGGTGCCTCGGTGAATCTGATGCAGACCCCGGACATCCCGGAGATCCTGCGGCGCATCCAGACCGATCGCATCGGCTCGCTGTTCCTGGCGCCGACGGTGTGGGTGCCGCTCGCCGGGCACCCCGATCTCGAGACCCGCGACCTGTCCTCTCTGAAGAAGGCGCAGTACGGCGCGTCGATCATGCCGGTGACGGTGCTGAACAGGCTCCGCGAACGCTACCCGGACCTCGGCTTCTACAACTGCTTCGGACAGTCCGAGATCGGGCCGCTCGCCACGGTGCTGCAGCCCGAGGAACACGAGGAGCGGCCGTCGTCGTGCGGGAAGGCCGTGTTCTTCGTCGAGACGCGGGTGGTGGATCCGGACGGCAACGACGTTCCGGACGGCACCCCCGGCGAGGTGCTGTACCGGTCACCGCAACTGTGCCAGGGGTACTGGGACAACCCCGACGCCACCGCGGCCGCGTTCCGCGACGGCTGGTTCCACTCGGGCGATCTGGTGACGCGGGATCCGGAGGGGTACATCACCGTCGTCGACCGCATCAAGGACGTCATCAACACCGGCGGCATCCTGGTGGCGTCGCGGGAGGTCGAGGACGCCGTCTACACGCACCCGGACGTGGCCGAGGTGGCCGTCATCGGGACGCCGGACGACAAATGGATCGAGGCGACCACCGCGGTGGTAGTGCTGCGGGAGAACGCGTCCGGCGTGACCCCGGACGGGTTGATCGCCCACGTCAAGGAGCGCATCGCCCCGTTCAAGGTGCCCAAGCAGGTGGTGTTCGTGGACGAGTTGCCCCGCAACCAGAGCGGCAAGCTGCTCAAGCGGGAACTGCGGGCGACGCTCTGACTATCGCCTGGTCGACGCCCGCTCGACCAGTTCGACGGGGAGCTTCACCGATTCCACCTCGTTGCCCGCGATGAGCGACAGGAGATGACGCACACCCGTGGCGCCGATCAGGCGTGCGGGTGATCGGACCGTGGTCAGCGGCACCGGCAGCTGGGCGACCACGGGAATGTCGTTGTATCCGACGAGCGCGAGGTCTTCGGGTATCCGCAGCCCGAGGTCCCGGGCGACGCCGAGGACGCCGATCGCGATGGTGTCGCTGACGGTGAAGATCGCTTCGGGGCGCGAATCCGGTTCCAGGAGAACCGTGGCCGCGGCGACACCGCCGGACACGTCGAAGTCGGAGCGGACGACGCGATCCGCTCCGAGTTCGATCCCGTTCTCGGCCAGCGCATCACGGAAACCGGCGAGGCGGTCCCGTGAGGTGCTCGCGTGTTCGGGTCCGGCGATGACGGCGATCTCGGTGAAACCGCGGTCGAGGAGGTGCCGCCCGGCGAGGTAGCCGCCCCGGTGGTCGTCGCCCGACACGAACGGCAGACCGACGTCGGCGTGCCGGTTGAGTTGCAGCATCGGCAGCGCCCCCACCGACAGTGAGTCGACGAACTCGCGGCCGGGGCTGTGCAGGCTGCTGAGCAGCAGGCCGTCGACCTGCCTGCTGACGAGGAAGTCGATGGCGCGGCGCTGCGCGTCGAGATCGTCGGGTGGGCTCGACAGCAGCACTGAGTAGCCGGCCTGCGTCGCGGTCTCCTCGATGCCCTGGAACATGGTGGCGACCACCCCGTCGGTGAGGCGCGGCATGACGACGCCGAGGGTGGTTGTCTTCCGGGTCCGCAGACTCGCGGCCCACAGGTTGGGCTGGTAGCCGAGTTCCACCGCCACCTCGCGGACCCGCAGCGCCGCCTCGGACCAGCCGTCGGCGGGTTCGGGTTGCCGGAGCACCCGGGACGCCGTCGACACGTGGACACCGGCTCGTTCGGCGATCTCGCGGAGGGTAGGCGGACGCCCGGAGGTGCGTGTCGGGCGGTCCGGCAGGTTCACGGGCAATCCTCGCGCTCGGGGATGGGGACCCGGCGGCCTCGTGGTTGACGGCCGCCGGAATGCGCCTTAGTCTACGTGACGAAATCGTTCGTGCAATCGTTCTCGCGAACGTTTGCACACCAGCCCCACCGGCCCCGTGGAGGAACAATGTCCGACCCGCAGTCCCTGTCCCAGCTGTTCGCCCTCGACTCGCTGCTCGACACCGAGGAGATCGCGATCCGCGACACCGTCCGCCGATTCGCGGACGACCGGATCCGGCCCCACATCGGCGACTGGTTCGAGGCGGCGGCGCTGCCCGTCCGTGAACTGGCCGAAGGGCTCGGTGAACTCGGCGTGCTCGGCATGCACCTCGAGGGCTACGGCTGCGCCGGCATGAGCGCCACCGCCTACGGCCTGGCCTGCCTGGAACTCGAGGCCGTCGACTCCGGTATCCGCAGTTTGGTATCCGTGCAGGGCTCGCTGGCCATGTACGCGATCCACCACTACGGCAGCGAGGACCAGAAGCAGGAGTGGCTGCCCCGCATGGCCGCGGGCAAGGCGATCGGCTGCTTCGGCCTCACCGAACCCGACTTCGGCTCCAACCCCGCAGGGATGCGCACCAACGCCAAGCGGGACGGCGACGACTGGATCCTCAACGGCACGAAGATGTGGATCACCAACGGGTCCGTCGCCGACGTCGCCGTCGTGTGGGCGCGCACCGACGACGGGATCCGCGGATTCGTCGTGCCCACCGACACCCCCGGCTTCTCGGCGCCCGAGATCAAGCACAAGATGTCGCTCCGGGCGTCCGTCACCTCCGAACTGGTGCTCGAGGACGTCCGGCTGCCCGACTCCGCGATGCTGCCGGAGGCCAAGGGACTGTCCGGTCCGCTCGGCTGCCTCAACGAGGCCCGGTTCGGCATCATCTTCGGCGCGATGGGCGCCGCCCGCGACTGCCTGGAGTCCGCCATCTCCTACGCGCAGGACCGTCAGGTCTTCGACAAGTCGCTCGCCGCCTACCAGATCACGCAGGTCAAGATCGCCGACATGGCCCTCGAGGTCGGCAAGGGCCACCTGCTCGCGTACCACCTCGGACGCCTCAAGGACCGCGGCGAGGCCCGCCCCGAGCAGGTCAGCACGGGCAAGCTGAACAACGTCCGGGAGGCCATCGCCATCGCCCGCGAATGCCGGACCATCCTCGGCGCCAACGGAATCACGTTGGAATACCCCGTGATCCGCCATGCTAACAACCTCGAGTCGGTGCTCACCTACGAGGGCACGTCCGAGGTACACCAGCTGGTGATCGGCAAGGCGCTGACGGGCGAGGCAGCGTTCCGGTGAGCGGGTCGCTCGAGTCGGCTGGGACCGCGTCGCTGGACGGCCTGCTGATCGCCGACTTCGGCCGGGTGCTGGCCGGCCCGTACGCCACGATGCTGCTCGCCGACCTCGGGGCGGAGGTCGTGAAGATCGAACGTGCCGGCGTCGGCGACGACACGCGGCAGTGGGGTCCGCCGTGGGTGGGCGACGAATCCACCTACTTCCAGTCCGTCAACCGCAACAAGCGGTCGTTCGCCTGGGATCTGCGCGACCCTGCCGACCTGGAACAGGCGCGGGAACTGGCCGCCCGGGCCGACGTGGTGGTGGAGAACTTCCTCCCAGGCACGATGGACCGGCTCGGACTCGGCTACGACGCGATCCGGGAGATCAACCCCGACGTCGTCTACTGCTCCGTGACGGGTTTCGGCGGCCACAACAACCTCCCCGGGTACGACCTGCTCATCCAGGCCGTCGGCGGGTTGATGAGCATCACCGGCCCGGAACCCGGGGTTCCGACGAAGGTCGGGGTGGCCGTCGTCGACGTCATCACCGGACTGCACGCCGCGGTCGGGATTCTGGCCGCGCTGCGACACCGGGACCGGAGCGGGGAGGGTCAGCGGGTCGAGGTGAATCTGCTGTCGTCGCTGCTGTCCGCCCTCGTGAACCAGACGTCCGGGTATGTGGGCGCGGGTGTCGTTCCGCAGGCGATGGGCAACCGGCACCCCAGCATCGCCCCGTACGAGGTGTTCCGGACCGGTGACCGTCCGCTCGTGCTGGCGGTCGGGAACAATCGTCAGTTCGCTTCGCTCGTGCAGGTTCTCGGTGTTCCCGAACTTGCCGACGACGAGCGGTACGCGACCAACACGCAACGGGTGGCGCACCGCGAGCAACTGGTCCGGGACATCACCGAGGCGCTGGCGTCGGATTTCGCGGACGTGTGGTTCGAGAAGCTGACCGCGCAGGGTGTCCCGTGCGGTCCGCTCAACGACATCGCAGACGCCGTGGCGCTGGCGGAGCGGCTCGGACTGAATCCGGTGGTCGAGATCGACGATCGCCGCAGGGACGAGCCCGTGCGTCAGGTGGCGAATCCGATCCGGCTCAGCGCCACCCCGGCGAGCTATCGCACCGCGCCGCCGCGGCTGGGCGAGGACACCCCTGCCGTGAGTACTTGTTAACCGCCCGCGGTTAACAAGTACTCACAGGGGGACTTCCCTAAGGGAATGTTAGGAAGCCGCCGGACCCCTTCCGAATCGATGTGACCTGACCCACTGTGGTGTGAACGCAGAGATCCAGGGCATCGAGAGGAGTCCCGCGTGAGCACCACATCGACGGGTGAACGCCGAGTCATCGGCAATGTTTTGAAGGGTTCGGTCGGCAACCTGATCGAATGGTACGACTGGTACGTCTACGCGGCGTTCAGCGTGTACTTCGCGAAGGAGTTCTTCCCCGAGGGCGACACGACCGCGCAGCTGTTGTCGACGGCGGCCGTGTTCGCGGTCGGCTTCCTCATGCGGCCGATCGGCGGCTGGATCATGGGGCGGTACGCCGACCGGCACGGACGTCGCTCGGCGCTCACCCTGTCGGTGACCGTGATGGCGGCGGGTTCGCTCGTCATCGCCGTCACACCGTCCTACGCGAGCATCGGGCTCGTGGCTCCGGTGCTCCTGGTGATCGCCCGGATGCTGCAGGGACTGTCGGTCGGCGGCGAGTACGCCACCAGCGCCACCTACCTGGCCGAGGTCGCCTCGCCGGGACGGCGTGGGTTCTACTCGAGCTTCCAGTACGTCACCCTCGTCGCCGGACAGCTGATCGCGCTGGGTGTGCAGATCATCCTGCAGCTGACGCTGCCGGCGGAGGCCATGCAGTCGTGGGGCTGGCGGATCCCGTTCCTGATCGGCGCCGCCGGTGCCGTCGCGGTGATGTGGCTGCGCCGCACGATGGACGAGTCCGAGGCGTTCACCGACGAGGTGGAGGCGAAGCGTGACGCAGACACCTCGGACGACGGGCCGAAGGAAGGTTCGCTCCGGATGCTGCTGCAGTACCCGCGCGAGTGCCTGCTGGTGTGCGCTCTGACGCTCGGTGGTTGCGTGGCGTTCTACACGTACACCACGTACATGCAGAAGTACATGATCAACACCTCCGGCATTTCCAAGGACACGGTGGCGTGGATCAACTTCGCGGCACTGCTGGTGTTCATCGTGCTGCAGCCGATCGGCGGTGCGCTGTCCGACCGCATCGGGCGCCGGAAGCTGCTCATCTTCTTCGGTGTGGGTGGAACCGTCCTGACCGTGCCGTTGATGACGGTGCTCGGGAAGACGACGAACCCGCTGGTCGCGTTCGCGCTGATGATGCTGGGCCTGATCGTCGTCACCGGGTACACGTCGGTGAACGCCATCGTGAAGACCGAGCTGTTCCCGACGAAAGTCCGTGCGCTGGGGGTCGGATTGCCGTACGCCCTGACACTGGCGATCTTCGGCGGAACCGTCGAGACCGTCGCCCTCGCCCTGAAGCGGGCCGGCCACGAATCGCTATTCTTCTACTACGTGACCGGGTGCATCGCCATCTCGCTCGTCGTCTACTTCTTCATGCGTGAGACTTCGGAGGGTTCGCCGCTGGACCGGGCGGCCAGCCGGGAGGACACCCCGGACGACGACGTCGAGCTGGTCGACTCGCGGAGCTGATCGAAGGGACTGAAGTGCAGATCGCGGTGGTCGAGGACGACGACGGAGTCGGCGACGCACTCGTGGAGGCGCTGGGTTCCCACGGCCACGAGGCGGTGCGCATGCGCCGCGGCTCCGATCTTCTTCTCGGCCATCGCGGTATGGACGTGGTGATCCTCGATCTCGGTCTCCCCGACGCAGACGGCCTGCAGGTGCTCCGGCAGCTGCGGGCCGTCAGCGACGTTCCGGTGGTGATCCTCACCGCCCGCGACGACGAACGTTCGGTGGTGCGGGGACTGCGCGGCGGGGCCGACGACTACCTCGTCAAACCGGCGCGGCTCGCGGAACTGCTGGCTCGGCTCGACGTGGTGACCCAGCGTCGCCGGGCAACCGGACCTTCGGTTGCGCAGAAGGTCACCGAGGGCGATGTGGTGGTGGATCTGGATGCCCGCGAGGTCGAGGTCGGGGGAGCACCGGTCGCTTTGACGGCCAAGGAGTTCGAGCTTCTCGAGGTGCTCGTCGCCCGCCCCGGCGCCGCCGTGAGCCGCCAGCAGTTGATGGACGCGGTGTGGGGCGATGCGTACGTGGCGATCTCGCGCACCCTCGACGTCCACATGACCGGGCTGCGGGCGAAACTGGGCCGCCCCGGCCTCATCTCGACCATCCGCGGGTACGGCTACCGCTGGGGCACGTGACGTGCGCCGCCGGGTGCTCGCCGTCCTGCTGGTGTTCGCGGCCATTGCGGTGGTGGCGTTCGCCGTCCCGCTGGCGCTGGCGACCGGTGCGGGGCGAACGCAGGCCCTGCGGTTGAGCAGGGAGGCCGACGCGACGCATTTCGCCAGCCTCGCCGGACAGACGCAGGCCCCCGGGAGCACCACGCTGCTGCGGGAGGAGGTGGCCCGCTACCACGAGTTGTACGGCGAGGGGGTGCTCATCGTCGACGCCAGGGGCAACCTCCGCGCCGGGGCCGGACTGTCGCCGGACGACGCCGGCGTGGCCTCCGCGATCACGGCCGGACTCCGCAATCAGAAACAGGGGATCAGCGGTTCGCTGACACCGTGGTCGGCGGATCGCGTCCTGTCGGCCGTGCCCGTCGGCACCGGGGCGCAGGTGGACGGCGCCGTCGTCATGAACGTGTCGACCCGTGCCGCGCGCGAGTCGATCCGGACGTCGTGGCTGGTGATCGCGGCGGGGGCGCTCGGCGCGCTGGCGGCGGTCACCGCGGTCGCGATTGCGCTGTCCCGGTGGACCGTTCGCCCACTCGGTGCGCTCACCGACCGGGTCGGCGCGCTCACCGACGCCGTCCCGTCGCCCCGTCCGCGGGCGCGGCGTACCGCGGGGCGTCCGTCCGGCCGGTACAGCGGCCCGCCCGAGGTCCAGGAACTGGCGAAGGCGTTCGATGTGATGTCGAACGCCGTGCAGGCGTCCGGACAGGCGCAGCGCCAGCTGATCGCCGACACCGCCCATCAGCTCCGAAACCCGCTTGCCGCTCTGCACTTCCGTCTGGATTCCCTCGGACCGCACGTCGCCGACGCCGGGGCCGAGACATACCGCCGGACGGGCATGGAGGTCGATCGGCTCGGCGGGATCCTCGACGGTCTGCTGGCGCTGGCGGTCGCCGAATCGCCCGACACCACCGACTCCGACTCCGAGACCGCCGACGACGAGACCGCGCACGTCGGCTGCGACGTCGGGTCCGTCGTCGCGGACCGGGCGGACGCCTGGACGGAGGCTCTCGGGGAGTCGGCGATGGGGATCGTGCTCGAACAGCCGGCCGAGCCGCTGTTCGCCGACTTCCGGTCCAGCCACCTGGCGCAGGTCCTGGACGTGCTGCTCAGCAACGCCCACGCCTACGCCGGTCGAGGTTCGACGGTCCGGATCGACACGGGACGGTCCGCCTCGGGGATCGAGATCCGGGTGAGCGACGACGGGGCAGGGGTGAGCGAGGACGAGGTCGGCAAACTGTCTTCGCGCTTCTTCCGCGGGTCGGGGGCCGGGCAGCAGGGCACCGGGCTCGGGCTGTCGATCGCGACCGCGCTCGTCGAGGGCGGCGGCGGGTCGCTGGCGATCGCCGCGGAGCGGCCACACGGGCTCCGGGTGACGCTGACACTTCCGGCGGTGGCGCCGTGATCACCCGACGTGCACTTCTGCGCGGCGTCGTCGCCGCCGGAGCGACCGCGGTGACGGGTTCGGTGCTCGCCGCGTGCTCGGACCGCGCCCCCGACCCGCTGCGCCTCGCCGCCGGCGAGGAGGGCGGGTTTTTCTGGGAGTTCGCCCAGCTGACGGCCGCCGCCGCGGACCGTGCCGGAGTGCCGGTGAGCATCGTCCCGGTCCGGACGGCGGGGTCGAGGGACAACCTGGTGGCGTTGGCATCCGGAGATGCGGAACTGGCCCTGAGTCTCGCCGACGCGGCTGTGTCGGCCATGGAGGCCGGCGCCGGTTTCACCGCCATCGGCAAGGTGTACGAGAACTACATGCAGCTCGCGGTGCGCGCCGATTCCGGCATCACGGACACCTCGCAGCTGCGGGGAACGCGAATCAGTCTGGGTGCCACAGGCTCCGGTGCGGAGCTGACGGGCGAACGGATCCTCGAGGTGCTGGGTCTGGCGGCTCCCGGGGATGTGACGCGCCTGCACCTGTCGATGACCGATGCGGGGCAGGCACTGCGTGACGGCACCGTCGACGCGGTCCTGTGGGCGGGCGGAGTGCCCACGCCGTCGTTCGCGAATCTCGGGATCCCGCTGCGACTACTCGACCTGTCCGCCGAACTGGAGCTGCTGCGGGCGCGGTACGGCCCGCGCTACGAGCCGGTGCTGATTCCGCCCGGAACGTACGGCCAGGAGACGGCCGTCGCGACGATCGGTCTCGCCAACCTGCTGCTCGCCGACGCGTCCGTCTCCGACACCGCCGCCGGCGCCATCGTCGAGGTGCTGATCGATCATGCGGCGGAACTGGTGCCGGATCAGGCGACGGGCAGCCAGTTCCTGGACCGGCAGTCGTTGATCGTCACCGCCGGGGTGCCGCTGCACCCCGGCGCGGCCGCGGCGTACCGCAGGCATCACGGCTGATCCGGTGCGTCACTGCACCTGGGCGACGACGAAGATGCGCCGGAACGGGAAGAACGTGGTCCCGTCCGGTCGCCGGGGGTACGCCTCGTCGAGGAGCGGGACGAGTTCGGTGCGGAACCGGTCCCACTCCTGCGCCGGGAGCGCGTCTTTGACGGGGCGGAGTGCGGTTCCGGTGATCCATTCCAGCACCGGGTTCTCCCCGGTCAGTTGCTGGACGTACGTGGTCTCCCACGCGTCGACGGCGCACCCCGCGTCGGCGAGCAGGCCCGCGTACTCGACGGGACCGTCGACGACCTTGCTCTCGCGGAACGGTATGTCCGCCAGCGACCGGGACCAGCGTTCGGTGCCGGCGAGGTCCCGGACGATCGCATGCGACGGCGCGTCGAAGTTGCCGGGTACCTGCACCGCGATCCACGCCCCCGAGGGAAGTCGGGTCGGCCAGCGGCACAACAACTCCCGGTGCTCGGGCACCCATTGCAGGGCGGCGTTGGAGACGACGACGTCCGTGTCGGGCTCCGGCGTCCAGTCGCGCACGTCCAGCCGGCTTGCGTCGAGGCCGCGTTCACGCGCGGCCTCGACCATCTCGGGTGAGCTGTCGGAGGCCTCGAGGACGGCGTCCGGCCACCGCTCGGCGAGGCTGACGGTCAGGTTCCCCGGGCCGCAGCCGAGGTCGACCACGCGGCGGGGTGACCGCGCGTCGACGCGTGACAGCAACTCGTAGAACGGGCGCCCGCGATGGTCCGCGAAGGCGAGGTACTTGTCTGGATCCCACATGTTCTCCTCCTCGCCTTCAAACAGTACGCCCATACTGTTGGGGTGTGGGTCAGAGGCCGAGATCCTTCGCGATGATCGTCTTCATGACCTCGCTCGTACCGCCGTAGATGCGCGAGACGCGGGTGTCCGCGTACAGGCGCGCGATGGGGTACTCGAGGATGTAGCCGTAACCGCCGTGCAGTTGCAGGCACTTGTCGATGACCCGGCCCGCCGCCTCGGTGCAGAACAGCTTGGCCTTCGCGGCATCCGCGACCGTCAGTTCGCCGGCATCGTGCAGTTCGAGCGCGCGGTCGGCCATCAGCTGGATCGCCTCGACCTCGGTGGCGCATTCGGCGAGCACGAACTTGGTGTTCTGGAACGCGGCGACGGGCTTGCCGAACACCTTGCGCTCCTTGACGTACGCGATCGCGTGCTGCAGTGCCGCGGCCGAGGTCGCCGACCCGCCGAGCGCGATGGAGAGACGTTCCTGAGCGAGGTTGTGGGTGAGGTAGCTGAATCCGGCCCCCTCGTCGCCGAGACGGTCCGTGACGGGGACCGATACGTCGGTGAAGGACAGTTCGGCGGTGTCCGAGGCCTTCAGGCCGATCTTCTCGATCTTGCGGCCCACCGCGAAACCCTCGGACGCCGTGTCGACGACGAGGATCGTGAGACCGGCCCGGCGGTCCTCGGGGGTGCTGGGCGCGGTGCGGCACACCACCAGGACCCGGTCGGCGAGCGCTCCGCCGGTGATGAACGTCTTGGCGCCGTTCAGGACGTAGTGGGTCCCGTCCGCAGACAGCTTGGCCGACGTTGCGATGTTCGCGAGGTCCGAACCGGTACCCGGCTCGGTCATCGCGATGGCGAACATGATGTCGCCGGACGCGAACCCCGGGAGCCACCGCTGCTTCTGCTCGTCGTTCGCGTACTCGAGCAGGTACGGCAGGATCAGGTTGGTGTGGACGGAGTAGCTGCCGAACGAGACTCCGGCGGCCGCCGTCTCCTCGCCGACCACCGCGGCGAATTTGAAACTCTTCTCGCCGCCGCCGCCGAACTCCTCCGGCACCTGGATGCCCAGCACCCCGAGCTCGCCGAGGCGGCGGTAGAAGTCGCGCGGGGGATGCCCCTCGCCCTCCCAGTCGTGGTGGACGGGGGCGACTTCCTTGGCGATGAAGTCGTGAATGGTATTCCGGAATGCGTCGTGATCTTCGTTGAACACCGTACGCTGCACGAGATTTCTCCTTCGAATTACAGTGCGTAACTGCGTAGTACGCCCTTGCTGATGATCATCTTCTGAATCTCGCTGGTGCCCTCGCCGATGAGCAGGAACGGTGCCTCGCGCATCAGGCGCTCGATCTCGTATTCCTTCGAGTAGCCGTAGCCGCCGTGGATGCGGAAGCTGGCCTGGGTCACCTCGGAGCAGTACTCGCTGGTGAGGTACTTGGACATGCCCGCGGCGACGTCGTTGCGTTCACCGGAGTCCTTGAGTCGGGCCGCGTTGACCATCATCAGGTGTGCGGCTTCGACTTTCGTCGCCATCTCGGCGAGGCTGAACGCGACGGCCTGGTGTTCGGCGATCGGCTTGCCGAACGTGCTGCGTTGCTGCGCGTATCGGGCGGCCAGCTCGAACGCCCGGATCGCCACACCGCACGCGCGGGCGGAGACGTTGACGCGGCCGACCTCGACACCGTCCATCATCTGGGAGAACCCGCGACCCGGGGTGCCGCCGAGGACGTCGCCGGCGCCGGCGCGGTAGTTGTCGAACAGGAGCTCGGTGGTGTCGATGCCCTTGTAGCCCATCTTGTCGATCTTGCCCGGGATGGTGAGGCCGGGGAGGACCTCGCCGAAGCCGGCGGGCTTCTCGATCAGGAAGGTGGTGAGGTTGGCGTGCGGCTTGGCGGCGCCCTCCTCGGTGCGCACCAGTGCCGCGACGAGGGTCGAACTGCCGCCGTTGGTGAGCCACATCTTCTGCCCGTTGATCAGGTAGTCGCCGTCGGCTTCTCGCTTGGCCTTGGTGCGGATCGCGGCGACGTCGGACCCCAGCTCGGGCTCGGACATCGAGAACGCTCCGCGCACCTCTCCGGTGGCCATCCGCGGCAGGTAGTGGTTCTTCTGTGCGTCGGTGCCGTGCTGACGGATCATGTACGCAACGATGAAGTGGGTGTTGATCACTCCCGACACGCTCATCCAGCCGCGCGCGAGCTCTTCCACGCACAGGGCATACGTCAGCAGCGACTCGCCGAGGCCGCCGTACTCCTCGGGGATCATCAGCCCGAACAGGCCCATGTCGCGCATCTTGTCCACGATGGCCTGGGGGTACGTGTCGGAGTGTTCGAGTTCCTGTGCGGCCGGGATGATTTCGCGATCGACGAAGGTGCGCACCGCGGCGACGATCTCCGTCTGGAACTCGGTCAGGCCGAGGGTTTGGGCGAGGCGGCTCATGGGATGAGAATGCCCGATTCACAGGGGCCCGGCTAGAGGCGTTCGGCTATCGGTCGGATAGCGCACTCCAATGCACGGAAGCGGCGTGCAACCGCGACCCATAGGCAGACGTAGCCGGTGTCTTCGCCGAGTGCGTATTGATCGCGCGCACCCCGGTCCGTTGAATGAACCCAGACACTGTGACCCACGCCACCTCGTCCCCGAAGGGATCACCACGTGACCCGATCCTCTGCCCTCCTCGACCGGACCGTCGCCATCGGTTCCGAGTCGCGCAGCCGCGCCTGGGGCCTGACCGGCCTCCTCGTGCTGCTCTACGTCGTCAACTACGCCGACAAGGCGGTTCTCGGCATCATCGCCCAACCCCTCGCCCACGAGCTGGGGCTGAATGCCTCCCAGATCGGGCTGGTGGGAAGCCTGTTCTTCCTGACGTTCACCGTCGGCGGGTTCTTCGCCGGCGCGCTCAACCGCTGGATGCCGCTGCGGTGGTCGCTGCTGGTCCTGGCGCTCGCCTGGGCGGTCGCGATACTGCCGCTCGTGGTCGTCGCGAGTTTCGCGGTCCTGCTGGTCAGTAGGTTGCTGTTGGGGCTGGCCGAAGGGCCGAGTTCCGCGCTGCTTCACACGGCCGCCTACTCGTGGCACGCGCCCGCCAAGCGTGGATTGCCGAGCGCGCTGCTCGCCGGTGCCGCGTCGATCGCGAAGATCGCCGTCGCTCCGGTTCTCGCCTACGTCACCGTCACCTACGGATGGCGGTACGCGCTCGTCGCCCTGTCCGCCATCGGAGTGCTGTGGTGCGTCGTCTGGCTGACGGTCTGGAGCGAGGGCCCGTACATTCGCAGCGGCAAGGGCGGCGACACCGCCGCGGCCGCCGGTGAGGTCTCCGAACCCGCGGTGCCGTGGGGCCGCATCTTCCGGACCCGCACGTTCATCAGCGGTGCACTCCTCGTGATGAGCGTCTACGCGCTGGTCGCGGTGGTTCTGACCTGGCTGCCCTCGTACTTCGAGGTCGGCCTCGGGTACAGCAGGCTGCAGGCCGGTTCCATGTTCGCGTTCCCGAGCATCGCCGGACTGATCCTGATGCTCCTCTCGTCGGTGGTCGGCGACCGCCTGCTCGCACGCGGCTCCACGTCCCGCGTCGTGCGCGTCATCGTGCCCGCCGTCGGGGTGCTGATCTGCGGGGCGATCCTGCTGGCACTCCCGTCCATCACCACACCCGCCGTGGCCGTCCTCGTCGTCTCCGTCGGTTACGGCTTCGCCGCCTCGGTCTTCCCGCTGCTCAACGCCGCGATCTCGGAGATCTGCCCGCCGAGGCAGACCGCGGGCACCCTCGGCGTGTTCCTCGCCTTGATGGCGATCGGCGGCCTCGTCGCCCCCTACGCGACCGGTCTGATCGTCGACGCGGCCGCCTCGCCCGCCGAGGGCTACGCCACCGCGTTCCAGGCACTCGGACTCGTCGCCGCCGTGTGCGCCGTCGGGGCACTACTGTTCGCGAACCCCGAGCGCGACAAGAAACTGGTCCGGGGCGACGCTGCGGACATAGGCACCAACTAACGCTGCGTTCGGCCGAAAGTCGTTGTGCTGACGGCATCGCCCGTGATTGATTCGAATCACACCCCCTCACCGAAGGAACCCACCATGCGCGATGCAGTGATCGTCGACGCCGTCCGCACGCCCATCGGGCGGCGTGGCGGTTCCCTCTCCGGAATCCACCCCGCCAACCTGTCGGCGCATGTCCTCGAGGCCCTCGTCGCGCGCACCGGACTCTCACCGGACGAGATCGGCGACGTCGTCTGGGGCTGTGTCAGCCAGGTGGGGGAGCAGACGGGCAACGTCGCCCGCACCGCGGTCCTCGCGGCCGGCTGGCCCGAGACCGTGCCGGGCACCACCCTCACCCGGGCGTGCGGATCGAGCCAGCAGGCCGTGAGCTTCGCGGCCGCCACCGTCATCGCAGGCCACGAGGACATCGTCGTCGCCGGTGGCGTGGAGTCCATGAGCCGGGTGCCGATGGGCAGTGCGAGCAAGAACGGCGAGCACTTCCCGGCGGCCGTCCTCGACCGTTACGGCGTCGACGGGTTCAGCCAGGGCACGGGCGCCGAGATGATGGCCGAGAAGTGGGGCCTTTCCCGTCAGGTGCTCGACGAGTACTCGCTGCGCTCCCACGAACGCGCGGCGCACGCCGTGGACCGCGGCGCATTCGACGGGCAACTCGCCCCGCTGTCCGACGTCCTCGCCGGGGACGAGGGGATCCGGCGCGGCGGCTCGCTCGAGTCGCTCGGCAAGCTGAAGACCGTCTTCAAGGAGGACGGCGCGATCCACGCCGGAAACTCCTCGCAGATCTCCGACGGCGCGGGCGCACTACTCGTCATGACGAGTGCGAAGGCCGCGCAACTGGGCCTGACAGCGATGGCCCGCATCCACACCTGCGCCGTCGCCGGCGACGACCCGGTGATGATGCTGACCGGACCCATCGCCGCGACGGAGAAGGCACTCTCGCGGTCGGGGCTGAAGATCGGTGACATCGGCGCGTTCGAGGTGAACGAGGCCTTCGCGCCCGTCCCCCTCGCGTGGCAGGCGGAGACCGGCGCCGCGACCGATCGGCTGAACCCGCTCGGCGGCGCCATCGCGGTCGGTCACCCGCTCGGCGGTTCCGGCGCGATCCTCATGACCCGGCTCGTCCACCACATGCGGGACAACGGCATCCGGTACGGACTGCAGACCATGTGCGAGGCGGGCGGCCTCGCCAACGCCACCATTCTCGAACTTCTCTGATCCGACAACATCTTTCGAAGGGAACACCCGCACGATGGAACTCAAGGGAATCTCGACGGCGGTCACCGGCGGCGCGTCCGGGCTCGGCCTCGCGACGGCACGCCGCCTCGTGGACGCGGGCGCTCAGGTCACGCTCATCGACCTGCCGAACTCCGACGGCGAGGCGGCCGCGAAGGAACTGGGCGGCTCGGCGCAGTTCGCTCCCGCCGACGTGACGGATCCCGAGCAGTTCGCGGCCGCACTCGACGTGGCCGACGAGCGCGGCGGCCTGCGCGGCCTCGTGCACTGCGCCGGAGCCGGACGTCGGATGCGGATCCTCGACTCCGACGGCAAGGCAGGCTCGGTCGAGGACTTCGAATTCGTGATCCGGCTCAATCTCGTCGGCTCGTTCAACGCCCTGCGCCTCGGGGCGGAACGGATGGCGCGCCTGGACGAGGTCGACGGCGAGCGCGGCGCGGTCGTGCTGACGGCATCCGTCGCCGCGTTCGAGGGCCAGATCGGCCAGATCAACTACACGGCGTCCAAGGCCGGCATCGTCGGCATGACCGTCACCGCCGCCCGCGACCTCGCCAGCCGCAACATCCGGGTGTGCACCATCGCCCCCGGGATCATGGACACTCCGCTGCTGGCCCGGCTGCGCGAAGACGTGCGTGCGTCCCTGGAGAAGTCGGTGCCCAACCCGTCGCGTCTGGGCAAGCCGAGCGAGTTCGGGCAGCTCGCCTGCCAGATCCTCGAGAACGGTTACCTCAACGGCGAGACCATCCGCCTGGACGGTGCCATCCGCATGGCACCTCGCTGACGAACAGAGGACCGAACGTGAAACTGCACTACCCGGAACTGACGATGGCGGCGTTTCCGTCGAGCATGGCGAACCTGTACGGCGACCGGCCCGCCGTGGTCGACGGCGACACGGTGTGCACCTACCGCGAACTGGACCAGCGGTCGGGTGCCTTCGCGGCGGCGTTGCGGGACGCGGGGGTGACCGAGCGCGACGTGGTACTCCTGCACCTCGGCAATTGCGTCGAGTTCGTCGTGGCCTACTACGGCGCGTTGCGTGCCGGGGCGACCGTCACCCTGGTCAACCCGCTGCAACCCGCCCCCGGTCTGCGCGCGCAGATCCTGGACACGGGAGCGGTCGCGGCGGTCACCCAGCCCGGGCAACTGGGCACCCTCACCGAGGCGGCCGGGGGCACCACCGTCCGCACGACCGTGGTGGCCGGACTTGCCGCCGGCACGGGACGCGGTCAGTTCGGGTTCGCGGAGTTCGTGTCCGGGTACGCCTGCGGGCCCTTCGTCCCGAGGGTGTCGGGGGACGACGTCGCCCACCTCGCCTACACGGGCGGGACCACCGGGGTGTCGAAGGGAGTGCGGGTGCTGCACCGCAACGTCGTCGCCAACGTGACCCAGATGATCGCCTGGCGGGCGGGACACGAAGTAGGTGCCGGTGCCGACGGCGGAATCGAGTTGCGCCCCATCGAGGGTCTCGAGGACCGCGGTGTCGTGCCCGGCGTCGGAGCCACCGTCGTCGTCTCGCCGCTGTTCCACGCCCACGCGCTGATCAACCTGTCGTTCCTGCTGCTCTGCGGGGCGACGCAGGTGTTCGCCGGGCGGTTCGAGCCCGGCCGCATGCTGGAACTGATCGAGACGCACCGCGCCACGTACATCACCGGGAGCCCGGCGATGTGGCACGCCGTCGCCACCCATCCCGACGCCGCGACCCGCGACACCGATTCGGTGCGCGTGGTCTCCTCCGGCGCGGCACCGATCGACCACGTGACACTCGAGGCACTGGGCCGGGCCTTCCCCTCGGCGAGTGTCGTCGAGGGATACGGCCTGACCGAGGGCACCTGCCTGGTGGCCTCGGCGCCGCTGACCGGCGCTGTCGCGTACAAGGTCGGCAGCGTAGGACTGCCGGTGTTCGACACCGAGGTGCAGATCCGGGCCCAGGACGATTCCGGGGTGGTGCTCGCCGTCGGTGAACGCGGCAAGTTGTGGGTTCGCGGACCGCAGGTGACGGACGGCTACCTGAACCATCCGGAGATCACGGCGCAGCAGTACGTCGACGGCTGGCTCGACACCGGCGACATCGCCTACGCCGACGAGGACGGGTACCTGTTCATCTGCGACCGCACCAAGGACATGCTGATCTACAAGGGGTACAACGTCTATCCGCGTGAGCTCGAGGAGATCCTCGTCTCGCATCCGGACGTGTCCTCGGCCGCCGTCGTCGGCCGGGAGGCCGGCAGCGTCGGCCAGGAGCCGGTGGCGTTCGTCGTGCCGACGCCGGGAGCGACGGTCGACGCGGACGCGGTGTCCGCGTTCGTGGCCGAACGAGTGTTGCCGTACAAGAAGGTCCGTGATGTCGTGGTCGTCGACCGGTTGCCGACGTCGGCGGTCGGGAAGATCCTCAAGACGGAACTGCGTGTCCGTCTCGCCGCCGCGACGACCTAGCGTCCTCGGGGGTCCGTCACTCTCCCGCTGGGTGGAAGCACCTCTGTCAGGTGTGCCCTTCTCCCCCTACCGTCCTGGTCGGGGGAGAAGGGAGCGCCGATGTCGCGCATGGCGGGCAAGGTAGTACTCATCACCGGTGCGGCCCGGGGCATGGGGCGTGCGCACGCGCAGCGCCTCGCCGAGGAAGGCGCCGACATCGTCGCCGTCGACCTTCCCGGGGCGGAGTCCGAGCGGGGGCTGGCCGAGACGGCCGACCTGGTCGGCGCCCTCGGCCGTCGGGTCTCGACCCGGACCGCGGATGTGCGGGACTTCGCGGCGCTGCGGGACGCGAGCGCGGCCGCGGCCGCCGAATTCGGCCGCATCGACGTCGTGGTCGCCAATGCCGGACTCTGCGACTCTCCCGGCCCGGCCTGGACGATCGGCGACCAGACGTGGCAGCGGTCGCTGGACGTCAACCTCACCGGAGTCTGGAACACCGTGCGAGCGGCCGTGCCTCGGATGCCCAGCGGTGCCGGGGGATCGGTGATCATCGTCGGCTCCACCGCCGGGGTCCGCGCGAACCCCGGCCGCGCGCACTACTCCGCCGCCAAGCACGGGGCGGTGGGATTGGCGCGCACCCTGGCCCACGAACTCGGGCCACGCTCGATCCGGGTGAACACGGTGCACCCGGGGGCCGTGGGCACCTCGGCGACGTTCGATCCCGCCACCCTCGCGCGCCTGTGCCCCGACCTCGAGAATCCGACCGACTCGGATGCGAGACGGGTACTGGCCGAACGGAATCTGCTGCCCATCCCGTGGGTGGACGCCGTCGACGTCAGCAACGCCGTGCTGTTCCTGGCCTCCGAGGAATCCCGATACGTCACCGGAACCGAGCTGGTCGTCGACGCCGGCCAGACGCAGAAGGCGTGAGGAGATGGACACATCGGACTCGCTCGTCTTCGTTGTCGACGAGATGGTGGTCGCACCCGGCGGGGCTCGCGCATTTCTCGCCGCATACATGGAGCGCTATGCGCCCGGCGCGATTGCGCGCGGCCTGACGCTCGACCGCGTGCTCGTCGCCCCACCGGTATGGCTGGAAGAGCAGTCGAACTCCCTGACCGTCAGCTGGACCGTGCGGGGCGCTCGCGCGTGGTGGCAGCAGAGCCTTCTCGCCCGCCACGACGCGGAGGTGCTCCGCTGGTGGGCTGATGCCGACGAGCTCCTCACGAGCCGGCGGCGCACAGTGTCCTGCTCACCCGCCGACATGGAGGGGGCGGGCGATGTTCAAGGTCACTGAGCTCGTTCACCTGGTCGCCGATGCGGATCCCGCCACCAGCACGTCGTTGGCCGCCAGGCTGCACGAGGTCGCCGCCTCCCGGGCCCGCTCTGTGCTCGCGACACCGACGCTGCCCGGCGGGATCAACGGGGGCGACCTCATGGTGCACCTCCACTTCGACGACGAATCCCACTGGCGCGCTGCCGAATCCGAGATCGCGGCGGTCTTGTGCGTCCCGGAGGTCGGGCACGTCGACAGCGTCGCGTACACGGGTGTCGCGACGCCCGCACGCGGTGACGGCCCGCCGACCGTGTACCGGACGCTGCTGGTGGCGGTGGACGATGCGGTCGACCCGGCGGTCGTGGAGCGGTTCGAGGCCGAGACACGGGCCATGCCGCAGTACATCCGCACGATCGGGGCGTCGCAGCTGAGCCGGGTGCACGAATCGGGCGGTTCGGCCCGGTGGACCCACGTCTGGGAGCAGGAGTACGCGAACGTGGGCGGACTGCTCGGGCCGTACATGACGCACCCCTATCACTGGGCGCACATCGATCGGTGGTTCGATCCCGAACGCGGGCCGCGGATCGTCACCCGGCTGTGCCACAGCTTCTGTGCGATCGACGGCACGACCATCTCTCCGCTGCCCGCCCCGCGTCCCATACGAATCGGCCCACACTCGCCATAGGAGATCCCGATGGGCCGAGCCCGCTGACGGTGTGTTGCCGCCGCTATATTCAGCAGGTCGTCATGTGAAAGGGACTCCCATGGAACTGCTCGCCAACCGCACAGCCGTCGTCACCGGAGGCGCCCAGGGCATCGGGTTCGAGATCGCCCGGACCTTCGTCGAGGCAGGCGCGAGGGTCGTCATCGGCGACGTCGATCTCGATGCGGCCACCGCCGCCGCCGAGAAGCTGGGAGGCGCCGAAGTCGCGCACGCCGTCCGCTGCAACGTCGTGCACTCGGAGCAGGTCGACACCCTGCTGGCGGCAGCCGTCGACCGGTTCGGCTCGCTCGACGTGATGGTGAACAACGCGGGCATCACCCGGGACGCGACCATGCGCACCATGACCGAGAACGAGTTCGACCTGGTCATCGACGTGCACTTGAAGGGCACCTGGAACGGCACGCGCAAGGCCGCCGCCATCATGCGCGAGGCCAAGCGCGGCGCGATCGTCAACATCTCGTCGCTGTCCGGCAAGGTCGGCATGGTCGGGCAGACCAACTACTCCGCGGCCAAGGCGGGCATCGTCGGACTCAGCAAGGCCGCCGCGAAGGAACTCGCGCACCACGGTGTGCGGGTCAACGCGATTGCGCCGGGACTGATCCGGTCGGCCATGACCGAGGCGATGCCGCAGAAGGCGTGGGACCAGAAGATGAGCGAGATCCCCATGGGCCGCGCGGGTGAGCCCGGCGAGGTCGCGAACGTCGCGCTGTTCCTGGCGTCGGATCTCTCGTCCTACATGACGGGCACGCTTCTCGAGGTCACCGGCGGACGGTTCATGTAAGCGGGCGCCCGTCGCCCGAGGTGCGCGCCCGCACCAGTTCGACGAACGCCTGCCCTGCGGGGGAGAGCATGTCGGGATCGAATGCGATCCCGAACGTGCGGGCCACCTTCGGCTCCACCGGGCGGACCACCGCGCGGTCCCGGGCGGCCTCCGCGATCGACCGTTCCAGCAGGGTTCCGCCGATCCCGGCCAGTACCAACGGAAGTCGCGCCTCGCGGTGCTCCGACAGCGCCGCGAGGCGAGGGCGTGCCCCGGCGTGACGAATCGACTCCTCGATCTCGTTCGCGACGGAATGGCCGCGGGGGACGAAGACCATGGGGATGTCGGGTAACGCCGACAACGGGACCGTACCTTCCGGCACGTCGGTGCCCGGCGGATACACGAGCCAGTATTCCTGCTCGCCGAGTTCGACGACGTCCAGGCCGGCATCGTCGAGCGGGAAGTGCGCCACCACGAATTCGCAGTGGCCGTCCTCGATCAGCGATCCGGCCTGGGACTCGTCCTTCAACTCGCCCAACCGCACCGACACGTTCGGGTGGGACCGGCGGAATTCGGTGACGAGGTCCACGACGGGACCGAGCGCCAGCGCCGGGAAGGTCATGATGTCCAGCCGGCCCGCGAGTGCCCCGTCGGAGGTGGCGAGGAGGTCCTCGACCGCGGTGACGTCCCGCAGGATCTGCCTGCTGGGCCCAACCATGCTGCGTCCGGCCGCGCTGAGCACCATGCCCCTGCCGATGCGGTGGAACAACTGCACCCCGAGTTCCCGTTCGAGTCCACGCAGCGCCTGCGAGATGGTGGGCTGGGCGACGCCGAGCGACGCGGCAGCCCCGTTGATGCCCTCGTTTTCGACGACGGCGAGGAAGTACTCGACCTGACGCAACTCCATGTGCTCAGTTCCTCGCTCGCGTGCCGGTGGTCCGGGTGTTCTGCGCGATCTCGACGAACGCCGCCGCAGCCGGCGACCCCGGGCCGGACCGCTGGACGAGACCGACCGGGCGGGTCAGCTTCGGCGACAGCGACCGGATCGAGACCCCGCGCAACTGTTCCTCGGCGACCAGGCGGGGCAGGACGGTGGCCCCGGCGCCCCGCATCACCAGCTCCCACGAGGCGCTCGGATGCGCACAGTCGATGACGACGTTCGCGGTGCCGCCGACGAGCTCCGCGATCAACGCAGCGTTGCTCTTGTCCCCGAGATCCTGAATCAGCGGAATGTCACGGAGGGCCGAGCGGGGCACCGGATCGGGGAGGGACTCGGCGAGCTCGTCGGGCAGGGCGAGCACCAACTCCTGGTCGCCGATCGGGACGGACCGCAGGGCACTGTGGTCGACGGACATATCGATCACCCCGAGTTCGGCCTCGCCGCGGCGCAGCGCACCGAGGACGCCGGTGGGGCCGTCGCCGTCGATGACACGCACCATGACGTGCGGGTACTCCTCACGGAACCGGCGCACCAGGTCGACGATCGGATCGATCGAGAACGCCGAGTAGGTGACGACGTCGACACGGCCGGAGACGAGTTCCCGCACCGCCGCGACCTTGGCCTTGGCGCGCTCGACGTCGGCGAGGATGCGCCGGGCCGCCACATCGAGCGTCCGCCCGTCCTCGGTCAGCTCGAGACGCCGACCGGTGCGATCGAACAGGGTGACCCCGAGCCGACGTTCCAGAGTGCGGATGGCCTGCGACAGCGACGGTTGCGAGATGTAGAGGGACTGCGCGGCCCTGGTGATCCCGCCGTGATCGACTACCGCGACGAAGTAGGTGACGAGATGCAGGTCCACGCGGTCATCGTACGGAAGCGGACATGCGGTCCGGCCCGAACGCGCGGCTAGCGGCCACGCCACACCGGCGGGCGTTTCTCCGCGAAGGCACGTGCACCCTCCTGGGCGTCGTCGGACGCGAACACCGGGTCGAGGAAGCGGCGTTGCGCGGTGAAGGCGTCGGGGTCGGTGTAGCCGACCGACATCGCGACGACCTGTTTGGTGGCCCGCACCGCGAGGGGGCCGTTCGCGGCGACCCGCGCCGCCAGTTCGCGGGCGGTGGCCAGGGCTTGTCCGGGCTCGGTGACCCGGTTGACGAGTCCGTGCGCGTGCGCGACCTCGGCGGTGAGGGGATCGCCGGTGATCGCCATCTCCATCGCGATCGGGTAGGGCAGCACCTTCGGCAGTCGCAGCAGCCCGCCAGCGGCGGCGGCGAGCCCCCGCTTGACCTCGGGGATTCCGAACTTGGCGTCGCGGGCGGCCACGATCAGGTCGGCCGACAGCGCCAGCTCGCAACCGCCGGCCAGCGCCCAGCCCTCGACCGCTGCGATGAGCGGCTTCGTCGGGGGCGCCTCGGTGAGTCCGCCGAACCCGCGCCCGGGCAGCGACGGCCGCTCCCCGCGCGTGAACGCCTTGAGATCCATACCCGCGCAGAACGTTCCTCCGGCACCGGTGAGGATCGCGATCGTCAGGTCGGACCGCGCCTCGAACTCGTCGATCGCCGCGGCGAGTGCCTTCGCGACCTCGAGGTCGACGGCGTTCTTCGCCTCCGGCCGGTTCAGGGTGATGACGGCGACGCCGTCGGTGAATTCGGTGAGAACCACACTCATGGATGTCTTCCTTTACGGGGTGGGAGCAGGGACCGGCGCGTGTGCGGTGGTCCAGCGTTCGGGGATGCCGCCGAGCGAGCGGATGCTCCCGCGGTCGGCCAGGACGAGCAGGTGGGCGTGGGTTTCGCGGACCGCGAGCCGGAGCAGCCGGTCGGACATGGTGTCGAACGGCCGCGACCACGAGATCCGCGTCGAGATCTCCCAGGCCGTCGATTCGGGGTGGGCGTCCAGCGCCGCGAGGATCTCCCCGAAGCGGTCCTCGTGATGGTCCATCAGCTGCCGGGCGCGGTCCCCGATCCCCCGGAACCGGTACTCGTGGGCGGGCAGCACCTCACCGTCCGGCATCGACGTGGTGGCGTGCAGTGACAGCAGATAGCGGTGCAGCGGGTTCTCCAGCTCGCCCGGGACGGTGGAGATGTTGGGGCTGATGCGGGGCAGCATGTGGTCGCCGCTGAACATCAGTCCGTTCGTGTCGTCCACGAAGGTCAGGTGACCGGGAGTGTGTCCCGGCGTCCACACGGCCCGCAGGTCCCAGCCGGGCAGGTCCAGCGCCGTGCCGTCGCCGAGTACGACATCCAGGGATTCGCCCGGCCCCAACCGGACGAGGTCGACGCGGGCGGCGGCGAGGATGCCGGTGGGGGCCCCGAGCTGAGCGAGCTGGGTGTTCCACGTCTGTTCGTCGTCGGCGACGTCCGCCGGTGAATGGTGGCCGAGCAGGGCGGCGTCCGCGTGGTGCATGGCCAGCGCCGCCCCACTGACCTCCCGCAGTCGGGGCGCGAGACCGAAATGGTCGGGGTGCAGATGGGTGATCGCAGCGAACCGGACGTCGGTGACGTGGTGTCCGGTCTGCGCGATGCCGTCGACGAGGGCCCGCCAGGACTCCTCGGAATCCCAGCCGACGTCGATCAGCGCGAGGCCGTCGGGCAGTGCGAGCGCGTAGATCAGGACGTAGCGCAACGGGTTTCGTGGCATCGGCACCGGGATCGACCACAGGCCGGGGCGGACCTGCTCGACCGGCGGCAGGACGCCGTCGGCCCAGGCCTCGCGCTGGACGGTGCCGATGTCCTCGGTGACGATCACGAGGACACCTCCGCGTCGCGCAGTGTGTCGCGCAGGGTGCGTTTGAGGATCTTCCCGCTCGCTCCCCGGGGCAGTTCGGCGACGAAGACGATCTCCCGCGGCTTCTTGTACGACGCGAGCCGCTCCGCGGTGAAGGCGATCAGTTCCTGCTCGTCCGGTACCACCGCCGGATCCACCAGCCGGACGACCGCGGTGACGGACTCACCCCAGGTCCGGTGCGGCACACCGACCACCGCCACCTCGGCCACCGCCGGATGCTCGGCGAGCACCGATTCGACCTCCACCGGGTAGACGTTCTCGCCGCCGGTGATGATCATGTCCTTCACCCGGTCGGTGACGAACAGGTATCCCTCCTCGTCGATGTGCCCGGCGTCGCCGGTCCGGAGGAACCCGTCGTCGGTGAGGAGTTGCGCCGTCGCTTCCGGCCGGCGCCAGTACCCGGCGACGTTGTTGCGTGAGCGGCACACGATCTCGCCGGACTCACCCACCGGGAGCCGGGCGCCCGTCACGACGTCCCGGATCTCGATCTCCACACCCGGCATGGGTCGGCCCGCCGAGCGCAGCAGGTGCGCGCGCGGCCCTGTCGGATCGTGATCCTCGACGGCGAGCGCGGTGACCGAACCCGTCGTCTCCGTCATCCCGTAGCGCTGCACGAATCCGCAGCCGAGACGATCGATCGCCCGCCGCAGCAGGGTAGTGGTGATCGGCGACGAACCGTACGCGACGAGCTCGAGGCTCGACACGTCGACCCGGTCGAGGTCCGGCAGGTCGAGGAGCATCTGAATGGTCGAGGGCACCAGGAAGGCGTGGGTGATCCGGTGCCGCGCGACGAGCCCGGCGACCTCTGCGGCGTCGAAGGTGCCGAGCAGCACCACGTGCACGCCGGCGGACAGGCAGGTGCTGAGCCAGCCGGCACCGGCGATGTGGAACAACGGCATGGCGTCGAGTGCCACCGAGTCGGGCTTCCAGCGGTAGATCTGCTGGCCGTCCGGCTGGTTGTGCAGGTTGCGGTGCGTGGACACCACACCCTTCGGCGACCCGGTGGTGCCCGACGTGTAGAGCTGCAGCACCGCGGCGTCGGGGTCGTCCCCGAGCCCCGGGTCGGTGGCGGTACCCGACCTGAGCAGGCGGTCCCACGTCCACGTGCCCGGCGGCAGGGCGTCGCCGTCGGCCGCGTCGACGAGCACGACCACCACATCGGGGAGCGCCTCGCGGACGGCGTCCGCTGCCGCACGGAATTCGGATTCGACGATCAGCACCTCGATCTCGGCATCGACCGCGATCGCGGCCGCCTCGGGGGCGTGGAGGCGCCAGTTGAGCGGGACGAACACTCGCCCCGACTTGGCGGCGGCCACGAACGTCTCGGCACCCTCGGTGCGCATCCGCAGCAGTGCCCCGACCCGTCCGCCGTCGGTTGTCAACGCCGACAACGCCGTTGCGATCCGATTGGTCCGCCAGTCGAGCTCCGCGTACGTCAGGGTGGTGTCACCCCACGTCACGGCGGGTGCTCCGGGCCGCTCGGCGGCATGGTCACGCACGCGCTGGGGAAGATGCAGACCGCTCACATCACGCTCCTCGATGACTGGTCGACGCCGCCGGGGAACCGGGTGACGCGTCCTGCCAGTCGACCACCCGCGTGACTGTGGAAACAAAGTCACAGCGCCGAACGGACAGTGAGGAATCGCCTATGGATGCACGGCCGGGCGGGTTCGCGGCGTTTGTAGACTGACGTGATGGCCGCCACCCCCGCCCTGAACCCCGAGGACGTTCAGCGTGCAGCGGCGGCACTGCACACCCCCGACATCGACGGTTGGGCCAACCGGTTCGAACTGCTGTCGGACGGCAACCGCCTGCGACTGCTGCTGTGCCTGCACCACGCCCCCGACATCTGCGTCGGCGACCTGGCGGCGGCACTGGACATGACCGGGACCGCCGTCTCCCACGCCCTGCGGCTGCTCCGCAATCAGGGATGGGTGTCGGCGACGCGGGACGGCCGCTCGATGCGGTACCGGCTCACCGACGACACCGTGCACGAATTGCTGCACACGATCGGGGCCACGCACTATCACAATCACGATCACACGGGAGCCGAACAGGAAAGGTGAAACCCGACATGGAGAACGACCCCGGACTGCTGCCGCTCGACGGCATCACCGTCGTGGCACTCGAGCAGGCCGTGGCCGCTCCGCTCGCCACCCGCCATCTCGCGGACATGGGTGCGCGGGTCATCAAGATCGAGCGGGTCGGGGAGGGTGACTTCGCCCGCAACTACGACGACGCCGTCTTCGGGCAAGCGTCGCATTTCGTGTGGCTGAACAGGGCGAAGGAGTCGCTCGGCGTCGACCTGAAGTCGGAGGTCGGGCGCGACACCGTCGCGAAGCTGATCGCGAACGCAGACGTCTTCGTCCAGAACCTCGCACCCGATGCCGCCGACCGGCTGGGGTTCGGGGCGGACGAGTTGCGGGCCGACCACGCAGAGCTGATCGTCGTGAACATGTCGGGCTACGGGTCGGCGGGCCCTCGGCGCGAACGCAAGGCGTACGACATGTTGGTGCAGGCCGAAACGGGAATGATCTCGGTGACCGGCACCCCCGACACCGCCACCAAGACGGGTGTCCCGGTGTCCGACATCGCGGCGGGCATGTACGCGCTGACGTCGATTCTGAGCGCCCTGTTCCGGCGGAGCCGGACCGGGGTCGGGGCGCGGATCGACGTGTCCATGTTCGACGCCACCGCCGAGTGGCTGGGCCACCCGATGTACATGAAGATGTACGCCGACAAGCAGATTCCGCGGGTCGGGCTCGGGCACGCCGCGATCGTCCCCTACGACGCGTATCCCACCCTCGATGGGCAGATCCTCATCGGTGTGCAGAACGACCGCGGCTGGCGGCAGCTGGTGACCGACGTGTTCAAACGCCCCGACCTCGCCGACCACCCCCGATTCGCGACGAACATGCTGCGCGTGCAGCACCGGGCCGAGGTGGACGCACTCGTGGCCGAGGAAACGCAACGCTTCACGAGCGCCGCCCTCGACGACGCCCTCTCGGACGCCGGAATCCCGGCCGCGGAGCTCAACGACATGGGCGGACTGATCGAGCACCCGCAGCTCGAGCAGCGCGACCGCTGGCGTGACATCGGCACCGAGGCCGGCCCGATCAGGGCCATGCTGCCCCCGATGACGTACTCCGACGTGGAGATGCGGATGGGCGACGTGCCGGCACTCGGCGCGCACACCGATTCGATCCTCGCGGAGCTGGGCTGGTCGGCGGAGGACATCGCGCAGATGCGCAGCCAGGGAGTCGTGGGCTGACAGCGCGCCGCAGCCCCGGCCCGAGTGAGGCCGGGGCTGCAGCTCGCTCTTCGCTCAGGGTGTGGCGAAGAACTGCTCTACGGCCGGCTGCGCATTGGGATTACCCACGCCGATGCCGATGACGGCGCCGGCGATGGTGCCGACCACGGCACCGACGATGCAGCCGGCGATGAAGTTGGGGAAGATCGACACGCACCCGATGGCCATGCCCACGTTGGAACCGATCGCCATGCCCTGCAGGCCCGCGTTGTTCCAGCCGGTATTGATCTCGTTGGTCATCTTGTCGAAGGCGTCCTGCTTGGAATCGTTCTCCGGGAAGAACTGCTCGGCCACCTGGCTGCTGCCGCCGTCGGCGGCCGGGGTCAGCAGCGGCTGCGACCAGTCGATTCCCTGAGGTGCAGGATCGGCATACGCCGTTCCCGCCCCGACGGCCATCGCGGAGACGACGAGTATGGACAATGCCAGAGTTCTCAAGAGTTTCATGGAATTTCCCACCATGTCGTAGGACGAACACGGCCCCCACCTGAGTGCACCGAACATCGTTGTGCGTGGACCATATTCGCTGGAAAACCGGAACGGCTACATGTAAATGTGGGTGCGCGGTGATGCTCCCCGTGTACGAACTAACCCATAGCCCTCCCGAAATCGTCTTCGGAGTCAGACGGAATCCCTGCTACAGGGTTCCGAGGAATTCGTATACCGCCGGTGTCGCAGCGGGGTTCGCGTTGCTGATACCGGTGACGGCGCCGATCGCTGCGCCTACCGCGGCACCGGGGAGGCACCCGCCGAGGATGAGGAAGATGCATCCGGCGACGAACCCGATGCCCGCACCGATCGCGGTCGCGGTGCTGCCGCCGTTGTCCCAGCCGATCTGGAGTTGCTCGACCATGTTGGCGTACGCGGAATCCCTGTCGACCGGGGTGAGCGCCAGTGTTCCCGCGACGGGGGTCGTCGTGGGTGTCAGGCTCAGGAACCGGCCGGCGTCGGTGATGAGTGGATCGATCGCGAACTGCACACCGGCGATCGAGTAGCGCAGTGGGATCGTGCCCACCGGAGTTCCGGCATCGTTGACGATGTCCACGGCAGCGGCCGTCCTCGACAGCGTGAAGAGCCCTGTTTCGATGGCGGTACCGACCGACCGGCCGTCGGGGCTCAGGCTGGTGTGCGAGACGACGGCCTGATCGGGTGGAGTGGGAGCGGCATACGCGGTACCCACTCCGACACACAGGGTGGCGATCAATAGCGCTGCAAGCGCTGTCACTCTATGCAGTTTCATGGTGTTTCCCATGCGTAGTAGCGGATGACAAACGACAAATCTGGTTCGACCTGGCGCTCCACAGTTGCCCCGACCGGCGAAAGCGTCCGTAACCTGCCTACTGCAGACATCTTCCCCCCTCGGACGCCCCAGTTTTCGGCCTTTCCGGAAAATACGTGCGTATCGGGGGTTCACACCGTGAGTCGATAGAACCGCCAGAATCCGAAATCCTCGATGGGCAGGACGTCCATGGAGCCGAAACCGGCGGCCTCGGCGTAGCCGCGCAATGTGCTCGGGCGCATGACCGTTCCGGTGCCGGCGCTCGGCGTGTGGTTCATGCCGTCCGGAAGGCACACGGTGAGACTGAATCCGTACATCAGCCGCTCGAGGTCGCTACCGGGCGCGGAGAACTCGTCGTCCACCGCCTCGTCCATCACGATCACCGCGCCGCCCGGTGCCAGTGCCCTGCGGACGGCGGACAGCACCTCGACCGGTGCGGGCATGTCGTGGATGCACTCGAACGCGAACGCCGCTGTGCAGCTGCCCGCCGGAATTCCCGCCGCGTCCGATTCGGTGATCGTGATCCGATCCGCGACATCCGGCCGGTCATCCACATTCGACCTCGCGAGTTCCACGGTCGCGGTGTCGATGTCGTAGCCGTGGAGCCGGGCGTCCGGGTAGGCGCGCGCGAGCGCGATCGTCGACCAGGCGCCACCACATCCGACGTCGGCGATGGTGGCCCCGGGCGTCCGGAGCAGCGCGTCCACCTCGGGAACCGACGCCAGTGCGCCGGGCAGAACCTGCTCGTACCACGGCCGATTCATATCGGCCTGCGACTCACGGGCATCCGCACCGTACTGCGCCCAGCCCACGCCGCCGCCCGTCCGATACGCCTCGAGGAGTGCGGGCATCTGCGTGGTCGCGGCGACGAAGATGCGCGCCAGCGGTGCAAGATAGTTGAGACTCTCCTCGTCCGTGAGCACTTCGGCGGCGCCCGCCGGAAGGGTGAATGTCCGCGGCTCCGACGCGTCCACCGTGAGAAGTCCCGACACGGCCTGCTGTTCGAGCCACTCCCGCGCGTACCGCGGATGGGTCGACGTGCGTTCCGCCAGTTCGTCCGCGGTCGCCGGACCCTCCGACGCCAGACTGCGGTACCAGCCGAGACGGTCTCCCAGATGGACGGCGAGCAGGTCGATCGCGCCGAGCGACGCGTCGAAGATGCGCTGGGACACGGCGGCGGCGTCGGGGGCGGGAGTGGACATCGCTGACCTCCGGTCGGAGTGCGGGGCGAAGCTCTGTCTCCCCATCGTCGGCTACCTGATCGGCGGTGTCACGGGTCGTTCGCCCGGCGAAGGAGGGTCCGTCGCGGGAAGCCGGAAACCCCAGGGCAACTCGAGGCGATGGGCGGCGAGCAGAGTGGGATCGCCGAGCAGTTCCAGGATCGGACCGTCGGCCACCAGACGCCCCTCGTCGAGGATCACGGCGCGCGTGCACAACTGGGCCGCGTACGGAAGGTCGTGGGTGACCAGCAGGTGTGTGGTGTCGATACCCAGCAGCACCTCGGCCAGTTCGCGTCGTGCGACAGGGTCGAGGTTGCTCGACGGCTCGTCCAGTACCAGCACGTCCGGGGCGCACGCCAGGACGGTCGCCAATGCGACACGGCGACGCTGACCCACCGAGAGGTGCGCCGGATTGCGGTCGGCGTGCGCCGTCATGTCGACGGCCGCCAGTGCGTCGTGGACCCGCTCGTCGAGTGCCGTCCCGGTGACCCCGAAATTGACGGGACCGAACGCGACGTCCTGCGCGACGGTGGGCATGAACAGCTGGTCGTCGGGGTCCTGGAAGACGATGCCGACCCGCCGCCGGACCTCCCGGAGGGTGTCCCGGCCGGCGTCACGTGACAGCGCGAGACCGCCCACCGTGACGCAGCCGTCCGTGGCCGTCAGAATGCCGTTGAGGTGCAACATCAGCGTGGTCTTGCCGGCACCGTTCGGGCCGAGGACGGCCACCCGCTCGCCGCGTTCGACGGTGAGGTAGATCCCCTCGAGTGCGGCCCGGCCGTCGGGATACGCGAACGAGACGCCCTCGAGACTCACGGCCGCGGTCATCGGAGCACCCACGCGCTGACGCAGATCGCCACCGCACCCGCGGCGGGAGTGAGGCCCCGCCGCCACGTCGCAGCGGTCGCCGGGGGCGCCCCGATCGTGGGAACCGCACCCGTGAAGCCCCGCGACAGCATCGCCAGATGCACGCGCTCGCCGCGTTCGTAGGAACGCACGAACAATCCGCCGACGCCCCGGGCGGTCGCACCGATCTGCCGGAACGTGCGGGGGTCGTCACCGCGGGACAGCCGGGCGGTGCGCATCCGCTCGATCTCGGCGGTGAGCAGATCCAGGTATCGCAGCATCAGGACGACGATCGTGGTGAGCATCGCGGGCACGCGCAGCCGCGCCAGACCCAGCGGCAGATCCCGGGCCGGCGTCGTCGCGGCGAGTGTCAGCGAGACGAGCACACCGAGAGTGCCCTTCACGAGAATGCCCCACGCCGCGTACAGGCCGGGGATCGACAGCGACAATCCGAGGACGGTGACGCGCGCGCCGCCCTCGGCGAACGGCAGCAGCACCGAGAGTGTCACGAACGGCAACTCGATCAGCATCCGCGGTCCGATCCAGCGGAGGGAGATGCCGGCGATCCGCCACAGCACGATCAGAATCGCCAGGTACGCGGCGAACGCCCAGAACACCTCGCGGGGCGTCGCGACCACCGCGAAGACGAACGCGACGGCGCACACGATCTTGACCTCGGCGGGCAGCCGGTGGACCGGGGAAGCGCCGTCGAGGTACAGGGGATGGGCGTGACCTGCTCCCACGGTCAGGGGCTCGTTCGGTTCCGCCGCGCGCGGGCGAGGAGCCAGAACAGGCCACCCGCGAAAACGAACGTCGCGCTCGCGCCGATCACTCCGGCCACCCCGGTGAGATGCGGCCGTCCTGCCACCGTGTAGTCGGCGAGGGGCGACTCCGACAGGTGGTGGGCGGACGCGTTCCGGGCGATGCAGTCGCCCACGAGCGTCTCCCCGGTATCGGTCTCCACGGTGTCGCACCCGCGTGTGGTCGCCGCGTCCAGACCGTCCGGGCTCGAGCTGGCGAGGTACGAGACGGCACCGGCGACGAGCAGTGCCACCAGCGCGAACCCGATCAGGAAGCGGCGGAGGGAGATCATGCCTGCACCTCCGCTCGCCGCGGTGCCGTCCGCAGCAGGTACACGAGGTCGGGTCGCGTCTTCGCGACGGCGGTCACGGTGAGGGCGGTGATGAGGCCCTCCCCGATGCCGATCAGCACGTGTGCCCCCAGCATGTAGGCCGCCACCGCACCCAGTGACGTCGAGTCGGCGGACGCGGCCTGACCGCCGATCGCGTACTCCAGCACGAAGCCCATCGACGCGGCGGCGGTGCCACACAGGGCCGCGGCGAACGCGAGCCCGCCGAGGACTCGGACGTCCATTCGCTCCCGGCGTGTGACGAGCGGACGCAGCGCCACCGCGACCCCGTAGCCGACCACCACCCCGATGATCGCCATGTTGGTGATGTTCGCCCCCAGCGCTGTCAGCCCGCCGTCGGCGAACAGCAGGGCCTGCACGATCAGCACGATCGAGACGCACAGCATGCCGGTGAAGGGGCCCACGAGGATCGCGGCGAGCGCGCCACCGAGGAGATGTCCGCTCACACCGGGGAGGATCGGGAAGTTGACCATCTGGACCGCGAAGACGAACGCTGCCACGAGGCCGGCCATCGGCGCGGTGCGTTCGTCGAGTTCCGACCGCGCGCGCCAGGCGGCAACCGACAGTCCCAGCACGGCGACGACGACGAACAGGAGTGAGGTCGGCGCATTGATCAAGCCGTCGCTCATGTGCATCGCTACGGGTTCCACGGCGTCTCCTCCGGCCGGCAGCTGGTCCTTCGGAGTCTAGTTTCTCGTATGAACACTTGAACAGGTGTTCATGGGTGGCGCCGCGGAACGATATCGAGGTGCAACGGACGGGTCAGTGCCAGCTGTGGTCGACGAGAGCCGTGCGGGGACCGAACTTGGGTTTGACGGCCTGCCCGCTCACCTCCAGCAGTCGCACCGCGCGATGGCGATGGGGCCGGAGTGGAGCCAGGTACTCCACCATTTCGGCGTCCTCGAGGGGCTTGCCGAGCAACGACCATCCCACCATCGCGGCCAGGTGATAGTCGCCGACGGACAGGGCGTCGGGGTCGCCGAGCGCGCGTTGCGACACCTCCGCGGCAGTCCAGATCCCGACGCCCGGAACGGACATCAGGCGACGGTTCGCCTCCTCGCGGGGGAGGTCGACGATCTTCTCGAGCCGGTCGGCGACCTGCGCGCAGCGGACGATCGTGCGGGACCGGGCGGGGTCGACGTTGGCGCGATGGAATTCCCACGACGGAACTCGCCGCCACACGTCCGCGGTCGGGGGCAGCCGCATCCCGTCCGGGGCGGGGCCGGGCGCGGGCTCGCCGAACTTCCACACGAGCCGCCGCCACGAGGCGAACGCCGCGATGCCGTGCACCCGCTGCTCGAGGATCGCGGGCACGAGCGCCTCCATCACCCGGTCGGTGCGGCCCAGGCGCAGGTGCGGGAATCGGCGATGCGCCTCGACGAGGATCGGATGATCGGGGGCGAAGTCCTCGCACTCGTCGTGGTTGCCGACGAGGCGGCCGAGCCCGGCGGCCAACTCCCGGGCGCCGTCACCCCAGGCCTGACATCGCACCGTGTGCCGATCGGTCTGGGTGAGGCGGTACGTGACCGGACCCGACTTCTGCACCGACGTCCGCCAGATCGAGCCGTCGGCCGCCCGCCGGTGGCAGGGATCGCCCTTGCCGCGCTGCAGAGGCTGCACCGTCATCGCGACGTCCAGGGGACGCCGCGCGGTCACGGTGGTCTCGACCACCTCGAGCGAAGCCGTCATCGAATGCAGCGTATTCGACCGTGAGGGCGACCGCTCCCGGCGGCTGTCGGAGCGCGCACGTAAAGTCCCAGCCATGATCATCGTGAGTACCGACGGATCCTGTCTCCGCAACCCCGGTGGGGCGATCGGCTGGGCATGGGTCAATCACGAGGGTCCCAGCCAATCGGGTGGCGAGCCCTCCGGGACCAATCAGATCGCCGAGCTGCGCGCGCTGCTCGAAGCGATCACCGCGCATCCCGGGGCCGATCCGCTCCTCATCGAGTCCGATTCCCAGTACGCCATCAAGTGCGCGTCGGAGTGGCTGCCCGGATGGAAGCGCAAGGGCTGGAAGACGGCGGCCGGCGCCCCCGTCAAGAACCTCGCGCTGGTGCAGTCCATCGACCGCGCCATCAACGAACGTCCCGGGCCCGTGCGGTTCCGCTGGGTCCGGGGGCACGTCGGCAACCATTACAACGAGATGGCCGACGTCCTCGCCGGCGAGGCGGCCCGGGCCGTCGCATCCGGTACCGCCGCACCGGCGCCGGTCGCGC
>NZ_BCWY01000042.1 GCF_001894825.1 Rhodococcus jostii NBRC 16295 | reverse complement strand
ACTGACGGTGGCAGCCTGCGGAGATGGTGTGAGACCTCCCCGCACATAAAGTGTGGGGAGGCGACTGTCGGTGAAACAGGAACCTCGGGACGCGAGTCCCGAGGGGAATCTCGGTCGTTCACGGCCGAGAGGACGTCAAATCCACTCGACGTCGTCGTCGAAGTAACTCATAGCCGTCTCGGCGTCTCCCGCCGAGTAGGCCGAATACCCTCTCTTGGCGGTCTCGATGTTCTGCTCGACTGACATGGCTGCCCCTCACGGTTGGTCCACTAGCCCTACCCGAGTACAGGCGCAGTAAACCTCGCGTTCGTCGATGCTGCGATTGTTCGGCGTCAGCGGCATTCGTCTCTCGATTCTGGTAGGTGGTTCAGGCGCGTCGGACAGGCATGATCGATCGGACCCGCGCGTCACGCAGGTACAGCCCGCCCCACACGAAGATGCCGACATAGATCGGGAACAGGGTGGTGCTGATGATCGGCTGCTCGGTGAGCATGTTGGTGGCGACCGCACCACCGAGGTATCCGGTGAGCAGCACCGCGCCCAGGATGGACGTGGCGGGCACGAGGTAGAGAATCAGGCACACCAGCAGAACCACCCCGATGACCCGGTTGAGGTTCTCGGCAAAGCCCAGTTCGGCCATCGCCTCGCGCACCATTTGAGTGTTCGCGATGTGGATGAGCGAGTCGAACAGGAGAAACAGCACCGCGAGGGCGCTGACGACGAGTCCGGCGACTCGGGTCTTCGTCGTGGTTCCGCCCGTCGGCGCCGGGGTCGCGTTGGAGGCTCCCGTGGAGGGTGGTGTCGATGTCATGAGGCCTTCTCCTTAGTTTTGATGAAGCTCACACCGCTGGCCTGAAACAGCGCGGCGTAACGCGGGCAGATCGGCCGCTCCCGCACGCTTCGTGTCTATTCACACCTGTACAGACCGGGGGCGACGGGAAAACTCACCGCGGCCAGGTCGTGTGCCGCGGGCTGAGACGCGGTTCCCCGGCGGCACGTCACACGCGGGGGCCGGCGGCGCCCGGTTCTCCGAGTTCGCCACCCGGGTGCAACTCCACCGCAACGACCCCCGCCCGCTCGGCGTGGTGGACGAACTCGGCGCCCGGACCGAAGAACAACCGGGGGCGCACTGCGTCGAGGCCGATCGGCCACAGTGTGCCGTAGTGGATCGGCACCGCCAGGCCGGCCTCCACCAGCCGCGCGACGACTGCGGCCCGAGACGGGTCGAGGTGACCGTTGCCGAGAGTCGGACCCCAGCCCCCGACGGGGAGCAGTGCGAGGTCCACCGGGCCGACGTGGTCGGCGAGGTCCGGGTACAGGTCGGTGTCGCCGGCAAAGTAGGTCCGCCGGTCCCCGTCGACGACGTACCCGATCGCCGGCGCGAACTCCGGGCCGCGCCGCCAGCGTCGGCCGTCGTGTCGGGCGGGCACGGCGCGCACGGTGACCTTGCCGATCCTTGTCTCGTCGCCGGGCCGCAGCAGCACGAGGCGGTCGGCGAACTGGCGCAGCGCGGGCAGGCCGTCGATTGCCCGCCACGGTGCCACGATCGGAACGTCCGGATCGAGCAGCCGCAGCGACGGCAGGTGGGTGTGGTCGGCGTGCAGGTGGGAGAGCAGGACGGCGTCCGGGTTGCGCACGTGCGGCCCGATCGGCGAGGGCCCCCGGCGGCGGCGCAGGTGCGCGACGCGGTCGGTCAGCACCGGATCGGTCAGGACGACCGTCCCGCGGTCCGTGATCAACGCGCTGGCGTGTCCGAGCCAGCGCACACCGAATGCGGCGGCATTCGAACCCGGCGTCGCGGTCACGACCCTTACGATTCCAGACGAGGGAAGGGAGTGCGATGCGCACGGTGGGCGGCGTGGTGCGGGTGCTCGTCGAGTTCCTCGTGCTCTGGGGGTTGTCGGCGCTCGCGCTCATCGTGCTCGACCGCATCCTCGGCGGCATCACCCTGGACCAGTCGAGCTTCACTCCGCTACCGACGCTTCCGGCTGCGCTGGCGCTCGCGTTGGTGTTCGGCCTGCTCAACGCCGCACTGTGGCCGGTGATCATGCGGTGTATGTCGTGGATCGGCCCGGTGCTGCTGTTCGTCGGGGTGTTCCTCGCCGGCGGTGTGATCATGCTGTTGACGGTGTACCTGGTGCCGGTCGCGTCGGCGGACCAGCTGCGCGATGCGTTCTTCCTCGCGGCGCTGCTCTCGCTGTTCACCTCCGTCCTCTCGGGCGCAATCGCGTCCCGCTCCGATACCGCGTACCGGCTGATGCAGGTGCGCCGACAGCGGTTCCGGCTGCGTCGCAACTCCGCGCTCGTGGACGCGTCCCCGGGGCTGTTGTGCATCCAGATCGACGGCCTCGGCTACGACGTCCTGCGGCGCGCGATCGCCGACGGTGTCACACCCGGGCTGGCGAAATTGGTGCGCGAGACCCACCGGCTGGTGCCGTGGCACACCGACTGGAGCAGTCAGACGGGTGCGACCCAGCTGGGCGTGCTGCACGGCTCCAACCACAACGTGCCGGCGTTCCGCTGGTATGACAAGACGACCGGGCGCATCTCGGTGTTCAGCAACCCCGCCGACAACGAGCAGCGCGAACTCGAACGAACCGACATCCCGGGCCTGCTGGCGCACGACGGTGCGAGCCGCGGCAACCTGTTCACCGGCGGCGCGAACGACAACGTGCTCGTCGTCAGCCGCATGCGCGGTGCCCGCCTCGGCGGCGGCGCCGGCTACAGCGACTATTTCGCCGACCCGGCGAGCGCGCTGCGCACGTTCATCCGCATGTTCGCGGAACTGCAACGGGAACTACGCCAGTCACTGCGGCAGAAGCGAAAGGACATCCAGCCGCGCGTGCCGCGGGGCGGGGTTTATCCGTTCGTGCGGGCGTTCGCGACCGTGCTCGCCACCGACGTCGCTGCCGCCGCGGTGGTCGGCGATCTGATCAAGGGGCGCAGCGTCGTCTACGTCGACCTGATCGGCTACGACGAGGTGTCGCACCACTCCGGCATCTCCCGGCCCGAAACGCTCGCGGTGCTGACCAAACTCGACGACGTCATCGAGATGCTGCTCGCCGTGGTGCAGCAGGCCGATCGGCCCTACCGCGTCGTCGTGCTGTCCGACCACGGGCAGAGTCAGGGCGCAACCTTCCAGCAACGCTATGGGGAAACGTTGGGGCAGTTGGTTGTCCGACTTGCCGCGCAGCGCGAACCGGCTGCGGTGAAGCGTCACTGGTACGAGCGCGAATCCGATGTGTCCCGACAACCTGGGGCGGAGGGGCGCGGCTACGCCGCGGCCAGCGTGCACTCGCCGACTGCCGGCGAGGAGACGCACACCTCCGCAGGCGAGCCGATCGTGCTCGGCTCGGGCAACCTCGGCCTGGTCTACTTCCCGCATCTGCCCGGACGCGCCGACGTCAACGCCATCGAGGCTGCCCACCCCGGGCTGCTCACCGGGCTGCGCGAGCACCCCGGGATCGGCTTCCTGCTCGTTGCCGCCCCCGGCGGGTCCGTGGTGCTCGGGTCCCACGGACAGGTCGACGTGACGACCGGCGAGGTCACCGGCGAGAACCCGCTCGCGGTGATGGGCCCCGACGCGCTGGCGAAGGTGCGACGCACCGACACCTTCGACAACGTTGCCGACATCATGGTCGGCGGAGCCTACTGGCCCGACACCGACGAGGTCGCGGCGTTCGAGGCGCAGGTCGGCTCGCACGGTGGCATGGGCGGACCGCAGAGCACCCCGTTTCTCATCTACCCTGCCGACCTGCCCGCACCGCCCGACCCGCTGCACGGCGCCGAGGCCGTGCACCAGGTCCTCGTCGGCTGGCGGGATCTGTCGACGAAACCGCACGCAGCGGTGACGAAGCAGGACTCGACCACTCGCGCGGAGACCCTGTGACGCCTGACAGCCGGGGGCTGGCCGGGACAGACTGACCAGTGGCGCGACACAATTTCCTGAAGGTCATTGTCCGGGGTCGGGTCGTGCCTGTAGAACCGGCGCGGCGGCGGACAGCAGGGCGGCGCGGTCTCGGTTCAACGGGGGATAGATGCGTTGGGTGTTGATGGTGACCTTGGTGGCTTTAGCTTGCGCGCCGCGCGAGACGACCTGACGATCCCACCCCTCGGTGTATACCGCGCCCGCGCGTCCCAGGTCGAGAATCGTGGCGTACCAGGGAATCCGGAGCGGAAGCATCGGCTCCCCGAGCAGATCGCCGATGACGTTGTAGCCCGCATAGCGGCCCATCGGGCGCCCGTGCTGGCATGACATCACCGACAGGTGGTCGTCGTCCACGCGCGCCGCAGCGACGTCACCGGCGGCGAATACCCCGGGCGAGCCGATCACTCGCAGATAGTCGTCGACCGGCACGCGACCGAGCCGGTCGCGCTCGGCACCGAGTTGTGCGGTCAGCGGATTCGCCCGCATGCCCGCACACCAGACGACGGTGCACGCGGCCAGCATCTCCCCGGAAGAGAGCGTCACGCCGTGCTCGTCGACAGCTGCGACGCCGACACCGGTCATCGTCTCGACGCCGTTGTCGGACAGCGCCGCTTCGATCACCGGTCGCGCCGATGCCCCCATGTCGGAACCGACGTAGGGGTTGTGGTCGATCAGCACCACCCGCGGTTCGCCGTTGCGTCCTGCGCACACCATTGCCAGCTTTCCGGGCAGCTCGGATGCCGTTTCGATACCCGTGAGGCCGGCGCCGACCACCACCGCGGTCGTCGCGCCGACTTCCGCTCGGCCGTCGGATAACGCGGCCAGGTGGCGCTGTAGCTTCATGGCTCCGTCGTAGGTGTCCACGTCGAAGCCGTATTCCCGCAACCCGGGGATCTCGGGTTTCGCCACCCGACTGCCCAGCGCCATGACCAGGCGGTCGTACCTCTGCGTGCTCGGTGCGCCGTGGCTCGTGACGGTGACGGTGCGCGCCGCGGGGTCGATCGCCGTCACCTCGGCGGTGATGTGCCCGACGCCGACCGGATCGAGCACGTCGCTCAGCGGGATGCGGCACGCGCTCAGGTCTGCCTCGTAGTTGCGGACCCGGATGTCATGGAACGGTTGCGCACTGATCACCGTGACATCGACGGTGTCCGACGCGTCGAGTTCGTCGAGCCGCCGCGCCGCTCCCAGTGCGGCCCACAGACCGGCGAACCCCGAGCCGAGGACGAGGACGCCGTGGGAATCAGTCACCCGTACATCGTGCCAGGTCTACGCCGGGGCGACCCGCTGAATTGTCGCGACGTCATTTCGGTTCCGAGACCAGCACACCGACGACCACCGCTGCGATTCGCAACCCCACCCGCGGGACCCGTGAACTCAGCCCTGCGTGAGCCGGGCTACCAGGTCGACGTAGCCCTGCTTGGCATCGGCGCTGCTAGTACCCGCCAACGTGGCCCAGGCGTCGTACTTGGCGCGGTTGACCATGTCGAGCCGACCGGGCCGTTTGCCTTCGACGTCACCCTTCGACCCCTGCTTGAACAGCGCGTACAGGCGCAGCAACTGATCGTTGGCCGGCCGCGAAGTGAGCTTCTTGACGTTCTCCTGTGCATCGGCAAACGCCTGATCCAAATCCGACATGGGCACCCCTGGCTCTCGGATGGACGATTCGACGCCATCGTAACGCCCGGAGTCTGCGGCGCGCGATCGTGTTGGGGCGGACCGAATCGCTGCGACGGGATACTGTGGGCCCGAGCACCTCGTCGGTCGACAGAGGAGAACGCCCATGCGCACCTTCGTTCATCTGGTCCTGTTCGTGTGTGCCATCGCGGTGGCGATCGGCGCCTTCCTTCCGATCGTCGGCGGAATACAGCCGAGTGACGTCGCGCTGGTCGATCTGCGCGACGGGTTCCCCACCGGGTTCACCTTCGAGCAGGTCGAAACTCAGGCCGTGGTCTTCTACAGGTCGATGACGGCGCTGCTGCTGTTGTCCGCGGTCCTGCTGCTGGCCGCCGCCCTGGTGGGTTCGCGCGGGGCCGGGTGGCTGGGCGTGATCGTGGGGATCGGCACCACCGCGGTGTTCCTGTGGCGGCTCAACGACCGTGCCGGCGACTTTGTCCGCGACAACTACGACAACTTGTTCAGCGGCCGTTGGGGGTTGTACCTCGCTGGCGGCGGCCTGATAGTCGCGCTGCTCGCCCTTCTTGTGCCGAAGGAACGGTCGACGGCGTGAAGCCGGGGGCGTTACGCCGAGCGGGAATTGGTGTGATGGCATGCGGCGATGGGGGTTCCATCGATATCGTCGACGAGGTGAGTGCGGGTTGAGATGCCTGTGCGTCACGGCGAGCGACGTGAACCGAGCCGCGGTGGTGGTCGGTCCCAAACTTTGACGGAGGTGTGTATGACGGTCGCTGACACGGTGGCGCCGCTGGTTCGCGCGGTGCTCGGTGAGCAGGTCCCGGTAGGGATCAAGTGTTGGGACGGTAGCCGCAGTGGGCCTGCGGACGCGCCGTGGCAGGTGCGCCTTGTCAATCGGCGTGGTCTGCGACGGTTGCTGTGGGCCCCCAACGACCTCGGTTTCGCTCGGGCCTATGTCTCCGGCGACATCGACATCGAGGGAGACCTGCTCGCCGGACTGGATGTGTTGGAGCAGGTGTCGGACCCGAGCAGGGGCCCCGGTGTACGGATCGACGGGCAAACGAAGAAGGCGCTCGTGACGGCGGCGCTGCGCCTGGGGATCGTCGGCCTGCCACCGAAGCCGCCGGCGGAGGAGATGAAACTGGCGCGCGGGCACCGGCACGACAAGGAGCGTGACGCCGCCGCGATCAGCCACCACTACGACGTCGGCAACGACTTCTATCGACTCGTGCTCGGTGAATCGATGACCTACTCGTGCGCGTATTGGGCGCAGCCGAGCGAGGGTCTGGACGCGGCCCAATACGCCAAGTGCGATCTGGTGGCCCGCAAGCTCGGCCTGACCGCGGGGATGCGGGTCCTCGACGTCGGCTGCGGGTGGGGAACGTTCGCACTGCACGCGGCACGTCACTACGGCGCGCGCGTCGTCGGTGTCACCCTGTCCCGTGAGCAGGCGGACTACGCCGCCAAACGAATGGTCGACGCGGGCGTGGGCGAGTTGGTGGAGATCCGAGTCCAGGACTACCGCGACGTCACAGACGGCCCCTACGACGCGATTTCGAGCATCGGCATGGCCGAGCACGTCGGCGCCGCGATGTTGCCGACCTACGCCGCCGACCTGTTCGCGCTGCTACGCCCGCGGGGGCGGTTGCTCAACCACGCGATCTCGCGGCGACCAATCAAACCCACTGCCAGGTTCTCCAAAACGTCCTTTATCGATCGCTATGTGTTCCCCGACGGAGAAATCGAACCGATCGCGACAATGATCGAGGCGATCGAAGGGGCCGGTTTCGAGGTCCGCGACGTCGAGTCGCTGCGCGAGCATTACGCGCTGACCCTGCGGGCCTGGGTGGGGAATTTGGAGGCGAACTGGGACGAGGCGGTGGCCTACAGCAGCGCCGGGCGGGCACGAGTATGGCGGCTGTACATGGCGGGCGCGGCGTTGGCTTTTGCAGCGAACCGGCTCGGCATCAATCAGATTCTGGCAGTCAAATGCGCCGAACAGGGTCGCAGCGGCATGCCCGGCACCCGTGCCGAACTCTTGCAGGAGTCCGCTCCGTTGCCGTCTCCGCCGGATCGAGAGTAGTGAAAACCGTTGGGAAGACCATAATTCGACGGGTGTGGGCACCCTCGCGGGCGGTAACGGGTGTGGAACCAGCTATCGGGTGGGGGAGGAGTACCTGCTTTTGTCTCGAAGCCGTACGAGGTCGATGCCGTCTGGGAGGGATATTCGTTCGGCCCGAACACCGGCACGCCGTTCGAGCTTCGGTCCGTGACCGAGAAGGTGCATGGATCGCGGTTCACATCAGCAATAGCGGTATCCCACCACGGGTTTCGGCGAGGGCAGGCGTCTGCATCCGCTAGGTCGACCCTTCTCATCGGAACGGATGGGATCTGTCATTGATCGACTGTCACTGTGAGTACGAGTCGGGTCGTCCGAACTGCGTCACCGCGGCGGGGCTCGTTGGGTTGGCGTGAGGCCAACCACTCACTGGCAGAGGCTGCGTTCGGCGGTGGTGATCAGCGTGCGGGAGACGTCGTCGGCGGGGAGGTTCCGCCCGGTGTAGAGCTGGTCGAAGCTGTCGAAGCTCGCCAACAGCCAGAGCACGTCGGCGGCTTCGTCGACGGTGACTCCCGGCCGGAGAACTTCCTGCTCGGCGAGACGCTGGGCGAGGTGGACCATCCCGCCGGCCCGGTTCTCCTCGATCCGCGCGATGGCTCCGCCGACGGCATCCGCGTCGAGTTGGGCCATCGAGAACAGCGCGCGGAAGACGTCGCGGTGGGCGGCGAACACCCGGACTCCGGCGTCGATTCCGCCGCGCAGGTGCTCGCGCGCGTCCGGGTTTTCCACCGCGTCGACTACGCCCTGAAACCCTGCCCGGTGCCACCACAGGTCGGTGGTGAATGCGTCGAACAGCCCGGCTCGTGAACCGAAGGCCAAATAGACGGTAGACCGGGAGACCCCCGCCGCCCGGGCCACCTGATCCACACTCACCGGGGTGGACGGCGCTCGGCGCAGCCGCTCATAGACGGCGTCGAGGATGTTGCGCCGCGTCTCGTCGGCCGCCTCCGCACGCAGACGCTGCTCGTACTTTCGGGTGGCCACAACCGCCACTCTAACATTTTCACTTGACAGGTCGTCTCGTGAAGTTCAGGCTATTAATCGAAAGACATACTGTCCGGCGAAATTGAGCAGCCCCCGCGTGCTTCCTCCTTGCACCGAGACAAACCAGCCTTCCGACGAAGGAGCTGACGTCGTGAACAGCCTGACCACACCCACCGTTCCGCCAACACCCTCGGCGTCCACGCCTGTGCTCGTGGTCGGAGCCGGTCCGGCGGGACTGACGACGGCAATCACACTGGCTCGCCACGGGATCGAGGTCTTGGTGGTGGAGCGGCGGCCCGCCCTGTCGGGGCTGCCGCGGGCGGCTTCGGTCAGCACCCGCACGATGGAGCTGTTGCGTTCCTGGGGGTTGGAGCAGGAGATCCGGGCAGGCGGAGCCGAGGTCGAGTGGAAGCAATGGGTGGGCCCCACGCTCGCCGCGGCGGGTGACGCGCACCTGACCAGCTTCCCGACGCGAGAGCAGAGCGCAGTCCTCAGCCCCACCGCCCCGGCCTCGGTTCCGCAGGATCACCTCGAACCCGTGCTGCTGGAACACCTGCTCGGGTTCGACACCGCTCGAGTGGAGATGGGCACCGAAGTGGTCGGACTCGACAGCCGGTCCGACGGCACCACCCTGGTGACGCTGCGCGACGTCGAAACTCGCGGAACCCGAACCCTCCACGCCCGCTACCTCGTCGCAGCAGACGGCGCGCGCAGCACCGTACGCGACGCCCTCGGGATCGGGATGCGTGGGCCGGGACGTCTGTCCCAGGCCGTCGGGACCGAGTTCCGCGCCCCCCTGTGGGACCTGCTCGGCGACCGCCGCTACTGCATCTACGCCGTCACCCACCCCGAAGCCGCAGGAGTCTTCGTTCCCGCCGGCCGCGGCGACCGATGGGTCTACGGCGTGGAACACGAACTTGTGCAGGAGCCTGCGGCGAGTCCGACCGAGGAGCAGTCCGCCCGCCTCATCCGACTCGGCAGTGGACTGGCCGACCTCGAGCCGAGGATCGAACGCATCGGGACCTTCACCTTCGCCGCGCAACTCGCGGACCGCTTCCGGCAGGACGCCGCGTTCCTCGTCGGCGATGCCGCGCATCAGATCACGCCACGCGGGGGCACAGGCATGAACACCGCCATCCAGAGCGCCTACGACCTCGGGTGGAAACTGGCCTGGGTGCTGCGCGGCTGGGCCGGACCGCAGCTGCTGGACACCTACGAGACCGAACGACGTCCGGTGGCCGCGCACAACGTGGCCCGATCGGCCGACCCGCACGGCGGAGCCCGACTCGCCTCACAGGAACTGCCCGCCGACCTCGGCGGCCGAATAGCGCACGTCTGGTTGCCTTCCCGAGCGGGCGCTGTGTCCACCCTCGACCTACTCGGACCCGGGCTGACGTTGTTCACCTGCGGTCCGAGCGCGTCCTGGCAGCGGGCAGCGACCTCGGTTCCCGGACCTCCGCTCGTCGTCCACGATCTCGACGCCATCACTGCCCGCGGAGTGGGCATCTCTCACGGCGGGGCACTCCTGGCCCGGCCGGACGGGGCGACGGCCGGATGGTGGCCACCCGGCACCGACCCTGTGGCGGCACTTCGCGACGCGGTCCAGGCCGTGCCACCCCCATCAGCCACAGTGGATCGGCGCACCGAACCGCGTCCAACGCGGTATTGCATGGCGGACCATCAGGGCTGAAGGACGTACTTCCCGCGCACGCCGCCCTGCGCGACCGCGCGGTGGGCGGCGGCGATCTGGTCGAGCGGTACGACGGCGTGGACCCGCGCCGGCAGGTGGCCGCTTGCCGTGGCGTCGAGAAGCTGGGCGAGCCGCGCACCGTCGGGCTGCACCACCAGCACGCGGACGGAGACGCCGCGTTCCTCTGCCGGCGCCGCGCCCGGCTGCACGCCGACGAAAAGGCCGCCGTCGCGGACCAGCGTGAGGCCCTGCTCCTGGAGGGCGGCGCCGTCGGCTACCGCGTCCCAGGCGTGCGCCGCCTCCGCGGTGAAGTCGGCGCCGAGGCCGCGCACGAATTTCTCGTCCTCGGCTCGGGCCAGTCCGGTGACCCGCCAGCCGCGGTCCTGAGCGAGCGTGACGACGTACGCCCCGACCGCTCCAGCGGCTCCGGTCACCAGCAGGCTCTTGCCCCCGCCGTCGCCGAGTAGGTCCACCAGCTGGTCTGCGGCCAGGCCGTTGAGCGGGACAGTGGCTGCGGTGGCGAGGTCGAGGCCGTCCGGCACGAGAGCGGTGTCGCTCGCCGGGACGATCAGCTGCTCGGCGTAGGTGCCGAAGTCGCGGTCAAACCCGGCGACGAGCCCCGCGACGCGGCTGCCGACCGGGAGGTCGACGCCCGGACCAGCCGCGGTGATGGTGCCGGCGAAGTCCCAGCCCAGACCGGTGTGGGCGGGCTGGTCGATCAGCCCGAGCCGGTGGAACACCCCGGCGGCAAGCGCCAGGTCGACGGGGTTGACCGCGGCCCCGGCGATCTCGACCCGGACCTCACCCGGCCCGGGCTCGACGACGGGTACGTCGATGATCTCGATCGAGTCGGGACCGCCCGGGGTCCGGACGATTGCGGTGCGGAAGGTGGTGGACATGTTTCGTCTCCTGTGGACCGGTATTTGTGCTGCACCACCACGATGGAGGGGTTACTCTCCAATGGGAAGTAGGCACTTTGGAGTGCGTATGTCACCGCACAGGAAGGAGCGGTCGATGTCGACGACGACGGCGGCCCAGGAGCGGTTGCAGGCGAAGGTGGAGTACGAGGCGTTCCTGGCGACCTGTCCCAGCCGCCGGCTCCTCGCCCGGATCTCGGACAAGTGGGTGACTCTGGTCCTGGCCGCGCTCGGCAGCGACGGACCACACCCGGGCGACGACTGCGACGGCGAGCCGCGGCGGATGCGCTACTCGGAGCTGTCCCGACGGCTGGCCGGAGTCAGCCAGAAGATGCTCACCCAGACGCTGCGCTCCCTCGAGCGCGACGGCCTGCTCACCCGCACAGTGACGCCGACTGTGCCTGTCACGGTCACCTACGAGCTGACCGACCTCGGAATCTCGCTCCAGGCCATCATGCGCGGTATCAAGGCGTGGGCGGAGGCGCACATGGACGAGGTGCTCGCCAACCGGCAGGAGTACGACACCCGCGTCTCCTAGTGTCGCGGGTGTCCGCTGGGGAACCATCATCGGTACGTCCCGAAGGCCGGCCCATGACGGGAACGCCTGATCGCTAGTGCAGGTGTGCCTTGGGTTCCGGAGAAACGTACTTGTTCTACGACGAGTTCCCGCCTCCCGCAGCCGGAGTTGCTCGGTGACGGGTTCGCTGCGACCCGGGTGGGCCGGGTGAGGGCGTGGTCCGTTCGCCAGTTCTCTTCGATGGTCATACCACAGTCAAGGTGATTGTGTAAGTGAACTTTTCGTGACCACACGCGGGCCGGGGCTCGGAGCCCCAATCGGGCATTGCGTTCAGAAACTATTGGGATTAGATTATCGCGAAGTGCAGTAGGTGATCAGGTAAGCCGAGGGCCGGGTGCGGCGCATTGGGAACAATGAACGAGGAGATCGGCATGAACGTGGCGGACCTCGTGCGCGGCTGGGGTGCGACCCGGCCGCAGCAACAGGAAATCGTCCGCGGGAACCCTACGGCGATCGGTACACGCAGTGTCGACGCGCCCGCGAGCATCGACATCCGTGTCGAGAGTCTGCAGGCATGACCGAGGCGTCGGCGACTCTGGCGGGCACCACGATCGGTGTCGTCGGTACTGGGATGATGGGCGCGGCCATCGCCTACACGTGCGCGCGGGCGGGGGCCGATGTCGTAGTGGTCGCGCGGACCCCCGAGGGTGCGCGCAGGGGGAGGTCGTACGCCGACCGTCGTGAAGAGCGTGCCCGACAGGCGGGGATCACGAATACGGCAATGTCGCGGGCATTGCTCGACCGGATCACGACCACCGAGCGCCCCGCGGACCTGGCGCCTGCCGCGCTCGTGATCGAGGCGGTACCGGAGAACGTCGCCGTCAAGCAACAGGTCCTGCGGACGATCGAGGCCGCCACCGAGCCGTGCACCGTGGTTGCATCGACGACGTCGACCCTGCCGATCACCACTCTTTCCTCGACGCTGGCACGCCCGGAAAGCTTCGTCGGAATGCACTTCTTCTCCCCGGTCGATCGGATGATGCTGGTGGAGACGATTGTCGGCTCGCGTACGTCGGAGGCCACGGTCGCGGCATCCTTGACGTACGCGCGGTTGCTCGGGAAGCGGCCGATCGTGGTGCGCGACAGCCGGGGATTCTTCACCAGCCGGGTGATGGAGCGCTACTTCGACGAGGCGTTGGCCGCCGTCGGAGAGGGAATCGATCCGGGCATCATCGAGCGCGCGGCGACCGCTGCCGGATACCCCGTGCCGCCACTGCAATTGCTCGACGAGATCACGTTGACACTCAACCGTGCGGTGCAGCGCGAGAACCGCATCGCTGTCGAGGTAGCCGGGGGAACGTGGCGCGGGCAGAACGCAGGCAGCGTGCGCGACCGGATGATCGACGAGTGTGATCGCGGCGGTAGGTCGGTAGGACGCGGATTCTACGACTACGGCACCGACGGTGCGCGCCTCGGGTTGTGGCCAGGCCTTCGTGACGTGTTCGGTCCGGGGCAGAGAATTCCGATCGATGACATGCGCGATCGGTTGCTGTTCGTCGAAGTCGTCGAAGCGTTGCGTTGTCTCGACGAAGGTGTCGTCGGTTCCGAGGCCGACGCCGACACCGGATCCGTTCTCGGCATCGGGTTCCCGGCGCACACAGGTGGAGTCATCTCTTTCAGACGCCTCTATCCCGGCGGTGCACAGGGGTTCACGGCTCGGGCCCACGAACTCGCCGCCCGCTACGGTCACCGCTTCTTCCCCCCGGAGCAGAGTCCGTAACCCAACGACCCACCGGAGTGCTCATGACATACGTAGTGACCCAGGCCTGTTGCAACGACGCGACGTGCGTCGCGGTGTGTCCTGTCAACTGCATTCACCCGTCGCCCGACGAAGCGCAGTACGCGCGCACAGAGATGCTCTACATCGACCCGGGCACGTGCATCGACTGTGGCGCCTGTGCCGATGTGTGCCCGGTGGACGCGATCGTTCCCGACAGCGATCTCATCGGCGAGACCGAGATCTACAAGGATCTCAATGCAGCGTACTTCCTGGGCAATCCGACCGTATTCGGCCGGTGTGAGGTGCCGCGGAAACCTGTTGTCGCCGTGGATCGGCCCGGTTCGCTGCGGGTGGCGATCGTGGGTTCCGGTCCCTCCGCCTTCTACGCTGCGGAGGAGTTGCTGAAACGGCGCGACGTCGAGGTCACACTATCCATGTTCGAGCGTCTCCCCGTCGCTGGTGGGCTCGTCCGATTCGGTGTGGCCCCGGACCATCAGACCACGAAGGCCGTCGAGCGGTTGTTCGCGCGTACCGCCGGCCGCAGCGGTTTTCGCGCGTTCCTCGGGGTAGACGTCGGACGCGACATCACCGTGGACGAGCTGCTCGAACATCACCATGCGGTGATCCATGCGAGCGGGGCGCCCGACGACCGGAAGCTCGGAATTCCGGGAGAAGAACTGCCGGGCAGTTGTGCCGCACGCGAATTTGTCGCCTGGTACAACGGGCATCCGGAGTACGCTGACCACACGTTCGATCTGTCGGGTCGTCGTGCTGTCGTGATCGGCAACGGCAACGTGGCGTTGGACGTGGCACGGATCCTGACGCGCGATCCTGAATGCCTCGTGCCGGGTGACATCGCGGAACATGCTCTGGATGCACTGCGACACAGCGCACTCGAGGAGGTGGTGGTGCTCGGTCGCCGCGGCCCCGGCCACGCAGCGTTCACGACACCGGAACTCCTCGCACTGGGATCCTTGCCTGAAGTGGACGTGAGTGTGCACGACGGATATGAGGCTCCCGGCGATGCATCGATCAAGCTGCAGACGATCGCCGAATATGCGCGGCGGTGCCCGCAACCCGGTCGGAGAAGGATCACGCTGCGGTTCCACGGTGCGCCGATCGAGGTCCTCGGCGGCAGTCACGTCGAAGGTCTACGGATCGCGCCGTACGACGAGGCCGGCGTCGGGGAGGACCTGGAATGCTCGCTGGTGCTGCGTTCGGTGGGCTATCGCGGGCGCCCGTTGCCGGGTTTGCCGTTCGACGCCGCGCAGGGGACGGTACCCAACGTGGCGGGCCGCGTGGTCGATCCGGCCGAAGACCGTCCGGTGCCCGGTGTCTATGTCGCAGGTTGGATCAAGCGGGGGCCGACCGGCGTGATCGGTACCAATCGGTACTGCGCCGCCGAGACAGTCGACACGATGCTTGCCGACCACGAGCGCGCCCTCCTGCCGCGGCCCAGCCGCACCGGAGACGAGTTGGTGAGGGTCATCGAGGCTCGCTGCACCGACGCGTTCGGTCTCGATGGCTGGCAGCGGATCGACCGATACGAGCGTACCGAAGGGCGTCGCCGAGGTCGGGCGCGCCACAAATTGGTCGACGTCGATGCGATGCTCGCGGCTGCCCGTGGTGCGGAGGGCAATTCGCGCATGCCTCGATAGAACGACGGATGTCACCTCCAGGAACGCGGAGGAGGCCGCCCACCTGACGGGTGGGTGGCCTCCTTTCTGTCTCGGGCGGCCTGTCGGAACCCGGTGAGGGCCCCGATCCTGTGGATCGGGGCCCTCACTTGTGGTGTCAGTGCTCTACACGGACACCGGCACGCTGTCACCATCGGGAATCGAAACCGACGACGATCGTGTGCGCGACAGGACGGTCGCCGCAAATCCGAGCAGCGATATGACGCAGATCAGGACGCTGAGCCAGATCGTGGTGTCGTCGAACGCCAAGGCGACAGCAATTACCGGGACGATGGCTGCGCCGAGCGCGTTGCCGGTCTCTCGGCCGAGGCCGAGGCCGCTGTAGGCGTGCTGCGTATGGAACAGCTCGGTGACGTATGCGCCCATCGGGCCGAAGATGGCGGCGACGCCGACGCCGTTGCCGAGCGCCATGACCGCCCAGAACAGCAGTGGGGGTGTTCCGACCCCCGACAGGAGCGAGATGCCCACCCATGCGAACACAGCGCTGTAGAGAAAGCCGAAGACGATCACGGGCTGTCGTCCGACGCGATCCGACAGTGATCCGAACAGCGGGATCAATACGGCGTTCGTGAGCTGCGCAACGATCAGTCCGACCAGCACCTCGGTTCCACCGAAGCCCAGCTGGTTGGTGCCGAAAGTGCCCATGAAGACGATGTAGAAGTAGCCGATACCGGTCTGGCCGATGGTCATCACCATCACGGTCAGAAGTGCGCGGGGCTGCTGGCGGACCACGTCGAAGATCGGTGTCTTCGAGATGTTTTCAGCTTTCTTCATCTCACGGAACGCGGGTGTCTCCGGAAGGCTGCGACGTAGCCACAAGCCGTAGGCGAGGATCACGACGCTGAAGAGGAACGGGATTCGCCAGCCCCAACTCAGAAACGCTTCTTTGGATACCAAGGAGGACATCAGAAGTAGTGACAGCGTTCCCATCACACCACCGAGGGCTGCGCCCATTCCGGGCAAGGAACCGAGCAGGCCTCGCTTCCGTTCGGGTGCGAACTCGACGGCCACGAGCGTGGCACCCCCGTACTCACCGCTCGCGCCGATGCCCTGCAGAATGCGCAGCAACACCAACAGGGCCGGGGCCGCCCATCCGATCTGCGCGTATCCGGGCAGAAGTCCGACGAGCAGCGTGGCGACGCCCATCATGAGCAGGGTGAAGATGAGAACACGCTTTCGGCCGATGCGGTCGCCGAGGCTGCCGAGGATCACCCCACCGACCGGGCGGACCAGGAAGCCGACAGCGAAGGTGCCGACCGCCTGCAGCGTCCCCAGGAACGGGCTCGAGCCGGAGAAGAACACGCTGGCGAAAACCACCGACGCCGCCGAGGCGTAGAGGCTGAAGTCGTAGTACTCGAGCAGGGTTCCGACGAAGGCGGCTCGGCTTGCCTTGCGGGAGTCTGCCCGGGAGCGGCCGGAGTTCGCACCCGCAGGAGAGTCTGCAACTGCGGTTGTACGTTCGGTCATTCGAGACCTCGCATCTGTGAATGGCGGGCGACCAGCCCGAATGATGTTGTGACGGGCACCACATTAAGCTACAGGGGTTAGGTTTGTCTATCTGGAGCCGTCCTATCGCGCCGCGTGACGTCGGCGTCGATTCCGGTGAGGTGCGACTTGTTGCAAAGGGAGTCGTATCCGTCGCTTACTGTGGGGTGCGCGTAACCACAAGACAGTGGTCCCCGGAGATTCCTCCGGGGACCACTGTCGGACTGCTTCTCGCGGCCGATGGGGATCAGCGCGTCGCCGGTGTGAAGGTGATCGGCAGCTTCTCGCACCCCCGGACCTGGGACGAATGGAAGACCGCGGGGTTGTCCGGAACGAGGGCGTAGTCGGGAATCCTCTCGTGGATCTCCTCCAGGGCGAGTCTCAGCTCGAGCCGTGCGAGATGGGAGCCGAGGCAGCGATGCGGGCCGGCACCGAACCCGATGTGGCGGTTGGGATGCCGCTGGATCTGCAGTTCGTCGGGGGCGTCGAACTCGTCCTCGTCCCGATTGGCGGCGGTCATCACCACCAGCAGTTGGTCGCCTGCCTTGATGGTGACATCACCGATCTCGACGTCGCGGGTAGCGCGACGTCCGCCACTCGTCGCGGTCTCGATGCGCAAGATCTCTTCCACCGCAGACGGGATCAGCGTCGGATCATCGAGGGTCGCCTCGCGCTGCTCGGGGTTGCGCGACAGGTGGATCAGTCCCCAGGCGAGAGCGCCTTGGACGGTGTGCAGTCCCGCGACGAGAAGCAGGAAGAACATCCGGCACAGCTCCTCGTCGGTGAGTTGCCGAGGTGTTCCTTCGACGTCGAGCGGGGTGTTGATGATCTGCGCCGTCAGAGTCTCCGAACTGTCTTCGCCGGATCGCACCCGCGCGACGACTCGGCCGAAGTGTTCGTAGATATCGGTGGCTGCCTTCGCGCGGGCCTCGGCCGACTCGGCCTCGCTCGCGCCGGGAACGCCCTGGAGCGTGATGTCGGTCCACTCCGTGAACTGCGGCGCGGCGCTCAAGGGCCACCCCATCAGTGCAAGGAAGATTCGAGTCGGTAACTCGTGTGCGAACTCCGAGATGAATTCGCATTCACCAGCCGCCGCAAATCCGTCGATCAGCTCCGTGATGATTCCCCGGATCTCGGGTTCGAGTGCCTTCATGCGCTTGGGGCTGAACAACGGTTGCAACGCCTGCCGATAGTAGCTGTGCTCGGGCGGGTCGAGTTCGAGCGGAAGGAATCTGCCCTGCGCGGCATTCAGAAGATTGTTGGGGAAGCTCGAAAACGTCTCCGGGTCCTGGAGGACCTGCAGTGCTTCTTTGTATCGCGTGACGACCCAGTGCCCGCCGTGGTGCGGGGAGTAGAGGACGGGTCCTTGCTTGCGCAATGCCGCGACACGCTCCTGGAACACATCGTTCGGCGCGGCCAGGGACGGATCGTACACATCGAAGTCGGTGATCAGGTGTGCGGGAATATCGATCTGTGTCGAGGTCATCGGGATCCTTCGCGAGGGGAGTGGGCCGTAACGTCGCCGTCGAGGGGCGAGTTCTCTCGGAGAGTCAGGTGGGCTCGTGCTGTCGGAACAAGTGCGAGGCTGACGTGAAAAGGCGATTGCCTTGCGACGAAGGTAGATCAGCGACTTCCGCGCGGTCAACAGTGAGTGTCGGATGTCCTGCTACGCACGACATTCGAGCGGCGCAGCGCAACTCTTGACCAATTAACCGATTGCATTTAGATTAATCGCTGTGATACACAGCACTTCGGTGCGTGAGCGAGTCTTGTGCCGCAGCGCTGTGTGCGGTGGCCCTCTTGTGTGCGCATGGACTTGAAACCCGTGTGGAACAGATCATTGTGACGACCTGCTCGACCCAGGAGGTCGGGTGAGGTCCACCTTCACGGAAGGACCGCTGCATTGAGTTCACCGGTTCGGATCACCGAGATCATCGACAGAGTTCCCCTCTCGGGTTTTCAACGGCGCGCAATCGCCATCTGCCTGGTACTGGCGTTTGCCGACGGATTCAACGTGCTGTCCATCGGCTACGCGATTCCGAGTCGTGATTGCCGCACTGGTCGGAGGGATCGTCTCGAACTTCCTGGTCGCACCGCTCGCGGATCGTCACGGGCGCAAGCGCATCATGGGCCTGGGCATCGTCGTGTTCGGCCTCGCCGCGGTGCCGAACGGGTTCGCGCTGGGCAACGAATACTCGCCGATACGCCTGAAATCGACCACTGTCGCCGTGCTCAGCTCGGGAACCGCGGGCAGTGGGCTCGCTGTCGGAATCATCGCATCGCAGCTGGTGCCGGCGCGCGGCGGTGAAGCTTTGCTCCTGGTGGCCGGCATCGTTCCTCTCGTCATCCTGATCGCCACGTGGCGCCGGCTCCCCGAGTCCGTCGAGTTCCTCGCCAAGACCGGTCGCTCGAGGAAGGTTGCGAGCATCCTCGACAAGATCGAGGTCGGCACGACGCACCGTGCGGACACCGAGTACGTCCTCCCTCCTCAACCGGTCGGCGCGCGCGTCGCTACGCTCTTCACCAAGGACAGAGCCGTTCTGACGACGCTCATCTGGGCGATGATGTTCTTTGCGCTCTTCGGGAGCTACTTCGTGCTCAGCTGGCTGGCCACGATTCTCACCGACAACGGCGTGGAGCAAAGCACCGCGCAGCTCGCGACCTCGCTGGCTACGCTGGGCGGCATCGTCGGCGCACTTGCGCTCGGACTGGCCATGGATCGAAGCCGGATCGGCGTCGCAGCCGCAGCCCTCGGGCCGATCGCCACCATTGCATCGGTTTCGCTGCTCGCGTGGAACTTCGCGATTGGTGGGTCGGCGATCGCCGTCGGCGCTCTGTGCTTCACGCTCGGATTCGGCGCGATCGGGCTTGCCGCGGCATTGACGTCGGTAGCAGCGCAGGCGTATCCCACATCGGTACGTGCGACGGGTATCGGCTGGGCGTTCGGGGTCAGTCGGATGGGAGGGTTGTGTGCGCCGGCACTGGGTGGATCCTTGCTCGCGACGAACATGGCGAGTTCGATGGTTCTCCTGTTGTCGGCGATTCCCGCGGCCATGTCCGGAATGCTGGTTGTGTGGTTCGCGCTCACCCTGCGTCGCCGGAAGGCGTCCGAGAAGCTGATCGACGGCGCACTCTCGCAGGCAAACGTTCTCGTATCGGGTTGGGGGCCGCCCCTCCGTATGAAGTCCCTCCCGGGGCTTGTCGAAAGAACCGATAGGCATTAGATTAACGAGTGTGATCCACAGCACGGCCACCGACGGGCGGTGCCGGCTGTCGTGCAAGGATCTTCACGGACCTGAGAATGTCCGAATTCCATTACATGTAGCCGTGTTTCAATGTCGTCTCCGTCTCAGTGCTATCTCCCGAAGGGGCATACATGAGCTTTCGCCGCGTGATCGCCACCGAACAGTACGGTACCGCTGTACTCGTCGCAGACGAGAAAGTCGAGAGGATCGACACCGCCGGACTCGACCCGATCTGGCGTTCCGATTCCGTTCCCGAGGTGCCCAATTCCGGAGGGGTGCCGGACACCGTCGGATTTCCCGATCCCGGTGGGGTGTGGGTGATCGGCTGGGTGCTCGAACCCGGCCGCATCGGCGACAACGACAACGGAATCGTCGCCATGGACGAGCACACGCCGGGATTTCACCGCACCGATTCGGTTGACGTACACGTCCTTCTCGAGGGTTCGCTCGTGCTCGAACTCGACGACGGCGTGGAAGTCGAACTGAATGCCGGCGACACCGTGGTGGTCAACGGCAACAAGCATCGATGGCACAACCGAGGAGAAGAAACGGCACGGGCAATCGTCACCATCTGCGGCGCATCGCGTACCACCGACCGACAGGAGATCTGAATGGAACCGACGGCTGAGCAGAACGGGTCGGCTGTGAACAGTGCGCCGTCCGTGACGAAGGCGCCACTCCGGTGCGGAGTGTTTCTTCCTCCGTATCACAACCCCCGGCGTAACCCCACGATGGCGATCGAACAGGACCTCCGACACGTGGAGGATCTCGACAGGCTCGGCTTCCACCAGGTGTGGTTCGGGGAACACCACAGCGGCGGGTACGAAGTCGGGCCGTCACCGGAACTGATGATCGCGGCAGCAGCGCAGCGCACGTCACGCATCGAGCTGTGCAGCGGCGTGATCTCCCTTCCGTACCACCATCCGTTGATGGTTGCCGATCGAATCACTTTCTTGGACCACATGACTCGTGGTCGCATTCGCATCGGTGTCGGACCGGGTGCGCTCGTGGCCGACTCGCAGATGATGGGAATGGATTACAACCTTCTTCGGCCGCGGATGGAGGAATCCCTGGACGCCATCCTGGAACTGCTCAACACTCCGGGACCGGTCGACCGAAAGACGGAATGGTTCGCCCTCGAGGATGCTCGAGTCCAGATGGGCCCCTACACGTACCCTGGGGTGCCGATTACCGTGGCGGCCGCAATGTCGCCGTCGGGCCCGAAGCTGGCCGGAAAGTACGGGCTCGGTCTGCTGTCCATCGGCGGAACCAGCGCAAAGTCGGTCGAATTGCTCGCGCAGACTTGGGATATCACTACCCGTGAAGCGAACGAGTACGGGAAGGTCGTTGATCGGAACGACTGGGCGATCGTCGGCAACATCCATATCGCCGACACCTTCGAGCAGGCCGTCGAGGACACCAGATACGGGCTGCGCGACTTCATGGACTACCGCCACGTCGTCACCCCGATGAAGATGATCGAGCCCGGCGAGGAAGTCGCTCACGAGGAACTGGTCCGGCGTGTCAACGAGTCCGGTTACGGATGCATCGGCGACGCCGACGATGCCATCAGCTACATCCAGAAGGTCATCGACCGCACCGGAGGCTTCGGCACCTTCCTCGCGACGGCCCACGACTGGGCCGATACCGAGTCCACGTCGCGTATGTACCGCATTCTCATGCGGGACGTCATGCCTCGCTTCACAGGTACGTGCGAACCGCTGCTGAGCTCCTATCACTGGACGCAGGCGCGTAAGGAAGGTTTCAGCGAGCGCTTCGCGACCGGTATCAGCCAGGCAACGCAGGACTATCAGCGCGCGAAGAGCCCACGGTAGTCGAACCGGCCAATTCCGAACCGCCACACCCTTATTTCGAAATCAGGAGTATCGATGACGTCACTCGACGGAAAAGTAGCAGTGATCACCGGTGGAGCACGAGGACAGGGTCGCTCGCATGCGCTCGCACTCGCCGCTGCCGGTGCCAAGATCGTCGTCTGCGACGTCGCGGCACCGATCAAAGAGGTGCAGTACGCACTCGCGACACAGGAGGATCTCGAGGAGACGATGCAGCTGGTCAAGGAAGCCGGCGGCGAGATTGCCGGCATCCAGGCGGATGTCCGGAGCAGTGCGGACATGAAGGCTGTCGCGGACCTGGCCGTGTCGCAATTCGGACGCATCGACATCCTGCTGGCGAACGCCGGTATCCACGATCACGCCGAGTCGACGATCGAGATCGAGGACGACGCGTGGCAGGCGATGCTCGACGTCAACCTCACCGGCGCGTGGAAAGCATGCAAGGCCGTGGTACCCGTGATGATCGAGGGCGGCCGAGGCGGATCGATCGTGATCACCTCGTCTGTCGACGGCCTGGGCGCTGCTCCGTCGTGGGGTCACTACGGAGCGGCGAAGCACGGACTGCAAGGGCTGAAGGACACGCTCGCATTCGAGCTCGGCCAACACAACATTCGGGTCAACACGGTCAACCCGACGGGGGTCGATTCGCCCATGGCGGTCGGCCTGTCGCAGGTGCTGCCGCACGTGGTGCGGAAGTGGAAGGACAACGACCGTACGAACCTGCTGGACGTGACGATGCTCGAACCGCAGGACATCTCCGACGCCGTGTTGTGGCTCGTGTCCGACGCTGCGAAGTACGTGACCGGGATCGACCTGCCGATCGACGCAGGTTACCTGACCAAGCACTGACCGATGAGGCCGGCCGCGACGCCCACCCGCAGGACAAGGAGTGAAATGCCGATTCACGAGAGTGGAGCGATCCGATGACACCGAGTACCGGAGTGGTCCGCGAATTTCCGGCTACGGATCTGGCGGGTCCGTACGCGGACGGCCTGGACCTGCCGTACTGGGAGGGACTGCGGGCAGGTGAGCTACGTCTGCACAAGTGCGCCGAGTGTGGCCTGTGGATCTGGGGGCCACGCTGGATCTGTGGGCAATGCCAGGCGTTCGACCCGGAGTGGGTCGCCGTGGAACCGGCAGGACGGGTCTTCTCGTGGTCCCGTACCTGGCACCCGTTCATCCCGGAGTTGGCCGGCGAACAGCCGTTCATCACGGTGCTCGTCGAATTGCCACATGCCGGGGGACGCCGGGTGCTCGGCTTGCTGGCCGAGAACGGCGAAACCGACATCGCCATCGGTGATGAAGTGACGGGCCTCATCCAGCAGCCTGCCGATTCGCCCTGGCCTCTGCTCCGCTGGCAACGGGCGGGCACGTCGACCGAGACCGAGCGGGGGGAGCACCGATGACTGACACTATTCTCCGTGGGGCGGCCGCTGTGGTAGGCGTCAACGAGTTCTATTACAAGCGAGGAGAATCGACCGACAGTGAGCTTCGGATGACGTTGCAGGCTATCGTCGCGGCAGCTGCCGATGCCGGCGTGTCACCACGCGAGATCGACGGGTTCGTCTCCTACGGCGGCGGCGAGAACGACGGAACCGTAGTGGGGGCGTCGCTCATGTCGCACCGGATCCGATGGTCCACCATGATCTGGGGTGGCGGGGGCGGTGGCGCCGCCGCGGCGATCACCAACGCGGCGGTCGCGATCGCGGCGGGTCAGGCGCACTGCGTCGTCGTGTATCGCGCTATGGCACAGAAGGATTCCGGGAGACTCGGATACGCCAAGCATCATTTCGACGGTCACATGCTCCCGCACGGGGTCGGATCGCCGGCTCAGGCGTGTGCGTTGCGCACTCGGCGGATGCTCGAGCACGACGGTGTTCCGGAATCCGCGATGAGGTCCCTCGTGCTCGCCGACTACTTCCATGCCCAGCAGAATCCGGATGCGGCGGCATTCGGCCGTCCACTCGACGAGGAGCGGTATCGAGCCTCCCGGATGATCGGCGAGCCGTACCGCCTCTACGACTGCTCACGTGAGAACGACGGAGCGGTCGCGCTGATCCTGGTAGCCGCCGAGCGCGCCGAGCAACTCCATCCGAAACCGGCGTATGTGCTGGCCGGCAGTCAGGGCGCGGTGGGCGGATACGCCGTCGACACGGAGAACGACCTCGACTACACCTCGGCCGGATTCTCCGGGCCCGACGGGGTCGCGGAAACCCTGTGGGCGGATGCCGGCCTCGGTCCCGATCAAGTCGATGTCGTCCAGGTCTACGAGAACTTCAGTGGTTCGGGGGTAGCTGCACTGATCGATCACTCGCTGTGCCCGCGCGGTGCCGAGGCCGGCAAGGTCATGACGGTCGAGAATCTCACCGCTCCGCACGGGCTGCTCCCGGTGAACACCAGCGGTGGCAACCTGGCAGATTCGTTCGTCAACGGAATGGGGCTGGCGGTCGAGGCCGTGCGCCAGCTGCGTGGAAGTTCGACCAACCAGGTTCCCGATGCGAGGGTGTCTCTCTTCATCGGCGGACCAATGGCCGCCCTGTCGAGTTCGATCCTTCTCTGCACGCACGACGTGCTGTGAGCTGAAAGGAAGCAGGACATGAGCACCGAGACCGACATCGAGGGCGTCTCGATCGCCGACCGGATCGTCGGGTCCTGGGATCTCGTCGAGTACTCGACGACGTCGGACACCGGCAAGGTTGGGTACCCGCTGGGGCCCGAAGCGCGCGGACTGATCATCTACTCGGCAGCCGGGTTGATGTCGGCGCAGATCATGCGTCGCGACCGAACCCCATACCGGTCACCCAACGTGCACAGTGGCGAGATGAGCGAACGAAGCGAGGCTGCCGGCGGATACCTCGCGTACTCGGGTCCGTATCACGTCGACGAGGAGAACTCCGTCGTTTGGCACGAGATGGCGGTATCGCTGTATCCGAACTGGATCGGCGACAGCCAGAAGCGATACGTGCGCTTCGACGGTGACTGGATGACCCTGTCGTCGGATCCTCTCGTGTTCCGCACCACCACGTTGTCGCCTGCGCTGGTCTGGCGACGGACCGTGCCTCGCACGGGGCGGACAGCGTGACGGGCAGGGTGCAGCTTACCGTTGCCGTCGACCTGTCGACACCGACCGCGCCGGGCGACAGCACCGTACTGGTCCGTCGACCGGGTGGCCTGGATACGGTACGGATGACAGCTCCGGACCTTCGTGCGGCGCAGAAGAAGCGCTCGCGGATTCGGGCAGGGTTCGAAGACGGCGGCACATCTGGTGGTCGGATCGACGTGCTGCTCGACGTCGTCGTCCACATCGCGACCGACGCTCGCACAGCGCGCTCCGAAGTGATGTGGGAGCGAGAACATCCGTCGGCTGCGGACCCGGTTGGGGTCGACGCCGTCGTCTATGTCGGAACGCCGGGCGGGCTCGCGAGCTTGATCCTCGACATCGGTGCGGCGGATGTCGCCGACGGCGTCACGGTGGTTCCGGCCGTTGCGGCGGGGGATTCGCGTGATGCATGCGTGCGCCTGCTCCTGGCCGAGGTGCTGCCGATTCTCGAAACCCATGGCCTGACGCCGGACCCGACGGTGCGCCGACGTGCCAGCTGAATTCCATCCACCACCGAGAGCGCAGTAGCCCGTGCGGATCGTTGTCGACAGGACACCCGGAGCGCCACAGATCCGGCTCGAAGAGGCCGGCGAGTTCGGTTCCCTCCATATCGAACCCGCTGATCCGGAGCAGGGTATCTCGGCAGAACAACTTTCGTCCCTCGGCCGTCTGTCCGGCGGGCGGAACGTCTTCGTGGATCCGAACACGATCCGTGCCCTCGCGGGGGCAAGGGCGTCCGACGATTCGTGGTCGGCCGGATTCGAGGCGATGATCGAGTATGCCGAGCGTCGCGGATGGCTCAGTCCCGCAGGGGAGATCAGGGTGCACATCATCGCAGCGAGTGAATGAGAGGACGACACATGTCGACACGATTGGACAGGAGTGCGCGCTCGGTGGTGGACACTCGGGCGTTCCGCGACGTTTTGGGACATTTCTGTTCCGGCGTGACGGTGGTGACGGCGGTGGTAGGCGACGAACCGGTGGGCTTCACCTGCCAGTCGTTCTCGGCACTGTCGCTGAACCCGCCCCAGGTGTTGCTGTGCCCGAGCAAGCGTTCGACGAGTTGGCCCACGATTCGTACAGCCGACACGTTCTGCATCAACGTGCTCGCCGCGGGGCAACGCGACCTCAGCGATCGCTTCGCGCAATCGGGTGGCCCGAAGTTCGACGGAGTGCCGTGGCGTCCCGCCAAGCACGGAGCGCCGATCCTGGACGGTGTGGCGGCCTGGTTCGAGGTGGCGCTCGGTGCGGAGCACGACGGTGGCGATCACCTGATTGCAGTCGCCGACATGCTCGACTTCGAGGCCGACTCGGCCACGCAACCTCTGGTTTTCCACCGTAGCCGGTACGGCGAGATCGTAAGCACGGGTTCATGAGTGAGACGATTCCGTCGCCGCGTTATCGGACGGATGCGTGCGATCCGATTTTCGATCGAAAGTGGGAGTGATGGGACGACCGGTAAAGCCTCTGATCAGTCGGAGTTCGACGATCGCGGCAAGCATCGAGATCATCGACACCGAAGGAATGGATGCATTCAGTCTGCCGCGCGTCGCCAAGCACCTGAACGTGAGGACGTCCTCGCTGTATCACCACTTTGCTGATCGTCGTGAGCTCATGACGGAGGTGGCGAAGGAGATCATGACGGAGGCTCTCGTTCCCGATCTTCCGCCGAACACGCATTGGGTGGAGTGGTTCGTCGACCTCAGTCTCAACTACCGTGACGCGATTCTCCGTCATCCCAATGCGGCGCTGGTGCTGGTGCAGTTCCTTCCGCGCGACGTACTCACGAGCACATACGAGAAGTGCGCTCGAATCCTCGACGACGCGGGCGTACCGGCATCTCTGCACGTGGTGATGTTGGACGGGCTGGAAAAGCTCTCTCTCGCGACCACTCTCACCGATCTCATGCGCGACCCGGTCGACAGCAGGGAGATCTTCCCGAACGTCGATGCGGGGAGGCACCCGACGCTTACCCACGCCCTGGCGGCCAATCGATGGTCGTCGCGCGAACTCTTCGTAGTGACGATCCGCGGATTCCTGGCCGGTGTGATGAGCGGGGCCACGGCGGCACCGAGTGACGCAAGCCTGCGAGATCTCATCGGATCGTGAGCGGTGTCGAAAATATTGCAGCCTAGGCCTTTTCGTCTCTCGGACGTGCGTTGTCTGCCTTGACATCCTGGTACCTACAACCTTAAGGTATGTTCCAGCCGGGTGATCCTGTCCAGAGCGAAGAGTGACTTCAGCGCCGGCCTCGTCCATTGCGGGGTGTGAGACCTGTCAGGACATTCATTTCGAGCTGCCCGGTGAATTCGAACTACCGATGCGGAGTGAGCCATCGTGACCTTTGATTTGTATGTGGATGGTAAGTGGACTACCTCCGCGAGTGATGAGCGTATCGACGTGGTCAACCCGACCACGGAGGAGCTGATCGGGGATGTCCCCGCCGGCTCCGCAGAGGATGTCGATCTCGCGGTCGCCGCTGCGAGAAGGGCGTTGGAGCGATGGTCGCACACCGGGCCGAGCGCACGGGCGGAACTTGTTTCCCGTCTGGCCGACGAACTGGAGCGGCGGCAGGACGAGATCACCGACCTCGTTGTCGCCGAGGTCGGAACCCCGCGCAGGGTCGCTCGTTGGGCACAGGTCGGATTGGGCATAGTCGATCTGCGTGAGGCGGTGACCGCTGCCGAGGACTTCCCGTTCGAAGAACCGCTCCGCAATTCCCTGATCGTGCGCGAGCCGGTAGGTGTGATCGGATGCATCACGCCCTGGAACTACCCGTTGCACCAGATCACTGCGAAGATCGGCGCTGCACTCGTCACCGGGTGCACGGTGGTCGTCAAGGCCAGCGAGGTGGCCCCGTTCTCCGCCCGCGCCCTGGCAGAAGCGGTTGATGCAGTCGGGATCCCACCCGGTGTGTTCAACCTCGTCCATGGATACGGACCGATCGTCGGCGAGGCCATCGCCGTTCATCCGGACGTCGACATGGTCAGCTTCACCGGATCGAACTCGGTGGGCAAACGAATCCTCGAACTTGCCGCCCGAACGGTGAAGCGGGTGTCGGTCGAACTCGGTGGAAAGAGCGCAGCGGTGCTGCTCGAGGACCTCAGCGACGAGGAGTTCGCCAACGCCGTGCCGCACACCGTGCGCGCGTGCTTCATGAACGGCGGACAGTCCTGCAATGCGCAGACCCGCATGATCGTGCCGCGCTCTCGCCTTGCCCAGGCCGAGAAGCTCGCGGCTGCGGCCGTCGCTGCATACGCTCCGGGTGACCCGACCGACGGCAGCACGAAGCTCGGCCCCATGGTCACCGCAGCCCAGCGAGAGCGCGTTCTCGGCTACATCCGAACGGGCGTCAAGGAAGGCGCGAAGCTCGTCGTCGGCGCGGTCGACGCACCGGCACGCACCGGTTTCTTCGTGGAACCGACCGTGTTCTCCGACGTGGACCCGGACGCCACGATCGCACAGGAGGAGATCTTCGGACCGGTGCTGTCGATCATTGCGTACGACACACTCGAGCAAGCGATCGAGATCGCGAACGGCACGATCTTCGGTATCGCAGGCGCCGTCTGGTCCTCCGACCCCGCGCGCGCGAAGTCGGTTGCACGAAGACTGCGTGCAACGCAGATCGAGGTCAACGGTGGGAAGTTCAACGGCGCTGCGCCATTCGGCGGATTCAAGCAGTCCGGTCACGGGCGTGAAGGCGGGGCATTCGGTCTCGACGAGTTCACCGAAATCAAGAGTCTGCAGCTTTAGCGTCGTTCTTGCAGGGCCTTTCGGGCCCCCGAAGGAGTGTGCACGATGTTATATACCGATCTACCGTACGACGAGGCGACGAAGGCTGAATTCGCACGATCGATGTTCGATCACATCGAGAACGGCACCACCGATATGGCGCCGGCGATCCTCGAGATCGATCCGAGGGTCTATAACGATCCGGAACTGGCGGCCCGCGAGCGCATCGAATTGTTCGGATACGTTCCGATCATCGCAGCGCACAGCACCGAACTGCCCGGTAAGAACGACTTCCTGACCGTCCAACTGCCCAACAACGAAGTTGTTCTGGTCCGGCAGGCCGACGGGGGAGTGCGTGGCTTCGTCAACACCTGCCGGCACCGAGGAGCCAGGCTCGTGCCTGACGGCAAGGGCACGAAGCGGGTCTTCTCGTGCCGCTATCATGCCTGGGCCTATGGGAGCGACGGCACCCTGCGGTCGATCGCGGACGAGCCGACGTTCGGAACGGTCGATCGCAGCTGTATGAGCCTGCTGGAGGTCCCGGTAGAGGAGCGGCACGGCTTCGTCTGGATCATCGACTCCGCTGCCGGTGATCGCAAACTCGACGTCGCCGAGTGGCTCGGCCAGGAGTTCGACGATTCCCTCGCCGCCATGGAGATGGACAAGTACACCTGCTACGTCGCCGAGAACTTCGATGTGGACATCAACTGGAAGGTCCTGATGGACGCCTTCCTCGACGGCTATCACATCACCTCGACTCATGCCGGAACTGTTGCCCCGTACTTCTACAACAATGCACAGTTCTGGCAGCCGATGGGTAGGCACGGCCGAATGGTGTCGGCACGCAAGAGCATCGACACGGTCCGCGGTGAGGAACCCGGGGACGCGTCGATCGATCGGCACATCACCGTTGCGCACTTCCTGATGCCGAATATGTCGGTCCTGCGTCAACCGGACCATCTGGAGGTTCTCAACTTCGTACCTGCTCCGGGCGTGGCCGTCGGGACTCGCATGCAGATGCGCCTCCTCACCCGGGAACCCGCCGTGACCGACGAGCAGAAGGCGCGGTGGGACAAGAACTGGAACATCCTCATGGCCGTGCTCCGCGACGAGGACCTCGTCGTCAACGAGGGACTGCAGAAGGCGGTATCGAACACCGACATAGGACCGCTCCTGTTCGGGCGCAACGAGATTGCAAACCAGCACTTCCATCGGTGGATGGCCCGGGCGTCGGCGGATCCGCGAAGGTGGGGATGATAAGAACCCACCGGCACGTCGCCGACTCATCGGACCCAGCTACTCCAAACCTGAAGGAACTACCATGTCGAAGCTATCCGGTCCGGGGACGGAGAGGGCCGTCTCGGGCGCCCGCTCCGTGGTGCTCACCTGCTTGGCAATTACCATCCTCGATGGTGTCGACCTCATCATGTTCGGCGCGGTTCTACCGACCTTGCTGGAAACAAAACAGTGGGGAATCACCACCGCATCGGCGGGGCTGATCGGAAGCCTGTCGCTGTTCGGAATGATGGCCGGTGCGATGCTGGCCGGCTACATAACAGATCGTATCGGTCGGCGACCCGTCGTACTCGCCTGCATCGCGAGCTTCAGTCTGTTCACCGGGTTATGCTCCCTTGCACCGAACCTGGAGGCATTCGGCCTCTTCCGGCTGATAGCGGGCCTCGGCTTCGGCGGTGCACTCCCCACCCTGATCGCGCTCACGCAGGAATACGTCAAGGTCGATCGACGACAGTTCTACAACGGCGTCATCCAGACCGGCTTCCCCATCGGAGGTGTCCTGGTCTCCATTGCCGCCATCTTCATGATCCCCGCCTTCGGTTGGAAATCGATGTTCGCGGCGGGTGGGATCCTGGGCGTCGCCCTGTTTGTCATTGCATTCCGGCATCTGCCCGAATCGATCGCCTTCCTCACGAGCAAGGGGCGGCACGACGAGGCCCGCGCGCTGGCCGACCGCTACGCGATCGATGACGGTGCGGAATCGGGCATGGCCCTCGGCCGGTCGCGAAGCGCAGATACCGAGACGATGTCGGGACTGAAGCTCCTGCTCGCACCCGGCTACCGGATCGCGACGATCATGTTCCCGCTGATCACCTTCTTCGGCCTCCTCGTGTCGTACGGCATGAACACCTGGATTCCGCAGATGTTGCGGTCGTCCGGCTACGATCTCGGATCCGCACTTGCCTTCCTGCTCGCCTTCAATCTCGGTAGCGGGATCGGCATGGTCGTCATCACGGGTCTGGCGGATCGACTGGGTTCACGCCCAGTGATCTCGGTGAGCTTCATCGGTGGTGCGCTCGCTGTGGCCGCACTGACTCTGCAGCCGGCACAGGCGCTGGTGTTCGGGTTGGTCCTGCTGATCGGATTCTGCGCCTCGTCCACGACCGCTGTCTACGGATTCGTCGGCGTCTTCTACCCCGCTGCGGCACGTGGCACGGCGCTCGGACTCGCGGTGGGTCTCGGTCGGTTGGGCGGCGTCGTCGGCCCCATTCTCACGGGCCTGATCATGAGCTCCGCCCTCGGAGCAACCTGGGCCTACTACGCATTCGCCATCGCCGGAGTGGCTGCCGCGGTGCTGGTGGCGTCGGTTCCTCGGAACGAGCGAGCCGTGAGCGAGACGCCTGCGGCTGTGGAGAAGGCCACGGAACCTGCCTGACCACGAATCGAGCCCACGACCTTGAAGGGACAACATGCGAGCGGGTCACGAAGACCATCAACGGGCAGAAGTCACGTCGACTTCAGGAAGGCACAGAAAGGCCGACAACTATGAGAATGAAAACGAGACTGACCTGCCCGTGCGGCACAGCAATCGCCGGCAGTGACGAAGACGATCTGGTGGTGAAGACTCAGGCGCATCTCGCTGAGTCGCACCCGGGAATGGAGTATTCCCGCGACGAGATCCTCTTCATCGCGTACTAGCCCAAGCGCGTGTACGCACATTCGACCACACCGCAGCGTTGCTCCGACTGGAAGTCGCTGTGATCCACCATTTTCCATCCCTGTTCACATGCTCGAGCTGAGGAGATTCCATGAAACTCGAAGGTAAGGTCGCGTTGATCACCGGTGCCGGGTCCGGACTGGGGCGAGAGGCGTCGCAATTGTTCGCGTCGGAGGGCGCGAAGGTCGCCGTCGTCGACATCGATCCGGAGCGCGCGAAGGGCACGGTCGAGCTGGTCGAGAAGCAGGGCGGTTCCGCGATCGCGGTCGCTGCGGATGTGCGAGTCGAACAGCAGGTGATCGATGCGGTGGCGGCGACGGTGGCGGCGTTCGGCAAGCTCGATATCGCGTGGGCCAACGCGGGCATCGTCTCGCGTGGTGGTGTGCCGTCGGTCGCGGGTGGTGAGCAGGTCGAGTTCCAGGATCTGACCGACGCCGACTGGCAGGACGTCATCGGCGTGAACCTGTCGGGTGTGTTCTACACCGCGAAGGCTGCGGTGCCGGCGCTGCGGGCCAACGGTGGGGGTGCCATCCTGGCGACATCGTCGGCGGCATCATTCGTGGCGTACCACAGCATCGCGGCGTACTCGGCGACGAAAGCCGGTGTGAACGGTATGGTTCGGGGGCTGAGCCTGGATCTGGGCAAGTACGGAATCCGAGTCAATGCGATCGCGCCGACGCACGGAATGTCGCCGAACTTCCTGGCCCCGGCGGGTTCGCCGGTAGTGGGGCAGTCGTACGAGGAGGTGGCAGGTCTTTGGGATCCAACAGTGTCGCCGATCCCGCTCAAGCTCAATCGTCCACCGTCGCTGAAGGATAACGCACGTGCTGCACTGTTCCTGGTGTCGGATGAGTCGGCGTACATCTCGGGGGTGACGCTTCCGACGACGGACGGCGGCACGTTGTCTCGTGTGGCGATGATGTTCCCGGAGGATGGGAACAATCCGCCGCCCATGGTCACCGGCGAAGAGTGACATTGATGACTGAGCACTACTTGGAGTCGCATCGCGACACGCGCCGACTGCTCGTAGATCGGTCGGTGTGCGCCGGGCACGGTATGTGTTACAGCCGTTCCCCCGAGGTCGTCGACTGTGACGATGCCGGCTATCCGATGATACTCCGTGACGCACTCGGGTTCGACGAGCACATCGCGGCGGCCGAGGAGGCCGTTGCGGTGTGCCCCGAACGGGCACTGACTCTTGCGTCGTCCTGACTCTGCTGCCTGAAGCGACGGCTGTCCGACTCGTCTATCCGCAGCTCATGTGCGACTCCGCAGCGGCGAGGGCTGCGGGCTCGGGAGGCACAGAAGTCGAGATCCAGCCGCCGCGCGGCTTCGTGTACGACGCCACCCGAGCCCAGTGTTCGAGTTGCAGGCGGTCGGTGCGGTGCTGTCGTTGTCCCTCGGCCGTGGCGCCGGCCACCAGGTCGGCAGCCAGGCGAGTGACCGTGTCCGCTGTCCCAGGAATCGCTTCGCTCTCTCCCCACTGGGTGCAGCTATCTGCTACATACTGGAGCGAATCGGCCGTTGGCTCGTCTTTCGCGCCGGCATGGCCGTGTTCAGGTGGACAATGGGAAGATGCACCCGCATGGGACGCTGTCCGGCTCGGGAAAAGGTCTGAGCCGAGCTGAACTGCTGGCCGCGGTATCGCTGGCGATCGACCTCGGTCTGGGTCAGCCGATGGAACACATGCTTCGGTCGTCCTTGATCGCGACGCGGATCGCCGAGCGGATGGGCCTCGACCCGCAACAGCGCGCGACCGTGTACTACGCCAATCTGGTCGGGTGGATCGGTTGTCACGCCGACTCCCACGAACTCTCGGCGCTCTTCGGCGACGACATTGCGTTCCGGGCCGACACCTACGCGGTGGACATGACCGGCCTGCCGTTTCTGCGGCTGATGATGAGTCACGTGGGACGCGGATTGCCGGGCTGGGAGCGCGGCATCCGTGCCGCTGTCTTTCTGGTCGCGGCTCGCAGCCAGGTCGCCACGCTGATCCACTCGCATTGCAGTTCCGCCGGGGTTCTTTCCGATCGGATGGGCCTGGACGGGCAGGTCGGAAAGGCGCTGGCCTACGTCTTCGAGCGCTGGGACGGCCGGGGGTTGCCCAACGGTTCCCGCGGAGAGGGTATCCCCGTCGAGATCCACATTGCTCACGTGGCAGACGTCGTCGAGGTGCACCTGCGGACGGGTGGACTCGAGCACGCGAAGGGCGTTCTTCGTTCCCGGCGCGGCAGTCAGTTCAGCCCGGCCGTGGCGGACGTGTTCGAACGTGACGCGGCGGCGATCGTGGACGGACTGCTCGAAATGGACGTCTGGATCGCGGCGTTGGCTCGTGCGCCGGATCGCGACCGAACCCTGACGGCCGAGGAGAGCGACGAATTGCTCGGGGCCATGGCTGATTTCGTCGATCTCAAATCTCCGTTCACCCTGGGGCATTCGCGTGGCGTCGCGAATCTGGTGGCCGGGGCGGCCCGACGCCTGGGCATGTCGCCGTCGGACATCACGCATCTCTACCGTGCCGGCCTCGTGCACAGCCTCGGCAAAATGGGAGTGTCCAACCAGATCTGGGAGAAGAAGGGGCCGCTCACTACCGCTGAATGGGAACGGGTACGGATGTATCCGGATCTGACCGGCCGGATACTGAGCCGAGTCAGCGGCTTGGAGCCGGTGGTGTCCGTCGCAATGAAGCACCGGGAACGGATCGACGGGTCCGGCTTTCCCCGGGGGATCGCCGGCGCGGAGTTGACCGCGCAGGACCGGCTGCTTGCCACGGCTGATGCTTATCAGCGATTCCTCGAACCGCGTCCATACCGGCCGGCGCTCGATCCTCGTGGCGCTGCTGATCGGTTGCGAGAAAAGGCGCGCGCCGGACGCCTCGACGCCGAGTCGGTGACGGCCGTGCTGGCGGCGGCCGGGCAGCGGCTGTCGCGGCGGACGCCCTGGCCAGCCGGCCTCACCGACCGCGAGGTCGAGATCCTGCGACTCGTCGCGCAGGGCCGGTCGAACCGAGAAATTGCCGCTGAACTGTTCATCGCCGAGAAGACGGCGCGCAACCACGTCGAACGTGTCTACGCCAAGCTCGGTGTCAACAACCGCACGCAGGCCAGTCTCGCCGCGATCGATCGGGGTTTGGTGGGCTTCCCGGTAAATGCGGTCGTCGGGAAGTGAAGCATCAGGAATCTGGCGGGACCGGCTGCGCGGGGCGTCATCGCCGGGATGCGCCGGGCCGGGATCGCCGGTCCAGTACCCACACCGTGGCCAGCGTGAGGCCAACTGCGAACGCGGCGAGCGCGACGAGGCTGGCGCCGGTGCCTCCGTGGAAGGTGTCGCCGTAGGCGGACATGGCCGGCAGCGTGGTGCTGTACCGGTCGAGATCCAGGTCGCGACCCAGTGCTTCGAAGGCGTGGCGGTTGGAGAGTCCGAGGCTCATCAAGCGTCCCGGGACGGCCATAGCGTCAACGGGGACTATCGCGCCACCGAACAGAACCTGAGGGAAGCAGAGCATCGGCAGGGCGAGGGCGGCCTGTGCGGCGTTGGAGACCGCGGCGGAGGCGAGCAAGCCGAGGGCCAGTGCCGAGGTCGCCTCGATCAGAATCGTGACGAACAGGAAGGCGGATACGTCCCATCCGACGGCGGGGAGCCGACCGAGGGCCCGCAGGACACCGAGGAGCAGTGCGCTCACTCCAGCCAGCGCCGGAAGCAGCGCTGTCACCTTGGATGCCACGTAGGCGCCCACGCTGAGCCCGGCCAGGCGCTCCTGCCGGAAGACGGCCATCTCCCCGACGATCTGGAGAAGGCCGTACGTCAGGCCGAAGAAGAAGCCGGCGAATGCGATCCAGAACACGATCTGGGCCGGGCCGAGGTCGGCTGCGCTATGCGGATCGAACGCGCCGCGCTGGAACAGCGTCGCCATCATCGCCGTGACCAGCACCGGTGAGCCGAGCAGGACCGCCAGGGTCAGCCGGTTGCGGAGGAGAACGTCAATGTTGCGTCGCGTGAGTAGCCACCATTGCCGCACCATGCCTGTGCGTTCGACGGCTGAACGGGTGGCCGGGATGGGCAGTGGAGCCACGGCAGGCCGGGCTTCCGACGTCCCACCGCTGGCCGCGAATCGCTGCGCCCAGATCTGAGGAGTGTGCTCACGCGCCAGCCGGTCGTACACGTCGGCGAGGTCTTCCACGTCGAAGTAGCGCCGAGCCTCGGCGGGGCTGCCGGTGAAGGCCAGGTGGCCGTCGCGAGCCAGGAATACCACTCGGTCACACCGGTCGATCCCGGCCGGCTCGTGCGTCGTGAGGACGACTGTGACCCCGTGTCGGCTGAGTCGGCGCAGCAGGCGCATCACGTCGGCTGCGGTTGACGGATCGAGCCCGGAGGTGGGTTCGTCGAGGAAGAAGAGGTGTGGTCGGGTGAGTAGCTCCACGGCGATACTGGCCCGCTTGCGCTGGCCGCCGGAGAGTGCACGGACCGGGACCTCGGCCTGATCTGCCAGGTCGAGGTCTTGCATGGTCTCCTCGACTACCCGGTCCGCTTCGGCCGCAGACGTGCCGGCAGGCAGCCGTAGCCGCGCCGCGTAGCGCAGCGTGCGCCGCAGGGGCATCTCGCGGTGGATGATGTCGTCCTGGGGCACGTAGCCGATACGGGAATCGGCGCTGAGTCGGGCGCCGCGAACCACGCCGTCGTGCCGAACCTCCCCGGAAGACGGTGGTTGCAATCCCGCGAGGATCTCCAGCAGTGTGCTCTTTCCTGCTCCACTGCCGCCGGCAATGGCGACCAACTCGCCTGGTTCGACCGACAGTGACAGGTCCTGGAGGATCTGCCGCGCCCCGACACGCCTGCTCACGTCGACGGCATCGACCCGCCCGCCGCCCTGCGCTCCGGGTGCGTGATCGGAAGTCCGCGTATCGTCCCGCTCGCACGTCAATTCGGTCATGACCGGTGATCTTCGTGATTCCTGAATTCGTTTTGTCATGCCCTGATCATCGGTCCGCCGCTTCCGTGGTCGCATGGGGCGTTTGCCTCAAATTGCGAGGTCCCCGAAAACCGATCCAAGTCGGAGCCGATAAGGCAAGCTTCGGGCAGATCGACGTTGCAGGCATGGATTGGGGAGAGGTGTGGCACAAACATTTCTCAGGCGGCGAATCGTCGCCGTCTCGGCGATCTTGATGACGGGTCTGGTGGGATGCGGTGAGTCGGGAGTACAACCAGCTGGGTCCGATGTGCAGCTCACCGAAACGATTCCGAAGGCGATGGCGCAAGCCGCGATTCCCGGGGCAATCGTCGGTGTCTGGCAGGACGACGCCGCGCCCTACGTCCAGGCGTTCGGGGTACGCGACACGGCGACCGGCGACCCCATGGCGCCCGACTTGTTCATGCGCGTCGGCAGCGTGACCAAGACCTTCACCACCACCGCCGTGCTGCAACTGGTCGATCAGGGAAAGGTAGGCCTCGACGATTCGATCGCCAGGTATGTGCCCGGAGTCCCCAATGGAGACACGATCACCATCCGTCAGTTGGCGGCTATGCGTAGTGGGCTTCCCGACTTCACGGACGTGGTGATCCCGGCGCTCCCGAGTCAGCCGCAGCGCCAGTGGACGCCCCAGGAACTGCTCGAGATCAGTTTCAGCCATCCACCTCTTTTCGCGCCGGGCGCCGAGTTCGACTACTGCAACACCAACACCACGCTCCTGGGCCTCGTGGTCGAGAAGGCCTCGGGCCAGCAGCTGGACGCCTACATCGCCGAGCACATCACGCGGCCCGAGAATCTCGGCCACACCTCGGTCCCAACCAGTGCAGCCATTCCGTCCCCGCACGCCCAGGGATACACGAAAACACCAGACGGCGCGACGGTGGACGCGACCGACTGGAACCCGTCGTGGGGATTCGGCGCGGGAAACATGATTTCGACGCTCGACGACTTGCGTGTGTGGGCGCGCGACTTGGCAGAAGGAACGTTGCTCTCGCCGGCCACTCAGCGCGAACGGGAGCAGTTTCAGCTGGCGCCGTCGGAAGGTACGGGTTCGCTGTACGGACTCGGAGTCGAGTACCAGAACGGCTGGATCGGCCACAACGGAAATATTGCCGGCTACCAGACCTATGCCTATTACCTTCCCCCCGAGAGCAAGACGGTGGTGGTGATGGTCAATTCGAATGTCGACCCGCTGGGCGTGTGGGACTTCTTCACTGAGATCGTGAGGATCGTCAGCCCGGACCATCCCTGGCCGGCGCCCCCGTCGTAGAGGTCAGTTGAGAACGCTTGCAGCCAAGCGGATCAGGTATGTCTTCGCCTTCAGTGGGGCGCTCCGGCAGACGGTAGCCGGTGTGGGCGCCGACGAAAGGCCGGCCTTCAACCAGCGGACGTCAGCAAACCGACGATTGAAATCGCGATTGCCGAGGCGGCGCCACAGATTGTCCAGGCCTGCACAGCGGTCCGGCTCCAGCGGGGATTGCGGATCTGGGTGGCCGGTGCGGGGGCAGCGCCCGGCCCACCGACACGCGACGGTTCGGGTTCATGTCCGTGACGGCGCGACAGCGCATCCGCGGCGAGCGCTGCGCTGAGAGAGGCGACCACCACGATCAACGTGACGGCGATGATCACAACAGTCCAGGGCATATTTGTACCGTGCCTTTACGATTCCTGGGATGTCGACGGGTGCGGTCGACGTCTGCGGTGCCGATCGTGGTGCGCGTGTGCAGCGTCCGTCATGGAGAAGGTCGGAGCAGCACAGCTGCCGTGATGAGGCCGGCAAATGTCGCGGCGACGATCGCCGCGGTGGCGCACAGTGAGTTGGTGACTATCCAGGCCGGCATGGCTACGGATAGTGAGGCACCGGCACCGATGACCGGCTGTATGAGGCGTTCTGTACCGCCGGGTATCCGCTGCTTCATGGGTAGCGAGGGATGCATTCCATGCTCCTTTCGCAAGGGATAGATGCAGGCGGTGGCCAAATCGGGTCCGTTTGGCAGTGGCCGCCTGTGAGGTTTGTCTGTCTCCTCCGGTAACGATTAGGAGTGATTTGGATCACAATCAAGTTGCAGGATCTTGTTGTACCGCATTCCTGCGAAGAGCGCCACTGGGCAACCGTCCATGTTCGGATGGCCCTGAAACTGTTCGGTGTGCAGCTCGGTAACCGATATTGAGAGCATTCGTCGTATCGTCACGTGTGAGCGCGTCACCGTTACCGCACTGCGCTGCGATGTTCCATTCGGCGCAGAATGGGGGACTCCTACGCGTCGGGAGGGGCTGGGGCTCAGTGGGATTGGCTCCGGTATCTGCCCGGCGAGGCGGCCGGTGGGCGTTGAGGTCGATGTCACGTGACATGGCGATCGAGACCATGGCCCAGTCGGCAGGAACGCTCGGCGGAAGGCGCGAAGACCAACAGCGGGACTTAAGACCCTATTCGCGAGTGCTTTGGCCGTGCTTACGATTCCGAGCGTGACACTCGGCTCCCTATCCTTGGCCCTTCTGCGTGTGAACTACCGACTGGCGCGGTTTCCGCTGCAACTGGTCGAAGTCGTGGCGGTGTCTCGGCTCGGCGAACGGGAGCCGATGCGGCTCGCGTACGAGCAGATCCTGATCGACTGCGACCGTGCCGCGGGCTACCTGCTCAACGATGAGAACGCGACCAGGCGCGCGGCCGACCTGAAGCGACGAACTGCAACGGTGCGACTGCTGATTGCCCGTGAACATCACCACGTCCAGCATCGTGGTGTGATCTTGCTCGATGAGCAGCGCGAGCGGTTTCGTCAACGCCGTCAGCGGGACGCGGGTCCGCTGACATGACGTGTGCGCTGTTCTGGCATGAGCTGACAACTGTGTCATCGTGGCTTGAAAGTACGTGGTCAGGTACCAAATTTGGCATTCGGCGACACGTGCTGCGAGGCACACGGCCGCCCGACCTGGACGGTTGTACAGATGACAGCTGCGGATTCGTCGGCTACAACTGATCAGGCATCGACAGTGACGTGACTCACATTTCGCGTCCGGACGGGTTCGTCGGCACACCGGCGGGTCGGCGGCCGATGCACGAGAGCGAAGGAGTATTGCGGAATGATCGAGGACAGCACCGAACTATCCCTCTCTCCGGTTCCCGGCCCGACGCGCCTGATTCCCCGCAGGCGACCCGACGGTCGTGAACTCCTCGGCACGGCGAAGGGAATACTGATCGCGGCCCGCGGCTGCAGTGATGCCCAGGCATTCGACGAACTCCTCGACGTCGCTCGACGTCATCACCTGACCGTCCTCGGCGCAGCCCGGAGCCTGGTCGACCTCGCCGCCGGCACCGCACCCCGTCGGTGCAGTCCCGACGTTGTCCGATTCGACGAGTGGGAGCAGCTCCTCATCCAGCTCCCCCCGCGCCGACACGCTCAGGCGAGTTGAAGCGCCAGGGGTCGTGGGCGGTGAGTTCCATTCATGCTGATCCCCACGAGACCAGCAGCACGGAATCGAGCCACCCACGCGACAGGACGCCGCAGCCCGATGACGACACTATCGTGTGGCCGGAACCGAGCCCGCTCGAGTCTTGGTGGAAGCACGTGATCGACGACCACGAGATCGCACTCCCCGAGGGTGGGCCCTCGATTGACGTCGGCACGTAGTCGGCGGAAGGCTCGACGTACATCGATGCGCGATCGTGTCGACGAAGTTCCCCGAAATTTGTGAAGTTCTCACCGTCGTTCCGGGTGACGCCCCGGGTGTGTCGCCGCGAGGTTTGGCGGACGCGAACGTCGCCGCCGTCCAACGGCCGAGGACTCCCACACATGTCCGGAGGGGTACTCGAGGGCGCACCGTGTTGTGGACAGCACGCGCGTGAAACCGCCGCAACAGACAATGGGGATTGGTGTCGAATCGGTTGTCTGTGATCATGGCCGGCCAACCGGTCACTGGCAGGCTGATGTTTCGGGAGGGATGTCTACGGGCACGCCAGAACTATGACGACCGAACACGGCGCGAGGCACGTCTCAGGATCCGGGTCGGTGGGGGACTGTCCCCTTCCACCTCTGAGGTCTGGTAGTCGGTTACACATTGTCGAGGGTCGGCCCTGGCGCCGGGCACTCGACTGCATGGGGGAAGGCGGCCGGGAGGGTAGAAGGCCCTGGCACGGGGCGACGAGCGTCCACGATCTGGATGTGCTGCTCGTTGTGCTCTCGACCGATCCGCGCATGGTGTTATGCATAGACGTTGCGGACGGAGATGCGGCCGACCGCGGCGGCATCATCGAGGTGCGCCCTTCCGAGACTGTAATGTTCCGTCACGGCATTCTGTTCGACGCAGTGAAAAAGCGTTCAGGACTTAACGTTCGGATGTACGAAAGCTACCGCGGGTCGGATGCGCATGCGATCCTGGATGCCCTCGACAAGGAATATCACCTCGATACCCCGTGGTTTACCCCCGCGCGGTGGATCGAGGGCCACGGAGTCGACTTCTAACGGAGCCGATAGGTGACACCGGTGTCCGAGCAACGACAACCGAACGACGGATCGAACGGGGACCGCACCCACCGGATGCGGTCCCACAGACTAGTTAGACAGCCCGCACATTCGTGGCCTGCGGGCCCTTCTGCCCCTGGCCCACCTCGAACTCGACGCGCTGGTTCTCATCGAGCGACTTGAAGCCGCTGCCCGAGATTTCCGAGTAGTGCACGAAGACGTCCGGAGTTCCGTCGTCGGGTGCGATGAAACCGAAGCCTTTCTCGCCGTTGAACCACTTCACAATGCCCTGCGCCATGCCGATACTCCCTACAACCTCGATCCGGGCACTCACATCGAATTCCCGATCTCGATACCGTTGATCCTGCCACCCTGGCGACGGCTCGGCGCGACCGCACCTGATCAAAGGAAGCGAGCGCACTGCTCGAGAGGTCACTGCGCCCCTCCGACCACCCGACATGGGTAGTGGACGATGCTCGAGATTCCCGTCCGGGACGCCAGGCTGCGGATCTCGGTGGCACAGGTGATCACTACGCCCCAAGTCTGGCTCGCTACGAGACCGGAATTCCTGGTTCGAGGAGGCGCCGACCCGAATACACTGGTCGAGGTGACCCGAGAGGATCCCGATCGGCTCTCAGCCGACGATGCACACATCTTGGGGCTCGAATCAGCGGTGATCACCGGCCATACGCTCAAGCTGGTAGTACTCGAGCCGGGCATTGGCCCGCTCGACCTCGAGGCCCTGCGGACTGCGGTCGCGGAGCGGCTTCCGATCGAGCCGCGAGCGACGCAGCGGATCGACACCTCGGGACCTGAGCCGTGCTGGACCGAGGCGACCGCGTTCGAGATCAGCGACCACGTCCGACGCAGGGAAGAGCCCGGGTGTGCCTCGCGGGCCGACCTGTGGCGGGCCGTCAGCAAGCTGATGTCCGAGCACCTCGACCACGATCGTCCACTGTGGACGATCGATCTGATCGGCCCACTCGGCGACGGCCGCGACGCGATCGCGGTCCGGATTCATCACGCGATGGCCGACGGGATCAGCGCCGTGCGTTTCCTCGACGAGGTGCTCTGGGATCGCCACCCCGAACCGAACCCGCGGGGACCGCGACCGGGCCTTCGCGCCGCTTCGCCGCAGCGTTCGCGGGTTGACGAGGCGCTGCGGATGCCCGCGGCTGTGCGCCGCGAGCTCGGCCATCGCAGCTCGCATTCGCCTTTCGACCGCCCGATCAGTGCCGCCCGCGAGCTCGCCTTTACCGTCGTCCCGCTCCCGGAACTGAAGGCAATCGGCGCCTCACGCCCCACCCACGCCACTGTCAACGATGTGCTCCTCGCGATTGTCGCCGGCGGCCTGCGTAGCTGGCTCGGCACCGGCGACGCGGCGCTGCCACGTCTTCGTGCTCAGGTCCCGGTCAGTCTTCACCATCGGGATGAGGAAGCGGGTGCGCTCGGAAACCGCGATTCCTTCCTGAACGTCGATCTGCCGCTCGCCGAGGCTGATCCGCTCACCCGACTCGACCGGATCAACGCCGAGACCAGCAAGGGTAAGCGCCTCGACGACGCCGAAGAGCTCTTCGATCTCTTCCACGCTCTCGGACGCGTGAAGCGGGTCGGGGAAGCCGCGAAGCGACTCGCCGGAAGCCCGCGCGAGTTCAGCCTTTCGATCTCGAACGTCCCCGGCCCGCCCGCGCCCGTCAGCGTTTCCGGACGCCGGGTCGAGCGCCTCTTCTCCTCCTCGGAGCCCGCCGCTCACCACGCGCTGCGGATCTCCGCGATCTCCTGCGCCGGGATCGTCGGCATCGGGCTCTGTACCGACCCCGAGGCGCTACCCGATGTAGTCGGGCTGGCGGAGGCTATGGAAAATTCGTACTCCGAATTACGTGGCGCCGCGATCACGTGACGTGACACACGCGGGGCCAACTACTCGGCGATCCCGGCTGGCAATGCGGTGGTCCTGGAGACCTGGTCGCTGTGGCCGTTGTCGAGTGGGTCGGGCCAGGTTGTCCAGGTGTCGGGGCCGAGTTCGATCTCGGCGGTGGTCAGCAGGCACGCGTCGAGCTGGTACCGCAGTGCGTCGGGGTCGATTCCTTGGCCGATGAAGACCAGTTCTTGCCGGCAGTCACCAACTGGCTCTTCCCATTTGTCGCGTATACCCGCGCGGCGGTAATCGTCATCAGGCCAGTAGGACTCGGGTAGGAATTTCCACCAGCGTCCGACGTAGTCGTGTCGGATCAGGTGGCCGGCCTGGGAGATGCTGCCGATCTCGGTGAATCGGCACGCGTTCCAGAAGTAGCCTTTGGCTCTCAGGAGACGCCCATTACCCCATTCGCTGGTGAGGAACTGGTGCAGCCGCCCGGGGTGGAAGGGGGCGCGTTCACGGTAGACCACGGAGCTGATGCCGTATTCCTCCGTCTCGGGGGTGTGTTCTCCCTGGAGTTCTTGGAGCCATCCGGGTGCCCGGGCAGCCTTCTCCAAGGAGAACAGGCCGGTGTCCATGATGGTTTCGAGGGGGATCAGGCCGTGGGACATCGACTGTATGCGGGCAGCGGGGTTGAGCGAGTACAGGACCGCGGTCAGTTCGGTCAGGTGCTCTGCTGTGACAAGGTCGGACTTGCTGACCAAAATGACATCGGCGAACTCGATCTGATCGACCAGCAGATCGGAGATGTCGCGTTCGTCGTCGGGTGCGTCGGCCTCGATGCGGCCACCGGTCTGGTAATCGTGGAGAAAGCTGTGGGCGTCGACGACGGTCACCATGGTGTCCAGCCGGGCGATATCTGCCAGAGCGTGTCCGTCGGCGTCGATGAAGGTGAACGTCTCAGCGACCGGCAGCGGCTCGGAGATGCCGGACGATTCGATCAGGAGGTAGTCGAATCGTCCGTCAGCGGCCAGTGCACCGATTTCGGCGAGAAGGTCCTCGCGCAGGGTGCAGCAGATACAGCCGTTGGTCATCTCGACGAGCTTTTCTTGAGAGCGGCTCAGTGAGATCTCCCGTTCGACTTCGGCGCTGTCGATGTTGATCTCGCTCATGTCGTTGACGATGACGGCCACCCGCAGGCCTTCACGGTTGCGCAGGACCTGGTTGAGGAGGGTGGTTTTTCCTGCACCCAGGAATCCTGACAGCACGGTCACAGGAAGTCGTGTGTCGGCCATGGTTCTGAATCCTTCCGCGGGTTTGGTGAGATGCCGGCTGTGAAGCGGGCGTCGGCGGGTACGCGCACGCGGCGCGTACCCGCCGACGCCGTGGGTGACAAGTCTGGGCGCAGAGTCAGGCCGCCGGTTCGAGGTATCCCTCGAACAGGTCGACTACGACGCTGCCGGCGTCGGTGTCGTCTCCGAAGAGGTCCTCGGCCGCGAACTGGACGTGGTACGTCGGTTCCTCGCCGGCGTCGGCGCGGCCGTGGCCGATGGCGTCCGGGAACGGCCATTGGTCAGTGGTGCGGTGGGTGACGGTCCCGACCCGGCCGCGGCAGTAGGCCGGCATGCGGATGTGCCCGGGAACGTACTCGTCGCGCACCCGGACACGTTGCCCGACGTCGAAGGTGATGGTGTCGGTGCGGGCCGGACGTCCCTCCGACTCGGCCGGCCGGGACAGGGGAAAGGGGCCCCCGGCGAGGGCTTCGAGTTCGTGGTGGGTGAGGATGCCTTTTTCGACCATGAGGGTGGCAACGCCGATGACGTACCTCTCGTAATACGGCGTCATCATGTAGTGGCGGGGTTCCATCCGTTCGACGACGTGGCGGACCTCGTCGACACTGAATGCTCCCAGGTCCGCCGCTCCCAGGAACAGCAGGCTGTAGGGGAGGTGTTCCCACTCGGCGTGGAAGGTGGGGCCGATATCGGCGTCGACGGTGTGGGGGACCTTGCCGAATCCTTGAACACCGGCGAGATCGTGTACTCCATCCATGGGTTTATCTCCTTGGTTCGGTGGTTCAGTTGCCCGGGACCTGCGGGACTGCTATCCCGATCAGGCAGTCCTTGGTGACGATCTGCTGTAGTTGCTCCTGGGTCCAGCCTTCGGTGCCGGCGGGCCGTTGGGGGAGCACGATGTAGCGGGTCTCGGCGGTGGTGTCGTACACGCGGATCTCGACATCCTCGGCGATATCGGTGCCCATCTCCGACAGCACTTTTCGAGGTTCACGGACGACGCGCGCACGATACTCGAAGCTCTTGTACCAGGTCGGCGGCAACCCGAGGATGGGCCACGCGGTGCATGAGCACAGGGAGCACACGATCACGTTCTTGAGGGTGGCGGTGTCCTCGAGCGCGACGATGTACTCGCCCTGCGGTCCCAGATAGCCGTACTGGTCCACGGCTGCGGTGCCATCGGTGAGGAGCAGTTCGCGGAATTCCGGGTCGGTCCATGCTCGCGCTACGAGTTCGGCGCCGCGTTTCGGGCTGAATTCCTCCTCGAAGGTCTTCTTCCACCCTTCGGTGTAGCCCTCGGGGACCAGGCCCTTTCCGTCGAGCGCACGGAACAGCGCCCACGCGCGATCAGACGCCGGCGCTTGAGCTGGTGCCGCGTTGTCTGGTGTGTGTTCGATCGTTGTCGACATTGTTTCGACTTTCTGTAGGGGCTGGTACGGGCGAAGTGGTGGTATGAGTAGCCGGGTAGGACGGGCCTCGGCTTCAGGCGGGGCTCAGATGCGCAGAGGCAGCCGGGTGGCCGGTCGGTGTGGGGAAGGCGCCGCGGATCTGTTCGAACGCGTGGCCGGCGCGAAGAACTGTGGCGTCGTCGAATCGCTTTCCGATGATCATCATTCCGACGGGAAGACCGTTCACCAGCCCTGCCGGCACCGAAAGCGCCGGATGACCGGTGACATCGAATGGGGCGGTGTTCGCGATCATTCCGAGGGCCTTGGTGACGTAGGTGGCGCGGTCCACGTCCCGCCCCGGTAGTTCTGAGGCGACGTAGGGCAGGGTGGGCATGATCAGGACGTCGTAGTTTTCCAGCGCCGAATCGTAGGCGGCGCGGGCGCGCGGCACCAGGTTGCGGGCCTTGCCGTAGCTCGATCCGCCCAACGCGGCGACGCCGTGATGGCCGCACAAGGCGACGAGTTTGACGGTTTCGGACAGTGCATCGGCGTGCTGGATCCGGTGTTGCGCGAAGTACGCCATCAGTTCGGGATCGTAGAGGCCGTCAGCGTTGAGGCCGTAGCCGTTGCCGTCGAGCATCTGGTAGGCGCCCCCGTCGGTGGCGATCACATTCCATACGTGGAACGCGTGCAGGTGCCATGGGATGCTCACCACGTCGACCACACCACCGGCATCGGTGAATCGTCGTGCTGCCGCGCGGACAGAATCATCGACCTCCGGCTGTGAGACCGCGTGCCCGAATCCCTGACTCACGACGCCGATCCGCAGACCCTCGATCCCCGAGTCGAGTTTGGACACATAATCATCCACCACGAGGTTCTCGGGTTGGCGGGGATCGTGGCCGTCGCGGCCGGCGATCACCGAGAGCAGGAGGGCGGCGTCCTCGACCGTGCGGGTGATGGGCCCGAGATGGTCGACAGTGCGTTCGATCGGGAAGGCACCGGTGTAGGGGACCAGCCCGAATGTCGGCTTGTGTCCGACGACGCCACAGAATGCGGCCGGAATGCGGATCGACCCACCCTGGTCGCCGCCGATCGCGAAGTCGACATCGCCGCCCGCGACGAGAGCGGCGCTGCCGCCGGAGGATCCACCCGCCTCGCGGTCAGGATCCCACGGGTTGCGGACCGGACCGGTGGCCGGGGTGAAACTCGAACCGGAAAAGCACAGATCCTCACATACCGCCTTGCCCGCCACGGTGGCGCCTGCATCGAGCAGTCGGGTGACCACGGTTGCATCGCGTGTGGGGACGAACCCCTCCAACGATCGCGATCCGTTCATCATGGGCACCCCGGCCACGGTCACGTTGTCTTTGATCACCACGCGACGGCCGGTCAGCGGCCCACCCGCCGCGGTCGAGATGCTCGTGGTCACGTACCACGCGCCCAAGGGGTTGTCGTTCGCATCAGGTGTCGCGTGATCGCGGGAGGGTGCCGAGGAGGTCTCGTCCGCATACAGGTCGTCGACCACGTCGTAGGAACCGAGCGCGCTATCGACCAGGCTTGCGAACTCCTGCCGATCCGCAGCGTCAAGGTTCATGCCGTAATGAATTGCAGCAGAGCCGATTGCTTCGTCGTCTGGTCGGGTTACTGTCATCTGGTGGTGCTCCTCACGTGACTAGACCTAGCGCTCGAGCTGATTGGGCGTCGCGCAGCATGCCGGTCTGGGGGTGGCAGTTGATGTACTCGTAGAGTTGGTCTTGCATGTCGAACACCGATACCTCGTGATAGAGCCGCAGTTTTGACAGGCCGGCTGCGACGCGGAAGAAGGTGGTGAAGATTCGCAGGTGGGTCGGATGGGATTCTGCCCAGCGCTCGAGTTTGTCGAGTGAACCCCAGTGGCCGATGTTGTAGCTCAGATCGAGATAGTTCCCGTCCAGGTCGATGTTGCGCACGAAACCTGTTGCTGTAGCAGCCCACGGACTCGCCGTTGTCGCGGAGAAAATCCATGCCCTGCTGCAAGGTTGGGAGGATTTCCTCGAGATACAGGGCGCGTTCTTCGGTTTCGGCATCTTTCCAATCCTGGCCGGACCGAATCAGCGCGATGTTGTCGTGGCCCTGCACCAACACGCGGCCACCCGCAGCAGGATCGCCGCTGATCACCCGTAGGTCGCCCGAGGGCTGCATCCAGTCATTCTGGGCGATCGGGAAACGTTCGCGCATCGAACCCCAGTACCCGTGTTCGTTGATCTCGCCGCTGATCCCGTCCATGACGGCACCGACACCGGGGAGGTCGTCTTGGAATGCGTACAGCGTTTCGAATTGTTCGGCCCGCGGGGCTACGATTTCGCGAAAATAGCCAAGTCCCTCTGATAGTCGTTCGTCCGATGCCCACCAGTCGGTCACAGCAGGGCATCGGAGCCAACGGCTGTGCTCAGCAACGTCTTTCCAGTATCCTACGACGATCAGATTCTCGTAGCCCTGATTGTCCGCATGATGGGTCAGGTCGTGGTGCAGTGGGCCGTCGTCCAGATCGAAGCTGGCAACGATGGCGCGCATGGCGGCAAGTGCGGCCGGACGTTGCTCGTCGCCGCGGAACTGCACGCCGAGATACGCCATCACTACCTGCTCCAAGTGCCCGTCAGCACGTCCTACCCACATGGGGAAAGGAGGTTGGTAGTCGTCGGGCACACGCCGGGTCAAAGTCCGCGGACATGTCAGATGGTCGTTGATTGCAGATTCCATGACGACTCCTGATTCATCGAGTGGGGGCTTGCCGAGAACGTTCGGCAACTCGGTCGGATTTGACGCTATATTCTTGTGCCGGTGTGAATGTGACTGCGAGCGCCAGGTTGTTCGGTGTCCTCGTCGTGCGCACCCGCCAAGTGTGCGTAAAGTGCAATCGACCGTCGGTCGGCTCGTACAGTGGCGATTCTGTTCACACCGTCCTTCATGCCGTCCTTCCAACGGTAGGGGCGGATCAACATTCGGAGAAGAGCGATTGCGGCGTCGAGCAGGAGCGGCATGCCACGAGGCGCGATTGCTCGATTGGGGTCCACCGAGTAACGAACGGCGATGACTTCCATGGTTCGTCCTTGTCTACATGACAATCCGGGGATTTCCGGCGTACTCGAACGGTAGGAGCTTCCGAGGTGTGATGTTTGACGCTCAGCGACAGCCTCCTTTGCACTCCGCGACATCGTCATCTCGGGGCGGAGCCACTACCCGCTCTCCGAGTGATGCGTCCCGGCGCGAGGGGGGAGGGCGGGCGTTGATTCTCCATTCCCACCGGCTCCGGGCACAGCGCCACAGACTGTGTCGATCTGTTCCCAGCAAGTCCGGTCGTCGCGAGTTGCTCCACACAGGTTCCCGGGTTTGTCACGAGTGGAAATCGTGTTTCTTTCGCGTAAATAAGTCAGTGCGCGTTGACATGCGGTTTCCCCGCTCCTAGCGTGAGATTCACACGAGGAGAAGGAGCCGTTCATGTCGCCGTTGCCACCGCCTGACGGCGACCGCGTGGATAGCACCTGTCCGGATTGCCCGCCCGCGAACACCCCGGCGATGCCACCCTGGCTGTCGAGCGCAGGGTCGACACCTCAGCATCACCGTGAGGTGGTTCGGACCACTACCCTCGGCACCTGGATCGACACGATCCGCGACACCTTCGTCGCGCTGGATATCAATCCCGCCGAGCCCGCCCACTTCACCGGAGCCGTCCACACCCGCCATTTTGCGCACCTGATGGCTGCCGACGTCACAGCCACATCCCAATCCTTCCGCAGAACAGCCAGGCTTACCAACCGCCACCCACTCGATCTGATGCAGATCGGCATGGTGGTCGCCGGCGAGGGACAGCTCATCCAGGACGGGCGCACCTGCATTCTCGGTCCTGGCGATTTCGCCCTCTACGAGACCTCACGACCGTTCACCTGGAATCTGCATCCGGAATGGCACCTACGCGTGTTCACCTGGCCGCGCTTGTCGGTGTCGCTCACCGAGACCCAGTCGCAGCAGTTGACAGCGCGGACTGTCAAGTCCACTTCCCCTGTGGGACAGCTGCTGTCGCCCATGCTGTCCAACCTCCTCGCCTCCGACGGGGAGGTCTCCTCCGGGGGTGCGATCGGGCTCGCCGGCGGGTTGGCGGACCTGGCCATCACGGCGGCGCAGGAGGAGTGTCAGCCCGAGGATCCGGATGCCAGCACGCGGGAGTTGTACGCGAACATGGTGAGGTACATCGGACAGCACCTCGACGACGCCGACCTGTCTCCGTCCGGGATCGCTCGGGCCTTCTTCGTCTCCACCAGAACCGTCCACAGGTTGTTCGCGCGTTTCGACGCAACCGCCGCTGCCACGATTCGCGAACACCGACTCGAGGCCTGCCGCCAAGCGATGGTGGTCCCCCGCAACACCCCCCGATCCCTGACCGACATCGCAGCCCAGTTCGGGTTCGTCGATCTGTCAGTCTTCAGCAGGGCATTCACGGCGACCTACGGCATCAGTCCGAGCCGCTACCGCGAACAGCACCGATGATCGACGACCGAAAGCCCGTCGCGAGTCGGCGCCCCAGTTTTTTTCCGATCCTGGAAGCAGGATCTTCCTGTCAATCTCCGGTGCAGCCGGTCACAGCATCTCGTCGGTGCAGTCCTGCGCTTCCCGTACCAAGGCGGTCACGCAGACACCGTATCCATACGACGCCGCACCGCCGCCACATGAGCTCTATGTGAGGGCGGGCAGGGCTCCGACGCCGCTGACGAACGCGGACAGCAGCAGCTCCGGCTCGCCGACCGCGCGGATGCCGGGGTGCGCGGTGAGCAGTTCCTCGAGCATCACCCGCAGTTCCGCGCGTGCGAGGTTGACTCCGAGGCAGTGGTGGATGTCCCTGGCGCCGAACCCGAGGTGATTGCCGGCGTTCGGGCGGGTGATGTCGAACCGGCGCGGGTCGGCGAAGACACTCTCGTCGTGGTTGGCGGACAGGTACCACATCACCACCTTGTCCCCTGTCTTGATGTGGGCGCCGCCGAGGTCGGTGTCGACGGTGGCGGTGCGGCGCATGTAGGGCACCGGGGAGGCGTACCGGATGGCCTCGTCGATCGTGCCCTCGATGTGGCTGGCGAAATCGGTTCGCAGCAGCTGCATCTGGTCGGGGTGCGTGCTGAGCAGGTGCAGCGCCCACGCCAATGTTTGTCTCGTGGTTTCGAATCCGGCGGTGATCAGCAGAATGACGAACGAGCCGAACTCGGCCGGGGTGAGTGACCGGCCGTCCACGGTCGCCGTCAGCCGCGACGTGAGGTCGTCGCGCGGATCGGCCTTGCGCCTTTCTCTCAGTTCCAGGGCATATCCGTAGATCTGCCCCAGCCCGGCCGCGCCACCGGGAGCGGTGACGAACTCCTGCCCGCCGCCGGAGATCACATCGCCCGCCAGGTGCACAATCGTCGACCGGTCGGATTCCGGTATCCCGAGCAGCTCGCAGATCACCTGCACCGGCAGCCGGTTCGCGACCTGGGAGACGAAGTCGAACACCGTGTCCTGCGGGACGTCGGCGGCGATCTGCGCGGCGTACGTGCGTATCCGGTCGGTAATGCCGCGGACCGACGCCGCGGTGAACGCCGACTGCACCAGCGAGCGCAGATCGTGGTGGCGGGGGTTGTCCATCGCGATCATCGACATGGCGAACTCGAGAATCTCGACCGGGACGTCATCGATGGTGAAGCCCTTTGCCGAGGAAAACACCTCGGGGTTGCGACTGACGGCCACCACGTCGTCGTAGCCGACCACCGACCAGAAACCCGGGCCCGCGGCTTCGGCGTGGTACACGACCGCAGGCTGGGCACGCAGCTCTTCGAACAGGGCCAGTCGGCCAACGTGACTGCGGTCCCAGAAGGTGCGTGTTCCAGGCGAGATCATCGTGGAATTCGTCACCGGTTCCCCTCGTTTCGGTTGACTCCGATCACAGATATCGGTGACTCTACTGCGGCATCAGCTGGCAAGCCTGGTGTACCCGCTATCGCGGCAGCCGAACTCTGCTCATCGAATTGCTGACGTGGGACAAGAGGTGTGCCTGTATCACCGTCGTGGGTTTGCCTCCTGCGATCGTCCGGTGGCTGCGCGGTATCCGATCAGATAGGTGATCGTCGGACCTGTGTCGGGGTGGAGTTGCCCTGTCTCCCAGACGTAGTCCGGCGAGCGGTAGTCGTGGACGAGTTCTTCGAGCTCCTCCGGTTGGTAAGTACGCAGGTTCGAGACGATGCCATCCCAGATCACTGCGCAGGGTACGACGGGTAGTGCGTACGTGAGGAGAAATCGGCTGAGGCGGCGTGGCCGTAGCGAGGGGGTCGTCAGTGCAAGAAATAGCAGGGCGAGCGGAGGCAGGGACAGCACGGTCGTCCATCGTCGCTCCGTGAACTCGAAGACGCAGATCGCGGACCGCTGACGGAAGGCATCACCGAGTATTCGCTTCGCCGGTAGCGGCGAGAAGTGATGGAAGCTGGTGAACAGGGTGCGCACGCCGTCCAACTCGTCCGGCACTTCGGTGGCGTCAACGGACTCTGAGAGGAAATGTACTGTTGTCCCGAGCCGATCGCACAGGCGCTCAAACGCCGGGAAATTGGGATGCTTGTCGGTCAATGTCAAATTCGTTGATCCAAGGGACTCATCCAGGGCGGGTTTCAGCTCAGCCCAGGGTCCTGTCGCGCCCGAGCACAGATCAACGATCTTGTTGGTCCCCTGCGCCTGAAGCACCTTCGTGATCAATGGCAAGGTTGGGAGATAGACGCTCATGCGGAGCATGAGACTCTGTTGAAGAAAGTCGGTCGTCATGTCGCGAAGCGGGGACGGAAACCATTGCTGATCTTCGAATTCGAACAGATGACGGCGTCTCATCGCGAAGATTGCCTCTCGAATTGGCACATCTCGATCACATTGCCAGGGCGGTTCTCTGCGAGTCGCGCGAAGGTCCCCGTGGCTCTCGCAGCATACCCGCGAACAGCCAGGCCAGGGCAGTGTTTCGCTCGGAGGGTTGATGCCCCGCAGCGAGGGTCCGACGATGGCGCCCACAGTCGCGCTGAAAACGGCGTGCGGGTCGGACGCAAACGCATCGAGTGGATCATGCGGGAGAACGGTCTGCGTGGCGCCCACTTCATCGCGCCGAATCCCGGGCGACCGAAACCATTCCGGTCCACGGCTGGACGCGTTCTCTTGTCAGCTGTTGTCAGGACCGATACGTCAGATCATCAACCACTGTTCAGATCTCGCCCGCGCCAACCGTCGAAATCCATGCAGAAGGATCACTCAACGGGACCACCGATCTCAGAGATCGCTGAATGGTCGCCGGCGCGAACTCTGGCCTGTGTCGTCGATGCCAAGAGCACTGCACCAGGCCACGATGTCGGTGGCCCGTTCCTCAGGTCGAGAACACCCACCGGGTGGCCGTCTTCGGGAAGTCGTCGGTTGCCTGGAAGGCGAAGGCGACGGTCGGACGGACGGTCCAGATCGGTCCCGCGTCGATCGTCTGACCGTACTTCTGCCTGTACGCCTCGGTAAACCCCGTCGGGAGGTCGGAAAGCTCGGCCCGGCCCTCGACGATCACGGCGTCGTCTCCGTCCTCGGCAGTGATGACACAGCGATCGTCTGCTCTGAGGTTGGTAGACTTCACCGAGGTGATCGCGGTCGAAAGACAGTAGACGTCGTCCAGCCACAACCCCCAGAGCGGCATCGCGTGCGGGCGGCCGTCGGGCCGAACCGTCGACAGAACGGAAGTGCGGGCACGATTCAACAGGTCGACGGCCCACCGCCACGGAAGGACGTCCCTCGTGTCCTCAGCGATCCCGTACCCGGGCATGTGCGGCCGTTCGGCCCTCGGCTCCACCATGCAACAAGAATCCAGCATCAACCCACGACGTACCAGCGGAATCACGGCAGCGACCTCGTCGGCCCAGGAAATTCCATGCTCGCGGACATGGAAGATCGTAGGTCGGGTTCAGAGCGGCGAAGTGGGTGTTCACCAAAGGCCCGGAGGTCACCGGCAACGACTGACTTCACCGGCCGACTCCGCCGACCGCGACAGCCCCGCCAGCGGGCGACCGATCCGCGTGTGCCCGCCGGAATCGCACGGCACACGTCGCGGCCCGGGAATCGGGTGCGCCGACACGATGGCGCGGTGGCCTTGCGCTTCGGCTGGTCCCGTCGTGGGTATCCCGAGAACCACATCGACGACACACACCAGGACCGATCCGATGACCTCACATCTGCACATCATCACCGATCATGAAGAGATCCGCCGCTGGACTCAGGCGCATCACGGCGCTCCGGCACGAACGGCGGGGACCGCCGCCCGCTCCGGCGCCCTGCACATCGACCTCGTCGGTGTCCGCGCCGCAGAGCTCGAGCACATCTCCTGGCAGGAGTGGTTCACTGCCTTCGACGAGCAAGGCCTCGCTCTGTGCTACCCGGACCCGCACATTCACGGCGGAACCAGCGCTTGGTTCGAACTCGTACCGCGCGGTGACCCTCGCGTAGCGCCCTGACCCGCGTCGAGCGGCGCACCGCGGTGATCGCCCGCCGCGGTCGGTGTCGGCACGGATAGGCGAAGGCCGCGCTCGGTGCGGTGGAGGGGTCACCGGACGGCCTTGTACGACGGCAGCCCACCGAGGCTCCACTCGATGTCCGTTGCGATGGTCGGCCACACCGGGCACGCAGGCAGTACGCTGCGGCCGTCGCGGGCGGAGTCCACTGCGACCGGACAGGCCCTGGAATTCTGGTGAGAGTCGCGGTGTCGACGGTGGTTTCTCCGGAGTCCGACGGGCTGAATGTCTTCTGTCCGTGTAGTTGTGCTCAGTAGAGGGGGACTAGACTTGTGGTCGGAAGGGCGACTGTTCGCATGAGATGCGGGCCCGGCACCGCGGTTGCCGGTATCGAGCTCGTCGAGACCGAAAATGCACCCTCAGCCATGTCGTGGTGGGTCGGGTTGGCGAGCCGGGCGGGAAGAGGTTTGTGATGAAGGTGACGGCGAAGGCCACCCGCTGTGGCGGTTGGTGGGTGGTGGAGATTCCGGGGGTGGAGGCGGTTCTTACCCAGGCGCGGCGGCTCGATCAGGTTTCCGCCATGGTGGCGGATGCGGTGCATCTGGTCGAGGATGTGCCGGCCGAGGACGTCGAGGTCGTCCTCGACTACGAGATCGGGGATTCGGCGGCGCTCATGGAGGCTCGAGCGGCCCACTTGCAGGTCGAGTCCGCCGCCCACGCGCAGGAATGTGCCGCTCGGGCGTCGCGGGCCGCGGTGGCGCATTTGCGCCGATCAGGCCTGTCGGTGCGCGACATCGGTGTCATCCTCGAGCTGAGCCCGCAACGGGTCTCTCAGCTCGACCGCGCCGGCACGCGGGCCTGACGATGGGCCGAGGACCGGTTCGAGCGACGGGTGCATTCTCCGAGGCGTGATGTCGGTCTCCGAGTGTGTCGCAGGTACCCGTGCTGTTGCTGAGGATTTCGATGTCCGACACCATCACAGTGTTCCTCGCCGGCGATGTGATGACCGGGAGGGGAGTGGACCAGATTCTTCCCTTCGCGGGCGACCCGGAGCTGCGGGAGCGTTGCGTCCGCGACGCACGCGAGTACGTGGCGTTGGCGGAGAAGCGGAATGGTTCGATTCCCCGCCCCGTCGGGTTCGAATGGCCATGGGGCGAGGCGTTGCGGGTCCTCGACGAGGCTGCGCCCGACGCACGTGTGATCAACCTCGAAACGACCGTCACCACATGCGCCCGCTTCGTGTCCAAGGGAATCAACTACAGAATGCATCCGTCGAACGTCGGGGTGCTCGCCGTTGCGCGGATCGATGTCTGCGTACTGGCGAACAATCACATCCTCGACTTCGGTGCCGGTGGGCTCGAGGACACCCTCGACGCGCTGGACCGCAGCGGCGTACGGACCGTCGGTGCGGGGCGCGCCGCGGCGCAGGCGTGGTCGCCCGCGGTCGTGCACGCTGGGACGGGCAGCAGACTGGTGATCTGGGCGGCGGGTATGTCGTCGAGCGGGGTGTCGCCACACGGTGCGGCTGGGGGTAGCCGGCCTGGCGTCGCCTACCTTTCGGAACCCACGCGCGCCGAGGCGGACCGTGTGCTCGACCGGACGCGGCTGATGCGGCGGGACACGGACGTTGTGGTGGTATCTCTGCACTGGGTGTCGAATTGGGGATACGACGTGCCGGATGCGTACGTCGAGTTCGCGCATCGGCTCGTCGACGGTGGCGTCGACGTGGTCTTCGGGCATTCGTCTCATCATCCGAGGCCAATCGAGATCTACCGTGGCCATCCGATCTTCTACGGTTGCGGCGACCTGATCAACGACTACGAGGGCATCAGGGGACACGAACGCTACCGCGATGACTTGCGTCTGCTCTACCTGGTGGTCCTCGACGCACGCACTCACGAACTGCTCGAGCTACGAATGGTGCCGATGAGGTCTCGGCAGATGCAGCTGCATCGCACGCCGACTGGCGACACCGAATGGTTGCGGCGGGTCATCGACGAGATCAGCCGCGGCTTCGGGACCCGCATCGACGCGGCCGACGAGTTCCTCGTCGCCCGTGCGGTACACGAGAACCCCTGAGTTGCGGGTGGTGTGCGCGCGGCCGGGTGCGTCAAGCGTAGCCTTTCGGGTCGTGTTGTGAATGATATTGATAATCAATCGATTTCGATATTCGTTGGATGGGACGTGTGCGCAGAACCCACACGAACCGGGGGGTTACGTCGTCGGTGGGACAATGAAGTGTCGTCACGAAACACGCGCCCGTCGAGGAGGCGCACACGCGGTGAAATCACGAAACGTAGGTCGGCGCCTCGACCGCGTCCGCGCGATCGACTGGAACCGGGTGCCCGATGCGACGGACGCCGCGGTGTGGGATCGGTTGACCCGCAACTTCTGGCTCCCGGAGAAGGTGCCGCTGTCCAACGATCTTCGCTCCTGGCAGACGTTGACCCGGGCAGAGCAGCAGCTGACCGTCCGGGTGTTCACCGGGCTGACGCTGCTCGACACCGCCCAGGCCACGGTGGGGGCCGTCGCGATGATCGCTGACGCCGTCACTCCGCACGAGCAGTCGGTGCTGACCAACATGGCATTCATGGAGTCGGTGCACGCCAAGAGCTACAGCTCGATCTTCTCCACCCTGTGCTCGACACGGCAGATCGACGAGGCGTTCACCTGGTCGGAGGAGAACGCTCACCTGCAACGCAAGGCGCAGATCGTCCTCGACTACTACCGCGGCGACGATGCGCTCGCACGCAAGGCGGCCTCGGTGATGCTCGAATCGTTCCTGTTCTACTCGGGGTTCTACCTGCCGCTGTACTGGTCCTCACGAGGCAAGCTCACCAACACCGCCGACCTGATCCGGCTGATCATCCGCGACGAGGCGGTGCACGGGTTCTACATCGGCTACAAGTGCCGGCGCCGGCTCGAGCGGATGCCCGTCGGCCTACGGGCCGCCCACCACAAGTACACCCACGAGCTGCTTCACGCCCTATACGAAAACGAGGTCGGGTATGCGCGGGATCTGTACGACGAGGTCGGCTGGACCGAGGACGTGCTGCCGTTCATGCGGTTCAACGCGAACAGGGCGCTGGCGAACCTCGGCTACCACGCCGTGTTCCGGGACGACGAGTGCCAGGTGAATCCGGTGATCGTCGCTGCCCTGGACCCCGGAGGCGGGGAGACGCACGAATTCTTCTCCGGTGCCGGCAGCTCGTACGTGATCGGCAAGCACCAGCACACCGAGGACGCGGACTGGGACTTCTGACCCCGCGTGCCGCCCGTTGCAACGGCGGCGGCCCGACACCGACTCGGGGCATCCGGTCGCAGCACTGAGGAGGCGGCAAGTCACTGCGCCTTCGAGAATCGATCAATTGGACAACGCGTCACGATTGCGGCCGCAGCAGCGCGGCGACGGTGCCGGCGGCGGCGGGTTCAGCGAGGTAGGAGCCTTGGGCGAAGTCGCAGCCGCAGGCGTGGAGGGTGTCGAGTTGGGCCCGGGTTTCCACGCCGTCGCCGATGACTGTGGTGTCGTAGGCGCGGGCGATGGTGGTGAAGGCGGTGACGACAGCTTCGGGGCGGCGGCCGGGGAGTGCGGTGATGTAAGACCTGTCGATCTTGAGGGAGTCGAATATCGGGTATCGGATGAGATACCCGAGTGGGCCGTGTCCTGTGCCGAGGTGATCGAGCAGCAGTACGACCCCCAGCTCGTGGAGCGCGGTCAGGGCGGCGACCGTGTGGGTGGTCACCGACGCCGACGCGGTCTCGCTGATCTCGAGGCCTAAACGGTGCGCGGGCAGCCCGGTGTCGGCAAGGATGTCGGCGACCTGGTCGGCGAACGCGCGGTCGCGCAGTTGCACGGTGCTGACGTCGACGCGGATCCCCACGTCCGTTGGGTGCCAGGCGGCGGCCTGCCGGCAGGCGGTGCGCAGCGCCCACGAGCCGAGAGGGCCGATGAGGCCGGTCCGTTCGGCGACGGCGACGAATTCGGTGCGGCTGATGCTGCCGAGAGTGGGGTGCGCCCACCGGGCCAGGGCCTCGACAGCGGTGACAGCGCCGCGCCGTAGGTCGAAGATCGGTTGGTAGAGCAGGGTCAGCTGGTCGTTGTCGAGTGCGGTGCGCAGGTCGGTGGACATTCGCAGGACTCGATCGGCGTCGTAGCTGTCGCGGTCGTCCGGGTGGTAAAGCGCGTGACCGCCGGCGCCGGTGCTCTTGGCCCGGTACATCGCCAGATCGGCGCGCCGGATCAGTTCCTCGGCGGTGCAGGTGGGGTCGGAGACGGCGATGCCGATGCTGGCGCGCAGCGGCACCGGGGTTCCGGTGGAGTGGTCCGGGGTGCGCAAGGCGGTGGTGATCCGGTCGGCCAGGACGGTCGCCGCGTCCGCGGTGCCGATGTCCTCGCAGACGAGGACGAACTCGTCGCCGCCGAGGCGGGCGACGGTGTCGGCCGGGCGGACCGCCCCGGCCAGCCGCCGCGCGAGCCGGATCAGGGCGGCGTCGCCGTGGGCATGGCCGAGGCTGTCGTTGACGATCTTGAAGTCGTCCAGATCGACCAACAGCAACGCGAGCAGGGTGCGATCGCGGTGGGCGGTGTGCAGGGCGGCGGTGATCCTCCGATACGCGGCGGTGCGATTTGGCAGCCCGGTGAGTGGGTCGTGCAGGCTCTGATGCCGCACCCGGGTTTCGGCGTCGATCCGGCCGATCGCGGCGGACAGCACCGCGGCGACCGCGCGCAGGAACGCGACATCGCGGTCGGTGTAGTCGCGGGGCCGGGCGCTGTGCACGGTGAGCACCCCCCACCCGGCGGCGTCGCCGATCGGCACACTGATGCCGCTACGCAACCCGCGCCCGGCCATCGTGGTGGTGGCGAACCGGGTTTCCCGCTCCCGGTTCGGGCAGATCACGATCTCCCCGGTGGCCACCGCGTACCCCGGTTGGGACGCCGGGCCGGCGGCGAAGGCGTGCGGGGTCGGGGGTTGTCCTCGGTAGGCGAGGACCTCGAGCGCGTCGCCGGTGTCGGTGATCCGGGAGATCGAGGCGCACTGCACACCGATCAAGGTGGCGGCCGCGTCGACGGCGGCGGGCAGCAGGGTGTCGAGGTGGGCGTCGACGGCGAGCTGGCCGAGTTCGGCCAGGGCGTGTTGTTCGCGGGCCCGGTGCGCGGTCGACTCGAGTGCCTTCCGGAATCGGCGATCCTGGGTTGGGCGGTCGCGGCGGTCGCGCGCTATCGTGGCGATCACCGCCGGGCCGGCTTCCCCGTCGCACACGGTAAATGTGGAGACGGACACCGGGATCGGCGCTCCGGTGCCGAAGTGCCGTAGCTCGCTGATCCCCTCCCAGTGCCCGTGGCGGGCCAGCTCCGCCTCCACGACGGGCGTCTGGGCCAGTCCGGCGTCGGTGAGGAATTCGGCGGTGGTCCGGGCGTGGGCGTCGGCGGCGTCGCGCAGGCCCACCAACCTGATTCCCGCCGGGTTGAGAGACAGGATGCGGCCGGAGGCGAAGTCCGACACCATCACCAGGTCCGGCGCCCGCTCGAGCACCGACCGCCACAGGTCGGGATCGGCCGAGTCGAACCGCATTGCATGCCCTTTCGTGGTCCGTGATGCTCATCTTCCGGCTCGTGCGTAGGGGGAGTCGGCGGTGGTGATGACGATGGACCAGTCGACCCGTTCGCACAGGGCCCAGGCGAGCTGCACCATCGGCACGAAGTCGCACCGATGAGTACCTTCGTGAAGTTTGTCGATCATCAGATCGGTGGCAACGATCACCGGAGCCGCGGCCCCACCGCTCTGCAGCGGTGAGGCCCGGTCCTCGCGCCGCCCGGCGGCAGGCATTCCGGCGCTGGCCGAGGCTTCGGCTGCGTGTTGCGCATCGTCTCGCGTGAGGACGATGGCAACGTCGTACTCCGAGGCTGTCCCGCCGAGCACGTATGCGGCGCAGTTGCCGGCCACGACGAACCGGATCGCATTGGCAGAGAGGAGTTTTACCACCGGCACCAGGGTTCGCTGTAGCTCCTCCCGGGCATCTGTCGCCCGGGGGTCGGGGAACCCGTTCGACAGCGGTGGATGCCGGTGGGGTTGTCGTTCGGTGACCATGGAACTGGCTTACCCGATCCCGATGCGATGAACCCTCGCGCCGGCACCAGCCCGGGCCGTGGCACCGACGGCCGAGGGCGTGTTCGACTTGCAGACCACCGGAAGGAAACGAAGCCACCGCGCGCCGCCAACGGGCAGACAATTCGTGGCCGCGCCGCGCGACTCCACTGCCACGACTGCCTGCGCCCGGTCTCAAAACAATCCTGCAGTATGTTATAGTACGAGTTTACAGATACATGGTTTTGTTTACGTTCGGTCCGCAGGATCGGGGCAGTGCATCTCGGACGCACCGTGGTCGCAACGACGGATCCGGCAGCAGGTCGGGTGCGCCACGGCTCGGATTCCTTGATGCCCGGGGGAGCGTTGCGGCTTGCAAGCGGTTGACAAAGTAGACGGTGGGCCCTCCTATGTGTGGTGATGCGTTGTTTTCTTCTGTCCTATCGCATTTCGCGTCTGCGAAGGTGGGCCGGGAGAAGGTCCCGGCGTCGTGCAACGAGGTTGTCGAAGATCCGGCAGCCGCGGTGGCTCTGACCGGTAGCAGCAGTCGCGCCCTCGACGGGGGGCGAGAGAACACGGCCGAGTTCACTGCCGGCGCCGCACGGCTCGAACGATGCGAAGGAGATTTCCCGACGGGCCAGCGCAGATCGCACTCCACCGGCGTTGGGCGTCTCACCGATGCCACGCCGTCGGCGGCCTGGCCGCCGTTCGTCAGCCAGGAGTGCCGGACTTCCGTGTGCGCGGATCCGATGTCCGACTTTTTCCCGGGGGCCAGCCTCCGTTCACAGGTTTTGGCGCACTCGTTGCGGATGACGGTCAAACCGCTGCTCGGGGTGTGGGCACAGTGGCCGAGTCCCCTGTGGCCGGCCGGAGTGATCGACTACGCGGCCCGGATCGTCCCGCCGCTCCGTGGGGTCGGCCACCGCTCCGTGCGCCTCGAGCACTGTGCCGCCGAATTGATCGACGCCGGCAATCTGGGAAATGAGACGGTGGTGCTGTATCTGCACGGTGGCGGTTTCCTGACCTGCGGGCTGAATACCCACCGTCGGCTGGTTGCGCGGATCTCGGCCTCTGCCGAGGCGGCGGTGCTCAGTGTCGGCTACCGGATGATGCCCAAGCATCCGATCCGTGATGCCATCGCCGACGGAGTCGACGGTTACCGGTGGCTGCTCGGACAGGGGTTCGAGGCGAGGAAGATTGTGATTGCCGGTGATTCTGCCGGCGGCTACCTGACGTTCATGACGGCGCTTACGCTGGTCGATCTGGACCTGCCGCGTCCGGCAGGCCTGGTCGCGCTGTCACCGCTGACGGACATGGATCCCGCAGGGAAACTTGCCCACCCGGGCGCCGGCCAGTGTCCGGTCTTTCCACGTTCGGTCCTCACGGCGCTCACCGGCTTGGCCGATCAGGACGCTCACCGCGACGCCACTGGCAAACCATGCGCCTCGCCGGTAGACGGCATCCTGGAGGGCCTGCCGCCTGTGTTGATCCAGGTCGGTTCCACCGAGATGCTTTACCCCGATGCCGAGCTGATGGCCGAGCGCCTCGCGGCGTCCGGGGTACCCATCACCTTCGAGGTGTGGGACCGGCAGGTCCACGTGTTCCAGGCGGCCGCCGACCTCATTCCCGAGGCAAACCACGCGATCGCGCAGATCGGAAACTTCGTCCGCACGGCAACTACCGCACACACCCTTCACAGCGATCGCTCTGACGAAACGGTGGCATTGTGAAAATCGCGCCAGCGCCAGCGACCCATACGCGTGAGGTATTCCATTTTCAGAGGAATCTGCATGGTTGCACCACGGAAGTTGGTTCCGCCGTAGGTGATCCGGAAAATGCTGGCCGCGACAATACGAGGGACGGCGCGTCGAGTCCGAGGTCGGTTGGCGCAGGAGGGCCTGCGGGCTCAGAACGCGCGGGCCGTCAGCCGATCGTCGTCGGAATTCATGGTGATGCGGCGTGGAGGGCTACGCGGTGGTCGGGGCACCGAAAGCGGTGACGACGGCACCGGCGTTGGTCGAGGTCCACTCCGGTGAGGCGGGGCGAGGTATGGAGGCCGCCAATCCGCTGGACCAATCGCAGCGCGAACGAGTCACGAGACCGAGGGGTGTCGGCGGGTCGTTCGTGAAGAGAGGGCCAAGGGCGGTGATGCGCGCGGCGGGTGTCAGCCGTTGGCGTGGAAGGGGGCGCCCTGTCCGCGGCGCCGTGACGTGGGGCGGCGGAGGAGAGTCTGGAGGGCGGCGGTTCCGCCGAGCAGCAGCATGAGCAGTGTCTTGTGGGTGTTCATGGGTTCATCTCCTGGTGGGCGGAGGCCGGTGCTGTGCCGGCGGAGTGGCTGTCGGCGCGGTGGACACGGCGACGGCGCTCATGGTGGCGTTTACAGGCCGACCACCTGTTCGAGGGCGTCGAGTTCGGTGTCGAGGTGGTCGAGCATGGGGTGCAGGGTCGGGATGGTGCGCCGGCAGCCGGTGAGCCCGAATACGAGTTGGTCGTCGCTGCTGGTGGCGGTGATGTTGAGGGCTTGCCCGGTGACCGGGATCGACAGTGGGTAGAGGGAGTCGAGGCGGGCGCCGTTCCAGTACAGCGGGGTGTCGGGTCCGGCGACGTTGGAGATCACCAGGTTGAACGGCGGCCGCTGTGGTCCCCGCCGGCCGAGGAGCATCTCGATACCGAGGGGGGCGGCGCCGAGGGCGCTCATTGCCAGCACTTGGGCGGGGCTCATCGTCCGCAGGGCGTGTTTGCCTTCGCGCATGCAGGTGCGGACGGTGTCGAGGCGGTGGGCGGGATCGGGCAGGTGGGTTGCGAGGTTGCACATCAGGAGCCCGATCCGGTTCCCGGTTGCGGATTCGGCATCGGTGCCGGAGGGGGTGGGGCGCAGGGAGACCGGGACCATCGCGATCAGCGGGTCGGCGGGCAGCGCCCCGAGGTCGTGCAGGTAGGTGCGCAGGGCTCCGGCGGACATTGCCAGGATGATGTCGTTGACGGTGGCGTCGGCGTGTTTGGCGAGCAGCCGGATCCGTTCGAGCGGCCAGGTGCGGGCGGCGAAGTGCCTGGCGCCCGCGATCGGGACGTTGAACATCGTGTGTGGTGCCCGCATCGACAGCGGCCCGCCCTGGGCGCGTAGGGCGCGGTCCACGGTGCCGGTCAGCGCCGGTGCGAGGCCGGCGACCTCGCCGGCCGCGCCGCGGGCGCCGCGCAGGACCTGGGCAGGGAGGGCCCGCAGATTTGTCGGCGTCGATGACACCGGTGCCGGCCGGGCCGCGTCGGTCGCTGTCACGGGTGCGGCTGATTGCCAGGGGGCGGGCATGCCCCGGCGGGTGGGGTCCTCGCTCATGCTGCGGCGCAACAGGTTCATCGCGGAGGCGCCGTCGGCGAGGGCGTGGTGGATCTTGGTGTATACCGCGTAGCGGCCGTCGGCGAGGCCTTCGATCAGGTGCATTTCCCACAGTGGGCGGCTGCGATCGAGTGGGGCGCCGTGCAGTCGGGACACCAACGTCGTCAGTTCGGGCATGCCGCCGGGCTGGGGGAGGGCGTCGCGGTGCACGTGGTAATCGACGTCGACATCGGTCGCGGTGTCCCACCCCCACTGTCCCAGGGTGGTCACCGATCGGCGGGCCCGCTTGCGGAACAGCGGGGCGACGTCGTCGGAGGCAACTGCTGTCTCGAACATCGCCCCGATCGCGGCCGCGTCGGCGCCGTCCGGCGGAGTGAACAAAGCCAGGCCGCCGACGTGCATGGGGTGCTCCCGCGACTCACCGAGGAGGAACAGCGAATCGGTCGGCGACATCGGCAGCAGCATGCGAGGGGTCCTTCCGTTCTGCCAGGTCGAGTACGCGCACTGCCACTGCGGGTACTGCAGGGGCTGGTGTTCAGCTCCGGGTAATCGGGTCGTAAGATAACGGTTAGGTGTGGTTCATGTCACAAACCGGCATCCCTGTTAGTTGTACAGCAAGGACGTAGAACGCGCGAGGGCGAAACGTCCCGAAGCGGGCAAGTCGGGCACTGTCGCCGGTCGGCAGGGTGTTGAGTCGTGGGTCGAGACCGGCGAAAGAGCGGTACCCGGTCACCGGCTCGCCTGGCTCTCCCCGAGCCCTGATTGCCGGTGCCGGAGCAGAGTGGGTGTCGCGGCTAGGGTATCCGGCGACGTTGCCGAGCGAAGCCATACTCGTGATCCACCCATTGAGGGCGCGTTCTCAGCCGTGGCGAGGTGCGATGTCGTTGACCTGTTCGTAGCGGTCCTCGAATCCGTCGGTCACGATCGTTCGGTGACCGGATGCGGGGCGGGAGAGCGCCCTGAAGAAGAGGACGAGCAGTGCTGCTGCCGCATGCAGAACCAGTGTCACCATTGTGATCACGAAACTTTCTGTTGAATCGCAGTATGGGCCCCGCAGGGTGTCCCGTCTTTTGCCCGCGGATTTACGGCTGAAAGAGTAGCTGACGGATGAACTGGCCACTTCCGCACGGGGCGGCGGATCCTCGCTGCACGAGTTTTTTTCTCGCGCCAGGCGCGACCAGCTTGGTCACGGACGGCCGTGGGCCATGGTGCAGAGAGAGATGCGGAAGCTGGTGGGTAGCCGGTGGTTTCCGTCCGGACCGCGGACGAAGAAGCCTGCGCCGGCCAACGTGCACTGTGCCGCAATCCGGCGGCGGTGCGGGTGCGGAAAGGCATCATTCATCCGACTGTTGTATCCCTCGCCCTGCGGGGATCTGGACGCCCGCTCAGTCGGATCCTGCCGGAAGTACCTGTACTGATGTAACCGTTCACCTGCGGTAAAACGTGTGTCGTCTTTGGCTACGCGTACGGCGACCGCGCGGCGAGCCCCTGTGCGGCCGCCGCGGTCCGTACGGCGTCGATCACCAGTTGCAGCGGCGGTCGGTGCGCTTCTGTTCCCCGATGGGCGATGGAGATCGTCCGCATGAGCGGTTCGGTGAGCGCGACGACGTCCATTCCTGGCGGCCGCAGCGTCAGTCCGAGATCGGAGACAAGGGTGACCCCCAGGCCCGCGGCAACCATCGCGAGTGCCGTCGCCTGCTCACCGACCTCATGGTTGATCCTGGGTTCGAATCCGCAACGCTGACAGGCCAAGCGCACCGCGCGGCCGAAATGCGACTTGGGTCCCGCAAGGATCCAGGGATGTTCAGCGAGGTCCGCCAGCGCCATGGTTCTGGCGGAAACCGTTCCCGGCGGCAACGCTGCGTGCAGTCGCTCCACCGCGATCACCACTCTGGTCAACTCCGGGTCCCACTGCATCGGGTAGTCGGAGTAGTCGATCACGAACGAGAAGTCCAGCGAACCGTCCCGTACTGCGACTGCGGTGTCCTCCGGCGCAAGCTCCTTCGTTCGCACCTCGATGCCGGGATGTTCGGCGGCCAGCAACGTCAGCGCACTCGGTAGCAGGCTCGACGCGACGGACGCCCACACGCCAACGGTCAATCGGGCCGTGACCCCGTCCTGCGTTTGCTCGAGGGCAGTCGTCGCGCGGTCCACCGATCGCATGATCTCTTCAGCGTGCTCGGCGAGGAGCAGGCCGATCTCGGTGAGCTGTACCCGCCGACCGCGCCGCTCGAATAGCTTTGCGCCGACGTCGCGTTCGAGTTGTGTGAGCTGTTGGGATACTGCGGATGTGGTGTAGTGCAGCGCCAGCGCCGCGGCTGTCACGGTGCCTCGGCGGTGTAACTCCCGAAGCATCCGCAACCGGCGCAAAGACAGCTCCATGCCGCCAGCCTATGCATCCATTCCGAACCGTCCAACCGGACCACGCGTGCGCTGTGTAGAAAGCGTGAACGCAATCATTCAAGATTCTTAACTGGACGCCTGGTCACCAGCGCGCGCACTCTGGCGTCATCGGCTGAATGGTTCTGGCGACGATGATTTTCTGAGGACGATTGGGGTAACTCGAGGTGACCACGACGGAATGCGGGTTCGGGCGCACCCCCGAGCACCGAGAGTATGACTACCGTGAGAACACTGCGACGCAGCGTGGGGTCGATGTGGCGACGGTGCGCAGCGGTGAGTCCCTGTTACGTGTGACGTGGTCTGATCCGGTCACCGGAGCTCAGGGTTACCTCGTCGTGCACACGTTGGTGTCCGGCCTGGCAACCGGGGGCACCCGAATGCGAGCAGGCTGCACGATGTCGGAGGTGGAGGATCTGGCCAGAGGCATGGCTGCCAAGACCGCGGTTTTCGACCTGCCTGTCGGCGGCGCGAAGGGCGGCATCGATTTCGACCGGAAGGACCCCCGCGCCGTCGGTGTACTGGAGCGGTTCTGTCAGGCGATGCGCCCGTGGCTCGCCGCGCACTGGGTGACCGCGGAGGATCTGGGGGTGCCTCAGCATCTGCTCGACGACGTCTTCGCGCGACTCGGTCTTCAGCAGTCGTACCATGCCGCGATCAGCCGTGCGGAAGATCCGCAGAGGACTCTGCGCCGGGTACGGGCCGCCTTGAACGCCCCGGTGCCCAGCGGTTTTCTGCTGGGCGATGTGATCGGCGGTTACGGAGTCGCGCAGGCCTGCATCGGTACGGTGAAAGCATATGGCTGGGCTCCGGCCGACACGACGGTGGCAATCCAGGGCATCGGCACCATGGGGGGCGGCGCGGCCTGGTATCTGCACGAGGCCGGTATGCGCGTGATTGCTGTCGCCGATGCCCTCGGCACGCTGTACTGTCCCGGTGGCCTGGACGTTCCCGCGCTGCTCGACCTGCGGGACGGCTACGGGGAGATCGACCGCTCCCGGGTCCCGTCGCATGTTCAGCGGTTGCCGAGCGCGGCTGTGATCGCTACGGCGGCAGACGTCCTCGTCCCGGCCGCGATCTCATATGCGATCACGACGGACAACGTCGACCAGGTCGCCGCGAAAGTCGTGATCGAAGCTGCGAATGCCGCGACGACCCCGCGGGCCGAGACGGTGCTCACCGGCCGCGGCATCCCGGTGGTCCCGGACTTCGTTGCCAATGCCGGGGCAGTCGCCTGGGCTTGGTGGGTACTACTCGGTCAGGTCGGCGCCGACCCGGAGGACTCGTTCCTGCGGTTGCGTACCGAAATGCTGGCCAAGGTGGCGTTGCTGATCGGGCAATGGATCCTGGACGGCGTGGCGCCACGGCAGACCGCGTGGGACCTCGTCGCAGCCAACCACAGCGCGCCGGCCGCGGCCGATCTTCTGGCAGTGCCGGCGCTCACCATCCCGTGAACGGTGGGCGATCAGCGAGAGAACACCGGGCCGCCGGTTAGGGGACTGTCACTTGCTCCTCTGTACCGTCGCCGCTGGCCTTACGGGCCAACAGTGCTCGCGTGTCGGGGTGGCAGCGGGCCTGAGCGAGCGCGATGCGGTGAATTGCGGCATTGAGCTGACGGTTCCCGTTGCGCGAGAATCGATGTCGAGCGCGGTTTGACGACCATACCGGAAGCGGCACGGTCCCGTTGGCTCCCCCGGGACCATCGTCTGCCTTGGCCTGCGCCAACAGCTGTGCGCCCACTTCTGGTGATCGATCTTCGGCTGGTCCATGGGATCGATTGTCCAGTTCATGATCTCGACTTCCCGCCAAGCGGGGCGCGGCTTGCGGGGAATGCCCAGATCAACCGACTATCGGACAGCCTCGCCCTGACTATCGCGCTCGGCTCGGTCATCTCGCTGATCCTTCCGGTGCGCTGATTGCGTGGTGACGAACCGGGGAGCGAATTGACACCGCCCTATGTGACTCGCCCAGGTGTGGGAGGTCGATCCGTTATCGTCTACGGATGAGCGATGACGCGACTCAGTCCGGTCCAACCCGCGCTCCGACGAGCACCCGGCGGGCGGTGCTCAACACGATGAAGGGCTCGGCAGGAAACCTCGTCGAGTGGTACGACGTGTACATCTACACGGTCTTCGCCACGTATTTCGAGGCGCAATTCTTCGACGAGAACGACGCCAACTCCACGCTGTACATCTATGCGATCTTCGCGGTCACCTTCGTCATGCGACCGGTGGGGTCCTGGTTTTTCGGCCGGTTCGCCGACCGTCGTGGCCGCAAGGCGGCCCTGATGCTCAGCATCACCATGATGTCGTCGTGCTCCTTCGTGGTGGCGGTCATGCCGACTCGCGAAGTCATCGGGTATTGGGCGGCGGTGATTTTGGTCCTCGCTCGGCTTGTACAGGGATTCGCCACGGGTGGGGAGTACGGCACCTCGGCGACATACATGTCCGAAGCGGCGACCGCGAATCGGCGCGGCTTCTTGTCGTCCTTCCAGTACGTGACCCTCGTGGGCGGTCACGTACTCGCGCAGTTCACGCTCCTGATCGCGCTCAGTGTTCTCGATGTCGAGGCGTTGAACGATTGGGGATGGCGGATCGGCTTCTTCATCGGCGGCATCGCCGCCCTGGTCGTGCTGTGGATTCGGCGTTCGATGGACGAGTCGCTCAGCGAGGCGCATCTGAAGGCCATCCGCGCGGGTGAGGACCGGACGGCGGGGTCCTTGACGGCGTTGTTCACCAAACACTGGCGTCCGCTGCTGCTGGTGTTCCTCATTACCGCGGGTGGCACCGTCGCGTTCTACACCTACAGTGTCAACGCGCCGGCAATTGTGAAGTCCACGTTCGGGGAAGACCGGGCGCTGACGGCAACGTGGATCAACCTGCTGTCACTGATCTTCCTGCTGCTGCTCCAGCCGGTCGGCGGCATCATCAGCGACCGGGTCGGTCGCAAGCCTCTCCTGATCTTCTTCGGCGTTGGTGGCGTTATCTACACCTACGTCCTGCTCACCTACCTCCCGCAAACCACCTCGCCGCTGATGGCGTTCGCGTTGCTAGCCGTCGGCTACGTCATCCTCACCGGGTACACCTCGATCAACGCGATCGTGAAGGCGGAGCTGTTCCCGGCCGACATCCGCGCCTTGGGCGTGGGTCTGGGCTATGCGCTCGCGAACTCCGTCTTCGGCGGTACGGCGCCGGTACTTTTCCAGGCGTCCAAGTCGGCCGGTCACGTGGGCTGGTTCATCTTCTACGTGACGGTCGTGATCGGGGTCAGCTTGCTGGTCTACATCTTCGGGCTGAAGAACAAGGCGGTCACGGTGCTCGATCGCGAGCAGGGGAGCGCCTGGGCCGTGCCCGTGGGTTCGGGTCCCCGCTGAGCTGATCCCCGCGGTCCGGGTTCCGGGGGATCGGTGCGGGTACCGCCGGCCCGTGGTGGCCGGATGACTGGCCGGACGGACCACACGGAAGCGGACCCCGTCGGACCCGTACCCGCTATCGGTTCAGTTCGTGCGGGTGCCTGGCTCGACTCGGCAACACCAGTGCCGTGTGTCCGCAGCACGCAAATCACGCTCGGGTGTGCTCGCGCCGGCTTCACCGTGACTGTCGCTTGTTTCTGTTTCGCAACGCGACCACTTGTTTTACTGCGCCTCGCGACGTAGCGCGTCTGTATCGGTACGAAGCTCGTAGACCTGGAGCACTACTTCCGAAAGGCCGACTGCCCCGCGCTGTCGCAAGTCGCGTTCGATGCCTTCATGACCCCTGTACCCGGGCTGCGTTCTAGAGCTGGAGGAGTCCTCTGTGGTCGGAAAGTGCACAACCGATCCCTAGGTGACGTCCGCCCAAGGTCAGACCGGCACGTCAACCGATGCCGGTGACGTCCGGTGCGACCGGTCGCTCTCGACCGTGACACGTGTCGGATGGCCTCGTCGCGGCCCATATCACGCGGCTACGTGAGAGATGCCAGGGATTGCGTCCGGGCGGCCCAAAATTCGAGATCTGCAATTCCCCAGAGTTTGTCGACCGCGGATGCGCTGTTCACCGAAGGCTTCAACCCGCCCAGCAGTTCGTACTGCATCCTGGCACGGCCCAGGATCGGTCGTATTGTGTCGGCCGCGACGATGCCCGAAAGGGACACTGCGACCGCGCTCAGTACATGGGACCCCAGATCGGTCAGAAGCACGGTCAGGGTCAGAGCCGAGGGCACCGTTTGCACGAAGCCGAGGGCTGTCCAGGCGCGGTGGCCGTCTTCGCCTTTGACTGCGGCTTGAAGGTCGGCTCGCGCTTTGCCATCGCCCACCTTGACTTGCTCGTTGAGTTCGATCAGCCGGTACGGAACACCGCACTCTTCTCGCGCGCCGACCCTCAGTACTTCCGGGAGTTCCCTTGGTGCGCTCGCCTTTTGGAAGACGTAGGAGGCGAAGAAGGGCACTTCCAGGAACTCGGGTTGTTCGCGGGTTGCGGGGCCGATCTGGTTGCCGGATTGTTGAGCGCCTCTGCGTATGACGACCACGGGGCGACCAACCGTCACCCGTGATGCAGATGGGTTCCGGGCAGAGGGTCGATCGTCTGCATCGTCACCGTGCCGAGGAACGAGAACAGCCGTGAGGAGCGATGCTGGATCGGGCGGACAGGACCGCGCGGTGACGGCGGCGACGTCGTCGGCATCTTGCGTGACGGCGTGCCGTGAGAAGCGCTGCTACCAACACGAACCGGCCCCTGGTGCGATTGGATGTAGTCGTCGACACTGGTCCCACCATGAGCGGAGTCATCGGCTGTGATCGTCATACGCCGGCCCGAGGAGGCCGGCACCCTTCTCGACGCCGGCACCATGCGATGCCCGCAGTGCCGGGGCACGGTGGTCCGGTGGGGACACGGGCGTGCCCGCACCATCCGCTCGGTGGGCGAGACAACCCTGACCGTGCGCCCACAACGGGTGCGCTGCCGCGACTGCGGTGTTATGTGATCTGTCAAGGTGTCCGTTGAGGTGACTGTCTCATCGGGATCTCGGCGTCATTCGAGTGGTGTCTCATGCTTGACCGTGGTTCGGGAGTCGTTGCGTGCTAGCGGGTTCCGCAGCGGGGCGCTTGTCGAAGTGCTGATCGGTGTGACGTTGTCGTTGCTGCGGTCCGTCGGCTGGTGGTCGTGTTCGAGTTGGGCCACCCGCAGGGCGAGGGCCTGGATCTGGTTGGCGTAGGTCTTGATGGTCTGCTTGAGTTCGCGGACATGGGCGGCGTGTTCGCTGCGCAGGGCTCGTTCGGTCTTCTTCAGCTGGCTGACTTGGTCACGGAGGTCTTCGAGTTCGGGCCGGGCTGTTTGCGGTGTGTCGAGCCGTCGTTTGATTTCTGCTGCCTGGGGTGAGCGGTAGTACGACGCACGGGATACTCCGGCTTCGACGCAGATGTTGGACACGGTGAGCTTGCCGTCGGTGATTTCGGGATGCCCGGCCAGCAGCCGATCGAAGGCTTCGTTGATCTTGCGGTCGGTCTCGGTCATGCTGGCTCCGGTTCTGTGCTGTGGTTCAGGGTGATGAGGTGCTCGAGTTCGGCGACGTGGTTGGCCAGAGCCGCCTGTTGCAGCGGCGGGAGCGGTTTGCCGTCGGCGAGTTGCAGGGCTTGGCGGGCTTGATCACGGGCGGTGGTCAGCCGCGGCAGGTGAACGGCCGATCGCCGGGCGTTGGGGCAGGTCGAGCACATGTTGAGCAGCGGGAGGGGGCGTCCCAGGGTGCTGGCGCGCTGGGCGCAGAGGGCGGTCTCGCGTTGGTAGAAGCAGTCACCCAGAACCCCGGGATGCAGTGTCTTGGTCAGGTGAGCGAGCATGGTGCGCAGCCGGGAGGGGCGGGCGACTACCCCGGGCAGATCGCCGAGCTCACGCCGGATCCGGTCGAACTCGGCGTCGACGCGTCGGGCCGCGCCGCCGCCGGAGCGACCACCGTCGTTCCAGTCGCGGTAGAGGTCTTCGAGGTAGTCCAGCTGTGCTAAGGCTTGTTCGGCGGCGACCTCGGCGGCAAACCCGGACGCCGAGGTACCGGCATATCCTTGGAATACCGCGATTTGCGTGTGTTTGTATTGCCTGGCGCCAGCGACGACCCCGAAGGGCTGGTGAGCGATGTGCCAGGCGAGGGTGCGCCGGAACTGGCGGGTGTTGAAGGCCCATGGCGTCCCTCCTGCCGGCGGGCGCGGGTCGGCGCCCGCAGAGGTGTCTGCACCGCTGAGCGTGGCGGTGTCGTCGGGGATGTAGAGCGTGCCGGGGGTGCTGAACAGGTCGTTGCAGTGGTCGCGGAAACGGCTGATCCTTTTTGGCACCTCGGACATGAGCCTGTGTTTGCTGCCTCGCCGGTAGCCGAATAGGTGGGTGGGATCGTCGTTGATGCGCAGCAGGATCGCCACGGCTTGGTGCACGATCTCCAGCACGACCCATTCGGCTTCCTCGCCGGTGAGACGGCGGTCCTTGAAGACGCGGCCGCGGAGCTTGTAGCGGGTGCGGCCGTCGTCCCCGGGCTCGGTGAACGCGCAGTCGCGGCCGAGTTCGCGTACCTCCCCGTCGCGCATGCCTGACAGGTAGGCAATCGTTATCCAGCATGCGGTCCGAAGGTGGGTGAGTTCTTTGGTCAGGGCCCACGGTCCCAGGCGTGGGCGCCAGGGCTGTCCGGTCTCCGGCCAGGGCGAGATCGGGGTGTCCAGCCAGCCTTCCTCGTATCCCAGTTCGTCGGCGGCCTCTCGTAGCCGATGTTGCCAGCGGACGAGATCGCCGACCCCGGTCAGCAGCTCGATCACCCCGTGCCCCGGAGTCTGGACGATGCCGTTGATCACCGTGTCGTCGCGGCATCGGTGAAGGTGGTCGCGCGGTGCGGCTGGGATGCCGCGGCCGGCTGCTCGTCGGCGGGAGATGAAGGCCTCCACGGCCGCGGCAACGTCACCGTGGCCCAGCTGCCGGTTTCCTTGAGCGGCAGTGAGTGTGGCGATCTCGCGCTGGGCGGCGAGGATGTCGTGGCTGGCGGTTTCGACGTAGAAGATCGCGGCCTTGATCAGCGGAGCGATGACGTGCTCGGGGATGCGGTCGGTGGCGTTTTCCGGCGACCGGGTCCTGCCGACCACGGCGGCGCCGGTGCGTCCCGGCCAAGGGTGGATGGCGAGTCGGTCGGCGGACAGGAACGGGCCGTGCGCGGCCAGGCGCTTGAGCACGCCGACCAGCCCGGTCGCCCAGGAAGGGTGGTCCTTCCACTCGGCGAGCGCGATCTCCAGGTGGTTGCGGGTGACGTCGGCCAGGCGGGGCGCGCCCAGCCGTGTCAAGGTCTGCATGATGACCCGCAGCTGGAGGAACTCGCGGGGCAAGGCGGTGATCTTCAATGGTCGGGTGCTGGGGCCGCTCAGGTGGCTGGCCGGGATCGCCCGTCGTAGGCGCGAGTGCAGATACTCCTTCGCGGTGCGGATCGCGATCTCATCGTCCAGAGTGGTGAAGTCAACGCGGGTGTGGCGCGTGGTGCGGGGGACGAATGGCCGAATGTCCCACACGTCGTCCCCGAAACGAGGCCCCCGCTGCCCGGCCGCGGCGATCAGGTGCTCGGGCAAAACGTTGGCGTCGCCGGGAATTGGGTCGATCGCGGGACCGGCGAGAGCGGGTTCTCCGGCCGGGGTGCTGGGTTGGACGAGCAGCGCGTTGTTCACGTGATGTGCTCCAGGATCTGGGCGGGAATAGACAGGTGTTGGCCGTTCGCTTCGGCGATCAGGCGGGCCGTGATGATCTGCTCCGTCGTGAACTTCGGGGTGATGGCAGTGGTGATCCGGTCGAAGGCCAGCCCGTAGCGGGCGCGCCACTCGGCCTCGGGCAGGTCCTCGCGCTGGGCGTCGAGGAAGTCGGTGAAGGCAAGCAGACTGGGCAGGTGCCGGGTGGTGTAGACCGCGTTCGAGCATTCCAGGCAGCCCCAGATCGCCACCGGACAGCCGGTTCCCTTCGTGCGCGCGAACGGGGAGGCGTAGAAGTCGGTGCAAGACGCGAGGAACACATCGGACTGCTCGGACATCGCGGCGCTCACCTGCGCGGGTGTCAGCGCGGGGGTGTCCGTGTCGAGGGGACAGCCGTGCTCGTCGGCCACCACGGGCGGGGGCAGAGCAACCTCGAGTGCCTGGGTCAGGCCCGCTTCAATGGCCTGCTCGTGCAACTCTCGGTGAGCGTCGATGTCGGCGTAGTGCGCGGCGGCCACCTGTGGGGAGTGGCCCGCGGTGAAGTCGTCGAGCACGCCCGCGGCCTGCAGGTATCGACGCGACTTGTAGGTCTTGCGCAGCCGCCGGAGGTCCAGACGGACCGGGTCACCTCCACGATCGGTCAGCGTGTCCAGACCATTCCGGGTTGCCCATTCGGTGATCCGGCGGCCGAAGCTGCCGCCGGTGCCGAACGAGGTGTGCACGCCATCGCGCCGGACATCGGTCCACAACGCGTCCCCGCCGGTCAGGTCGCGGCCCCGCGCGGTCAGCCGGAGCGCCAAGCGGATCAGGCCGCCGGGGAAGTGCAGGGCGCCGCCATCGGATACCCGGATGGTCTTGTGCGCGTCGTTGCGGGCACGCTTCTTGACATAGGCGATGCTGACGAACCCACGCGCCGGGTTGACCAGGCAATCCGCCCGAAGCCCCTTGGCGCACTCGGGTTCCAGCCCGGTCTGGCAGATCAGCAGGACGACGAACGGCACCAGATCGGCGGCGGTCAGGAGCAAGTGCTCGTTGAAGCCGCCGACACCGCCCGGTCTGCTCCGGACGGGCCGGACTCGGCGATACTCGCTGGTCAGCGGTCCGTACCGGGCAATGTGCCAGAGCACGTTCTCCAACCGGGCCCAGCCCTCCACCTGCGGGTTGGCGCCCTCGGCGGCGAGCCGTTCACCGGCGGCGATGCGGTCCCGGATAGCGCGGACATCGGCCAGCGCGGCGGCCTGGATGGCCTCGAAGACCGGCAACGGGTAGGCATCCAGCGGCTGCGGACGGGGCTGGAACGTGTGCCTCGTCGCGAACCCGACCCGGGCCTGCATGGGCGCACTCAGCGCGTCCGGTCGGGTCTGGTCGGCCAGTCTCAGCAGCCGCACCACCGTGCGAAGGGCCGCGTGGGGTTCGCCGCTGTCCGGCCCGTACTCGGCGGCGAGCTTGGTCTCCCAGGCGTCGAGTAGTTCCGGCTCGAGGTCGTCCAGGCCCAGCTCGTCGGCCAGCCCGGGTTCGGCCGTCGCGGCGAAATCGAGAAACGCCCGCAGGTGCCGCACCATCTGGTGAAACCCGCTCCACTCGCGCACCGTCCCGTCCTGCCCGCCGATGTCGGCCAGCTCCCGCGCCAACGGACGCACCAGGCGAGGACAAGGCAGCTCGGACAGGTCGATGCGTCGCGGGCGGCCGTCGAAGACCAGGTTGAACACGATCGGCCCGAGTGTGGGCACTGCGGCGGGCGGCTCGAGCAAAGACACGTCGGTGGGGAAGCGAACAGCACGTCCGCGCCGACGGCTCACGCCACCACCCCGGCGTCACCGTGCTCGTCGCCGGGGACGACGTTCTTGACGGTCTCCAGGGCCGCCGCCTGGGCGTCCCACTCGTCCAGCGCCGACAGCACGATCTCCTGCGCCTCGTCGAGCACGTCCAGGTAGGCGTAGACGGTCGACTCCTGGCTATGTCCGAGCAGCAGCTGTAGCTTGCGCATCGGGTTGCCGATCAACAGTCGTTTGACCTGGGCGTGGGTGAGTCGCCGATCGGTCTGCATGCCCAGCGCCCGCACCGTCTGCCGCAGCAGCAATCCGAGCATGTGGACGGCGAATGTGTGTCTCAAGGTATGCGGAGATGCGCTGATCTCCAGGTCGAAGCGGGCGCAGCGCTCATTCGCCCGGTGAAACGCCGACTGCCACGTCGACGGCGCCAGCGGCCGACCGTCCTGGCCCAGCCACAACCACAACGGGCCCGCCAACTCACCGGTGGGGGCCACCGCCATCAGGTGCCGCCGCAGCTCCATGCCGAGCCGGGAGTACGGCCACGAACCCTGCCCCTCGGCAGGCGTCAGCGTGGTCCGGCCCGCCCGCCGCACCAGCACAGTGTCGTCGCTGACCGGGTAGCCCGGGCCGGCCAGCCGACGCGTGACCAGTTCATCGCGCTCAATCTCGATGTAACGGTGCAACGCGGCCAAGGCCCGGCGGTTCACAAACACGGTGCGGGCCTTGTTGCGCTTGGTCACCGCCGCAGCCAATCGCAGATCCCCCAACCCCCGCTTGCTGCCCGAACCCGCTCCGAGCGGCGGTATCTCGCCGACCAGCAGACTCGCGGCCTCACCGAGCCGCATGCCGGTATAGACGAGAAGGTCCGCGAACATCGCGTTGCGCTCACCATGACGGCCCCGCCACGCTGGATCAGGCCGCCCGTCCGGCAATTCGCCGCGCAACCCCACATCCCGCCACAACAGGTAATCCTCGAACGCGATAAACCGGATCGGCTCGGTCTGCCGGTCAGGCTCCTGCTCGACGTTCACCCGTACCCGCTTCAACCCCTGCGGCGTCATCACCGTCTTATCGACGTAGCGAAACGGCGCAGCCGGCAACAGCCCCTCATACACCGCCCAGGTCGCCCACTTATCCAGCGCCGCGATCGATCGGCGCCACGTGGACACCGAGACCTGATGTTCCCCAGGCGAATGCAGCCGGACCGCCTTGTAGGCCCGCAGATCCGCGCCGTCGCACTCCCAAATCGTCTTGCCGCCCCGCGACGCGTGCAGGAACCGGCAGAACAGCATCACATCCCGCGCGTACGCCGCGACGCTGTTCGCCGCCCGGACTCCCCAGCCACCCAGCTCCCGGAAGAACCGGTTCAGCTCCACGTCATAGCTCCCGTCCGGGGACAGCACGAACGGCAACCCGTCTCGCGCGCCGGCTCGGTGCAACACCCCGCTCGAATCCGCGCCCAGCGGCCCCTCGGCCGCCCTGCTCCCCTCTGTGAAGTACAGCTCCACCATTTCCTCGCCCGCGCCGAGCCCCCCGTCGTCGCCCTCGACCGCAGCACCCATCAGCTTTGCCACCAACGCCCTCTCTGAGACAGCTCGATTGACCACATAAGGATCAGGAGCATGAGACAAGATCAACAGCAAACATAAGCGGGGCCACGCACATCCTGTTGCCCACCGCCCTGCAGGTACGCCGGGCCGACACCACCGAGGTGACCGGGAATGCGTTGGCCCACAAGGCGAACGGCCTGGGGTTCCGGAGCATCGCCGAGCGGATGGGCCGCCCGCAACCGACCGTGCGCCGCTGGCTACGCCGCGCTACCGGTGAGCATCTGCAGTGGCTGCATCGCCCGGGTATCGAGCGGCTGGTCGTCGTCGCCCGCGAGGCGTTCTGCAACATCCGGTTCGTCGGGAATCCGCTCGGAGACGCACTGTGCGTCCTGGCGGCGGCCGCGGTCGAGGATCGTCGCCGCTTCGGGTTCCCTGATCCGCCGTGGGACCTGATCGGGATCTACACACAGGGACGTCTGCTGTCCTCACCACGCAGCGGCTGACAAAACTGTCCCGTCCGGTCTTGCCGTGCCCGGGTGCGTCCGTCATCGTGCCGATCGTCTGCGTTCGCAATGACGCACAGCAGTCACCGTACCGACGAGCCCGTCAGCCTGCCGACGAACGGCGACACCTGCGTCTGCAAATTCCGTGACGCCATCGTCTGCATTCTCAGCGACGGCCAACACCGGATACGTCGGCGAGTTCTGCTGCGGCGGCGGGCATACGGAGGAGTTGGGCGATCTCGCCGCGAGTGGCCTCACCGATGTAGCGGAGTATGGGAATGCGGGGAAGGTTTGCGGCGTATCTGACGCCCGGGACCTCGGCCACGTTCGTGTTGAACGGCGCCCGCGCGTTGCTTGTCTGGGCGAGAACCGAGCGCTCCTTGTTGCTACTGGAATGGCGGTGTCCGGACCGAGTTTCCGATCGACACCACGGTTCGGGTGGGCCCGGGCGGTCTGCGTTTTGCGGACCCGCGTATTTCCTGTGGTCTGTCAACGGCTTCAGACCGGCACATCCCGGTAGCCGGGCCGACTCCCGGACGAGCACAGTCCAGTTGGCCGCGTTGTTGCCGGAGAGGCACAGGATCGTGCCGGTACCGGAAGGGTTACCGTTCTCGGCCACCCGGGTGTCCGTTGGTGCCGATCCGCCCAGGTCGACCCAGGTTCCGGGAACCGCAGTGGCCGAGACGAACTGGGAGCCGGCTCCGGAATCATCAGTTGAGGCAACGAATCATTTCTCGCGGGCAAAGTGGCATGAGGCGCCAGGGAACTCCCGCTGCTCTCGTGGCAGATCAGGGCGCAAACTTCCCGACGGCGTCGAGGTTTGCGAACAGCTCACCAGCCGTGAAGAGTTGGGCGCCGGCAGCATCGTTGAGGGTCTGTGCGAAGTATGGGGAGAAGCGGAACGGCCAATACGTGGGGCCGATCCCGCCACCGTGCGGCGTCATGAGCGTCGGCATCATCTCACCGACGTTGTAGGTGGCGACCATCCTCTCGCCCTGGGCGACCCCGTTGATCGTCACAGTCCCGTACGCGCCGTCCATCCGCAGCCAAATATCCTCGGCCACAACAGAGTTCCCAGTCTTGCTGACGAACCTCGGCCCACCGGGATAGAATACGCCCATGCAGGCGTCGATATGGTTGGTGTGCGAGCCGATTGGCAGGTAGAGACCGGTCTTCGCGGGCTTGGCCTCGAAAGGCGTGATGCCTTCGACTGCGATCTCGTTGTCGTTCAGCATCGCGACGACTCGCGGGGGGAAATCGAAGTTGGCATATCCGAACGGCGTGAAGTACGGCATTCTCATACACTCGGCCTGAGCAGTCGGCAAGGGCGCGTACAGAAGTAGCGCCAGAACCAGAATGATCGCCGAAGCGACCGCTCCTACAAACGCACGCAAGATACGCATCTCTGCTCCAATCCTCGGGTTTGTTCGGCGTGGCAGCGGGGCGAAAGTAGCGCCAAAATGCGCTGAGATGCGCCAAGAAGCCTCATATAGTAGGGTACGCGCCCCACTCCTGGCATCAAAACGCTATTTTGCTCGGATTGACTTTCTTTTTGCGAAGTAATCGTCATTGGTGCGCGCAGACGGCCGATGAGCGAGGACGCCTTCGGGGGAAGTGTCGTAGTTCTCGTCGCTGTTGTATGTGGCGGCGTCCGACTCTCCCGGAGCTTCGGGGTGATAGTGGCCGGGACCCGGCGGCAGGCGTGACGTCCACAGTGGGCAGCGGGGAGACACTATGCCCGGATGTTTGAAGAAACCATGACGTGTCCTTATTCGAAGGATGTGATGGCCTCTCCAGTGAATGACTACAACCGTATTCGCCGACGCTCCGTGGTGCGAACCTTCGGTGTGATCTCAGATCCGGCCGGGCGAATACGGGTGTCAACCACATAGCCGACCTGCGGAATGAACAGTCGGGTGATCGTGTCTGTATCGGGATCGATTTCGAGGTACACGGGCCACCTCGCCTTTTCCGGGCGATCGAGAACCCCGGCGGTAACTACAGATTGGGATTTCCTGGGATCCAGACGCTACGCCGAGGGCGAGGGAGCCGTTGATCCGCAGAACCGAGCGGTCCGCCAGGCCGAGTCGGCCCTGACGAGCCTGTCGGACGTGGAGGACTGAGGTGTGGGGGACGTGGTGTCCGTTGAAGGTCAGTTCGACGGTGTTGGATGCATCGGCCGCGGACAGCGGGATTCGGTTCGAGTGGATGTTCGGGCCGCCGGTTGCGGCCATGAGGAAGGTGACGGTCTTGTGTGCTCGGGTGTCGTATGCGGCGACACCGATGACGTCGGCGAGGCCCCACTCGAGGTATTCGTCGGATCCGCTCTTGCGCTGTTCCACAGAACTAGTAGACCGTCGCGGCTAAGTATTGGGATATTGGTGGCGGTGTTTGATGCGGGCGTCGTCGGTGGTGAAGTGCCACTGGACCTGGCGTTGATCGGCGTTGGTCTGTCGTTGCCAGGCGGCGAGTTCGGCGTTGAGTGTCTCGAGGTCCTCGATGCGCCGGTCCAGACACTGGCGGGTCAGCACAGAGAGTTCGATCTCGGCAATGTTGAGCCACGAGCCGTGTTTGGGGGTGTGGTGGATCTCGAGCCGTTGCGCAAGCGCGAGCGCCTCGGCCGGCTCGAAGGCCTCGTAGAGCGATCCGATGCCGTGGGTGTTGAGGTTGTCCATCACCAGCACCACCGTCTCTGCGTCGGGGTAGTCCACGCACAGAAGGTCTTTGACCTGTCCGGCCCAGTCGATCTTGGTGCGCCGGGGCCGGGCATCGACACGCCGCCATCCGGCCAGGGGCTCGACCCAGCAGAAGATCGAGCAGGTCCCGTGCCGCACGTACTCGGAGTCCTCCTTCAGATCGCGTCCCGGGCCTGCCGGGATCGGGTCACGCGCGTGAGCGAGGAGCTGGTAGGGCTTTTCGTCCATGCACACCACCGGCCGCATCGGGTCGTAGATCCGGGCGTAGACCGACAGGATGTCTTCCATGCGGGCCGCGAACTCTGCGTTGGCCTTTGGTGGGATGGTCCAGCACTTCTTCAGGTGAGGACGAAGTTTCGTTTTTTTAAAACCCGGCCGATGGTTGAGTGGTCCAGGTCGGGGATCCCCTCGGTCAACGCGACGTGCTTCTCCAGCAGTCGCAGCGACCACCGCGACCGACCCTCGGGCGGCTTCGAGCAGGCCAACGCAATCAACCTGGCCTCGATCTCCCCCGTGATCTGCGAGGGCACCGGTGGGAGGTCACGCTGCTTGCGCCCGATCGTGGCCTCCACGTCCTGACTGGTTTCAGCGAACCGCTTGGCCACCAGCCGCAACGTCTCACCCGAGACTCCCAACCGTGCTGCGATCACCTTCTTCTCATCGACCTCCCCGACCGAGGTGTCCAGCGCCAGCAACACCCGGGCCCGTCGGATCATCGAGGCCGGATGCACCCCGGTCGTGGTCAACCGTTCCAAGAACTCACGATCAGCCGAGTTCAACGTCACCGGACGCTTCTTCTGCGAAGGCATTGACAACAGTCCTGACCGGCAGAGAGGAAGGGGAAGTCTGCCGCCCCAACCTTGCAACGAAAACAGGCCAGAACTAAGCAGCGACACGCTACTAGTGCCGGGTCAGTCACCTCAGGTGCGGGTGGCTCGATGACCGTGGAGGACTACTCGGGATCCGTTTGTGCAAGCGGATCGACCACTGGGACTGAACGCCATGGTCCAGGTCCGGCGCCAGTGAAGGTATATGACGATGTCGATCCGGATTTCGCAATGATCGGTGCCGTGTGGAAGCGATCGAGGAGTTGGCGGCCGACACCCGGATCGACGTCGTGAGCTAATGCAACCCGCACCGCACCGCCGGATGGGTTGGAGATCCGCTCCTAGGCACCCGGACCACGAAAGTGGTTCCACCGCAGGAAATTCGCCTCCTCTGCCGCACCGGAATCCGGGTGGGCCTCTACTGCCCGGGACCATGATGTTCGGTATGGATGCTGCCCGCGGTATACAACCGGGTGAGAGCGCGATACGTGCGCATTCTCGAATGAGGCAACGAAGAAGATTGCACGCGCATCTTGCGCGAGTCGACGCGGATCTTGACACAGTGCTATCACCGCGATTGGCTGGTACGCAAGCTTGTGTTGATTCGCCCGATGGTGTTCTGGGAGGTTGACGTATGCGCGGCATAGAGTTAGCGGGCCCGGAGCATCGACGTGGAGCAACCCTCCACTGTAGGACCGTCTCGGTGCTGGCAATGGTTGGAGTGTGTCTTCTCTCCCTGGTAGCTACCCGGACAGCCAGCGGCGAACCAGCGGCAGGCACCGTCGACACCGGGTTCGCGATCCCCTTCGCCGGGGCGCCGGGCTACGAGCGCCTGGCACCGACGCAGTTGACCAGCCCCGGTCAGCTCAACGAGCCGCTCGGTCAGCAAGCGGCGGACGAGATCGCCGGCCAGGTGGGGCTCAACAGGGCTGACGCGTTATCCGAGCAGCAGTATCGCGATCTCATCACCGGAGGCGGGGTCGGCGGTAGCGGCGAAGCTGCGGAGGTGATCGATGCGTGCGCCCGGATCCTGACCAATACGAACGGCCGTCCCCTCTATTCCGACGTCGATGGCAACCCCACACCGTCGGTTCTGGCCAGCTACGGGCTCTATGTGAACACCAGCGGACTGCTGGAGAGTCCGGCCAACGCGGACGCGCCGACGAGGCAGGTGAACTCGTTGATCGCTCCCGGCGGGTTTGTGGGCACCTGGTTGAGGAACAACGGTGCGACACGAACCCTGATAGCGCTCTACCGGTCGGCGTACACGGTGCAAGCGGTCTATGGCTTCGCATCGCAACAGATTTCGGGTGCAGCTCAGCTGGTGACCAACACCAAGGGGGGTGTGAGGTCGGAGGTTGGCATGTCGATGGCGCCGCCGCTGTGGATAGTGAACTTCGCCCTTCTTTACATATTGCAGCCTTCCCTGGCGGCTGCGATGCCTGCCTACTGGGCTCCCATTCCGTCGGCGGTTGCCGACGCCGTACGGTCGAGCCCCACCGGCCAGGTTCCTTTCAGCGACTATGCGTCGTACTTCCAGTGATTCGGTTCCGGAGCCCGGCGAGGTGTGGACACGTCCGTCTCGTCGCAGTCGGTGACTCGGTGCGTCGTAGTAGGTGGCCATGCCTGTTGTTTCCTCAAGCTCTGGGGGTCCGCCAGGCTTATCCCGAATGCACCGATTCGTTGATGTTGTCGCTGTGAATTCCGTTGTGTGGCAGCGGGTGGGGTGTGGGCGTGGGTGATCGTCCGACCTGGTATGTCGGGTTGTTCCACTGAGTCTTTCGCATCGAGGGTGGGCATGTGTGACCGGTGTTAGGTGATGATCGGCTGATTTCGACCGAAGGTGCTGTCAAACA
>NZ_BCWY01000041.1 GCF_001894825.1 Rhodococcus jostii NBRC 16295 | reverse complement strand
AAAGGCCCTAATCGTGCTCGCAGTGATCATCGCGGCGGCCGCGGCACTGCTCTACTCCTGCCAGGACAACGGCAACCCCCCAGGAACCGCGACACCCCAGAGCACCACGACCGCACCTGCAGCTGCACCGCAAACGGGGACCAGCGCATCTCAGCGACCGGAACCAACATCGCCAGAAGACGTCGTCCACCAGGCCATGACCGTCGCATTCACCTTGGCCCCCACCACCGACGAGAACCCCACCAGCGGATTCCGGCGCGCGACACAATGGTTCACACCCGCCCTGGCTGCACGCCTGACCTCCGATGTCCGGAACGAACGCGGACCCAGCCTGCAATGGCAGCAATGGATCAACGACAACGCCCGGGTCATCGCCGACGTCGCCATCGGTTGCTCCGGCTGCCCACCCGACACCGACACCACCGCGCACCGGGTCGCCACGATCACCCAAACCACGGTCACCGGCAACACCACCCGCCCCGTCGAGCCCGACACCACGGTCTGGCTCACCCTCACCGCAGCAGACGGCCGGTGGTTGATCGATAACCTCACCTACTAAACACAACCGAACAATCGAGGGGAACCGTGAACTACCGGGTCACCACAGCTCTGACGACACTGATACTCGCCACCGCGGTGATCGCGGGGTGCGGCAACAACCCCGACGACAACACCGTGTCACAACCGGCACCCACGATTGACACCACTACCCAGGTTCTCGATCCCTTCGTCGACGACACCGCCGACGGACAGCAGAAAGAAACCGTCACCCGCATCATCGATCTCGGCAACCAGCGGAAGGCACCTGACAACACCATCATCGCGGCTCTTATCGCCTCGCGAGCTGAAGGATCCTGGCGGGTTCACCATTCCGGATCGGGAGGACGGAACCTCTTCGGATGGAGCCAGAAATGGGACAACCGACCTGCCCTCGACGACGGAGCCGTCACTGACGCAATCGAGAACTTCTATGCCGGTGCGGACAGTCCGGAGAATGCCGCAAAGAAGGATGATCCTGTCGACTACGCCGTGACGATCCAACTGTCCGACCGCTTGGGCGGCCGTGTGTACTTCGAAGACCGCACAGCCTATGACGCTAACCTGCCTGATTTCCGAACCGAGGACACTGTTCGCAACACGTACACCGAGGCACTCCCCTACGCACGTGCAGCTTTCGACCAGTTCAGCTAGATGCGTACGCGGGGGATTTCGTTGACCGACAGTACAACGCTGGACATTAACAAGGTGTGTCTATCCGCGCAGCTAGCTCGATGTGCCCGGCCTGCGGCCCTTCCCATCGTCGAGGGGTATCGCCGGATCCCGCCACATCGACCACATCATCGGGCCGGACGTGGGCAGAGCGAACGCCTCTGTCACACGAAATCCGTACTTCTCATATAGCGGGATGTTCTCTTCACGGGTGCAGACCAGGTATGCCGGTATCTGCGTCTCGTCACACAGCGCGAGGCGGTTGTCTAGCAAAGCGCCTGCGAAACCCTGTCCGCTGAGCGCAGGTCGTGTCCCGATGTTCACGAGGTACCAGTGCGGAGTCTCAGGGTGGTGGTGGTCGAGTGTGTGGCGAATTCGCAGCGCGGCGAGCGCGCGCGTTCCGAGCGCCTTTAGGAGATGGGGTGCGGCCCGGACGGTGCTGGTGATGCGCTGCTGCCAGTGGTTCGGTGGGTCCCACACCGCAACGGAGGTGGCCTCGCCGTCCTGGCCTACAGCGATTTCGACTCCCCCTCCTGCAAGGTGATGGGACCGCAGGGATGTACGGAAGTAGAGCGGTAGCGAGCGTTTCCGCTCCGCCGACTCGGGCCAGATCTGCGTCATCAACGGATCGTCTGCAAAGGCGGCTGCAAGAAGTTCAGCGCATCGGTCTGCATCGTTCATTGCCGCACTCAGGATCTTTCGCTCCATCAATTCCTCACTCGTGTGGGCACACTGTCGTTATGACTTCGAGCCTGTGCCCGTTCGCCGCCGCCACCCATGCCGTCGACCTCATTCATAACCATCTTCGTCAAGATACTGGTGTCCACCGCGACCAGCTTCCCGACGGCTCGCCCGTGTGGGTTGTCGGCGGCTATGAGGCCGTCGCGAATCTCCTAGCTGATCATCGCATGTCGGCCGCGAAATCCGACTCCACTACCAAATTTCGCGGACAGAACCTACCCAGAGCCCTGGATATGAACCTGCTCAACATCGACGGAGAACAGCATCGGCGAGTGCGGCAACTCGCGACAGCGGCCTTCGCTCCCGAGCATCACACTGCGCACAAGCGTGTCGTGGCCGATGCAGCGAAGAGGCTCGTTGCCGATCTGCCCGCGACCGGCGAGCTTGATTTGATGAGCGGGTTGTGTGAGCCCTTGCCGCCGCGTGTGATCGGCACTCTGCTCGGGATTCCAAAGGACAAGCTGGGCCAGTTCCAAACCGCGGCCCGCCCCATGTTTGCGGTCGATACCTCTAAGGAGGGGGACGCGATACAGGGGGCGCTCGGGAGCATGTTGATGCTGGTCGCCGACGCCATCGGCGACAAGCGGCAGCATCCGGGAGGTGACATGCTCTCGGGATGGATCGCTGCCCGTGACGGTGAGGACCGATTGAGTGAGGAGGAACTAATTTCCCTCGCCTTTGCGACGATCATCGGAGGATTCGAGAACGTCACCGCTCTGACCGCGCTCGTCATCGACGAGGCCGTACGATTTCGCAGCGCTGAGACACCGGTGGCGGTAGATGCCGCTGACTCCGGATCGCTACCAAAGCTTGTGCGCGAGATCATCGGTGACGTCGCCCCCGTGAATTACGCTCTGCGCCGCTTTCCTCTCGAAGACATCGAGGTCAACGGGATCACTATCCCCCGAGGTGAGACCGTGATTCTTTCTCTGCGTTCGGCGAACACCGACCCATCTCGAGGTGCACGGCCCGACCTTGCTTTCGGCCGTGGCCGACATTATTGCATCGGCGCCTCGCTCGCCGAAACCGAGGCAGTGGAAGCGCTGCGCTACGCTTTCCTGCGGTGGCCGCGACTGCGTCCCATGAAGGAGCGATCAGCGCTCGCTCTCCGGCGTTCGTGGCTCACCTATTCGCTGGCTGAACTTAGCGTGTACGCCGGTTGACCACTTGCCATTACACGCTCGAACAACAGTTCTGTGTAGTCTCCTCGAATGACATTGGAATCAATCGCATGCAGGGGGCCACCTGTTGTCTACGTCGGGATGGGTGCTTGTCGAGACCCTGCAAAAGGAACGTTTGACCGTCATCGAGAAGGGTCGAAAGCCCAGCGGCCGAACCTCATTCGCGGGGATTCTCCGAGAGGTGGGAGCCATCGGGGGGAAGCTGCCTTCGAGGCAAGCTGCGGCGTGGATCGAAGAGCGCATCACGGAGATGCGGCATGATTTGGTTCCACTCGATAAGCCCACCACGCTGGACAATGGCCGTGTCGTTCGGGTGATTGGGAGGCCGGTCGTCGGTCCCGGCGGGGCACTCCACGCCGTCCATCTGTGGGTGGGGGTCGGAGCGGATGCAGCACCGACGGACAAGCCGTCGGACGCCATCGGATTCACCTGGAATTCTGACCGACGCCTAGTCGATCTGACAGAGACGGCTGCTGGCGCGTTTGGACGACCCGAGTGGGCCACTGCGGGCCGCGGCCTGACCGCCCCTGAAGCCCTGAGATTTGTCAGGGTTGCGGACGGCCTATCTCTCATACGCACGATCCTCACTCGTGAGCCAGGCAAATCGTGGGAGGGGCTGGCGACCGTATTCACGCCATCGGGCCAGAGTGCCGCCCAGCTGGTTGTAGCGTCGGACGACTCCACCGATGGCCACGCGGTGTGGCGCGGTGTATTGCACGATGTCTCCGCCACCACCACCACTCCGGCCCAGAGTCTCGAGTCAAGTGCGTTGGCCGCCCTGCGGCACGTATCGCAGAGTCACATCGTTCTCTTGGACATTGGCAAGATGCGACTGATCGACTGGATTACCGACCCGATCCCGCAGATACAGTGGAAGGGCATGGTCGACAACAGGGACACGCCGCATCCAGACGACGTCCAACGCATCTTCGACACAGCAGGGCAAGTCTTTGGCGGCCACACTCCGCGCGGTGAAGTGAAAGGTATCCGGCTACGCCGGTTCGGTGGTGGCTGGACGGTTGTCGACGCTTCAGGAGGAGTGTTGCCCACGGCAGGAGAGGATCCGTTGCTGGCGTTGGTTCAGTTCGATGTCACCGGCACGTCCACTGAAGCGGACCCGGTTCCACCGACCGACGATGGACACCCGGGTCTCGAATGAGGCCACCGTTCGTGTTGCGGGCCACCACACGATCCTTATAGCATCCGTGTAACTCACGCATCCTCGATGCGTTATCCCGGCACAGGTCGCTGACGGTACCGGACGAGAGTTGAGCGTCACTCGTGACGTTCCCTTGTCCATGCCGTTTTGAGAAGCGAGTTGCCGATGATTTCGCCGACCGATCAACTGATCACGCTGCAGGATATCGCGGTGCGTCGCGCGACTTCATTCTTGACGCTCAACTCGACCTCGCCGAGAGGTGGCTGGTGGCCCCCGGCCGCCTCTCGGCGAACCTCTTCCCACGCAAGCACACGGAAGTTCACACCTGAACCGACCTACGCCGTCCTACGCGGGCGTCTGCGGAGGACGGTTTCGAGCACGAACATAGGCTGCTCGCAGCTCATCGACCGCAATGTTCAGCGCCGCAGCGATTCGTCCAGCCACGCCGGGGTCCTCCGGCCAAGTCTCACCACGTTCAAGTCGTCCGAGCTTCGCGACATTGATTCCTGCGGCATCAGCGAGCTCGAATTGCGTCAACCTGGCCAACGTCCGCCAGTCACCTGGAAATCGATCGTCACGTGGCACCGACACCACGGTCTCCAAATCTTCGACCTCGAGCACTCGGAGCACGGTGCGCAGCGAGTCGATTTGGGGGGTTCCACCACCGTTTTCCCATCGCCGGAGCGTCGACTCTCCCACGTCCGACTTGCGGGCGAGGTCGGGAATGGACATACCAGCAGCCTCACGCGCAGCAGTCAAAGCAGATGGCATAAAGCCGCGCGTCACACGCCGAGTCAACTTCGACCGCCGACGATCTTCCCTCTCATAAGCGGTCACGATGCCTCGCTTCTGTTGACATCCGCACATACGGCGGATTTAAATGGCGGATATAGATAAGGTAGTGCAAGACATCTTCCCACGATCCAGCACCGACTCAGAACGGACGCCATGACCTAAACAGAAGAAAGCCCCCGCCGGTTGCAGCCGGACGGGGGCCGAACCGAACAGGGTTGCAGCCCTGATCAGCGTGATTCTTCAGCTAGCAGAACGGGAGTCTGCCAATGGAAACGATAGGGGTCGTCGACGCAGGTGTCGACGAAACAGATGTGTTGACTTGGCCAATCCATCAAATCCGACGGTTCATCCAAGCTCACGACTCGGTATGCGCATGCTCAGCCAGGCCAGAGCGATGCGCGATGTACCGAGCAGCTTATGAAGAAGCATTCTTTCGCCGGATAAGCTCGAACTTTCCCGATTGCGTGGACGCGCAAAAGGCCACCGATGACCGACTCCCCTGCACCCCCAATCCCCGTGGATGGGACACTGACGTCGCCAGCACAGGTCAACTCCTCGCCGCCATTGACGCGTGCAAGAGTTGCCCGTTCTTAGCGACCTGCGAGGAACAGGCGCAGGAAGGCCCGGCACGATCGATGGTGTGGGCCGCGGTGGCTTACGACCGCGACGGCGAGCCGATCGGAATCTCTGGGCTGTCCGCGTGGGTGCGAACGCGGGACGGCATCCGGCTGCGCGACCAGAAGCAGACCTTGCCGGTCACCGCACTACCTGTACCGCAAACGATGTCAGTGCCAGGGGGGTGGGCATCTTGACGGCGCCGCAGATCTACCCCGTCCGCCTCCGCGAGGCCACAAATGTGGAACTCTTGGCGTCGAATGTGGTTGAGGGTCCCAATCGGGTCACCTTCGATGCGAAGCTTGACAGCTTGCACTGCCTGCGGTTGGAGGCCTGTCGCGCGGATGTCGCGACGGTGGCGTCCGCTAGGGACACGCCGCGTTCCATGATCTGGGCGGGTGCCATGTGCCGGCACGACGGAACGGTGATCGCGACCGATCGTGAGCTCCGGGTGTACTACAACCGGGGCGAAGGGCAACGAGCAGTCGACCGGGGGGCGGCGGCGTGATCAGTCTTTCGGACCGCGTCCTGCTCATGGCGACTGGCGAGATCGAGTGCCCCGGAACCGAGGGGCTTCCTTCCCTGCGGTGGAACTGGCTCGCTGACCTGTACTCCCACCCGGTGTGGGGTCTGGTCACTATTCCCGGATTCTCCGTGTCCGCGGGATGCGAGATCGCTATGTTGTGCCGCGATATGCCGACCGGCACGGTCAACTCCCTTGCTGCCCGTTGGGATGCGGTGGACCGGCTCGGGGCGATCGGCGCCAGCCGCGCTCAGTCGGCGGCGCTCTACGCCTGGTCCGCGGTCGCCGATACCACCGTCGATGCTCATGACTACCTGGGTGGCCATCAGTTCAGTGGTGCGGAAGCTGTCGCCGCCGCGTTCTGGGCGCACCTCGCCGCCAAACCGGGCTCTGTCGCCGAGGCGTGCGTCGCCGCGGCCATCGAGGCATGGGATTCACGTCTGCACCGTCCCTCGACGAGAGGGGCAGTCGCATGAGGGGTCTTACCGCCACCGACCGTCACGGGCAAACGTGGGACCTCATCGCGATAGAGAGCGTCATCTGCGCACTCCTCGTCACCGACACAAGGACGCCGACCGTGATGTCCGCTCCGGATCTCATCGACACGCACGGCCCAATCCGGCTCTCACCGGACAGGTGTCGTCTCAGCCCAGGAACACGCGACGCGCTCGTAGATGTCGTCGACCTCGTCGCATCGGAGCCCGAAACAGCCACGATTGAGCAGATCCGTGAGGTCGCCGCCGCGGCCCACCTGTTGCTCGGCGTGAAGCCGGCACCCCGGTCGGCGTAACTGGCACGGCTGCGGCCGCAAACCACCCTTCTCGGTCCCCTTCAGCGGACACGCGCGAACCTCCACAGTTCGCGGTGACCGCGCTAGTGGATCGGCACCCACCCACGCCCAAAGCGAGGCGATGCCCCTGACCCGTAACCATCGCGCTACCCCGATAACCCAAATTTCGAAGCGCAGACCTCAGAAACGCGAAAACCCCCTTGGTGGGGGTGGTTTCAGATTCACGAACCGCTCCGCGGCATTCGTTAAGGAGGACTTGCCGGTCCTCCTCAACCAAGAGGGTGAAGGCCTTGCCGAGCCGTCACATCCTCTGAGGGTGAGTGCCGGAAGTTACCCGCTTCCGACACCCGTACTGCATTCCCCGAAGGGACTTACCTGTGACAGGTACGTCTGATACTAACGCATGCGCTGAATCAGCCCCTACACAACCCGTTTCGCCCACCAACATCCGGTCATCCGTCCACGCCGGTATGCACATTCCGAAGTCGGCAGAAGTCGACACCTGGGAAGCCTCCGTCCACGCCGCCACCCAAGCCATCAACAAACTCCACGAGTACAACCGCGACACCGGGCAACGCGGCCACTCCTTCACCCTCCCCACCACACCAGGACGCGAAGCCACCATCCCCGTATGGTCCGGCCGCACCGAATGGCTACGCCAACTCCGCCACCACATCACCCACACCACCACCGGCCGAGCCGCGCTCACCACACAGAGCATCGGCATCGAACGCCTGATGGCCGTCGCCACCGCCCACGCCCGATTCGCGGATTCCACCACCGGCCGCGGTGTCACCGCGTCCCGGCAACTCATCGCACACCACGCCGGTGTCTCGCTCTCCGTCGTCAACCGCGCCCGCCGCGTCCTCAAAACCCTTGCGATGGGTGTCGAAGTCGAACGCGGTCGCACCCTGCGCACCCGTGAATACATGGCCGCCGAACTCCACCACGGCGGCCAACAACACCAAGCCGCATCCGTGTGGGCACTCAGCTCCCCGAAACACATCGTCGACGCCACTCCCCCACCCCCACAACGACCACCGCGTCCGCGCCGGACCCGCGCCGCCCGACGTCTCGCACGCCACCGCCCCCGGCCCCAACAACCCACCACCGCGGCCAGCACACCCCATCCCCAGGCCACCGGCGCTGACACCCTATCCCCCGGTACTTACGTTCCTTCACATAATCTTTCGTTACGAAGTACTCACCAACGCGCACACGCGCGGCCCACCACATCCATCCCACAACCCCGACCACTCCACCTCCAACGAGCCGCCGCCACCCTCGCCTCCCGCTCCCCCGTTCTCGCCCGCGAACATATCGGCCACCTCTGCGACACCATCACGGCCGCCGGCATCGACACCACCCGCTGGACCGGCCATGGCATCGCACAGACCCTCGACCGCGACACCACCCAACGCGGCTGGACCTGGCCCACCGCAGACCGGATCAGCTCACCGGTCGCCCTTCTCCGCTGGCGACTGACCCACATCGACTGGACCGGCCCCTCCCCCAGCCAGCACCGCACCGCAGCCGACGCCCGGTGCCGCCGCGAACAACACGCCCGCCGCACCGCCATCCACCATCGCAACGCCATGCAAGCAACCCCGGAGCAGCGGGAAACCGCCCTCGCACAGATCCGCCGCGCCCTGCGTCACACCGCACATCGCCGAGGTGATCTCCGATGAGCCATCCAGAGGGACACTCGCCAGACTCCCGGTAGTCCTCCACCATCATCGAGCCGCCGCACCTCGGATGACCGACCGACTGTTACTGCTGTGGGACTACATCGGAGGCGACGTGAGGAACATCTCGATCGCAGTGGCGGCAGTGGACCGCTGCCTCAGTGGTGCGAGTTCCCGGAAGCCGGGCGAGTCTCACGGCGTCCGCCCACCGTTGGAGTGCGTCGGCGGGGTGCGGCTCAGTGTGGATACGGTGTCAGCCATGACCGACTGGGTACAGCAAGCGCAGGACCTCAGCGACGAGGTGCTGCGCCCCGCCGCGTCCGAGGTCGACAGGTCAGGGAAGATCCCACGCTCGCACTTCGACGCACTACGCGACCGGGGCTTCTACGGCCTCGCCTTCGCCACCAAAGATCCCGTCAACACCCTCGCCGACGTCGGCGAAATCCTCGTCAGCGGATGCCTGGCGACCGCCTTCGTCTGGGCACAGCACCACGGCACCCTCCTCCGAATGGTGATGTCGAGGAACGACACCCTCAAAGCCCGCTATCTCGCCGACCTGCGAAGTGGCGCCGTCACCGCCGGGGTATCCGGCAGCGGCTACGCAACCCCGGAGAACCCCCTTATCGTCGCGACCGAAACAGACGATGGATACACCATTAGTGGGCAGGCACCATTCGTGACCGGCTGGGGCCTCGTCGACGTCCTCGGTGTCACCGCATACGACACCCGAGCACAGAAAACCGTCACCTTCCTCATGGACGCCGCTGACGGCCCGAACGTCCACGCGAACCGAATCTCCCTGTCCGCGGCCGACGCCTCCAACACCGTCGAACTGACCTTCGACGAACACCACATCCCCCACACCTCAGTCATCCAAGTCCGACAGGCCCGTCGCGGCGGACTCAGCCTGGCGGACCGGCTGGTTCTCCGGATCAACGGCTCCCTCGCCCTCGGCGTGGCACGATCATGCCTGACCGAAGCCGACCGCATCGGACACCCGACCGCACAGCTGTGGGAAACACACACCACGATCCGCGACGCCCTCAACAACGCGGCCACCGGCGACGGTGACATCTACGACGCCCGCGCCCAAGCCAGCCACTTCGCCGTCACCGCCGCCACGTACGTCGCCACCGCCGCAGGACGCCGATCAGTCCAATGCGGTGAGCCCACCGAGAGAATGGTCCGGGAAGCCGCCTTCAGCGTCGTCTGCACCACCACCCCCGAAATCAAGTACCACATCCTGACCGCAAGTCAACCCTGACCGCACCTCACCCCTAGTGGAACTGCGAGGCCGAGGCGCGATGACGCGATGCCACCCGAACCGAGTCAGACGTCCACGGCAGTAGCGGCAAGCTCCTCACACATCGTCGATCCCATCGAAGGCGCCCCGCTCCCGGCACGCCGTCCACGAACAGCGGGAATCCGCACTCTCACAGATCCGCCAGGCCTGCGCCACGCCCGGCAACAGCGACACGATCTTCGATTGATCGCAACAGGACCTGCACCCACAGGCGGGAGTCCACCACGCCGGTGCCCGGGCCCTCACAACGATCGTCTGCAACAAGCCGAGCGTGATGCACCGTGCATCACGTGCACCCCGAGTCGTGTGCATACTCTGGACTGGCACCGGCACCGGCAGCAAAGGGTGCGGCGCCGCATCGGCGGCAACCAGGTCGCAGCCGACCTGAGTCAGCCGGCCCCTTCGACGTACGACGCCAGGTTGGCCAGCGAGGAGGCGATCCCAGCCTCGTGAACCGCTTGGTCGATGCCGGGTGGCACGTCCGTGGCGGTGACGGTCACCTCGGTCCCGTCACCGGCGGCAGCGAGCTGCCACGTCATCGTCATCGTGCCCGCGTACGACGGGTCGTCGGCCTCGAACACCGCCCGCTGCACCACGCGCTCCGATGGCACCAGGTCGGCGAATCCGACATCGACGACATCCGTCGCATCCGAAGTCTTGCCGGGACTGTCGACAGGGTCGAGGTACGTGAGGACCATCCAGAACCCGCCACCAGGCCGGGGATCCCACCGCTCGACCCGCCCGCGCATGCCCTCCGCCGGCAACCAGGCTTCGACGGACTCCCGGTCGAGGAAGCCGCCGTAGACAGTCGCCGGTGGTGCCGCGATCACCCGGCTGGCACGGTCGGCCCTGTCCATCGCCCGATTCAAACTAGTGCCGCGCTCCCAGTTAGTGCCGACTCGGTTGGTCGGGTTCTCGGTACTGGCGGCGGGCTTCATCGGCCAACCACGGGTAGACGCGGGCGATTTCGACGAGCAACCTCCCCTTGATGAGCGTCCCGGCCGTGTCGGACAGCCGTTGCGCATCGCCAGTGTCAACGGCCAGGCGAGCGTACCGCTGGTCGCCGCGGGTGCCGGAATGGCCTGGGTGACTACGGCGGCCGTCGATAACGCCGCTCTCACTCTTGCCGGAATCTCCATCGCCCTGATATGCACTCTGGGCACTTAGTCTTGGATCTTGGACGTTGCGGTGGTCATTGTCGTTGTTGGCGTGGTTGGTGCAGGTGAGCGATTGCTACCCGCGACGTGGACCCGCAGGACGAAGTGACGAAGTATGGTATCTCGGCGATCTACCTCTTCCCGATGCTGTTCGATCCGCCGGCCTTCTGCATCCGCGAGGGATCGATGACCGGTCACCGAATGGCCGTTCCGAGATCCCAAAGACGCAACATGGCAGTCCAGTCCATTGGTCCGGTCTCTGGCCAGGGTCGGCACTGTGGTGTAGCCGACCTACGGCAACGCCGACTGCGCCTTGTGCATTTTGGCCGAGCGCACCTTGCGCTGGCGTGAACTCGGCGGCTGGCGAATCGAATCCGAGAACGGCAGCTCCCTGCGTTTGCGGTCGGACACCTCGGAACGGGCGAGACACGTCGGCGCCGAGTACGTCGCCAGAGTTGTCAGCACGCACCCCGGGTGTGCCTCATAGGTGCGGGCGAACGGTGAAACGGTCAGGTCAGCTCTCGAAGCCGAGCTGCCGCAGCGTCATCCTGATGTAGGTGTTGACGACCTTGTCGAGCGACTTGGGTCCCCCGGGCTTGTACCAGGACGACACGTGCGCACCCTGCGCCAGAATCGAGTACGTCTGCAGTTTGGCATCGAGGATGTCGGCGTCGGTCTCCTTGGCCACGTCCATGACTAGTTTCTGCAGCAGGCGCTCGTACTCGGCGCGTTTGGCAAGAACCAAGTCCAGGTCGCCGTCGCTGAGGGACCGGAGTTCGGTGTTTCCGATGAACGTTTCCCGCGCATGCTCCGCGTGGTAGCGGATGTGGCAGTCGACCGCGGCCTTGAATCGGTCGACGGCCCTCCCGTCGACCCCGGCGAGGGCCTTGTTCATGGCTTCGAGGAGTTCGTCTATGACCGACACCATGATGTCGGTCAGGAGTTCTTCTTTTCCGCTGATGTGGTTGTAGAGGCTCCCGACCTGGATGCCGACCTCACTCGCGACGGTGCGCAGCGATGTGGCCTCGTAGCCGTGCTCGTAGAAGAGCCTGGCCGCGGCCTCGCGAATAGCGGCATTGGTGCGCGCGCCACCGCGTGTCACCCGAGTTGCTCGAGTCACTGTGCCCCTCCGAAGTCGATTAGACGGCCCCGAAGGGGCCGGTGAGCGGTCTCGTGAACAACCGTACGTTAGTCGGTTCTGATTTTCGCTGACTGTCGGCACGTTTTATCAAGGTCGAAGGACCGCGCGCAAGGCCAGACGGGGCCAACGGCACTGGGCCACTAGTCAGAGGTTGAGCTGGTCGCCAAAGAGTTTGACCTTATTCAGGTTGATCATGATCTGATCGGTCGTGTGGGCCTCCGCCAACTGTTCGATCTGGCTGGCGAAGTACCGAGTCGGGTGGCTCCGGTCGGCGAGTCCGGCCGTCTCAAACGCGGCGCCGTCCTAGCCCTCGCCACCGACGACAACGCCCTCGTCACCGACGACAACGAATGGATCGACCGCCGGCTGCCGTGGACTCCGACACCTTCGCCCCCACACCCAGGGCGCCGTACTGTGGCGGTACGTCGGGATGCCGTGCGGTCGCCTACCCCCGCACACCCGACTCGATCTCAACCCCATCCCGGGTGCCCGGTTGCCGGGAAGGCCCTCGTCACCCTCGGACAACCCCACCCACGACTGCGCACCGACCACAGAATCGTCCCCAGCCTCCGGAACGCACTGCTCCGACTCTGGGACCTCTGACTAGCTATGAATGCAGGATCGCCGAGTATCGAGAGCGGATCTCGGCGCTTGGCGACGTACGGTCACGCCGGGCCCTACCTAGGTCGGTACTTGGTCGGACTAGAGGACGCGGAGAGCGCTGGGCTCCTGGAGTAACGTGAGCGGCGAGGAGTTAGCGAGAATTACAGTTTGATGCCGCCCGCAGTACAAGGAAGGGTTGGGAATCTTCCCTTCGAGTTGAGCAGCTTCGTCGGCCGTCGGCGCGAGGTGACCGAGGCGAAACGGCTGCTGTCCGCAACGCGGCTGGTGACGTTGACGGGTATCGGTGGTGTCGGCAAGACTCGCCTCGCACTTAGGGTGGCTGCAGACGTGGCGCGAGCCTTCGTTGACGGAGTTTGGCTCGTGGAACTGGCCGAGCTGCAGGACTCGGAGTTAGTGCCGGACACTGTCATTTCCACGCTGAGACTGTGCGAGCAGCCCGCCCGCCCTCCGTTGACCCTACTGACGGAATACCTCGCAAAGCGACGGTTGTTGCTCGTGCTGGACAATTGTGAGCATCTGGTCAATGCAGCCGCTGCGCTAGCGGAGACGCTATTGAAGGCGTCCGCTGACCTGCGAATTCTGGCGACGAGCCGTGAGCCTCTCGGAATCGACGGCGAGGCGGCTCTGCGCGTACCGCCATTGTCTGCCCCGGATCCGGGGCGGGTGATCACCTCCCTGCAGGGGCTCTCGAGCTTCGATGCGGTCAATCTATTCACTGAACGGGCCGCGGCAGCGGTGTCGGGGTTCGATCTCACAGACGATAACTCCGGCGCGGTGGCCGGGATCTGCGCCCGCCTCGACGGTCTCCCACTCCCGATTGAGTTGGCAGCAGCTCGATTGCGGGCGATGTCCACCGAACAGATCCTGCACAGACTGACTGGCCGGTTCCAACTGCTGACGGTGGGCACTCGCGGCGCGCCGACACGGCAACAGACATTGCGCCTGTGTGTCGACTGGAGTCATGAACTATGCACTGTGCGGGAGCGTGCGTTGTGGAGCCGGTTGGCGGTGTTCGCAGGTGGGTTCGAGTTGGATGCGGCCGAGGGCATCTGCGCGGGCGACTTTCCCCCGGAGGAGTTGCTAGATCTGGTGGCCTCACTAGTCGACAAGTCGATCCTGATTCGAGAGGAGCCCGGCGACGTCGTGAGATATCGGCTACTCGAGACGCTCCGCGAATATGGTGCGGAACGATGCAAGGAGAGTGGCGAATACGAGATCCTGCGGCGGCGACACCGGGACTGGTATGAGCAACTGGCTCTACGCGCCGAGGATGAGTGGATCGGGCCACAGCAGCTGCAGTGGATCGCCAGGATCGAACGAGAGCAAACGAATCTCCGCGACGCAATGGAGTTCTGCATCGCCGAACCAGAGGGGGAAGAGGTGGGACTACCTCTCGTAACCGCCCTCTATCCGTTCTGGCGGGCCTGTGGCCGTTTCAGTGAAGGTCGGCGTTGGCTTGAGCGTGTACTCGATCTGCAGGCTGGTCAGCCGACGGTGGCGCATGTGAAAGCGCTGTGTGCCGCGAGCGGGCTTGCGGCGGTGCAGGGGGACATCAGCGCCGCGGCGGCACGGGCCCAAGAAGGGCAAGCGCTGGCCGACCAGTCGGGAGACACCGAGATGAATGCGCTCGCCACAGCTGCGACAGGGCGGCTCGCGCTCCGCAGCGGCGACCTTGCCCGAGCGGTCACTTGTTTCGACACCGCCCTGGAGCAGCTCCCCATTAAAACTTTTACATTGCAACGTATTTGGTCCATGTTAGGTTTGGGATTGGCGTGTGGACTGCTGGGGGATACGGCTCGGGCGATCAGATGCCACGAGGAGGTTCTCGCTCTGACCGAGTCCGTCGGCGAATCGGTGTACCGGGGGTGGTCTCTCTGGGCCCTCGGGTCGGCGTTGTGGCAGCAGAACGATCGGGCGCGGGCATCCGAGCTGATCGAGCAAGGCTTGCGGCTGACACGTTCAGCGGATGATCCGCTCGGCTGTGCCTGGTGTTTGCAGACGTTCGCATGGATGGCCGCGCAAGAACACCGAGCGCAGCGAGCAGCCACGTTGTTGGGTGCTGCCGAGTCGTTGCGGCGGTCTGTCGGTAGTCCGAAAGTCGCCTTCTCCGATCTTTCCGTTCATCAAGCCGAATGTGAACGCAACACCCGGTCGGCTCTCGGCGAAAGAGCGTTCGATGCCGCGTTCACGCGTGGCAGTGGTCTGAGTGCCGGAGATGCTGTCGCATACGCCCTTGATGAGCCGCGCCCCGCAGTCTCGTCGCGCGTAGGTGCCGCAAGCGGCTTGACCCACCGTGAACGGCAGGTCGCCGATTTGGTAGCTCAGGGACTTACTAATAGGGCGATCGCCGGGAAGCTGGTGATTTCACAGCGCACCGCTCAAGGCCACGTCGCGCACGTGCTGACGAAACTCGGGTTCACCTCCCGCTCGCAAATCGCGGCATGGGTCGTCGAGCAGACGCACGACAGCCAGCCGTAGCAGTGCCATGGAGTTTCGGCGGTCGTTCTCAGGACAGTGCTGACTGCTCGGAGACGCCGTAAGCAATCCACGCTCACAGTCACTCTGTGCCACGTGCGGGGAGGTATCGCCCGCGGCGCTCTCGTCCCGCGAACCTGGATCGTTGAGGACCCTCGGTTCGAGAAGTTCGTGATGAATCAGGATCAATCTTCGTTCGCGATTCCGCTACACCACCGGCATCTAGCTATTCGACCATGCGCATCAGCCTCAGCGTCCGCATCTTATCGACAGGTATGGCGAGATGGTGGAGCGGCCCGGGCGGTCCCTCGACAGGTGGTGAACTCCTGGAACGCTGTCCCCAACAATCGGTGCTCCTGCCGGTGAAACACGGATGACGGGCACCAGGTTCCGGCCGAGGTAAATGACACCCCACGCTGACATTGCAAATTCACCACGTGACTCGCTCCTGCGTTCGGAGGGGCATCGATAACCTTGATCGTCTCAATTCTCACCGTGGTGACCTTCATGATGCGGTCAACGAGCAGGGCGGGTCGTGTGCTCGGCGCACCAAATCATGGGGGCGTTGACGATGCCGGACACACTGTCTGTGCAATCGTCACTCGCTGTCGCGGTTGCGCTGCTGGACGCTCCTATCGGCACCTGCTGCATATCCATGTCCACGACGGGATGCGCTTCTAGAAAAGTCGTTTCAGAATCCGTGCTCGGCGGTCAGAACCTCGGTCAGAAACGACACTGGAATTCGTAACCACTCTGATGGCCAGTTACCGCTGCGTTGATCGTCGCGGAGGGCTGTGATGATGGAGAGTACGTGCGGACCTTCGTCGCACAGGAGACGGACGAGGCCGAGATCGGCGCACTGGGCCGCGACTGGGGCCAACGTTCTCTTGGCTTGATCGATCCTCTTCGCCGCCGCAAGACATTCTGTAAGCAGAAGATTCGCCTGCATTAACGCCCGCGGCCGGCCCTGGACCTTGAGGTCGTTCACCAGCGCCGCTGCTCGTGTGCATGCCTGATCAATTCGGTTGGGCTCCCCTGTCGCCGCAAGTATCCTTATCGCCGAGTCTTCGCGGAGTTCGGCGGTTACCGCCACAATGCCGTCTCGTTGTCGGAGCAGTTCAGCATCACCACCAGACGCATCCTGTGAGCTTCGAGGGTTCGTAGCGGTTTCGGATGTTGCGGACAGTCCCCACCTGATTTCCTCGTTCCTGACTCTGGCGGCCAACCGCGGGAGCGCGAGAACTTCAGCCGTCCTTGCTCCGTCGTGCAACCGTTGGTGCGCGGATTCAAGATCGCCCCGTAGCGCCTTGATTCGCGCCCCGATCGCATACGTGGCGAGCATGAAATCGACTACGCCGCCCTCGGGTCCGAGTTGGACGCTTTCATCCAGAAGCCGCTCGGCGGCGGTAACGTCGTTTCGCTCGTACAGCAACTCACCGAGGAGTGCACCAGCCAACCGCACCGAGTACGAATGGGCGCCCCCATATTCCCTGGCGAGGAGCATTGCCTTCTGAAAGTTTTCCTCGGCCCCCACCACGTCGAGTTGTTCTCTTGCTGCGATTCCGGCAAAACAGTATCCGTACATCACGCTGAACGGACCGCTCGTCCGCAGATGGTAGGGGACTCCCCAGTTCTGCCATCGCCTCGCCGCGGCGAAGTCGAACCGATAGATCTCGACGAAGGTAGCGACATCCACTGCCGCCGAAACGACCCACGGGCGCAGAGTATCCGGTCGGGCGAGGCATTCCGACACCAACTCATCCACGCCGTCGATCCGGTCCGCGGAGATCTCAATAGCTCCTTTGACGATATCGGCCTCCACCCGTAGATCCGCAACTTCAGACGCTGGTAAGTGACTGTCATCGAGCAGGGCGTAGACGCGGTCGAGTGCCGCCGGTGCGGACGTAATGCGCTGCAGCTCGCTCGCCCACGCCACCGCGATCTGTAGCCGTGGGCTCGATACCGCAAGTTGTGGTGGGAGTTTCGCGATAAGAGCGAGCAGGGTAGACATCTGAGAGTGCTCGAGCAGACGCGTCCCATCCAGTTCAACCAGCTCGACAGCCCGCTGCTGATCTCCCGCGGCCAATGCATGATCGACGGCCTCGCTGAGGAATTCATGATCGGCAAACCACCGCGATGCCGTCCGATGAAGCTCGATGACCCGATCAGGGCGATCCCGGCCGAGCCGGCGCCGCAGAAACTGCGCGAAGAGATGGTGATAACGGAACCACTCCCCGTCCTCATCCATCCTGCGCAGGAAGAGGTCCCGATCCTCGGCTTCCTCGAGCATCGCCTGCCCTCGAGTCACCCCGGCCAGCGCTGACGCGAGATCGCCACTGATCCGTTCGGTGACTGAGGTCGCCAGCAGGAACTCGAGAGTCTTCGGTTCCAGGGTATCGAGCACGTTCTCGGCTAAGTATTCGCCGATGGCATGATGTCGTCCCGACATGTGCCCGATCAACTCGGCGGGGTCCTCGCACCCCCGCAACGACAGGGAGGCCAACTGGAGAGCGGCTACCCACCCGTCGGTCGATTCCCGCAGGCGGAACACGTCGTCATTCTCGAGTTCCAGCCCCGCCAGATCGACAAGAAAGGAGCGTGACTCCGATTCGTTGAACCGCAATGCTGTGGAATCGATCTCGACCAGTTCATCGCGAACCCGCATCCTACTCAAAGGGAGCCCGGCCTGCGTTCTGCTCGTGACAATGACTTGGAGGTGGTGACAACCATTCTGGAGGAGAAAATCCAGCGCTCCACGAGTCGCATCATTCGTTACCCGGTGCCAATCGTCGATGACAGCAGCCATGCATTCACCCCTGTCATGGATCTCGTCGATCAATGAGGTCAGAATGTAGCGCTCAGCCTCGTCACCATGTTCCTCTAGAGCCTGACCTAGCTCATCCGCAACCGCAGGCCGTACGCGTCGAATCGCCTCGATCAGGTGCGTCAGAAACCAGACGACGTTATTGTCGTCATCATCTACGCTCAGCCACGCAACCGCCATTCCCGACTCGGTCAGAACATCACGCCACTGAGCAGCGAGTGTGCTCTTGCCGAACCCGGCTGGCGCGTGAATTACCATCAGCCGCCGATCCTGTCCGGCGCGCAGGGTCTCGATCAGTCGATCCCGCACAACCAACGACCGGGTGGGAGTCGGTGGTCGAAACTTGGTCGCCGGAGAGGGCGGCGCGTGGACCGGTGCAGGTTGCTTTCGGGCGTCCATCGTGAGTGGACGAGGACTGGCCGACTCAGGTCCGGTCGAGCCTTCGACGATACCTTCGCCGACTTGCTGCTCGGTGCCGGGATCAGCGGCCAGCGCAAGCTCATCCACACTGCAGCCATGTCGACGCTGAATCTCGCGAAGCTCGTCCCCAAACTCGGCTGCGGTGACAGGACGGTCAGTTGCCTTGCCAGCCATGGCCCGTTCGATGGCCGCGCACACGTCGTCGGGAAAGCCCTCCCCGCGCAGATCAGGAATGGGCTGCGTGGTGATACGAAGGAATTGGGCGACTACTTGCTCCCCCTTGCGGCGTTCGAAAGCAGCGTGGCCGGTGACAGCGCAGAAGAGCGTCGCGCCGAGGCCGTAGATGTCCGCACTCGAGGTGGGTGGCTCACCCCGGAGCACCTCCGGGGCCGTGAAGGCTGGCGAGCCGGCGACAGCTCCCGTGGAGGTCTGGAAGCCGCCGGCAATCCGGGCGATGCCGAAATCGGTCAGCTGAGGTTCGCCGTAATCGGTCAGCAGGATGTTGCCGGGTTTCACATCGCGATGCTGGGTGCCGACGCGGTGCGCGGCCTCGAGGGCGCCCGCCAGCTTCACTCCGACTCGGAGTGCCTCCTTCCAGTCGAGCGGTCCGGTGCCGTGGATCCGCGCGTCCAGTGAACCGCGAGGGTGGTATTGCATCACAATGTACGGTCGACCGCTCTCCGTAGTGCCGACCTGATGAATATTGACAATGTTCGGGTGGCCGGACAGTCTGCCCATCGCTCGTTGTTCGCGCAGGAATCGCTCGAGGTTCTCGGCGTCGAGGTCGGAGGTGAGGACTTTGATGGCGACGATGCGATCGAGGGACGGCTGCTCACATCGGTAGACGACACCGAACCCGCCGCGACCGATCTCCTGTGCATTCTCGAAACCGGCCACCGCGAGTTCGGTCGTGATCGCAGGTATCACGTCGCGCTGCGTCGCCAGTGGATCAATCTCGGGCATCGACGGCCTCAATCCCCTGGTGTGCTATCTGCTGCGACGCCAAACCTCGGGCTATTTTCTCGGTCAGGACGTGAGCGCGCAGATGGACTGGAACGCAAACCTCTAGAAGGCGTATCCAACGCAACCACCTCTTGATGCCGTTCACTCAAGGATATCGTCGATCGCGTGCCACCAGGCTCAGATAATCCATCAGACTTGGGCTCGCGATGAAGTCGCTCACCCCGGGGTGGCTCGCCGGTCGGGCATCCTCTTCGCGGATCGGCGTGCTTTGTCGACGCCTTCGCCGCGTCGTCGATCTCTCAAGTTTCGCCAGCATCGTCGCCGATGAAGGTATCCGGAGGATGGAGGCAGCACCGTCCACCCCGGTGATGCTGGTACGGGATTCTCGCACTGGCGCCTCGCTCGGATGCCCCTTTCGCTGACTGGATTCTCGTTTGATTATCTGAGGCTGCGGCTACGTTCAGACCTAAGGACTCGTCGCGTTCCTCACCGGCACCAGTGAGAATGTTGTCGAGGTCGGTGGGGTGAAACGAGCCAGTGGTGCGAAAAGCGCTCCGATTGACGCCGAAAAGGCGGCCCGCGATGCGCTCGCTCAAAGCGGCTCGTGCGCCGGTGCTGCGGGGGGTGCTACGCCTGATTCTCGGTACCCGACAAGCGGTCCTGGTCGGTCGCACCAAGCGATAAACGGTCGAGAGCATCATCGTGGTCGTACCCGAAAAGGTTCGAAGCGAACTGCGCGGCAAGTCCCTGCTCAACAGCTCAATCGCAGCGAGGCACGCACACCCCCGAAAACCGCGGCCATCGAACACCGAGTGACCGTGTCGACGCTGACCTTTGTCGCCAGACTGATCCGCCTCCTGTCAGAGCAGATCGCTTTCTCGACCCCGCGCTGCTGGCCGAACCGGTGGTCGGTTCGGCCGTCGCCGCCCAGCTGCCAAAGCTGGTCCTATCGCGGACGAACCCGCAACGAAGCGGCATTCGCCGCCCTCGCCGGAGTCGTCCAGGTCGATCTCCACGAAACCTGGCACCACGTCGTCCCGCTGTACCCACGTACGGATCCGGATCTGTGACTTGCATAATGGTCCGGCTTCGTGTGCGAATGACCCCGCAACCCATGCTTGACGCGTTCCGTGCCAGCCGGCGGTTCGATGGTCGCCGCCGACGTCGACACCAACAGATCCGCGGTGTCGGCGGCGTCGATGTCGAGTTCGGTGAAGTTTCTCAGAACGAGCACCAGCGCCGGCAAGATCGGAGCCAACCGCTTGCGGGCTGGCATCCACAGCAATTCCCATCAGACGGTCAATGCGGCAATGACTTTCGGTCGCATTTCGGTGGACGCGGCGTGCGCGCCCGCACCACCTTCGGCGTCAACGGACGTCGCAACGCATTGCGCGCATGGTCACCAAGCCAGCCGGTCGGCGCATACAACTCGCGGAGAATCGGCTGCTTTCCCGCCTCGCCGGAACTTGTAACACGTTGCGATCGCCTTCGCCACAGCAACCCTATCGGACCCGATACGACCTGTACCCCAGCCCACTCCAGCGCGCCATACCCGGGCATTGCCAGATGAGGCAACGACGACGTCTAGCGGGCAATTTGGATGAAGTAACGCGGGCTATTGACAGGTTGAAGCGACCAGTTGTACGTTCATCATGGTCAAATTACGGACGTTAGTTATCCAGGCGCTCGCCGATGGATAAACACACGTTTTCGACTGGAGAAGCTGATGACTCGGTCAAGATCTGAGAAGGCGTCGTCCGGCGAAATCTGGCGATCCGACCGTGTGCCGCCGACGGTCCCATATGGCCTATCAGTGCAGGTTGGAAGGGGCTGGGTAGCCGAACCCCCTCACCCCGACCGGGATGCTGGAGCTCCTCGTCGCGCTGGAAATCTGATCGCAACAGGCCGCCCCACTCGCCCGCATGGCCTATCTCGACGGAGCCACTCCTAACTAAGTTTCCATTAGTACGAGCGACAACGTCCGATTCACAAATCGAATCACCCTAGTCGTCGATAATTCGGTCGCGTCTTCCAATAGACCGCCTAATAGTTGCCAGCGGCTAGGCGCGCATGACACATACAATGGGGCCGTTCACGGCTCAATTCTCAAGAATGGAGACGTGTATGACAGACATGGAGCTTCCGGCGGGCGATGACGACCATTTGGCCGCACTACAATCGGAAAGTCTATCCATAGCCAAGGCCATGGGCATGGGCGCCGCTTACATCGCGCCCTGCGTCATCATGATCTCGACGACCGCGGGCATTGCGCTGACGGCTGGGAGCGGATCATGGCTCGCCATTCTGTTGGACATTCCCGTCCTCATCTGCCTGGTGGCAGCAATCGCAGTGTTCGCCCGCCGGTACATCGTCACCGGCTCACTGATGTCCTATCTGGGTGATGCCTTCGGCGAGAAGTCCCGGATTGTATCTGGGTCTCCACTGATCATCGGATATCTGGCTTTGATGCCAGTCGCCAGTATCTTCACCCTGATCTTTGCTCAAGGGCTGCTCCTCGATCTCGAACAATCGTGGGCCAACGCGCCGTCGGCGCAGGTCGGTGTCATAGCCGCGCTGTCGCTCCTTGCCGGCTACATCGCCTATCGAGGCGTCGAGCTTTCGGCACGCTGGGCTATTGGCGCGACGCTAGTGTCCGTTCCCTTCGTGCTCATTGTCCTCGTCGCGACGTTGCTCCATAACAACGTCGCCTGGGATACGGCGCTCACCTTGAAGGGCGTCCATCTATCTGACCTGACATCGGGTCTCGTCCTGGCCTTCACCGGACTGGTCGGATTTGAGGGATTCACTGCTCTTGGGCGCGAAACCAGGGATCCCGTTCGAAACATTCCGCGAATCCTCTACTTCCTGGTCGCGCTCGTTGTAGCGCTCATCCTGCTCGGATGCCTTGTATTCGCACCAGTGCTCCTGAACAACCTAGATGCGATCAACACCGGCGAGTCGCCATCGGCGATCCTGGCAAATGCCGCCGGGGTTGGCTTACTCAACGTGCCCCTGGACGCCAGCCTGACTGTTGGAGCTTTCGCCTGCATGATCGCGGTTTTCAATACCGCATCACGCATCATCGCAACAGCTGCAACCGACGGCATGCTCCCCTCATGGCTCGGAAGGATCAGCCCGAAGTCACACACGCCCGCCCGGGCCGTGGCGATCCTGGGTATCTTCGCAGTCGGCGTACCAGCGTTGTCCCAGTTTGTAGTTCGGCAATCACCCATGCAAGCCATGACCGCGATCTCTCCCACACTCATTTACCTCTGGCTTTTCCCCTACGCCGCGATGTGCGTCGGGCTCGTCGCCCTGAAGCGCCGAGACGGCAAGTTGGTGTCCATTGCATCAGGTGCCGGCGTGTTCGGATTCGGGTTCATCGCATGGCTTCTCGTGTACAACGTGACACACGTGACGGGGACAATTCAAAGAGTCGCACCCATAATCGGCATTGGCCTTGCCGCTCTCTTGTTGATCGTGTCGCTTGGACGAACGTTGGGAGCGCCACGACGTCGTTCCACCCCGCAGACAAACCTGCAAACGATCGTCACCGCGCCATCTCTTGACCAGCAGTTCGAAGACGACCCGATATAGGTGGTACTAACTTACGCGCTAATAACGCCGGTTGGCCGCTAGAGTCTGCCCACTTCGCTCAACAGCCACACCGAGGGTGATCCACTCCTGGTATGGCTGTAGACATTGCGGCAGCGAATAGACTTTCATTAGAAGTGATCACTCGTACGCCTGGCATGAATCTTCTGTCCCTTGCAGCAGCTCAACTGATCAGAATCGGGACGACGAGGGCGCACACCCGGGCTCCGTCCATGCATTCGGCGGCAGGTATCTCTGGCAACGCCTCACCCAAGACCATCCCGACCGGGGCCCAGAGCAGGGCTCCTGCACCCCAGTGGCGGCCGTTGCCCAATGCGGGCCAGGCAGCGTGGGTCGCTACCGCCGGGGCGGGTGCTTCGAGGGGAACAAACTCTTCCCGCACGCGACGTTCTTTCACCGCATTGCAGCCCGATCACCGCCGCTCCCCCAATCGAAAATCTGAATACGGCGGCTCGCAAGGCCTTCCCAGGAGCTTAGAACTCACCACTCAGAATATGAACGGAGAAACGTTATGCATTACGACTACGACGTCATCGTCATAGGCGCCGGATTTGCGGGCGCCACGGCGGCACGTGAATGCTCGACACGGGGGCTTCGCACCGTCCTGCTCGAAGCACGGGACAGGGTGGGAGGACGAACGTGGACGTCGCGGCTGACCGATGGCGAGCTCATCGAGATCGGCGGCACCTATGTCCACTGGCTTCAGCCGCACACGTGGTCGGAGATCAGCCGGTACGGCCTTGACACTGAGATCGTGGCCGGAGCGGAACCGCCCGAGTGGGCGCTGGTTCCGGCAGGCTCAGGCCTGAAGTGGTACGGCTTCGAAGAACACGAGCGTCGCGAGAAGGCCTTGCTCGAGCGGTTCTTCGAGCCGTCACGGGGGGCGGTTCCGCGTCCTTTCGATCCGCAGTTCGCAGGCGAGATGGTGGCAGATCTCGACCAGCTCTCGGTCCGCGATCGACTCGACCAGATGGACCTTTCGCCCGACGACGACGCGTACCTCGCCGGCCTCCTCAGTTTGGAATCGGGCGACGACGTCTCGAAGAGCAGCTTCCTGACGCTGATGCGCTGGTGGGCGCTGTCCGGCCACAACTACGAGGCAAACCAGGAGGCGGTGTTCGGCTACAAGTTGGCCCGCGGCACGGTCAGCCTCATCAACGCGATGATCGCCGACGGCGGAGCCGAACTTCGCCTCAACGACCCGGTGACGGCCGTGACCAGCGACCAGGACGGCGTCCGGGTGGACACCGCAAGCCATGACACCTTCTCTGCCCCGACCGCAGTCATCGCGACCCCGTCGGGTATCTGGCCGCGCATCGAGTTCTCGCCGGCTCTGTCGGCCGATCGAGCTTCGGCTGCCCGCGAGGGTATGCAGGTACCACGCGGGTCGAGGATCGTCGCCGTGATCCGAGGAGAGAGTCGTCGCTTTTACGTTCAGCCTCATGCTGGGCATCCGATTGGCATGATGTGGTCCGCCCACCAGCGATCGTCGGACGAACAGGTAATTGGACTCTTCGGCAGTCCTACCCTTAACGATGCTCACGATCTGGAAGAGGTCACGGCGGCGATCCAGGACATTCTCCCGCACGTCGAGGTTGCTGAGATCGCCGCCGGCACATATATGGACTACGACGATTTCGCCGGGGGTGGTTGGCCGTTCCCGAAACTCGGCCAGCTCGCGCGCTTCGCGCCGCACAAGAACTTCGCGCGGCCCGAGGGCCGACTCGTCTTCGCTACATCAGATATCGCAAGCGGCTGGTGCGGATTCATCGACGGCGCGATCGAGTCCGGCCTTCGCGCGGGGCGGCAGGTGCGGGAGATGCGCCACGTCGGCAGCCAACAGATAACTGTGCTGGGAGGGGCATCCTCGAGTCCCGCCGCAACGTCGATCGGCTAGAGGGCTTGGTCCGACGAAGTGGGGTGATTCGGCGTCGTTGTTTCAAGACGTTGAAGTACGGACCGGAGTTCCCTGAACGGTGCGGAGCACTCTGTGAGGCAAAGTGATTCATGGAGAGCTTCACTAACTGGTACAACCACGAACATCGGCACACCGGGATCGGCTTACGGCATCAAGGTCTACTTCTGCGACAGTTACAGCCTGCGCGTGGCAGCGAAGGGCGAAGACGATCACCAACGGACCACTGCGCAATGCTTCAGGCCTTAAACATCTCTCGCTATGAAAGACGCGAACTCGACGCCATCGCGGCGACATTGAACAACCACCCACGCAAGTCCTCGATGGGCGCATACCTACCGAAGTTCCTACCGGGCAACGCTAGTCAGTGAAACAACGTTGTGCCGAGACGGCCGGTTGAATCCGCCACCGAACGGCCTCTGCGGCGAAACATCATGCACGACAGGACCTGATGAAGTACATTGACGGGTTTTACCACTCACGGCGGCGGCATTCGGCGCTCGACTACAGCTTCCCGAACGAGGTCTACTACAGTTACCAGCACACCGCGATCGCGGACCGAATTTGGCGATCTCCATTGTCTGAGATCTTCGCGGCAGACCACTGAGCCCGATCGGCAGCGCTTCGACCTCATGTGGTGGGAAGCCCGCTGTCGCCGCCTTGGCTACTCCGTGATATAGCAGCGACCTGCGGCTATTGACAAGTAGAACTGACTAAATGTACGTTCGTGGCCGTGCATACGTACGTTAGTTATTCGGACATGCTTGCCGTGGCGAACGCACGTTTCGATTGGAGAATCCAGTGATTCGTTCAAGACTTGAGGAAGATGGACGACGTGCGGCGCAGGGCTCGCGGTCCGACCGGAGCCCTCGAACGGCGCCGTGTGGCAGGTCGCACAAGGAAGTGTGTGGGCGATGAAACCCGCTGCCTTCGAATATCTGTCGCCGACGTCGCTGACTGCGGCGGTGGAGGCCCTGACCAACACGGACGGAGGTGCCACCAAGGTCCTTGCCGGGGGACAGAGCCTGATGCCGCAGCTGAACTTCCGCCTGGCTCACCCCACCAGGATCGTGGACATCAACGGGATCGCCGCGCTGAGCGAGATCTCCGAGGCGGATGGCCTGCTGACCATCGGCGCGCTTGTCCGGCAGCGCACAGCGGAGCGCTCCGATGTGGTTCGCCGCGCATGCCCTCTTCTGGCCGAGGCTGTCCGGCTCATCGGCTACCCTGCGATCCGTAACCGCGGCACCATCGGCGGGAGCCTGGCCCACGCCGACCCGGGCGCCGAGCTCCCAGCCGTCGCAGTCTGCCTCGATGCGGAGATTGTCGTGGAGGGGCCGGCCGGCGAGCGCGTCATACCGGCAGCCGAGTTCTTTACCGGGCCCTTCAGCACCCGACTTGCCGATGACGAGATCCTCACCGCTGTGCGTGTCCGGTCCGCCGCATCGGGCACCGGCGCGGCCTACGAGGAGCTATCCCGTAAGCATGTCGGCTTCGCGATGGCGGGCGTCGCCGCAGTCGTACGTCTCGACGGTGACACGGTCGCCGAGGCCCGGGTCGCGGTGTCCGGGGTGGGTACCACCCCCGTTCGGGCGAACAGGGCCGAGGCCGCCCTCGCCGGACAGGCCCCCGTCGAGAAAGCCATTGCCGACGCAGCAGCCGCCGCGCTCGAGGGCATCAGCCCCACGTCCGACCTGCACGCCTCGGCCGCCTACCGCCGCCACGTCGCCGGCGTGCTCATTCGCCGTGCCCTGACCTCCGCCACCACACACGCCCGGGAGAACCGATGACCACACGTGAGATCACAGTGACGGTGAACGGCAGAAACCGTACCGCCACCGTCGAGGCCCGGCGCACGCTCGCCGACTTTCTCCGGGAAGATCTCGGGCTGACCGGAACCCATCTCGGATGCGAACACGGCGTATGCGGCGCGTGCACCGTGATGCTCGATGGCGAGGCTGCGCGTTCCTGTTTGCAGCTCGCAGTGCAGGTCGACGGCCACGAGATCACGACAGTCGAGGGGCTGGCAAAGGACGGCGTGCTACACCCCGTGCAGCAGGCCCTGCGCGAGAGTAACGCGTTCCAATGCGGGTTCTGCACCCCCGGTTTCGTCATGTCCATTTGCTCCATGATCGCCGAGGGCACCCGTCCCGAATCCCGCGCACAGATCCGGAGGGAGCTCTCTGGTAATACGTGCCGCTGCACGGGATACCAGCAAATCATCGACGGCGTTGAGCGGGCACTGGCAGCGGGGACCGCCGCCGCTGGCGCCACGGAGACGGAACACTGATGGCTGGCGTAATCTCAGGTCTGGTCGGCGCACGGATCGGACGCAAGGAAGACGTCCGCCTCCTCACCGGGGCGGGCCGCTACGTCAGCGACGTGCAGGACCGCTCGATGCTGCATTGCTACTTCCTGCGCAGCTCGGTGGCGCACGCCCGGATCACCAGCATCGATGTCACCGCGGCGCGCGAACTCGAGGGTGTGGTGCATATCTTCACGGGCGCCGACATGAGCGCAATCACCAACGACCTCAACTTTGCGCTGCCCATCCCCGGCCTGCACTGCCCGTCCTATCCGGCGATCGCGCGTGACGTAGTCCGATTTGTCGGCGAGCCTGTCGCCCTGGTCGTGGCCGAGAACCGCTATTTGGCCGAGGACGCGGCTGGGCTGATCACGGTGGAATATGAGGTCCTCGAGCCGGTGATGAGCACGACCGCCGGGCTCGCCGATGGCGCGCCGCAGCTCTTCGATGATGTGCCGGGCAACATTATCCACTCCGACGACCAACTCTTCGGCGACATCGAGGCCGCGTTCTCCATGGCAGACCATGTGGTCACCGAGAGCTTCTCGCAGCACCGCTGGGCGCCGGTGCCGATGGAGGGGCGCGGTGGCGTCGCCACCTTCGACCGTGGAACAGGCCAGCTCACCTACGAGGCCTCCACCCAGACCAGCCACACCCTGCGGTTCGTCCTGGCGGAGTTGATCAACCACCCAATCCACCAGATCCGGGTGACCGCCAACGACATCGGCGGCTCCTTCGGCCTCAAGTTCTCGGTCTATCGTGAGGACGTCGCCCTGTGCGCTGCGGCGAAGCATCTCGGCGCGGTGCTCAAGTGGGTCGAAGACCGCCATGAGAATCTCACCGCCGCTGGCGGAGCCCGCGAGGAGCAGGTCAACATCGAGGCGGCGGTAACGTCCAACGGCACCCTGCTAGGTCTGCGCGTGGCGGTGCTGCTCGACCACGGCGCCTACCCGATCAACTTACCGAGCACCCTCTTCCCCGGACTCATGCGCATGTGCCTCCCCGGGCCGTACCGCCTGCCCGCCTATCAGTTCAGTCACAAAATCGTGGCCACCAACAAGGCGAGCTACGTCTCCCTGAGGGGACCCGGTGCCGTCGAAACGATCGTGCGCGAGCGAATGCTCGACAAGATCGCTCAGGAGGTTGGCATCTCGCCAGTGGAGGTGCGCAGGCGCAACATGCTGACGCTCGACGACCAGCCAACCAAGATGATCACCAATGTCACGCTCGAGAATTGCACGGCCGCCGAAACACTCGAAACGCTCATCGAGCGGATCGACCTGGACGCAATCGCGCGCGATCAGGAGCAAGCCCGTGCCGAAGGCAGGCTGATCGGATTCGGGCTCAGCACCCATATCAACCCCGAGCCGGGCACTCCCGACTTCTGGGCTGGCGCCGGTTTCCCCTTCTGCGCAGAGCCCGCCCGGATGCGGATCGAGATCGACGGCAAAGTTACGGTCTTCACCCCGCAGGTACCGCACGGCCAGGGCCACGAGACCACCTTCGCCCAGCTGATCGGTGACGAACTCGGTGTGGCATTCGAGGACGTCCGCGTTGTCTGGGGCGACACCGACGCAACGCCGTTTGGGATGATTGGCACCGGCGCTAGCCGCGCCGGGACCATGGCCAGCGGCGCGATCGTTCTCGCCTCCCGCGAGCTGAAACGGCGGATCCTCGACATCGCGTCAGCCATGCTCGAGGCGAACGTGGACGACCTGCAGATCGAGAACGGCATCGTCGCAGTGAAAGGCGCGCCCGGGGCTTCGGTGCCCATGGCGCAAATCGCCATGGGGTGCTACCTCGCCCCCGAACAGATGCCGCCAGGCGCGAACACGAACCTTGAGTACGTCGCCAGCTACGACGGCGAGAATGGCGGCTTCTCACAGGCCAGCCACGCATGCTGGGTGGAGATCGACCAGGAGACGGGCATGGTCGAGATCATCCGATTCCTCGTCGTCGAAGACTGCGGGCGGGTCATAAACCCGGCCGTCGTCGACGGCCAGGTCATCGGCGGTATCGCCATGGGAATCGGTGGGATGATGTACGAGCACTCCGCCTACGGCGATGACGGGCAGCACTTGTCGTCGACGTTCATGGACTACCTAATGCCCTCGGCGGCGGATGTTCCCGAGATCGAGATCGAACACCTGGAGTTCGAGACAGACAAGATGATCGGCTCTCGCGGCGTGGGCGAAGGTGGCACGGTGCTCGCTCCGGCCGCGCTGCTTTGCGCGATCGATGACGCACTCGCGCAGGTTGGACGGGGCCGGGTGGCCGAGACGCCCCTCACTCCTACGCGGATCCTGGAGCTGCTCGGAGTGCTGGACGGCTGAGTTCGCCTGCAGCGTCTCGTCCCGTGCGGCTACATGACCCGACAACAGTCGGAATCCGACATCGTCAATCGTGTTGCCACACGCGACACTAACTAAGCTAAGGACACCGATGTTTGGAAAAGACGCCATGCCCCCAGCCGCGGGCATCGCCGATACGGCACTGACAGAGCCGCAGCGCCAGTCGCCCGTCAAGGTCATCCGGGCGGCCATGGTGGGCACTGTTGTCGAGTACTATGACTTCGCCATCTACGGCTATATGGCGACCATCATCGCCTCGCTGTTCTTCGTCTCGGAGAATGACACCGCTGCACTGCTTGGCACATTCGCTACCTTCGCTGTTGCTTTCTTCCTTCGCATCCCCGGCGGTATCTTCTTCGGCCACATCGGTGACAAGTACGGCCGCAAGAACGCTCTCTCGTGGACGATCCTTCTCATGGCGCTCGCCACGGCGGCGATTGGCTTCATGCCCACATATGTCACCCTTGGCGTGTGGGCCACGTTAACAATCGTGCTCGCGCGTTGCTTGCAGGGCTTCGCTGCGGGTGGCGAGATCGGCGGCGCCAACGCATTCGTCTCTGAATCGGCGCCCGCGCGTTGGCGCGCCACCCAAACGTCGATGGTCAATTCAGGGGCCTACCTGGGTTCACTGGTGGCCTCGCTGGTCGCGCTCGCTTTGACCTCGATCTTCACCCACGAGCAGATCCTCCATTGGGCGTGGCGTGTGCCGTTCCTGTTGAGCCTGATGATGGGTGTCGTCGGTATCTGGATCCGGAACTCCATGGAGGACACTCCGCAGTTCCAGGAGTTGGCGGATAAGGGCGAGACGAAGAAGATTCCCGTGAAGGAGCTCTTGAGCACCTCTGGCATGAGCCTTCTGAAGATCGTTTTTCTCGGTGCCCTCATCGTGGGTGGGTACTACATTGCCTCGGTGTACGCGGCGACCTACCTACAGACCCAAGGGGGGTACTCCTCGTCGATGGCGTTCCTGTCCACCTCGCTGGCGCTGGTTCTGGGTGTGATCACGCTTCCGATCTCGGGTTATCTCGCGGACAAGTACGGCCGCAAGCCGGTGCTCTTCGCCGGCAGCGCGGCGTCTGTGGTGCTGGGCATTCCGATGTTCATGCTGATGGCAGGCGGCAGTGTCTGGCAGGCGGTCGTGGGCCAGTCGGTACTATTCGTCGCAGTGTCGGTCGTCAACGGCGCCACATATGTGACCTACGCCGAGATGCTTAAGGCCTCGGTGCGCTACAGCGGGCTCGCGCTCGGGAACAACATCACGACCATGTTCCTCGGCGGCACAGCACCGTTCATCGCGACCTGGCTGATCGACGCCACCGGAAACTCGCTCGCACCCGCAGGGTACTTCGTATTCTGTGCAGTCCTCACCCTCGTGACAGTCTTCTCCGTAAAGGAGACCAAAGGTATTGAGCTGCAGTCTGATTAGCAATGATCCGAATCCGGCGGTGAGGAAAGTATAACCGCGTGTCGATGAGCTGGAAATCACAGTAGTCATGTATCGCCGCGCGAGCCGCATCTCGAGGTCGCCCTGCCCAGTGACGGGGATCGCCGCTCTCCGAGTTTGGATCAATAGCATCCGGGACGCACGGCTCTGTCGCCGATCACCTCGCCTGCACCGAGGGGTCTCGGTGGCGAAGCCAGAGCCTCCCGGGGCAAACGGATTCGGTATCAGTCGCGAAACCGTCTAGCGGTACTTCACTTCCACGGCGACACCCATATTAAGTAATCTGGACGGGCCACGGCCACCACACACTGATACCAATTTGTACACAAATTGCCGGGGAACGGTCACCGTACGACCGCGCTGTCGCGGTGGATAGGGCCCTGTAGCGCGGAAAGACGCACACCCTGGCCGCCCCAGCGCAGGGAAATGATTTCCGCGGCGATCGACACCGCAGTCTCCTCAGGGGTGCGCGCGCCGAGATCGAGGCCTATGGGCGAGGACAGGCGTTCCAGCTCTGCTGAGCTGAACCCCTGCTCGCGCAGGCGATTTATCCGGTCTGCGTGAGTTTTCCGGGAACCCATCGCGCCCACGTAGCCAAGGTCGGCACGCAACGCGACGGACAACAGCGGAATGTCGAACTTCAGGTCATGGGTCAGCACCGTGACCACGGTGCGCCGATCCAACCTGCCCGCCTGGAGCTCCTTCTCCAGGTATCGGTGTGGCCAGTCGACGATCACCTCGTCCGCCTCTGGAAACCGGCTCGCGGTGGCGAACACCGGCCGTGCATCGCATACGGTCACCCGGTAGCCGAGGAACGAGCCCAGCCGCGCCAGCGCGGCTGCGAAGTCGATCGCGCCGAACACCAGCATCCGCGGTTGCGGCTCGTACGACGAGACGAACACCGTCATGCCCTCGCCGCGGCGCTGGCCGGCCGGACCATAATGCAGCGAGACGCTACGCCCGGTTGCCAGCACCCCCCGCACGTCATCGGTGACCGCCTCGTCGGCGCTCTCCGAGCCGAGGGAACCCCACCGCTCGTCCGGCCACACCAGCAGGTGAGCACCGCGCACCGCCCGATCGGGATGTTCTATCACCGTGGCCAACGCGACCGGCCGTTCGGCGGCAACCGAATCGCCGAGTAGCCGGAGCCATGGTGCATCGACGATCTTCTCCACGAACACGTCTAGGATCCCGCCGCAGGTGAGCCCGACAGAGAACGCGTCCTCGTCGGTGACACCGTAACGCTGCAGCACCGGAACCTCGTGGTTGACGACCTCGCTGGCCAGGTCGTAGACGGCACCCTCGACACATCCGCCAGAGACGCTGCCGCTCACGGTGCCATCCGCGGCGACCAGCATCGCCGCACCGGGCTCACGCGGGGCCGAGTGGAAGGTGGCCACGACGGTGGCGAGCCCGAGGGTCTCGCCGCGAGAGGTCCGACGCAGCACTTCATCCAAGAGTTCACGCATCGCGCACCTTCTTCAACAGTAGTTCCAATGTGTAAAGACTGTGCCCGGCAAGCAAGGCATGCACATGGGGCAGAGCCACGGCGATACCGGATTGCACCGGTTGGTAACCGTCGCGTCCGGAATACGGATTAACCCAGAACACCCGGTGTGCGAGGCGACTGAGCCGCGTCATTTGTTCGCCGAGCTGCGCGCAGTCACCGCGTTCCCAGCCGTCGGAGAACACCACGAGGACCGCCCGCCTGGCCATTCCTCGCTGCCCCCAGCGGTCGCAGAATAACTGGATGGCCTCGCCGATCCTGGTCCCGCCGGCCCAGTCGGGCACCGCATGCCCGGCAGCGGCGAGGGCGAGTTCGGGGTCCCTGACCCGCAGCGCCCGACTAACTCTGGTCAGCCGGGTTCCGAAGGTGAACGTCTCCGTGCTTGCCGGGGCAGCGCGGGTGAGCACATGCGCGAACCGCAACAGCGCATCCGAGTACGCGCTCATCGAGCCGGATACGTCGATCAGCAGCACCACCCTGCGCGGCTTCTGCCGTTTGTTGCGGTAGGCGAGGTGCGCCGGTTCACCGCCTGTTGCCAGCATCCGCCGCAGGGTCAGACCCGGGTCCAGCTCACCCCGCCTGTTCGGTCTCAACCTGTTGCTGCGCCGCCGGGGTGGCCGGGTGTCCAGCACTGTCAGCAGCGTCTCGAGGTGAGCCCGTTCGGTCGTGCTCAGCTCCGCAAGGTCACGGTGTCGAAGCACCTCGATGTCTTGTGCGGCGGTCTGCAGCGCGTTCTCGGTGCCCTCCTGTTGCTCAGCGTGCTCAGAGGTCAGTGCGGCGAGGTTGCTGCGGTGGGGTTGCTCATGCAAGTCAACGGGCGGCGCACTCAGCCGGGACACACCGAACCAGCTGGAGAACACCCTGTCGTACACCGAAAAGTCGTCCGGCTCCGCGCACAATGAAGCGCGGCCGGCCCAGTACAGCTGCTGCGGATCGGCGAGGTCCACGTGCTCGATGCTGGCCAGGAACGTGCGGTTGCGATGGATGTTCACCCGCAGCCCCGACGCGGCGAGTGCGCGACTGAAGCCGATCAGGCCGGGCAGCGGGTCCATGGCTCACCCGGCCAGCAGGGAGTCCAGCCCTGCGGCGATGACCCGATCGGTGTCCTCATGGAACTTCAACACCGCGCCGAGGGTGGTCGCCGCTGTCTGCGCGTCCAACACGTCCCGTTCGAGCGCGAGCAGCGCGTAGGCCCAGTCGATACTCTCCGCGACACCTGGCGGTTTGAGCAATGCCATCTTCCGCAGCTTGGCCACCGCCTGGGACACCTGGTGCGCCAGCGACTCGCTCAGCTCCGGGACGCGACTGCGCAGGATCGCGATCTCCCGTTCCATATCGGGATGTTCCAGCCAGTGGTAGAGGCAGCGGCGCTTGAGCGCGTCGTGCACGTCGCGGGTCCGGTTGGAGGTGAGCACCACCAGAGGTGCGGTGCTCGCCCTAACCTCGCCCAACTCCGGGATGGTCACCGCGAATTCGTCGAGGATCTGCAGCAGGAACGCCTCGAACTCGTCGTCCGCGCGGTCGATCTCGTCGACCAGCAACACGCACGGCGCCGAACGAAGCGCCCGCAGCAAAGGTCGATCGAGCAGGAATCGCTCATCGTACAAGGACTTCTCGGCTTCGTCGGCGTCGAGCTGGCTCGTGTTCGCCGCCTCGAGGGCACGCAGGTGCAGCAGCTGACGGCCGAAGTCCCAGTCGTACAGCGCTTGGGAGATGTCGATCCCCTCGTGACACTGCAACCGTATGAGCTCCAGATCGAGCGCCTCAGCGAGCGCCTTTGCCAGAGCAGTCTTTCCAGTTCCCGGCTCGCCCTCACAGAACAGCGGTTTGTGCATCTTGCACGCAAGGAAGAGCGCGGTGCCAAGGCCTGGGTCGGCGAGGTAGCCTGTGCCAGCCAGTCGCTCAGTGAGGTCTTGCGCGGAGACGTTCAGTTGGTCCACAGGCCCACCCTAACGTACGTAAGTTCGTTTTGTGTTGCATTTAACAAGTTCGCCCTGCGGCAGCGCGTCGACCAGCTGGGTCGCGCGGATCGCCTCGTAACAACACAGCCTCGTAGCAACACAGATGTCGAGCTCGACGGGAAGGACGGCGGTGCGACCGGAAAGATGCACCAACCCGCGATCAATCCGGAAGGACCGCAACCGTCAGAGAAGAAAGCCCACTATACAATCATGATCTCCGCCCAATCCAAAGTAGCGTCAACGCTATGTTGAAGCCGGAGCTTGTTGCGCCTGCGGGACATCCGCTAAGGGAGCGCACGGGACGGGCTCCGCTCCAAGTCTCGTCTCAGCCAATGCCGCGGCGAGCCGCCGGTACTGCTCACTGCGACCGCTCGAACTCCGGAAGACGAGCCCGACGGTCCGACTTGGCGCGGGCGAGGCGAATCTCGCGGCCGCCACGGCGACGTTCTGCGTTTCGATCTCGGCGACCGACTCAGGCACCAAGGCAGCCCCGTGGCCGCCAAACACACACTGCACGACCGTCGCTAGCGAGCAGAACCTGGAGTCTGCTGCCACACCGAACGCACCGACCGAGCGGCACAGATCCAGCGTACTGTTGCGCAAGCAACTCCCCTCCTCCAGCAGGAGCAGCTTCAGATCACGCAGTGTGGACAACGGTAGGCCCAACTCCCCGGCGATCGGGTCACCCTGCGGGACAATCAAGATGAGATCCTCAGAATAGAGCTCGATCTCGACACAGCCGCTGCAAGCCATCTCCTGCAAAGCCAACACGGCCACGTCCAGAATGCCGGCTCCTAGCGCCTCCAGTAGCCCAGCCCTCTGGTCCTCGACTATAGAGAGACGCAGGCCCGGAAACCTCTTGCGCAACGCGGGCAACATTGCCGGAAGCAAATAGGGCGCGACGGTCGGGATCAAACCGATCCGGATTGGCTCGAACCATTGGCCCTCCTCATCTGAGGCAGCCGCAACGAACATGTTGGCGCACTCCAGTGTCCGCACCGCCGCCGGTAGGAGACGCATACCGGCGCCGGTAACAGTCACCCGACGGGTGCTGCGATCAATCAGCTGCACCCCGAGCCCAGCCTCAAGTACTGCCAGTCCCTGCGAGAGTGCGGGCTGACTAATTCCGAGATACGCTGCAGCACCGCCAAAGTGCCGGTGGTCGGCTACTGCAGCGAAGGCACGGAGCTGCGCCAACGTGGGGTGAAAGTGGTGATCACTCATTGCCATCAATTGAGTAAACGGGAAGTCCCGCCACAGTCATGAGGCTCTCCCGATCCGGGTGGAATGTCGACGCGGGGGTTTCTTAACGACGAATCGGCGAAGTCTCAGCCCAGCACCGTGCGACTTCGCATCCGCATGCGGGTGAGGCCACCCTACCTGCATGGGCGGACGTGTCGGTCGGAACGGTCTCAGCACCCTAGCTGCTGCCACCCACCCGACGAGGTATGTTGGCACCAGTGTCGATCTACGGTGCACTGCGTGATGATTCAGCATTTATTCTGGGCGGTTTCCTCGGCGCGGTCGACTTGGAATGGGCGTTGAGGCGATCAAGGAACCGCCTCTCCTCGGGCGACAGCAGCGCTACTCCGGCCTCCTCGACAATTCGCGTGAGGTGCCCGTAGAAACGGGACGGTGTCATGCCGAACTTCACCAGGATGTCCCCGCGACATGGCCCACCATAGGGTATCCACAGACGCGCGAAGTCGAATATGTCCTTGTCGTCCGGATTCATTGATTCCTCGCAATCATGATGTCATTCCGCGGTGGTGGTGGTGATACCACAACGTTCCACACCGGCACGTGCCGGTCTCGGGTGAGCTCGTCATCATGCACAACGGCTGCGACTGCCAGGACCCGCTCCATCTGTGGGCCGTGCAGCGCACCTAGCGCGTCCTAGAGCTCTCCGAGCCTCACACCTTCTCGTGTCTGCACGGCCCCGTCGTTGCGCCGAGGGGACTCCGCCGCAGCCGCGTAGTACCGGACCACTCAGCCACCGATCGCCCCCATGGTGCGCTTCTGCGACTCGAATCCGTCCGAGTCGATAGCGTGGCCGGCGTTTTGTCCCACATCGCTTCGCGCCACAACTGTGCTACCTCCTCATCACTCGCACCGCGACGGAGGGCGGCTCTCGGTAGCCCCGGCGAGACGTCTCCAGCGAAACGGATGGATACGGGGCAACACCCTATTCTGATCTGCGGCGCCGGTATTTGCGCCTAGCACTTACAGTGCGCGCGCGACTTCAGCGACCTCAGCAAATATGTTTTCGGGTTCGATATACGGCTCCGCCACTCTGATCTCGGATAGATGCTCGGAGATCGTTGACGGTGAAACGAGGTCGACGTCGGGCGCCGTCCACCCCCGCCCGATTCCCACGAACACCCGAGCGTAGCGTCCTGCGCACGCGGAGAATACTTCGCCGGAGAGGCTGCACTCGGGACTGCCGAGATAGGCAACCAACGGTGCAACGGAATCCACCGTGCGACGCTCCGCCAGTCTGCCGTCATAGGAACCGCCGTATCGTTCCCGTTGCACGCTGATGCCCGGGATGGGATTGCTGGCGCTGATCGTGGTCGAGGCAAAGGGAAGTACCAGATTCACGCCAATTCCGTGATCAGCTCCCTCGACAGCAAGTGCCCGGGTCAGCCCGAAGACTCCTCCCTTGGCCGCACAGTAGTTGCTGTTGGCGCCCTGCCCGAACATTCCGGCGCTCGAACCGGTCATCACCACACGGCCATAGCCATTGCTCTTCATCACACGCCACGCCGGCTGTGTCACGAAGAAGGCCGCCTTGAGGTGGACGTCGATGATTTCCTCGATGTTGGCCACCGTTAGGTCCTCGAACAGCGCCGGCCGCAGGAAGCCAGCGTTGTTAACCACGACATCCACGGTGCCATACCGGCTCAGAGCGAGGTCGACAATGGCCGCACCGCCCTCGGCGGTCGCAACCGAGTCGTAGCTGGCAACCGCTCGGCCTCCGAGTTTCGCAATCTCGCTGACCACAGCATCGGCATGCTCTACCGCCACATCGTTGACTACGACACGAGAACCAAGACGGGCAAACGCAAGCGCCTCAGCCCGGCCGATTCCCTGTCCCGCCCCCGTCACGATCACGACCTGCCCTCCGGGCGAAGCTTGATTCACTTCGGATTCCTCTCTGTGTTGTGCGGCGACCTTGCCGTAGTCGGCAGCCCTTGCCCGACAATGTGCTTCGATCCCAATACCTGCGGGCCACGCCCAATGCCCGAAGACCAGCTGCCGCTAGGTCGGGGACGGCTTCGCCTACCCGATCGAACCCCGTTCGACGCGTATTCCCGTATATGTAGCGGGCGTGGATTCCGGCAATGACAGCCAGCTTGAAGTAACCGAGCACGAGATAGAAGTCCAGGTTGCCCGGATCCCGAGAGGAGGCCGTGGCGTAACGCTGTGCCATTTCCGGAATCGAAGGCAAATGATCGCTGGTGGAAGCCGCGAACCCGTCCGGGATTGGGTCGAAGGCAGGATCGCGATAGACCAGGTGCAACGCGAGATCGGCCAGTAGTCACCGATCGTGGCCATCTCTCAGTCGACCAGAGCACTCGACATTGCCACCGCCGGTCGTCACTCGGTGACCTCGAACAGGCCGGCGGCACCCATGCCACCGCCGACACACATCGTGATTACCACGTACCGTTCACCACGACGCTTGGCTTCGATCAACGCGTGGCCCACCAGCCGGGCACCGGTCATCCCGTACGGGTGCCCGACCGAGATGCCGCCACCGTTCACGTTGAACCGCTCTGGATTGATACCGAGCTCGTCTCGGCAGTACACCGCCTGCGACGCGAACGCCTCGTTGAGCTCCCACAGGCCGATGTCATCGATCGTGAGGTCATGCGCCTTCAGCAGTTTCGGAACTGCGAACACCGGACCGATGCCCATCTCATCCGGCTCACACCCGGCCACCGCAATACCCCGATACAGGCCGAGCGGCGTCAATCCACGCCGCTGCGCCTCCCCCGCCTCCATCAGTACCGACGCCGACGCACCATCCGACAATTGCGACGAGTTGCCCGCCGTCACGGTCGATACCGTGCTGACCTGGCCGTCCGGCAGCACCGCGCGCAGACCCTGCAAACCCTCGAGAGTGGTCGACGCACGGTTGCCCTCGTCCCTGGTCAGCGTCACCCGCTCCCTGCGCACCTCCCCCGTCTCCCGGTCAATGACCGTCTTGATACTGGGCAACGCGACGATCTCACGATCGAACCGGCCCGCGTCCTGCGCCGCCGCGGTGCGCTGCTGCGACAACAGGGCGTACTCGTCCTGCCGGTCCCGGCTCACTCCATATCGCTCGGCAACAATCTCGGCGGTCTCCAACATCGGCCGGTAAATGGACGGTTTGTGCTCGACCAGCCAGGGATCGGCGGCGCGATAGTTGTTGGCGTGATCATTCTGGACCAGCGAAATCGACTCCACACCACCGCCGACCGCGATCGACATTCCGTCGCTGATGATCTGCTTTGCCGCCGTCGCGATCGCCATTAACCCCGACGAACATTGACGGTCGATCGTCATGCCCGACACGGTCTCCGGCAAACCCGCACGTAGCGCCGCCTGCCGGGCAACGTTTCCACCCGAGGAACCCTGCTGCAGTGCGCACCCGAGGATCACGTCGTCGATCTCACCGCCGTCGAGTCCGGCGCGCTGAACGGCGTGCGAGATCGCATGGGCCGCGAGCTCCTGGGCCTGAGTGTCGTTGAACGCCCCGCGGTTCGCCTTGCCGATCGGCGTCCGCGCCGTGGAGACGATCACAGCTTCTCTCATTTGATACTCAGCTCTTCCTGTGTTGTGCGAAGGGATGGCGTTCGCCGATCATGTGCTTGCGGATATCGACCCTTACGGGTCGAGGCTGGGACTACCACTGGAGCGCATAGGCGCCCGGTTGGAGTTCGCCCGATCCAATCGAGGCTTGGGGTTCACCAGCGAGGCGATCTTCTCGCGTATCTCCCCGACCGACACAGCGCCACCGTCACTGAGCGCGCGACGACACTCCACCAGAGCACGCACCCAATTGACGGCAACCACACCCCGCAGGGCCCGGTCGCTATCGCCGTACAACACTGCAAACGACCGACCCGGCTCCGGACCCGTCACCACACAATGCTCGAAGTCCCCACCAGTACGCCCCGCGATCTGAACCTTCCAGTCGTACTGATCGCTCCAGACGTACTCCAACGGCGCATGCGTACGCGGTCGCTCCGGATGAGTAATGTTGTGCGCCACACACGCCGCCTGTTCGACAGCATTCGTCCAATGCTCGACACGCACCAGCGTCGCATACGTCGGGTGATACCAGCGCGCAACATCACCAACCGCGTACACCCGGGGAGCTCCGACCGCCCGACTGTACTCATCGCATACCAGCCCGTCGTCGACCCGCAAACCGGACGAACTCAGCCACCCGTCATTCGGGATGGCACCGATGCCTATCACCACTGTGGCCGCATCCAGGACCGATCCGTCCGACAGGTGAACCCGCAACGCTCCCCGAACGCCGTCGATCCCCTCCACACCGACACCGAACCTGGTCCGGACCCCGTTACGTTCATGCAACTCCGTGAACAACCGGCCGATCTCCGGGTTGAGAACACGGCTCATCGGGACAGCCTGGGGGTCGACCACCGTCACCTCGAGGCCCAGGCCGCGAGCCGTCGAGGCGACTTCGGATCCGATGAACCCGCCGCCGATCACCACCAGGTGGCCACCCCGCGCAAGGTCGGCGCGCAACGCGGAGGCATCCGCCAACGAGCGCAACACATGCACACCGTCGGGGCGCCCCCACGGCGAAGGGCGCGCCCGGGCACCCGTCGCGATCACCACGTCATCGAAGGCCAGCCGCTCACCACCGGCGAGCACAACCTCACGACCCGGCACATCCAGATGAACGGCGCACCTGCCCAGAACCAATTCGATGCCCGCGGCGTCGGCTTCCTCGGCCGACAACAACGACAATTTGGGCGCACGCTCACCGCCGGCCAACAGCCCCTTGGACAACGGCGGCTTGTCATAGGGCAACTCGAGTTCTTCACCGACGAGGACAACCTCACCGGTGTACTCACACGTACGCAACGATTGCGCTACTCGAACGCCTGCAACCGACGATCCGACAATCACCACTCGCGGGGTCCGCATCGACCGGCTCCCTTCTTCGACGTGCTGCGGCGAGTCAATACCTCCTGACACAGCTATCCCCTTACCGGCATGCTCTGGTCGACAAGCGCACCACGTTGTGCCGCCGCACTTTCGCGGCGTTTATCCGCGTCGAGCCTCCAGCCTCCTTTGGCGACGAACAGGTCGGTTACTTCCGCGGAGATTGCGAGGAGTTGCCGGTCGGTGTAGCGCGGCGACACCAAGGAGAGTCCGACCGGCAGGCCGTTCGGACCGGAAAACCCCGGAATGTTGACGACCGGTGTGTGCAACACGGTCCACATCGAGTTGAAGACCGGATCTCCGGTGCGGTCGATTCCGGGTGGTGCCTCGCCCGGCACGCTAGGCGTCAGCACGGCGTCGAAAGCGCCTGCTCTTTCGTCGAAGATCCGTCGAAGTGATGCGACCTTGTCATACGCATCGACGAGGTCCCGTCGCGACACCGTGTTCCGGTCATCGACGAAGGCCATAAACTCGTCGCGAAGAATATCGGGGTGCATGAGCGCTTCGTGCAGAAAGCTCGTTCGAGCCTCCCCGGCCAAAATGATCCCAAACTGGGTCAGCACGTCGTCGAAGGCTGACGGCAAGGTCAGCTCGTCGACATGGGCGCCCGCATCACGAAGCAGGGCGGCGCCGAGGTTCATGGCCGCTCGAGTGGCGTCCTCTGCCCGGTCCCAGGCGGGACCCTGATAGAGGCCAACGCGAGCATCGGACAATTCGATTCGCTTGGTGGGCACACAGTCCTCGAGCTGGAAGACGTCCGCAAGCAGTTCGAGATCCTGGATTGAGCGTGCACAAAACCCGAGAGTGTCGGTGGACGGGACGAAGATCTTGAGACCTTCTCTGTTGATCGCATTCCAGGTGGGCTTCAGGGCTGAAATACCGTTGTAGGAAGCTGGACGGATGGTCGAGCCGCCCGTCTGCGTCGCAAGCGTGATCGGGACGTGAAAGTCGGCCACCGCAGCGCCGGATCCGCTCGAGGAACCGCCCGGCGTCCGCGCGAGGTCATGCGGGTTTCTAGTCGGCCCGCCCGACGCAGTTGCCGCGAACTCGGTAGTCACCGTCTTACCGAAGATGAGGGCACCCGCAGCCCGCAGCGTCTGGATGCACGCGGCATCGATCCTCGGAGAATCGTCTGCATAGATTGGTGAATTCTGTTGTGTTGGCATGTTCTTGGTGAGGATCACGTCCTTCACGCCAATCGGGATGCCGTGCAGGGGCCCCTTCCGCTCTTCGCGGTCGAGGCGCCGAGCTTCGGCCAGTACCGCGTCTGGATCGAGGTATGACCAGGCCCGCACGCTGAAGTCTCGCTCCGCGACGCGCTTCAGGCAGGACCTCGCCAGTCCTTCCACTGTGAGCTGGCCCGTTCGAAGAAGAGGGAGGGCTTCCGAACCGGTCAGCATGTGGGGTTCGATCACAGCTCAGCCCTTCCCACCTCAGCGCGCCACATCATCACGATCCGGTCGCCGACAGAGACTCACCGATTTCGGAGCGGCTCTTCATCAACGGCTGGATGTACTGGCCGAACTGTTCGATCCCGACGAGATAATCGTCGAAGATCAGCATTACGCCCGAGACACCGGGAATAGCTGCGACGTCATCGAGTGAACGTGCGACCGTTTCGTATGAACCGCAGATGACGTGAGGAACGGCAACTTTCGCCTTCAGTGCGTTGTTGATGGTCGAACTGGTCGTCACTCCACTCGACACAGTCGGATCGGCGGCGCTGATCAATCCCATCGCGGCCATTGCCTCGGCGTCTGCGCCCTGGTTGTACGTCTCCCACTTCTTCATTGCTTCTTCATCCGTCTCGGCAGCAATTACCAATTGCAAAACATAGCAGCCGATTTCGTTGCTGGATTCACCCTTGGCGACGTTGAGCCGCTCCACGGTCGGCGCGATGTCCTTGGGGACATTTACTCCATTGTCGACCACGAAACCGTAGTCGCAGTAGTCCGCCACAAACTTCATGCCCCGATCGCTCTGACCCGCGGACACGACCTTGATGGGCTGCGAGGGGCGTGGCAGCAGATGGCAGTCGTCCATCTGGAAATGCTCCCCCTTGAAGTTCGAGCGCCCTGTCTCCCACAGCTCCCGCATGATTTGCATGTACTCGGAGGAGTAATCGTAGCGATAGCCGAAGTACTCGTCGCCGGGCCAGATGCCCATCTGATCGTATTCGGCCTTCGCCCAACCAGAAACGATGTTCACACCAAACCGTCCGGGCGCGATGGAATCGATGGTCACAGCCATGCGGGCAACGACGGCCGGCGGCATCGTGAGAACTGCGATCGATGCGTACAGATCGATCTTCTCCGTCACGGCAGCCAGACCCGCCATCAGAGTGAAGGACTCCAAGCCGTAATCCCAGTACTCGGTCTCGCCCCCGTATCCGCGCCATTTGATCATCGAGAGCAAGAAGTCCAGATCGTAGTGCTCGGCGCGCCGAGCAATTTCTTTGTTCAGTTCGAAAGTAGGCATGTACTGCGGGGACGTGGATGACAGCAGCCAACCGTTGTTGTTGATAGGGATAAAAACACCGATCTTGGTCATGGATGCTCCTCGAAGAATCGGTCCGGACCACGGAAGACAGAGTGGCCGGTACTGCGATATGAATGTGTACGTCGATTTGTGAGTGGGCATTTGATCGATCAATGCCACGCGCCTCGAAGGCGCTACCGAGACATTGCCGCCAGTGGGCGCGGACGGACCACGATGTTCTCCAGATGTTGCGTGAACGCCCGAGTCGTGTCGGCGAAGGACTGGACGTCCGCCAGAGCCGTTTCCTTGAGTTCCCCGTTTTCGAACGATTGCCCGCTCAGGTACAGGCTCGTCGGAAGTGCCACGGCACCAAACCACGAACCGATCCGTCTGATCTCATTGTCGACCGCAAGGTAGTGGTGAGCCGTCGCGCCCATCGACACCAGTCCAAGGGCCTTGCTTTCCAGAGCCTCCACGGGCACAAGATCCAGAAAATTCTTGAGTGCGCCGGGCATCGATGCTCGGTATACCGGCGAGAAGAGCACGACGGCGTCCGAAGTAGAAACGACGTCTACTGCATGCTGCGTTGCCACCGACAGCTCGGCCAATGGGCGACCATCTGCCCAATCAACCGGCGCCTCATGCAGATTGACGACGTTGTCATTTGACAGCTGCTGGCCCACCGCGGCCGAAAAGGATTCAAGAACGCTCCACAAGCGGCCCGGCCGGCTCGCAGTTCCGTAGACAAGGGCAATATTCATGTCAGCCTCGCCCGCACTCGCCGAGCGGGTTGGCTGGACGCTGTTGGATCACTTTTACCTCCGTCGCCTGAATACAGCCCCGCAGAATGAGCGGCTGCCACCTTCAGTGTTGCTCGTTACTAACGATCGATCGTACGCACGACTCTGGGTGCGGTCAAGGGTTGCTAGGGTCGACCTGCGTGGGCCCCCACTCCCCTACGACCAGGAGATCTCCGGGACCTGCGACACCCGGGGGATTGGCGACGCGGGTGACCGTGCCGGAGCGCGGAGCGTGCTCGGGGTTGGCCTTGTCCGCCCTCTCCGTGGTCGACACTTCGCTGGCGATCGGCCGGTCGCGCACCCTGGACCGGCGCAACTGCCCGTTCAGGATGCACATGACCCTACGCATGCCGCGTTCGTCCGGCTCAGAGATGGCCCGAGCCTGATCAGCAGCTGGACCCCGGAGGGCGAGCTGAACGTTATGCCCCTCGCCGCTCTGGAGACCGTCGAAGAACTGGTTACTCCAGAGCAGCGAGGTGTGACAGTACTGTTCGCTGTGGTTCTCGTAGGACCCGGGTCGGGCTGGGGAACAGCAGTCGGTTCAGCGTGGCGCGCGTCTTGGCAGGGCCGGCCGCACGCGTCTGGGGTGGACGGGCCGATGAAGGTGATGCCCCCGTCCGCGCACGCGGCGGGAAGAACCGGGTTCTCCGACAGGAAGCCGTACCCCGGATAGACGGCGTCCGACGGGCCGCGCGTCAACCGAGAGATAGGTGCACACAGGGCGACTCGGTTCACCGAGCCGGTAAGCCTCGTCGGCCTTCAACCGAAGTCCCGGAGCTGTGATCCTTGTATTGGAACATCGCAACCGTCCCGGCACCTAGTTCAGACGCGGCCCGGGACGCGCGAACAGCGATCTCGCCACGATTGGCGACCGAAACCTGCGTGACATGCGCGCAGACTCCCTCCTGGTACACCGTTGATTCGGTGGATGCTGTACTAGGGCTTGCTCGAATCACGTTCGCGCGTTGGATCAACCATCCGCTAGCCGTGGCTATCGGACCTTTACGAACGGACGACGGCAAGCATGCTCTCGACATCGACAAGCTTGACCCGAGTACGGCCCCGCGAATCACCGCTTGCAATCTCCGCCTGGTCGATTCGCGTCCAGCCAGCGAAGTCGACGACATCCGGATTACGTTCTGCAACCAGTCTTTCCAATTCGTGCGCACCGGACTTGGGAGCGGTGAGTTTGCCGTTCTCGAAGTCGTCGATCAGCCGCTCGACGGTGTCCGCCGCACACTTCTTGTTCGTTCCGATCACGCCGGAGGGGCCCCTCTTGATCCAGCCGGCGGTATAGACGCCCGGCACGGGCGCACCCGTCGACGGCTCCAGGACCCGGCCTTCGTCGTTGGGAATCACGCCCCGCACTTCGTCGAACGGCACATCCACCGTCGAGCTACCGCGGTATCCGATCGAACGCAGCACCAACCCCGCCTCGATCAGCTCGGTCTGGTCACCTGGTGTTGCGAGAAGGGATCCGTCCGGCCCTTCATTGAGGACGTTGCGCACGATCGTCAGACCCGTGACCTGTTGTTCGTCGCCAACCACCTCGACGGGAGATTCCAGATAGCGAAACACGATTCGTTTGGCAGCGCCCGTCGCCTGCGTGCCCGCAACTCTCTCCGCGAGTTCCGCCTTTATCCGCACGGACGGCTCGACGGCACCGGACTCGATAAGGCGGATGCTGTGCTCATCGAGCTCAGCTTCCGCGGGATCGATGACAACATCGACGTCAGCGAGGTTGGTGAGGGCGAGGAACTCGGGGTTCGTGTACGCGGCCTGAGCGGGACCTCGGCGGCCGAGCACCACTACCTCACGTATGTTGCTCTTTCTCAGGGCAGCAATCGCATGGTCTGCCATGTCGGTCTTTTCGAGCTCGTCGGGGTCTGTCACCAGGATCCGTGCGACATCGAGCGCGACATTTCCGTTGCCGACAATGACTGCGCGTTCACAGGACAGATCGAACCGGCGGTCCACGAAGTCGGGGTGACCGTTGTACCACGCCACGAACTCGGTCGCGGCATGAGAACCCGGAAGGTCCTCACCCGGAACGCCCAATCGCCGATCTCCTGGCGCTCCCACCGCGTAGATCACGGCGTGATTGTGCGCGAGCAACTCCTCATGGCTGAGATGCTTGCCAACCTCGACGCCGAGGTGCAGTCGAAACCCGGGCTCGCTGCCCAGTGACTGGAAGACGTCGGTCACGGCCTTGGTGCCGGGATGATCAGGCGCAACTCCGAACCGTATGAGGCCGTATGGCGTCAGCAGCCGTTCGAACATGTCGACCTGCACCCCTGGCCGGGCCAACAGCTCCAACGCGGCATAACTGGCGGCGGGCCCGGACCCGACGACGGCAACGCGCAACGACGAATAGTCGAAGTCCCTTTTGGCGGAGCGCCGAGGCACAGCCGTACCGGGTTCGATGGGGTACTTCTCGTAGTATGCGGCGTTGATCTCCAAAAACGGCATCATCGCATCGTCGAGATCATCGTCGGGACGAATAGCGTCGACCGGGCATGCGTACACACATTGGGAACAGTCGATGCACGTGTCGGGATCGATGTAGAGCATCTCCGTTCTCATGAACGGCGCCTCGTCGGGAGTGGGGTGAATGCAGTCCACCGGGCACACACTGACACACGACGCATCATTGCAACATGCTTGCGTTATTACGTAGGTCATTCTCTACTCGCTTAATCCCTAAATCCGACACGAACAACGCCGCCGGCCGGAGCAACCATCGCACATCGCATCGCAGACAACATCGCGAAGATCACGAGCTACTCCGAGGGGATGGCGATGGCCGCGCTCGGGCAGTTGTCTCGCAGATCCCGCGCGAGCGACAGCGGCACCGTGGCGCCGGTTGTATGGGCAATTCCATCGTCATCTCGCTCGGTGGCGGCCGGCGCCAGCATCTCACAGATGCCCATCCCGAAACACTTGCCGGCGTCGATTTCGATCGCCACGGGATGGTGCTCATCGCTCATTCCGTTGCCACCTCTCGCGGAGTGAAGTTGAATGGCACACAGGGGACGATTCGTTCAACCCGTTCCCGGGCGAGCACGGGCTCACACCGGTTGCTCGTCGCGCAACGGGATCGCGTCGGGCTCTCCGAGCTCCGCAAGCGTCCGTTGCGCAATCGCAAAGGAAGTGTTTGCCGCCGCGGCGCCGCCGTACAGACCTGCGTGTAGAAGCGCTTCCGCGATCTCCTCGACCGATAGGCCGTTTCGCCGAGCCAGTCGTACGTGAACGGCAAGTTCGTGCTCCTGCCGTGTCACAGCCATCATCGCGAGCGTCATCAGACTCCGCTCGCGTAGGCTCAGCCCAGGCCGACCCCAAATCTCGCCCCACGCTACCCGCGTGATGTATTCCTGAAACGGCCTACTGAATGGGGTGATACTTGAATTTGCTCGGTCGACATGCTCATCGCCGAGAATATCGCGGCGGATTTGCATCGCCCTTTCTTGGAAATCGCTCAACGTGACCCTCCTCGGATCAATACATCGCCCTTCACGGGCTCGCGGTATCTGGCAAAGATCAACCACTTGGTCGACGCGTGTCGGCTCGGATTCAGGCGATCAATGGCAACCAGTCGTCGTGCGGCCGATCACCAACGGTGGTTGGTGGGGATCCCAATGCGAGCGGCTTGACCACCGGATCAAGCCGCCCACCGTGGGGACCCAGCCGTTCCTTCTCGCCCCAAACCCAGCAGAGTGAGGCGAAACTAGTTGCTTTACTGGCTAACTCAGTCCATGTACGAGACTACTACCTGGGGAGTCCAATTGTCGGCTGCCATGTTCCGTTGACCGACAGGTACGCGTTGGCAACTTCGATGAGAACGCCATGCCCCGGGCCCTGGTGGATGAATCCCCATTCCTGCCACGGCATGGTCGGGTCCATCACGAGCTCTCCGTCGTTCTTCATGCGAATATTCTTGTCCTTCAACTCCTGCGTAACCTCTCGCACATTGCTGGACGTGAAGCAGATGTGGTGCACGCCCTCGCCCGCCTTGTCCAGACGGGTGTACAGCGGCGTCTTCGGCGTCAGCGGCTGCATGAACTGAATCTCGCATTCCGTCGACGGGAACGTAGCGAAACTGAGACGCTCCTCCCCCACTCCGAAGTCTTTGTAGAAGACCAGCTCATTGTCGAGCTGCTTCGGGTCGAGAACCGAGAGGATCTCACGGTAATCGGCCACCGCTTTGTCGATATCTTCGACAAGCATGCAGACGTGTGCAAGCTTGTGATTGTTGACCGCCATGGGGTTCTCCTTTGTATCGGCGACACTAACGAGCGATCGTATGGCGATCGGTGCGGACTGTCAACACTTCGGCCCCGTCTAGGTCGGCAAAGCCCTCGAGCCCTGCGTCATCAATGACAGCGAGATCGCTCCTGCCGACTTCATTGCTCGGTTAATCTTGTTGGTGCCCAGATTAATTTGCGACTAGTGCTGAGTGGATTCGCGCACTACTTCAACATGCCCATGACTTCAAGTGCCGCTGCCCAGCCTTCAGTCACCGATACCGGACTGTCGAAATCTTGACCAGCAATCGTCGACACGCGTACGATCGATTGTTAGTCTTAACTTCCATGAATGAACTAGGAGCTGGTAGTGGATCTCGTTCGTCAGCCCATCGACCTCGGCGCCATCCGTGTCAAGAACAGAATCGTGCTTACCCCGCACGTATCGTTCCTGGCCGAGAACCATCTACCTTCGCAGCGCCTCATTGACTACCTCGAGGAGCGCGCAAAGGGCGGAGTAGGTCTCATCACGGTGGAGGCCAGCTCTGTTCACCCGTCGAATGTCCCATATGAGGGCGTTCTCTACGCGTTCGACCCCAAGTCGGTTGAGGGGTATAGCCGTATCGTCAAAGCGGTCACCGCGCACGGTGCACGATGCGTACTGGAACTGTCCCACAAAGGCGCCGCGGCGAAGTCCGGAATCCTCAGCGGTCGGCCCCTGCTCGGCCCCTCCGGCATTCCCGAGGCATCGAGCCTCGAGGTCCCCCGCGCGATGTCACTCCAGGACATCGCCGACGTGCGGGCCGGCTTCGCGCTCGCGGCGAAGCACGCGGTCATGGCTGGGTTCGACGGTGTCGAGGTGCATTCCACCCACGGCTACCTGCCGCAGCAGTTCCTGTCACCGCTCTTCAACCGGCGAACCGACCAGTACGGCGGTTCTCTCGTGAATCGCATGAGGTTCCTGACCGAGATCCTCGATGCGGTTCGGTCGGAGCTGGGGTCGGAGAAGGCTCTCGGTGTCCGACTCGCCGGCCATGAACTCACTCCAGGTGGACTTGAGACCCAACACTTCGCAGAGATTGCGGTGCGCCTGGTCGACGCCGGACTTGTCGACTACATCAGCGTTACCGCAAGCACCCACTTCAGCTACAACAAGATCATCCCAACGGTTCACGCACCCGCTGGGACGTTCGTAGCGTACGCGCACGCGATTCGCTCAGCCATTCAAGAACGTGTGCCCGTTATCGTGGCGGGGAAGATAACTACCTTGGCCGAAGCCGAGGCCGTCATCTCCTCCGGCAAGGCCGACCTGGTTGGCATGACGAGGGCAAACATCGCCGATCCGCATCTGGTCCGCAAGACCCTGTCAGGCGAGGTCGACGATGTGCGGCCCTGCGTGGGTGCGAATATCTGCATCTCACACAGCGTCGATCGCCGGCCGTTGTCCTGCGGACACAACCCTACTGTCAGTCGAGAACGCGAATCGAAGAAGCGAGAGGATAACATCCGCGTCGCGCTCGAGAAGACCAGCATGACTCCGCGGATCGCGGTGATCGGTGGCGGGATAGCAGGGCTGAAAGCCGCCGAGACCGCGGCGCGAGTGGGCGCGCAGGTCACGCTCTTCGAACGCGAACGCGAACTCGGCGGCGCGCTTCGATACATCACCGTCGGAAGCGTCGAGCGCGCTCCGCTGCTCGGCATCGCCCAGTGGCTGGCAGATCGAGTGGCCAAGTTGGGAGTGACACTCCGGCTCGGGGAATCAGCTCCCGGTGGACAGTCTGCAGAATTCGACGCCTGGATCGTGGCCACCGGCTCGACCGCCGACCGCACCGGGTTCAGCACGCTCATGCCAGACGAGCCGATTCTACCGGGCATTGACGGGAAGAACGTGGTATTTCCCGATGAAGTTCTGCACTCCGGGTATGAGCGCGACTCGCAGATCACGCCTCTCAGCCTCAGTGACGGACGATCACGAGAGGTGCTCGTCATCGATGACGACAGCGGCTGGATTGGTTACTCGGTCGCGAGTTACTTTGCCGAGGCCCGTCATCCAACAACCCTTGTAACCGCTCAACCAAAGTTCGGCCATCGTATCCTGGGCACTCAAGAGGTCCCCGACCTTCACGAGCAACTCCGCAGGCGCGGTGTCAGGATTGTCAGCCATCACTTGGTCGGTCGTATCGACGACCTCGAGGCCACGGCGATCGACCTCGACAACGGTGAAGCTGTCTCCTTGGGTGAATTCGGCGTGGTTTGCGTGTCCCGGTCCAGGAAAGCCCATGTGCCGACGGCAAACCAGGCCTTCCTGGATGATCCACGAACGCTCGTCATCGGTGACGCTGCGGCTCCGCGGGGCATCTTCGAAGCCGTGAACGAGGGATACTGGTCAACATTGACACTATTGGAGAACGTCCTGGATATCCGTCCAGACTCATCTTCTCGGGAAGCGAATCTCGTCGACCAAGCCTGAAAGCTGATCCAACTACCACTGGATACCCGCGTCCCTGATGGTGTGGCTGCGCCGACGTCACGCCAGGTTGAGGTAGGCTCGCTATGTGCCCTTGGCCCGAGGCGGCCTGCGGCAACGTGGAGGCGCCCGAGTTGAACGGATCAAGCAACATCCCCCCAGATGAGTGCCGGACCACCTCATCCGGTTGGGAATTTTCCGCAACACGTGGGGCAACCGAGGACCGTTTGCCGGCCGATCTGACCACCTTCGTCGGCCGGCGGAGCGAGCTCGCCGCAGCGAGGAAGCTGCTCAGTGATGCCCGTCTCGTCACACTCACCGGTGTTGGAGGCGTCGGCAAGACCCGCTTGGCTACGCAGTTGGCACGTTCGCTACGTCGCGCATTCGCCGACGGCGTCTGGATAGTCGAGCTGGCGACACTTCGAGATGAGACGGTGCTGGCTCAGACCGTGATCGATGCTCTCGACATCACCGAAGGTTCCACACGCTCCCGCTTAGAAGTCCTCAGGGACTTTGTCCGCCACCGCGAAATACTTATCGTGATGGACAACTGCGAGCATCTGCTCACCGCAGCCGCTACCCTCATCGACTCCTTGCTCCGTCGGGCGCCAGGACTCCGAGTACTGGCCACCAGTCGCCAGGCTCTGGGGGTTCCGGGTGAGCATCTGATGCCGATTCGGCCCTTACCTATTCCCATTCCTGGCAAGATGCCCGAATCTGGCATGTCCTCGGAGTTTGCAGCAGTCACCCTGTTCGTCGAGCGTGCTGCGGCAGTTGTTCCGGATTTCGTCGTCACATCGGAAAACGAACCTCAGATCGTGCAGATCTGCCAGCAGCTCGAAGGCCTACCGCTTGCGATCGAACTCGCCGCAGCGCGGTTACGCGTACTGGCGGTCGGCGAACTGTACGCCAGCCTAAGTCATCGCTTCACGTTGCTTACAGGCGGAAGCCGCACAGTCGCCGAACGTCACCAGACGCTGCGGGCGACAGTCGATTGGAGTTTCGATCTGTGCACCGGCGCGGAACAAAAACTCTGGGCCCGGGCCTCGGCGTTCGCCGGCACCTTCGATCTCGAGGGCGCTCTAGCCGTTTGCGGCGATACCACATCCACCGCCGAGTCCATCCTCGAGACGATCACGGGATTGGTGGACAAGTCAATCCTGGCTCGTGAGGAAGACACCGGGCGTGTTCGCTTCCGGATGCTCGAAACGATCCGCGAGTACGGCGAATCGAAGCTTGACCCTCACAGCCGGGGTACCGAGGTGCGCCAACGCCACCTTGCCTGGTGCGTGGGCTTAGTCGAACGCGCTGCACAAGACTGGTTCGGGCCGGCGCAGGAACGCTGGTGCATACGACTACGCACGGAATACCCCAACCTTCGCGTAGCGCTCGAGTACTGCCTCACCGAATTGCGAGACCATGAGACCGGCTTGCGGTTGGCTAGCCCATACTTCCTGTGGATGGCGTGCGGGTCCTTGGCCGAGGGGAGGTACTGGCTCGACCGAGCGCTTGCGCTCTCGCCGACTCCCAGCATCGTGCGTGGCAATGCGCTCTGGACCAACGCGTTCATCGCAAACACGCAGGGTGAATTGGATGCTGCCGAAGCGATGGCCGAGGAGTGCCGATCATTAGGCGGGAAGCTCAACGATCAAGCGATCGTTGCGGCGGGAAATCACATGCTCGGATGCGCGGGACTCTTCCGCGGCGAGCTCGCTGCGGCCTGTGAACTCATGGAGAGCGCCTTGGAGGACTATCTGGCCCTCGGCATCCGCACCGACCCGGAGGTAAACCTCCGGTTCGAACTCGGCCTCGCTTACCTGTTCACCGGGCGGCCGGACCTCGCCTTCGAGCAGTACGACTACTGCCGAAGGGTGTGCGACGAGCACCAGGCGCCGTGGCTGCTTTCCTACGCCTTATGGGGGATTGGCCTGATCGAATTCACGCGCGGCGAACTCCATTCTGCCGCAACACACGTCCGTGAAGGACTACTACTCAAACGAGTATTCCGCGACACCCTCGGCCTCGCAGTCGTCCTGGACACTCTGGCGTGGATAACGGCAGCCGATGGCGACGCGCTGCGTGCCGCAACCTTACTAGGCGCCGCAGCTCAACAGTGGAAGACATTCAGCCGTCAACAATTGTTCGGATACAAAGACTTTGTCGCACAGCGAGAACGATGTGAGACACAGGCACGCCGACAGCTCGGAGATAAAGAGTTTGCGGATGGATTCAGCCGAGGAGCAAAGATGTCCATCGACGACCTGCTCACGTACGCACTCGGCGACCGGGCCGTCCCGAAAAGGCCGCAGCCACCGGTCCAGGATGGAGCGAGCACAAGCCTCACCCGCAGGCAACGAGAGATTTGTCAACTAATCGGGGATGGGTTGACCAACAAGGAAATTGCAGCCAAATTGGTGATTTCGCTACGGACCGCGGAGAGTCACGTTCAGCATATCCTTACCAAGTTGGGTTTCACCTCGCGCGCCCAGGTTGCGGCTCTCGTGGCTCAGCAGCGAACGGTATCGTCCAACCCGCTCGACGGCAGGTGACGATACCTACGCGTCGACCGCTGCTTCGGCGCGTGCAAGGTCACGTAGTTCACGACGGAGGATCTTCCTGTTTGCCGTCATCGGCAACTCCGCCTCCTCGAGAAATACCACTGAACGCGGGGCCTTGTACTTGGCCAGCCTTTCACGACAGAAAGAAATGACGGCGCTATCGTCGAGAACTGTGTTGTCACCGCAGACGACGTACGCCCTGGGAAGCTCTCCGTACTTGTAGTCGGGGACACCAACTACTGCCGCATGCAGAATTCCTGGATGCTCCATGAGCACCTGCTCGACCTCTGCGGGATAAATATTCGCTCCACCCGTGATGATGACGTCCTTCTTCCGGTCGACTACATAGAGGAATGCATCCTCATCGAGATATCCGAGATCGCCCGTGTGTAGCCAGCCTGACCGCCAGAGCTCCTCGGACAGATCAGGAAGATTCAAGTATCCGCGGGTGCACATGGAGCTTTGGACGACAATCTCCCCCACTTCACCGTGCGGTAGAACCTCATCCTGCTCGTTGACGATGCGAATCGTCGTACCGCCGGCGGGCAGGCCTGCAGCGCCAGCCCGACGCTGCCCATAGACGGGGGTGACCGCAACGGGTCCCGTTTCAGTTTGGCCGTAGACCTCCCCGATCCGGCAACCAAGCTCAGCCTCGAAAGCAGCAATCAGGTCATCTGGCATCTTGGCCCCAGACACGCCACACGTACGCAGAGACGAGACATCGAAGTCGGCCGTTTCCGATCGATGCTCGGCCAGCAGCGAAACGAACATCGTCGGCGAGCCACAGAAATAGTTTGCGTGATAGCGTTCGATATCGCCGAGTATCCGCTTCGCATCGAAAGTTTCATGCAGAATAACCGTGCCGCCGACCTGCATGATCGGTTGAAGAATAAACCATGGGCTGAATGCAGCATATATCGGCATCGACGTAACTGCTACGTCAGTGCGCCTGAACCCGAACGACAGAACATAGTTTTGCGTTATGTCGAAGAGCGACCCGTAACTCGTGACAGCACCCTTCATCCGACCTTCGGTGCCGGATGTGTAAAAGCACTGCGCCACATCGTCTTCAGCACAGTCCACAACGGAAAATGGATCGCCGTTTCCAGCTTCCAGAACAGCCTCCCAGCTTCGATAACCAGGAGCTGTTCCTCGGCAAGCAACTATGGCCTCGACCGTCCGCAGCTCCGGCACGCTCGCCTCCAGGCTTGCCCGGACATTCGGTACGCCCACGTCAGCCACCAAAACCTTGGTACCGGCGTCGTTCAGTACGTGGACCACCTCCCTCGGGCGCAGCATGACGTTCAGAGGCACCAGCACGGCACCCATTTTGACGCACGCCCAGTACGTGACAAGAGCCTCGAATCGATTACTCATGTAGTAACTGACCCGATCACCCTTGGTTACGCCAAGGTCTGCAAGTCCCCAGCAGAACCGATCGACGGCAGCACCGAACTCGGCATATGAATAGGTGCAATCATCCAAGACGAATAGCGGATTCCCGGGGTTACGTCGCAGACCCCGCTCGAAAACATCCCACATCAAGTTCACGGTGGCTCCATTCCCTACAGGTTGTATGCTGACCGGTAAACCGGAAGCAAAGAGATCGCTCGCGAATCATTTATTCCGACTGCGGTCGAGGAACCGATCGATTCTCGACTCGACATCGGGCGTGCAGAAGACCGAACCAACTGTCCGGCGAGCATGCTGTAATTCTTCACCAGTATCGCCGGCCGAAAGGTATTCCAGGCTTGTCTGGATAGCCATAAGCGAGGCCTGCGCGATCTTCTCCGCGAGTTCCAACGCGACGGGAACAACCTCATTGGGCGGCACCACACGATTCACAAGGCCAATGTCGGCCGCACGCTGTGCACTGAGCCGCTCACCCAGCAGAACAATTTCGTTCGCGTGCTTTCTCGCAATCTGCCGCTGGATACGAGAAACCGCATATCCCGCGGGTACGCCAAGAACCATGGGCTCAGGTAAGCCAAAAACCGCCTCTGACGAGGCGACTGCCAGATGACTGGACAGGACGATCTCCATACCACCGGCCAGCGCAAATCCATTCACCGCACAGATGACTGGCTTTGCACATTTCTCAATAGCCCTGAAGAGCCCGAACAGTTCGGTCAGTAGGCTGTCGATCGCCCGCGGATCGTTCCGCACCGCGAGGAAATCGTTGCGGAAGTCGCCGCCGGCACAAAAAGCTGGCCCCGATCCTGTGAGAACTATTGCATTCACGTCATCGTCCGACAACGCTGCGTCAAGTCCTTGCAGTACTCCGTTTCGAATATCCGGTCCGAGCGCATTGCGTCGCGCTCCGTCGTTGAGGGTTATGAGCGCGGCATTGCCCACGATCTCGAACTTGACTTTCCCGGACTCGATCGACACGAAAATTCACCTCTCCATGGGCAGACTTGGCGCACGCGATTGCCGCGGTTGGCGGCGCGTGCCAGCATCAGGTCCAAGACCAGATTGGGGACTAACTAACGACTGTGAGTATCGTCCATCGATCTTGCCGCTGTCAAGCGGTTGAGCGGAATACGGCAGGAGCGGGCCGCGTCGGTTCCAGCCTCGAATTTTGGTGAGTTGACGCGTCGGCCCGATCAGTTTCCGACTGGTGTTCCTCGGTCGTCGTAGCGGGTTCGGAGCGTGGCCGTCCGCCCGAGTCGCCGGTGGCGGCCTGGCCCACGGTCCGGCCGTGACGGTCCGTTCGGGTCGGTTTGACAGCGGTTCTGTTGGGCGGGGCGCCGGCAATGCGGCGAGGCCGCGAGTGCGGTGGTGAGCAGGTCCGTGAACGGTGCGTGCGCTGACAGCCGCGATGGGTGCGGCTGGCGATAGGCCGGGCGATGGGCAGCAGCCGCAGTCGCAGTCGCAGTCGTTTAGCTCCCATCGGCAAGCCCGACGCTCGGGGAGGTGAGCATATGGGTCCATGCGATCACTTCGCTGGCGAGTTGGACGATGGCGAGCCAGATCCAGTTCTGGGCCAACTGGTGCGAAGATCCCGCGACCCGGCCTGTTTCGCGACACGGACGCGGTCCTCGCACCGGCGAGGTGTACGTCACAATGGACTGCCTCGCCGACGGCAAGACGGCATCGAAAGGGCCTTGACGCCAAAGCGGTTGAGCGCGCACGCTAACCGAGACTGGTTGGCGTTGTTCGGCCTCTCGAGCTCGCGGATGACGGCACGCACCACCCGGTTGCGGCCCGCAGTAATTCCCGCGACGGCAAGAAGGGCTGCGGAGCGGAACCCATATCGACGCGGAACGAGCTGGACGCTTCAACCAACATCCACTATCAGGGCGTCCGAACGCCTACAAAGGACAGACAACTCGTGGCTGAATACACGCTTCCCGACCTCCCCTACGACTACGGCGCTCTCGCGCCTCACATCTCCGGCGAGATTATGGAACTGCACCACTCGAAGCACCACGCGACCTACGTCAAGGGCGCAAACGACGCGCTCGAGCAGCTGGCAGCGGCTCGAGAGGACGGCACTATCGCCGGCAAGGCGCTCTCACTGTCGAAGAACCTCGCCTTTCACCTGGGTGGTCACACCAACCACTCGATCTTCTGGAAGACCCTCGCCCCAAACGGCGGCGATAAGCCGACCGGTGACCTGGCCGGGGCGATCGACAACAATTTCGGTTCGTTCGACAAGTTCCAGGCGCACTTCACGGCAGCCGCCATGACCCTGCAGGGTTCGGCTGAGCGATCCTGGCGTACGACACGATCGGCGAGCAGTTGGTCATCCAGCAGCTGACCGACCAGCAGGGCAACACCCCGGTCGGCATCATCCCCGTGGCCATGCTCGATATGTGGGAGCACGCGTTCTACCTGCAGTACAAGAACGTCAAACCGGACTACATCAAGGCCTGGTGGAACGTCGTCAATTGGGCGGACGCCGCCGAGCGCTTCGACACGGCCCGCACCCTAGTGCCGAACTGATCGTCTCCGCCTGATTACAGGTAAGCCGCCGCCCCGGACCGTCTGCACGGTCCGGGGTGGCAGCTTTTGCGGGTGCCGCGCTGTATCCGGGCAGGGTCCGGCCAATGACTGAGTTGCTGTCTCCGAGGATGGCCGGCGACGCACGAATCTGAGCTGAGGGCGCTCTGGACCGTCGCACTCGATCACACGGTTGAAGCTACTCCGGGCCAGTCCAGCATGAGCAGAGTGCCATCCGCCTCGGGAATTGACCAAGTGGCGGAGCGGAATCCAGACGGAAGTCAGACTCCTCCCGTACCTGAGTTGACATCGGTGGCCGCCCAGCCTGATCGTGGGATGCTGTCAATTCGACGCCGAGCATGACCTCGGTGGACATCGCCAGAAGGGTGACCAAACACGATTCCGGGCACGAACACAGATTGGCCATGCGCAGGATCAACCACGGTCGGCACCCCATCCCGAACGTCGGCTCCTTGTCGCGGAATTTCGGCTGGCCCCTCGCGGTCCCTTCGCGCGCATCCGTGACTCGAGGCAACCGAGGTTCGTGTACCGGCGCTGTGCGCCAGCCAGGCGGTGTTGCATGAGACGGCGGTCAAGAGAACGACCTTGGCAGTCCAAGACCTTCGGCGATGCTGTTACGGGCCATCTCGTTTGTCACCGGCCCGATCCGGTACAAGCGTGCGTCGCGCCAGTAACGCTGCATATCCGTCTCGGCCGAGTAACCCATACCCCCGAGAATCTGCAACCCCAGGTCCGCGGCGCGGCTGCCCAATTCCGAGGCGACGACCTTGGCCATGTTGGTTTCCTGCCCGCACGGCCGACCGCGTGACTGCAACCACGCCGCTCGATATACCATGAGCTCCGCTTGGTCACGCCACATCAGGATGTTGGCGATGTGATGCTGCAGCGACTGGAAGCGCGCGATCGGCCCGCCGAATGCCTCACGGTCCTGTACAAATCGCAACGCATCTTCCAGGACCCCGTCCATGATCCCCACACAGAACGACGACAGCATGATGCGCTCGTTGTTCAGTGTGGGCAGCAGCATGTACCAGGCGCGGTTGGGCTCCCCCAAAAGGTTCTCGTCCGCGACGAAGACATTGTCCAGATAGACATCACATGATCCCAGCGATCGCATACCGAGCTTGGGGATCTCGCATGTCGTCACACCCTCGCTCTTGGCGGGAAGGATGAACAGTGACACACCCTGGTGCCGCTTCTCGGTGTACTCATCGGAGCGCGCCAGGAGGAGAATGTAGTCCGCTACGTGCGCCATCGAACTCCAGGTCTTGTGTCCATTGAGCACCCATCCGCCGTCGATCTTCGTCGCCTTCGTGCGCATTGCGCCGAGTAGGTCAGTACCGCCCCCTGGCTCGGTGAACGCGATTGCCCACTTTTCGCGACCCTCGGCGATGGCGGGCAGGTGCCTTAGCTTCTGCTGTTCGGTGCCGTACAACCCGACCGACTTACCTCCCGCAAACGAAGTGATTCCCCACACCCAAGTCAGTCCGGCCAATGACCGCGCGAGTTCCCGCGCCAGGATCATCTGGGTCATGATGTCCCCGCCCTGACCCCCGTACTGCTCGGCCACACCGATGCCGTGGAATCCTGCTGCGGTGAACTTGTCCCACAATGCGTGAGGAAAAGTGTGTTCATCCTTCTCCAGCTCGCGCGCCCACGGCTTGGGCGCCTCCCGGTCTACCCACCGCCGGACGCTGTCCCGGAATAGCTGCTGCTCCTCATTCAGGTCGAACTCCACTCTGATTCCTCGCATTTCGTAGTCTCTGGTGACGGTGACGGTGACGGTGACGGCGCAGCTGCGCGGGATCCACCACCCGATCGCCGTGGTTGTTGATTGTGTAACGCTTACGTACACTCGTTAGTATCACGATGACGGGTGGGAGCGGGAATGCCGGTTAAGCCTCCGCGACGGTGGTTGATTCTCATTCTCGGGCTTCTCGCTCAAGCCGCCAACTGCGTCTTTGCCTTCGGGATCCCGTTTCTGGTCCCAACTTTACTTGCTTCCGAGGGGCTTTCGCTTACGCAGGCAGGAATGATCGTGGCAGCGCCGAGCGTCGGGTTCGTAGCGACACTGATTCTGTGGGGCGCTGCGGCCGACGCCTTCGGTGAGCGGCTGATCATGGCGCTCGGCCTTGGCAGTTCGGGCGTGGTGATTGGATTCGCCGCGTTCGCGACCCGTGACCTGGCGGCACAGTTTGTCCTGTTTCTGCTTGCGGGAGCGTGCGCAAGTTCGGTCAATGCAGCCAGCGGTCGAGTAGTGATGGGTTGGTTCGACGCGACCGAGCGGGGGTTTGCCATGGGTGTTCGGCAGACCGCCCAGCCGCTCGGTATGGGGCTTGCGGGGCTTACCCTGCCGCCGATTGCCGATGAGTGGGGCCTACGGGCTGCGTTATGGTTTCCAGCGGGCCTCGCACTCGTGGTCGCAGGAATGGTCGCCGTGCTCGTCATCGATCCGCCGAGAGAGAACGCGGGCGACACGGATACTACCCCGGCCGTTTCGCCCTATCGTGGTTCGACCCTCTGGCGGCTACACGGAGCGAGCGCACTGTTGGTGGTCCCGCAGTTCGCGGTGTCTGCGTTTGCACCCGTATATCTGGTGACAGTCCAGCACTGGGATGCGGTGCGCGCTGGTTGGTTCCTCGCCGGCGTGCAGGTGTTCGGCGCGTTGGGCAGGGTCGGCGCTGGTTACTGGTCGGATCGGGTGGGTAGCCGCTTCCGCCCGATTCGTCAGATCGCCTGCGCCAGTGCGGCGGTGATGCTTCTGGTGGCGTTGGGTGATGCGAGTTGGCCGTGGTTGGTGGTCGTCGGGCTCACGCTTGCGGCAGTGATCACCGTGAGCCCCAACGGACTTGGCTTCACCGCTGCCGCGGAACTGGCCGGCAAGGCATGGTCCGGCCGAGCCATGGGAGTGCAGAACACAATCCAGACCCTGACGTCCGCGACTACACCGCCTGTTCTGGGCCTTGTCATCGTCAGCGGCGGCGGCTACGCCGCAGCGTTCTGCGTCGCGGCGGTCTTTCCTGCCGTGGCGGTGGTACTCGTTCCGGCAAGTACATCCCGTGGGTGATTTTCGTGCGGACGCCCCTCTTCCTCGGACTTGCACACGCCAGTTTCGACGGGGATGCGGTTGACACTTTATCGCCATTGGCTACACTAACGGTTGATCGTTAGTGTAGCCAGAGATTCGAGGGAGACGACCGACGTGAGAATGCGCGGCAAGGTGGCGTTGGTTACCGGAGGCAGTCGCGGAATGGGCAAGGCCATGATCGAGGCCTTCGCGTCGGAGGGCGCCGATGTGATCATTGCGAGCCGCAAGATCGACAACTGCGAGAAGTTGGCCGCAACAGTGCGTGAGCGGTACGACCGGAAAGCACTCCCCGTGGCATGCAACGTGAGCGACTGGGCGCAATGCGATGCACTGGTCCAATCGGCATACGCCGAGTTCGGCCGCGTTGATGTGTTGGTAAACAATGCTGGTCTCTCACCCCTATACCCCAGTCTCGACCAAGTCAGCGAATCTCTATTCGACAAGGTGATCGGCGTCAACCTGAAGGGCCCTTTCCGACTGGCGTCAGCGATCGGATCACGGATGGCAGCGGCAGACGGCGGATCTGTCATCAACATCAGTTCGGTCGAGGCAAGCCTCCCCGATCCACAGGCACTCCCCTATGCAGCGGCCAAAGCCGGCCTCAACACGCTCACCGCCGGACTTGCACAGGCATTCGGTCCGACGGTCCGGGTGAACACGATCCAGTGTGGACCCTTTCTCACCGATATTGCCGAGGCGTGGACACCGGATATGCGCGCCCATTTCACGACGAGCAGTGCACTAGGACGGCCCGGCAACCCCGATGAAATCATCGGTGCAGCCCTCTACTTCGCCACGGATGCCTCATCCTTCTGCACCGGATCGATCCTCAAACTCGACGGCGGTTACAGATAACCGCACGATCCGATCAGCAACGCGGTCGACAGGCCGCTGAGGGCAGCCGCCCTAAAACCCCACTATTGGCAGGGATATCCTGCGGGAAGGCAGCGATGACTGCGAAACGTCTCATGCTACTTGCTACGTATAACATCTCGAAGGACAGGACCGAGGAGGAGTACGACGAGTTCTGTCGCGAAGTCGATACGCCGTTTTACAACAGCATCCCAGGCGTAGTCCGATATTCCAATTGGAAGGTCGTTGAGGAGAACTTAGGATCGGTCGGATTCAAGTACATCGATTTCATTGTCGTAGAGGGCGATGAACCCTTCAAGATGTTCGAAGACAATCAGAAGATCAAGGACTTCATTGTCAAATGGGAAGAGCAGTGGGCTGAATTCGGCACTGACGAACAGTATTTGGGCAAGAACTATCAGATTGTTAAGCTGGAAGAGGTCGCGGCGCCGGACTAGCGGCTGACGATGGGCCGCGACCTTTGGTGGACTTGATCCCGGTCTATCAGCGATATGTCCACTCCACCATGGCGCGCGGCCCTGCGACCCTGCGGCAGCTGCCACGGATCGATACTCCGGAGTTCGACGAACGTGTCTCGTACGGTACCGCGAATTCCCCAATGCATCTTGACGATCCGGGACGCCTACCGCTGCATGTACCTTCCACCGCCCTGATCGACGGACCGCAAAGGACTCCGATGGACTTCGAATTCGACAGCACCACCGTCTCTCTCATGGCGCGCCTGCAGGCATTTCTCGATGAGCATGTGTTTCCGGCCGAGGAGGTCCTCGAGAAACAGCTCACAGCACGGAATCCCGAGGACTGGTCGGTTCCGCCGATCATCGGCGATCTACGCAGGCTCGCGCGCGAGCAAGGTCTATGGAATCTGTTCCTGCCGGGCGACCGGGGTGCTGGACTGACCAATCTGCAATATGCACCATTGGCCGAGCTAATGGGTCGCAGCCACAGACTCGCCCCGGTCGCATTCAACTGCCAGGCTCCCGACACCGGAAACATGGAAGTACTCAACGAGTTCGGTACTCCACAACAGAAGTCCCGTTGGTTGGAGCCGCTGCTGCACGGCCAGATCCGATCGACCTTCTGCATGACCGAACCCGCAGTCGCATCCTCGGATGCCGCCAATATCGAAACCGAGATCACCCGCGTCGGCGACGAATACGTCATCAACGGCCGCAAGTGGTGGTCCACGGGTGCGATGAACCCGAATTCCGAGATCTTCATCGTGATGGGGAAGTCCGATCCCAGCGCCGATCGGCACCGCCAGCAATCGATGATCCTGGTCCCGCGTGACACCCCAGGTGTGACTGTGCTGCGGGCACTGACGGTCTTCGGCTACGAGGACCGCGACCACGGTGGCCACGCGGAGGTGGTGTTCGACAACGTGCGGGTGCCGGCGGAAAACCTCATCAAAGGTGAGGGCGAGGGGTTTGCGATCGCCCAAGCTCGTCTCGGTCCCGGTCGCATCCACCACTGCATGCGGTCGCTGGGCGTGGCCGAGCGAGCGCTGGAACTCATGGTAAGGCGGGCCACCAGCCGGACGGCGTTCGGCCGTCCACTGTCCGACCAGGGCGTCGTGCGCGAGAAGATCGCCAGAGCCCGGATCGCAATCGAACAGAATCGGCTCCTGACACTCAAGACGGCCTGGCTGATGGACACAGTTGGTAATCAGGGAGCACACACCGAAATCCAGGCAATCAAGATCTCGGTGCCCGCTACCGTCCAACAGATCCTCGACGACGCAATCCAGATCTTCGGTGGTGCGGGCGTCTCACAGGATACGCCCTTAGCCGAGTTTCATTCGGCGCTACGCACCCTCCGTCTGGCGGATGGACCCGACGAGGTGCACATCAACTCCCTCGCCAAGAGGGAGATCGGAAAAACCCGGGTGTGACAGTTCCGATCCGAATCGCCGACGCAGAGTCTCGTCGCCGCGTCGGCGACGAGGTCACGTGCGAACGGGTTGGCATGATTCGGCGACCACAGACGGAGCGTGGTCGCCGAATCATCTAGTGGTGAATCCGGCGTCGATGGGAATCGACGCGCCAGTCACGTAGCGTCCTGCCTCCGACACCAACCAGAGGACCGCGTTGCTCACGTCAACCGGTTCCACCATGTCGACGGGAAGCAGGTTCTCCAGGCCGATCTTGTCCGAACGGTCAGAGATCTGTGCCATGAACGATCTCGTCATCGAGTTCTCCACCATCGGGGTTCGCACACCGGTGGGGTGCACGGTATTGACGCGGATTCGATGCGGAGCCAACTCTTGGGCGAACGTTTTCATCAGGCCGACGACGCCGTGCTTTGTTGCCGAGTAGTCGGCGATATGGGGCATTCCTTTGAGGCCGGCGGTCGACGATGTGATCACGATGGCACCGCCGGTGCCCTGATCGATCATCGGTGGGAGGGCTGCCTTGAGGGTGTGCCAAACCCCGGTCAGGTTGATATCGATGACGTCGCGCCAGCGTTCGGCGGGGATGTCTCGCCCCGTTATGTCGGCTTTCTGAATCACGATACCCGCATTGGCACATACGATGTCGAGGTGACCAAGCTCCGTGACGCCCGCCTGCACCGCAGCCGTCAAGGCCTCGAAGTCGCGTACGTCCGCTTGCCGGGCGACGATTCGTCGGCCCAGTTTCTCGACCAGCCGAATGGTCTGATCGAGGTCCTCCGACGATGCCATTGGGTAGGGAACCGAGTCGATCGGCTTACAGATATCGATGGCGATGATGTCGGCGCCTTCCTCTGCCAAACGGAGAGCATGCGACCTTCCCTGGCCCCGTCCCGCACCGGTGATCAGAGCGACCTTGCCGTCCAGCGTCCCGGTCATGCGATCCTCCTCGTGAGCTCTGTTCCCTTCCCTCATGATCCGGTCCTCACTTGGCCGCCTGCCCACCGTCGACGTAGAGCACGTGGCCGGTGATCTGATCGGCGTTGTCCGAGGCCAGGAACAACACGGCATCGGTGACGTGCCCGGTGTCGGTGCGCCACTTCTCGCCTGGCATGTTTCCCTTGTCGGAGAACATCTCAAAGGCATCCTCGAGGCTCATCCCGAGCTCGTTCGCGAGCCCCACAACCATTCCCGAGCCTTGACCGTCGCCGGGCCTGATCGTGGCAGGACCAACCCCGTTCACATTGATGCCGAACTCGGAAAGCTCGAACGCCCACGCCGAGGTCAATCCGTTGATCGCATGCTTGGCCGCGACATAGTGCGAGACCATCGCCAACCCTGCGCCGGTGACACCGGACGAGATGTTGACGATCTTCCCGGCTTTGCGGCCGATCATGGTGGGTACGACATACTTGGCCACGTACATGTGGCCCTTGACGATCGTGTCGAACACGGCATCGAGGACATGACCACGCATATCTTGGATGCTGTCCAAGGCGGCAACCCCGGCGTTGTTTACCAGAATGTCGATGCGCCCGTCAAAGAAGTCCAGCGCCTGGCTCACCGCCGCCTCGACCTGGCCTTCGTCGCGAATGTCGCACGGCAATGGAATGCAGCGGCGACCCTTCTCGTTTATCGCCACGACCGTGTCGTCGAGCATCTGCTTGGTGGCTAGTGGATAGATGTCGGCGATCGGTGCCGCGATGTCGATCGCGGCGATGTCGGCACCGGCCTCAGCGAATGCCAGGGCATTGCTGAAGCCCACACCCTTGGCAGCGCCGGTGATCAGGACGTTTTTACCCTCGAGTCCGCGGAGTACCGCTGGCATTGACCTTACCTCCGATGTCGGCGTGCGGACACGCCGGCAAGTAGTAGTGGATTGTCGTGAATCTCGTAAAGCATTGGTATTCAGCAAGCCAGGCGATAGCCGCCCCGCTCGGCCTGCTCACCGAGCGGGGCGGCGGCTGTCACTCCTCGATCTCGATAGCGCGTTCCGGGCAACTGTGCGCCCCCAGAACGGCCGACGCCTCCTGCCCCGGCGCGACATCGACCGTTCTGTTGATATCGACGTTGTATCCGTTGTCATCTAGTTCGTAGACATCGTCGGCAAGTTCGAAGCAACGCGCGTGTCCCGTACAAAGACCGTTGACCGTGAATTTCATAGGTCTGCACCAATCGGGGAGCCGGGTTCGAAAATCAGTCGGAGCCCTTGGATCTCCCGGGTTACCGACGTCTGGTAGGTGGGCTCGCAGCCGGGTGCGAGAGCAAAGTCGGGGAGCCTGTCCAGCAGGACTCGCAGAGTCACCTTGGCGAGAAGTCGGGCCAGGTGCGAGCCGATGCACCGGTGCGGGCCGAAGCCGAACGCCGCGTTCACCGGAAGATTGCGGTCGATGTCGAGCTTCGTCGGGTTCTCGTACATCTCCGGGTCCCTGCATGCGGCGGGGTAGAGCAGCAGGACGCGGTCGCCGTCCTGGAATGTCTGGCCGGCGATCTCGACCTCCCCCCGTACGGTCCGCGACATTGCCACCACGGACGCGTACGCCCGAACGAACTCCTCGACGGCCTTGTCGTGCAATTCCTCGTTCTCGGCGAGCCGTGCGCGATCCTCGGGATGGGTCGCCAGGTGGTGCGCCATACCGGCGAGCAGGAGGGTGGCGGTACCGAGACCACCGGCGGTCAGGTTGGCCAGCGCCGCAACCTTGTGTTCCCACGGGCATGGGGCGCCGAGCTCGAACTCGAACCCGGGGCCCAGTTCGGGGTTCACTCCATCGTCCAGGTCGACGCCTTTCAATACAGCGCCTGTCAGGTCGTTCCGTGGTGGCTCCTTCTCGCGCTCCTTGAGATGGGCGTCGAGATAGCCGACGAGCTCGGCCCATCCGTCTGCCCGACCCTCGATCGGGCCTACCAATGCATGCTCGATGGCTGTCATGAGTGGGGGTAGGTCCTCCAACGGCCGTCCCAGGAAGCTGTTGAACCACGCTCGACCGGGCAGAGCCGCGGCGAATCCTGCAATGAAGTCACACTCGCCGTCTGCGATGAACTCATCGATCAGGAAGTTCGCGTGCTGCGTCACCGCCGCTTCATAGGATCGCACGACCCTGGGGCTGAGGTGGTAGTCGAGAGCCCTGCGCCACCGCGTCTGATAGGGAGGGTCGCATTCGTCCGGGTAGATCGGGGCCATATCCTTCGGCCGATTGGGCTGGTATCCCTCCGCACTGCTGAAGTGCTCCCAGTCCTGGGACGCGCGTCGCACGTCGGCGTAACGGCTAAGGACGTGATAGCCGCGCCCGACATTGCTGTGTGCCACCGGGCACTTGCTCACCAGCTCATCGAGAACTTCGGTGTAGTGCTCGTTGAATTCTGGGGAGTCCAGGTCGAAGTCGTTGAAATGGTCTCGGCCGAATTTCTCGGTCGAGGTGTCAGGGTTCTCGATTGCGGTCACGGAAAGACGCCTCCAAGTAGATTGGGCATCCGAGGTGGATACGACCGATGGCGCTCAACGCCCATGTCGCACATCACCTGTTGATGCGTCAAACTTTGCCACCAGCACGTAGGTCGTGTTGTACAGGCACCAGATGTAGCTAACGATCGATCGTACGCACGCCCGTCGGGTGGGTCAAGACCTGGGCCACGCGTGAGATCCGCTAGTCGCGGTGACTCAAAGGTTGACCGGCGGGCAGTTTCGTCGGCGATTCCGCCATCCGGTTGACCGGAGAGGCCCCTCAATCTAAGGTGCTAACGAACGACCGTCAGTAAATCGGACGCTCCCGAGATCACCGAGGTTGACACCATGACAGAGTCACATCCGGCGACGCGCCACCTCGCCGCCAACATGGGCCTCGACGGTCCGACTGAGGATCAGCGCTCGGCCCTTGGCGACAGAGGTCTTCTCGATCCCGACGAAGCACGGTCGTATCGCGCTGTCGAGACCGCCCTGTCCGAGTTGCGTGGCGGACGGATGGTGCTGGTGGTAGACGATGCGGACCGGGAGAATGAGGGCGACCTCATCATGGCCGCCGAACTGGCCACTCCCGGAACGATCGCCTTCATGATTCGACACACCAGCGGCTTGCTGTGTGTCGGAATTCCCAACGCCCGGGCTGATGAGTTGCGCCTGCCACTCATGGTGACCGACAGTGACGATCCTCGGGGCACGGCTTTCACTGTCTCGGTTGATTTGAAGGCCTGCACCACGACCGGTGTGTCCGCCGCCGACCGGACTTTGACCATTCGCGCGCTCGTCGACCCCGCGACACAACCGGAGCACTTTTCTCGGCCCGGCCACGTCTTCCCGCTACGCGCTCGCGAAGGCGGTGTTCTGCGGCGGGCCGGGCACACCGAAAGCGCAGTCGACCTGTGCAGGATCGCCGGCCTGCAACCCGTCGGAGTCCTTTCCGAGGTCACCAACGATGACGGCACAATGGCTCGTCGCCCCGAACTCGCACAGTTCGCATTGGAACACGGACTCGCGACAATCGAGGTTGCCGACATCGTCCGGTACCGACTGAGGACCGAGACACTCGTCCGCAGAGAGGCGCAGGGACGCGTACCCAGTGACCACGGCGAGTTCACGGCGATCACCTACCGCTCGCTCAACGACGACGGCGAGCATGTCGCTCTGGTACTGGGTGACGTCGACCAGAGCAAGTCGAGTGCAGATTCCGGCCCGGTACCGGTCCGCGTGCACTCCGAGTGTCTCACCGGCGATGTCTTCGACTCCCTCCGGTGTGACTGCGGTGAACAACTCTCTCTCGCCATGAACAAGATCCGTGAAGCAGGTCGCGGAGTAGTCGTCTACCTCCGCGGACACGAAGGTCGTGGGATCGGATTGAGCCACAAGTTACGGGCCTACAACCTGCAGGATGCAGGACTCGACACCGTGGATGCCAACTTGGCTCAAGGGCTCCCGGTGGATAGTCGGCACTACGGAATCGGCGCCCAGATCCTCCGCGATATCGGAGTGCGAACAATCCGATTGATGACCAACAATCCGGCGAAGTATCGAGGTCTGACCGGTTACGGCGTCCACATCGCCGCCCGCGAGCCGCTTGTAGTCGCCCCAAATCCAGAAAACATCAGTTACCTGACCACCAAACGCACCAGGTTGGACCACCAACTCGGCGGGGAATTCCCAGTCGAAGACGAGGTGGGATCACCCGCGCCCCTACACGACGGGAATTACGCCTTATGAATGACACGCGACCGACACCTGTGCCCGACCAAGCACAACTGTTCCGTGACGCAATGGCGTCCTTCCCCAGCGGCGTTACCATCGTGACCACCGTCGACGATGCGGGGCGCCGATGGGGGTTCACTGCAACATCGTTCTGCGTGGTCTCGATGGATCCCCCACTCGTGCTCGTCTGCCTCTCTGACAGCGCCGAATGCCACCCAGTCTTCGCGAAGGCCGACCGCTGGATCATCCACGTCATCCACCCCGAGCACGCCGATTTGGCCCGACGATTTGCTACTCGTGGAGCCGATAAATTCGCCGATGCCGGATTTGTCTCCGACGAGCGCGGACTACCCATACTCCCGACGGCATCCCTACGCCTGGATTGCACCTCCCATGCTCGCCAACCAAGTGGAGACCACACCATCTTGGTGGGCAAAGTGGCCGACATCGACATGACTGACAGGCTGCCGGCGATCTACTTCCGTCGGCAGTTCCACACACTCGCCGAAGGCGTCACCGCGTGACACCGGAGACCACCACTACAACCAACGTGCGCACGGTACATCGAGTGGTCATCCGGCTAGCCGGTGACTCAGGCGACGGGATGCAACTCGTCGGAGACCGATTCACTTCCGAAACCGCATTGTTCGGGAACGATCTGGCCACAATGCCAAACTTCCCAGCAGAGATTCGGGCACCAGCTGGCACATTGCCCGGTGTTTCGAGCTTTCAGCTCCACTTCGCAGACTACGACATCCTCACGGCGGGCGACCGACCCGATGTCTTGGTTGCGATGAACCCAGCCGCCCTCAAGGCCAACATCGACGACCTCCCAGCTGGCGGTGTCCTTATCGCCAACACCGACGAGTTCACCAAGCGAAATCTGACCAAGATCGGTTACAACACGAACCCGCTCGAAGACGACTCGCTGGACGGCTACACGGTGCACCCAGTTGCCATGTCGACACTCACACGCGGCGCGGTCGAGGAAACGGGTGTCCCCAAGAAGGACGCCGAGCGCGCCAAGAACTTTTTCGCGCTCGGCCTCCTCTGTTGGATGTACCACCGACCGATCGAGAGCACCGAACGATTCCTCAACGAGAAGTTCGCCCGCCGACCCGAGCTGGCGCAGGCGAACATTCTCGCGTTCCGGGCCGGGCATGCCTACGGCGAGACGACCGAAACGTTCGCTGTCACCTACGAGGTGGCCCCGGCCAGGCTGGCGCCCGGCACCTACCGACAGGTCACCGGCAACACCGCACTGTCCTATGGAATCATCACCGCAGGCGAAATCAGTGGCCTCCCGGTATTCCTCGGCTCGTACCCCATCACCCCGGCCAGCGACATACTGCACGAGTTGAGCAAGCGGAAAGCCTTCAACGTCACTACCTTCCAAGCCGAGGATGAAATATCCGGGATCGGAGCCGCGCTCGGTGCAGCGTTCGGCGGCGCGCTCGGCGTCACAACGACATCCGGGCCCGGAATCGCACTGAAGTCCGAGGCCATTGGTCTCGCAGTCGCCCTTGAGCTGCCCCTACTCGTGATCGATGTGCAACGAGGCGGACCCTCTACCGGACTTCCCACCAAGACCGAACAGTCCGATCTTCTCCAGGCGATGTTTGGGCGCAACGGGGAATCGCCGGTGCCGATAGTTGCGCCACGCTCGCCCGCGGACTGCTTCGCCGCCGCACTGGAAGCAACCCGAATCGCGGTAACCTACCGCACTCCCGTCCTCATTCTGTCCGACGGAGCGCTCGCCAATGGTTCCGAGCCGTGGCGCGTGCCGGAAGTTTCTGCACTCCCCCGACTGGACCCCGACTTTGCCACGGCACCGAACTCCCCCGACGGGTCCGGGGAGTTCTGGCCATACCTCCGCCACCACGACACCCTCGCCAGGCCGTGGGCGGTGCCAGGCACTCCGGGACTGGAGCACCGGATCGGCGGACTCGAGAAGGCCGACGGCAGGGGCTCGATCTCCTACGACCCCGAGAACCATGATCGCATGGTCCGATTGCGCGCCGCGAAGATTGACGGCATCGACGTACCCGACATAGTGGTCGACGATCCGGACGGCGACGCCGACGTGCTCGTCCTCGGATGGGGCTCGACCTATGGCCCCATCGGCGCGGGATGCCGACGGGTCCGCGACATGGGATTCGCGGTTGCTCAGGCACACCTGAGGCATCTCAACCCGCTTCCGGCCAACCTCGAGTCGGTCCTCAGGCGCTATCGCACCGTACTGGTGCCCGAAATGAATCTCGGCCAGCTGGCCCTGCTACTCCGGGCCCGTTACCTCGTCGACGTCCAACCACACACCTGCGTTTCCGGGCTTCCATTCAAAGCTGAGGAGATGCAGAACCTCATCATCGAGGCCATCAAGGGAGGATCTGCGTGACCGCTATCAACATCGGACTGCCAACCCTCGGCGGACTCGACAAGGTGCCGGCGACCGACTTGAAACAGACCGCCAAGGATTTCACCAGCGACCAAGAGGTCAGATGGTGTCCTGGATGTGGTGATTATGCCGTCCTCGCCGCCGTCCGCGGCTTTCTTCCCGAACTGGGAATCCGCCGGGAGAACATGGTGTTCGTTTCGGGAATCGGCTGCTCATCCCGATTCCCGTACTACCTCAATACCTACGGCATGCACTCCATCCACGGCCGTGCACCCACTATCGCGACCGGGCTCGCGATTACTCGCCCCGATTTGTCTGTCTGGGTGGTGACCGGCGACGGTGACGCCTTGTCGATCGGGGGCAACCATCTGATCCACACGCTGCGCCGCAACGTCAACCTCAAGATCCTACTTTTCAACAATCGCATTTACGGCTTAACCAAGGGTCAGTACTCCCCCACGTCCGAGACAGGGAAGGTCACCAAGTCCACACCCACAGGCAGCGTCGATCATCCGCTGAACCCAGTCAGCCTCGCACTCGGAGCGGAGGCGACCTTCGTCGCACGCGCGCTCGACTCCGACCGGGCTCAGCTGACGTCCGTTCTGCGTGCCGCCGCTGCGCACCGCGGCACGGCGCTGGTGGAGATCTTCCAGGACTGCCCCATATTCAATGACGGTGCGTTCGACGTCATCCGCCGCGGTTCCGCCGACGCAGCGCAGCGCCTCATCCCGCTGACCCACGGACGCCCGATCCGATTTGGTACCGACGGCGAGTTCGCAGTCGTGCGAGAAGCTTTCGGGCTCGGCGTCGCGAGGACCTCCGACGTAGCCGAGTCCGACATCGTCGTCCACAATGAGACCGACCACACGTTAGCCTTTGCCCTGTCTCGACTGTCCACGCAAGACCTCGAGCACGTGGTTACCGGCGTATTCCGCCGAGTCGACCGCACCTGCTACGACGATGCGGTCCGTCACGAGGCCGATACGGCCCGTACCCAACACAAGGGGGATCTGCAGTTGCTTCTGTCCGGACGCGATACCTGGACCATTGCCGATCCGGCAGCCATGCAAGGCAATCGGAAGTAGTCACGATCATTCCCGATGACCACCGCCGCACCCCCAGGACACGTGTGCGCTTTGACTCCCGACCAAGCGACCCATATAGTACTAACGAACGTAGGTTACTAGGAGAGGTGCGCCGGTGGTCAACATGGCTCGCGAACAGGCGACGGCATCGAGTGAACCCCGGCCTAGGTCCACCTCGGACGTTATCGTCGAAACGGGCTTGAAGCTCTTTTCCGAAATAGGGTACGACGGCGTGGGCATGCGGCAAATCGCGTCCATTGTCGGCATAAAGGCCGCGAGCCTGTACAACCACTACGCCTCAAAAGAAGAGCTCCTGTGGTCCATCGTCGAGGACGCACTCGGGAAGATTCGCGGCTATCAGCGCAGGGCGTTCACCGAAGAGGAAACGACCGCCAACAGGTTGCGAGCATTCGTCCGCTTGCACGTCCGGTTCCATGCCGAGCAGAGCCAGATGGCGAGGGTCGTCAACAACAACATGGAAAGCCTTGCGCCCGCACACTACTCGATTACTGCGCAGCGTCGCGAAGAATTCGAGCACGGGCTACGTCAGGTCCTCCAGTTCGGGTGCGATGAAGAAATCTTTCTTATCCGCAACGTTCGGCTCACCTCGCACGCCATCCTCGACATGGGCATCGGCATTTCGAGTTGGTACCTTCCCGATGGACCCGACTCCCTCTCCGACATCATGGCCGCGTACGAGGAGATCGCTCTTCGCATGGTCGGCTATACCGGGACCCTCACACCCCTACAGACAGAATCCGACTTCGTACTGGACAGTTGAGAAATAGGTGCTCGGCGGGGCTCGATGACATCGGCTTCATACCGTCCCATCTCGGCACATATCCACATACTCGACTGGGTCGAGTGCGAGTCGGTAGCCCCGTTTGTACACGGTCTGCACTGCATCTGGGGCCCTCAGCGAGGCCCGAAGCCGTGCGACTGCCACCTCGACCGCGTGAGCGTCGCCGCCGCGCGGCAATGCAGACATCAGCTCCTCACGCGGAACCACACGGCCCGGCTGTGCGCCCAGGACGCGAATCAACGTCATGGCAGCGGGCGGTAGTCGGCGCACTTCGCCATCAACCAGGACACAACTGCCGCGGATGCTGAATTCCCGTCCCCCGACCTGAATAGTGATGGCACGGCGCGGAAGTTCATCCGCGATGTGCCACACCAGTTCACCGAGCCGGGGACATTCGGGACCTGTGGTCGGAACCTCGAGTTCGATGAACGGCACCGAGGTCACCGGACCTATGCACGCGGCCAGTACGTCGTTCCGGAAGGCGTGCAGGATCGGCTCGAGCGTCCCCGTCACCTTCGCGCGAGCCAGCAGCGCCCCGACTGCGGGCGCGCTGGTGAAGCTCACCGCATCGAGGGCTCGCGTGGCGATCAAATCAATCATCCGGTCTATCGGCGCCGGATCCTCGGGAGGCATCCACCGATACACGGGGACCGCGGTCACGTCGGCCCCCGCGCAACCAAGGAGGTCGCAGAGGTCGCCAACCACCTTCCCCTCGGTGGGTGCACCGTCCAACTGGACGGCAATTCGTTTGCCGTCGATCCCCTGGGCAACTAGATGGTCGAGCACTTCCGCCATGGTCTCCGAGACCGGGGACCATTCTTCGCATAGCTCAGCTGCCCGGACGGCACCCTTGGCTTTTGTTCCGCGTGCGAGCAGCCGGGTAGACGCCAACGCCTGCTTGAACGCGTTGCGCTCGCCCCATCCAGCTGCTGCTTCCATCCATCCGCGAAATCCTATTCCGGTGGTGACGACCACGAACTCTGGTGGTTTGTCTATGATCTGACGCGTCACCCGCCTGAGTTCCGTGTCGTCGGACAGTGGGATGATGCGGATCGCCGGTGCATGAATTACCGTCGCGCCCCGCCGCGTCAGGAAGGTCGCGAACTCATCGGCCCGCCGGGAGGCGGTGACCCCAATGGTGAAACCGGTCAGGGGCTTCGCGTCGTCCACCACGCGCCGACTAGCTTCGTTCGTGAACCCGACCTGTCGTGCAAGGTAAGCAAGCTCAACCACTCTGCTCTCCTGAACTTGGATGACTTAGCTGCTGCGGGTGAAGGCGAGCCGTAGTTCCTTCAAGCCACGGAACTGCGCGCTCGCGACATGACTGAAGTCTTGTCCTTCAGCAAGCCGGATATCACTCAATCGCGCCAGGAGACGCTCGAACGCGATCTTTATCTCCAGCCGCGCCAACGGCGCACCCAGGCAGAAGTGGTTGCCGGCGCCAAAGGCCATGTGCGGCACAGCATTTTTTCGATCTGCATCGAACCTAGTCGGGTCGGAAAACTCGCGCTCATCACGATTGGCCGCGCCCACCATGATCAACACTCTCGATCCAGCAGGAATATGCTGGCCGCCCAGCTCGGTGTCTATTGTCACCCGGCGTGGCACCCATTGCGTGGGAGACTCGATCCGTAGCGATTCCTCGGCGACGGCGGCGATCCGACGGTTGTCCGCCCGAACACGTTGCATTTCCGCCGGATTCTGCAGCAGTAGCAACATTATTGTCGCGATGGTGTGGGCTGTGGTGATCACGCCGCCGCGAATGAGTGTCACCGTATTGTCGAGGATGTAGTCGAGATCGAACTGTCCGTCACGTTCGATGTGCCGTTGGATCATGTCGCTGAGTTCGTCTCCAGTAGGAGCGTCGCGGCGCGCCTCGATCGCGTCGATGAGATGCTCCGTCGCACGACTGGCAGCCACCTTCGACCGTTCCTGCACATCCTTCGGCAGGAAGCTCAACCCGCTGTTGTCCACCCGCGACCAGCCGTTGAGCCAGTCGAAATCCGACTCGGTGAACCCCAGCATCCTGGCGATCACCCGCGGTGGAATGTGCTCCGCAAATTCTCCGACCAGATCCACCTCCCCCTTGTCGATGAAATCGTCGATGAGCGAATCGCAGATCACCGTGATCGTGGAGACCTGTGCGGCTAGTTTCTTCGGCTTGAACGCCTCAGCGCAGAGGTTTCGCTTGTCCCGGTGACTCGGGGGATCCGCCTCCACAAGACTTTGGGTCTCCTTACTCATGCCCGTCTCGCTGAATGGGTTGTGTGCGGTGCGGCTGCCTACGCTGGAGAACACCTTCCAATCGCGGGTGACTTGTGCAGCGTCCTCGTATCTCGTGACGAGGAAGTCGGTAGTTCCCGGAATTCGGTATACGGGCTGGTCCTCGCGCAGCCATTCATACTGCGGATAGGGGCACTCGGCACCCTCCAAAGACGGATAGTTGATCTGCACTGGCGTCTCGGTCATGTCGGGTCTCCCACCGCAGGCGATCTCATCGACGCTGTTGAACCTGTCTCGGCGCGTCGATACGAATTTCATAAGGACTGAACTAACAATCGATCGTACGCATTTTTAGGGATCTCGGTCAAGCTTTCCTTCTCCTGCAATCCCGTAGGGGGCACCCGCCCGATCCTCGGCCACTCGCTCACCTGGATCGACAATCAAGGCCCCCGCCTGCCCGCCGGCGACACCGCGCGAAGCACAGCATTGACTCAGCCAACCCAAAGGCATACGATCGATCGTTAGTTGCTCCCGTGCGGCATTCGCGCCGGCAACCCAGCTACCAGTCTCATACCCTCGGAGATCACTCATGACCTACGTCGTCGCCTTACCCTGCGTGGACATCAAAGACAGAGCCTGCATCGAGGAGTGCCCCGTCGACTGCATCTACGAAGGCGATCGCATGCTGTACATCCATCCCGACGAATGTGTCGACTGTGGGGCTTGTGAACCCGTATGCCCGGTCGAGGCTATCCACTACGAGGACGATCTCCCCGAGCAATGGGCCGGCTTCACTGCCGCCAATGCCGAGTTCTTTACCGAACTAGGCTCACCAGGCAGCGCGGCCAAGACCGAACGAATGCCTGATCCGGAATTCGTAGCCAGACTGCCGGCTACAGAATTGAAGGGCTAGACCACACCGTCCACGATGACAAGTTGCTTCGGTTCGGAAGTCGAAGCGTCGGCATTGGTGGGTTCGGGAAGCGAATGGTGCGAAGAGTCGCTAGGGGTGGCAGTCGACCGCTCGTGACGATAGCGCCACTCCCCAAGCGTCCTCCCCTGCGTGACGGGAGTACCGTGTCACGCACCAAGCTGCCGGTACTTTCTGTCACAGAGCTTCAATCATCCTCGAGGCTGCGGCGCCACTCGCCGATGCTTGCCCGGCATGCTTGAACGATCTGGTGGCCAGCCAAAGTGTTTGGCGGATTTCCACACCCCGAACAAAACGCCGAGACCATACCGCTCGATTCGTCTACTTCGATCGACATTGTGTCCTCAAATCGAGAACAGCAGTGCCCGGCGGTGAGTGCTGCATGGCCAGGCCAGCCAACACATTGGTGGACCCAAAGCTCATGGAGCCGACACGTAAGCCGATTGTGCGGCGAGATTCCTCCAAGCTCCTCCACAACATTTTCTCGCGCCAGCACGCGGGCGAGATGCCAGACGTTCGCGGTGCGACCGTACCTGGAAGCACCCACGTCGCTGGCAATCGCGGTCCACGACATTGTCATCGCCTCGTCTCAGTTCGTTCAGCCTGCATTGCTTCTTCGATCGTGACTCAGATCACTCGTAAGCACAGCAGTGGAACTACTGGTTTGACTACTGACGCGGGGGCACTCGAGACCTGCTCGTGTCCGCGCAGGACAATCGTGCTTCGTTGACAACGACAATTGACATGAACCGAACATCCAGCGCAGGGCCCGCGAAGTCGACCACCGCCCGACAGGCCGTACCGGGACCGAGATCGAAGCGACCGATACCATTATCTATCGACGACATTGATGATAAGTGGGCCTGTGATGCCGCACCCGCTCCGCGATCACCTCATCCGATCCACGACCAGAGTCGACGCCTGGGCTCATGTCCTCCCCACGACTCATCAGTCTCGTGCGTAAGCAATGTGGCGTGCAGGGGCCGCGGTGTGCGGTCATATTGAAGAGTTCGCCAGCGAGCATCGCCCCGATATCCTCTCTCGGAGTCCGCGCTCTGGGCGAGCCTGATCGGCAGTTTCAGGGTCTCCCGGCGTGATCCGCTACTTCGGAGGGCCAAGATAGATACCGTCGCCGTCAGCGCCAACCCACAGTTGGATCGGAGGCGAAGACTGCGTGCAGGTGCAACCTCCGGCCCAATTGGGATGCGCGTGGCGCTTTATCCGTTCCTGCGTGCTCTTCGTCAAAGGCATCGGCTTGACCGCCTTCTCGTGATGGTCGCCGACTGCAAGCCGCATTGATGAGAGGTCAGAACTATAAGCCTGCGCATCAGATTCGTGGTCATTGGTGGCCAATTCGGGCCGTATCAATAACGATCTCGGTATCGAAGCAAATGCGTGCAGCCCTTCTCACCTAATGTCGGCAACCGCGTACACGGTTGCCCCGGACATGGTGTTCACGGTGCCGGGTGCAACCCCTGCGATCACATGCCGCGAGTCGTCAGGCCGGACTCTGTACGCTGGTCGGTGGCCACAGTGGTTGCTGGGCAAGTACTCCGGAATCACCGAGCCGCTGCCATCACCCGGCGGTCCGGCGCCGCCGACTCCTCGTGAGCTGAGCGAGCACATTGCACGCCGACCGCCCGTCCTGGCTGGTGATCAGCCGTATCGTGTCGATCTGCTACCGCGTCCGGCGAGGAGCTGCCGGATCCCTCTCACCCTGCGACTCGTCATGTATAGGGGTCCTCGACACCAGCAATGCCTTCAAGAACAACTACCTGAGAATTGATCCCCCAGAACTCAGCACCGACGCCGAACTCTCCCCACTCCTCGTCCCATCGGTCCTTGAAGGCCGCAACTTCGGGCGTGTCGAAAATCGCCACAGGGTTGTCGTCGCCTTCAACAACAATGAGATCGATATACTTGAATCCGACAGAACCGGCACAATTCTGTACAATCTTCCAGTTTGCATAGCTAATTACGCCTGGCACGCTACCGATGAACGGGTTGTCCACCTCCCGAAGGAACTTGTCATACGCATCCGCATTGCTACCTTCCTTAATGTTATAGGTGACGAGCAACGTGTGTCGCTTTGCCATGGATTTCCTCTCATCTTCAATGTGGGGAATGCTGATACTTCAAGATACCGGCTGGCAATCCACAAGGTCTAACAATAATCTCTCCATGATTAACCGGTTGAACGGAAGTATGGCCAAATCTCTTCCTTCACTGGCTGATTGCGACCTCCTTGCGAAATTACGTGACACTTGCCCTAGCCGACAGCGCATCATTCATGCTACTTCTTACTAGTGAACTTAGGTATTCAAGGAAAGCGCGCCCTCGTCATCGGCGGAACGTCCGGACTCGGTCTAGCTTGCTGCCAGTCCCTAGCAGCCGAGGGCGTCGATCTCGCAATATTCGCGCGCAACAGCGAGACGCTTAAGCGGACCCGGTCGGACTTGACCGATGAATTCGCGGTGCGAGTGGACACTTACTCGGGCGACGTGACGAACCGCGCCGACATCGTCTCGACGGTCGAGCTGCTGCGTGACGGTGGCGGAATTGACATCCTCGTACTCAATACACCCCGACCGCCCAGTCCCATGCGCGACTTCCTCGCCGAGGACGACGACTCTCGATGGGAGCAGGCCTACCGCGACCAATTGCATGCAGCACTAAACGTGTTGCGGGAAGCCACCCCCCTGCTGACCACAAACGGTTGGGGCCGGATCATTGGCATCACCTCGGCCAGCGTCAAGGAGCCCCTCCCCCGCCACGCCATCTCATCGGTGTTCCGCGCCGGTGTCCAAGCAGCGTTGAAGCACTTGGCCTCAGAGATCGCTCAGTTCGGCGTCACCGTCAACTCTGTGGCACCGGCCACTATCGCGACTCCTACTTTCGAGCAGTTCCACGACCTCGAGTCCCGGGTTCGTCTAACTCCCCTGGGCCGCCCCGGAACACCCGAGGAGTTAGGCGCTACGGTGGCCTTCCTAGCCTCCTATCAGGCTGGATTTATCACGGGCCAGTTGATCCAACTTGACGGTGGCAGGACAGCTTCCCTCGTATGATCACCTAACTCGAAGGTGTTGTCACCCCACCGGTCATGTGGACACTCGCAACTGGATGCGCGCCACAGGATGAGTCGCCTAAAACTACTATGTAGCAACAGTTCTACGTACTCGTCCCCGCCGTGCAAGAGTCTTAGTCGGGTCCGCCGTGATCGGGAACCCCGGCAAGGGTTCACTCAAGATGATGCTCGGGCCAGGCGCCGCGGACGGCAGCGGTGGCGTGGGGTCGTGACCCGGGCGTTGGCGTTCAATCGGTTCCGCGCCGCCGACGGCGCCTCCTCGTAACGGAACTCAGTCCCTCGTCGGGTGAACGGGGCTTTTTCCAGTATGTCGCTGACCAACGGCGTGACCTTCGTGGTCATCACCAGCGATGTCGGCGTTCCCCATTGGCGGGTCACTTGATCACGGCCCATGGTGTGATCAGTTTTTATACATGCCGCACCATGCGGACACCATAGACACTGCGGTTGCGGACGACACCAAGTTTTCGTCGGGAACGGGCTCGGCCACCGACCTGACCGACGTGTACGCGCCGGTCAGGTCGGTGGCCGAGCCCCGTCCCCACTGCTTCGCCTGATAGGAAGTGGACGGGGCAGTGCTGACACAGCGCTCGGTGAGCACGGCGCAAATCGGGTCGACGCCGAACTGCCTCGCCCTAGGTAGCTAGAAGCGGCGTAGCCGGGTTTTGGGGTCAAGTTTGTGGTGTGTGGGTCACGTTCGACTGCTTGATATTTCAGGCTGCGAGTTGCGCTGTGGCGGTGAGGGTATCGACGGCGGTGCGGTAGGCGGTGGCAGCTGATCGCAGGCGGCCGGGAGTGGTTGTCGGAGCGGCGAGTTCGGCCAGGCCGGTGCGCAGGACCCGATCGTGGATACAGGTGAGGAACTTCGCGGTGTCGAGTCCGAGGTCGGTGACCTGGTACCGGTGGGTGCCCTCGATCCGGGCGATGAGGCTGCGGGTTTTCAGCCGGCGCAGGTCGTAGGTCATCTGCCCGGCGGACACTTTGTCCGGGTCGAGTCCACGCAGCTCGCCGGTGAGGGTGCGCAGGTCCTTGTTGGTGAAGCCGTTCGGGTGCAGCCGGAAGACCAGAAGTGCGGAGAGCAGGGCGTGGCTGCGCTGGTCGGCGAACCGTAGTCCCGGGACACGGGTGCCGGTGGTGGTGGTGACGGGGGCGGTGATGGCGGCGAGGGCGTCGGCGCCGGTGATCGGGTCGTGGCTGAGTCGTTGGACGCGCAGTAGGCGGCGGTTGGCGTGGAAGCCGATCTCCCGCAGGGCGGGCAGATGTGTCAGTCGCTTCCCGAGGTGGAAATCGCGGGTGTCGTTGATGGTGGTTTCGGTGCGCAGGGCGCGTCCCTCCTTGTGGTACTGCTTGATGGTGGTGTGTTTGTAATCGACGTGCAGGCTGGGGGTGACGCCCTCGGTGATCACCCGGGTGCGGAATCGCCCGGGGGTGGCACGGGGGCCGCGGCGCATCAACCGCCGGTCGAAGACCAACGTGACCTGGTCGGGGCGGCCGAGATCGAGATTGTCGCGGATGACCTGTTCGAAGAAGACCCGACCGGAAACCGGGGCGTCGAGCATCTGGGTCAGGGAGAACTCGGCCTGCAACACCGACAGGTCGTAGCGGTAGCCGGCGTCCCGATCGGCGTCGGTGAACGGATCCGGCAGAATCGCCAGCCATTTCCGGAGGAGGGCGTCGATCCGTGGACCGGTCAGCCGATCGCAGATCGCCTGCAACGCGTCGGGGTCATCGACGGCGGCGAAGGCGTTGTCGAGCGCGGTGAACCCGAGCCCGGCCCTCGCGGCCTGACGCTGGGCCCAGTGGTGGCCGTTGATACAGAGTTTGGCGTTGTAGGGGAAGTACGAGCAGAACTTGAGGAAGAACGGGCCGAAGTCGGCGTCGACGCAGTAGAAGTAGTAATGGTTGACCACGCCGGTGGACTTGACGATCCACGGATAACTCTTGCCGTCGGCGTCGCGTCGTTTCTCCGTGCGGAACAGTGGTGTCCTCTCCTGCGCCCGGCCAATGAACACCACCCCCTCGGGTGCGGTGAACTGCTCGAGGTACTCGTGCATCACGTCGTCCTTGCGCTGGCCCTTCGCGAAGTCCACCCACGGGATGTGCCCGGTGTCGGCGAAGCGGTGCACCGCCGCAGCGAAGCGGTCGGTGATCCTGGACAGCGGTGCGGTGGAGGCGACCGGCAATCCCAGTTGCCGATGCACGTAGGCGACGAGGCCGGGAGCGTACTGCAGGCCGGGAACGTAGACGTTGAGGTACATCCGGTCTATGCACTCGACGTCGAAGAGCGTGTGCGTGGTGAGCACGTCGGCGACGCTGCGCGGTATGGTCATGATGAGCTCCGGACGATCGGGCGGCCGGCAGGCCAACCAACCGCTACGACGGTTCATACACCCGATCGACGTCGTCGACCAGGGTCATCACCCCGACCGGCCGGGGCCCCGGAGCGCAGCCGCCACCACACGACTCGTCGGGCTGGGGCGCAGCCCCGGTAGTACTACAGTCGCGTTTATTTTGATCTTGTCGGTGTGTCGGCGCAGGTTCCGAGAGTCGCAGGATGCATGGTCCGTGTGTGAGCGATGATGTGTGCGTGGCTGAGGTGCGGGTGTGGGCGGAGGGGCTGGCGGAGATCGATGCCTTGATCGGGCATCGTTTCGCCAGGTCCGAGCCCCGCAAGCATGCGGTGGAATACGTGCAGGGGTTGCTCTCGGGCGAGGAACGGAAGAATTCGTGGACCCTGTCCGAACGCGCGGGCGATCGGTTGCCGGACGGTATGCAGCGACTGCTCTCGACCGCGGACTGGGATCCCGACGCGGTCCGCGACGACGCACGCGATTACGCGGTCGGTCATCTTGCGGATCCGTCCGGTGTGTTGATTCTCGACGAGACCGGGTTCTTGAAGAAGGGCACCCGCTCGGCCGGGGTGGCCCGCCAGTACTCGGGGACCGCGGGCCGGGTCGAGAACTGCCAGATCGGGGTGTTCTTGACCTATGCCACTGCGGCGGGTCGAACGCTGATCGACCGAGAGCTGTACCTGCCCAAAGCCTGGACCGACGACCGTGACCGGTGCGCGCAGGCCGGGATCCCCGCCGAGCGCGAGTTCGCGACCAAACCCGAGCTGGCGATCGCGATGCTCGAACGCGCCGTCGCCGCCGGTGTGCCGGCACGATGGGTCACCGGAGATGCCGTATACGGGCAGGTGCACCGGCTCCGTGCCCGTTGCGAGGAACTCGGATTGTCCTACGTGCTAGCTACTTCGGTGAACCAACACGTCATCACCGTCGACGGCGCCGAGCTCCGTGCCGACGAGGCGATCGCGGCGTTGCCTGCCCAGGCGTGGCGGACCCGCTCGGCCGGTGACGGCGCGAAAGGCGAGCGACTCTACGACTGGGCGCGCACACCGGTGCGCGGGCTGAACTGGCCGACGACGGTGTACTGGCTCCTGGCCCGTCGCAGTCGCACCGACCCGGAGGATCTGGCGTACTACCTGTGCCACTGCCCGGCGCGCACCACCTTGACCGAATTGGTCACCGTCGCCGGAACTCGTTGGGCGATAGAGGAAACCTTCCAGACTGCGAAGGGCCAGACGGGCCTCGACCACTACCAGGTTCGGCAGTACGCGGGCTGGTACCGGCACATCACCCTCTCGATGCTCGCGCACACCTTCCTCACCGTCACCCGGTCAGAAAGGGGGCCCGAGAACCCGGCGACGACAGCGAGTTGATCGCACTGAGCGTGCCCGAGATCCGACGGCTGCTCTGCCACCTGATCTGGACGTATCTACCCGACCCCCGCCACGTCCTCGCACGCTCCCACTGGCGCCGCCGCCATCAACACCGAGCCCGACAATGCCACTACCGAGCCCGAGGACACCTGCCCTAAACGCGACTGTAGTACTAGGAGTTGGCGCCTGTGGCTCAGCAGTGGCGCGCGGTGGCGACCAGGGTGCAGATTCTGCGTGGCGTGGCGGAGAATTTCGACAAGTCGGGATTCGGGGGCGCCAGGCTCAGTGAGATCACCGAGCGTCCGGAACAACGAAGGGCGCCTGTACTTCCCCTTCTGTTTCAAAGACGGAGTTCGCCCGGTCCATCATCGGTCTCGATCCGGTCCGGACGAGGCGATCCCTCGACCACATCGAAGTCAGTAGTGCTCGTGAACGCCCGCCTCATCATCGACTGGTGGTGGAGCCGCCTACAGGGCCTTGAGTTCCTCGGTGACGTCGGCGACCGACTTCTTCGCGTCCCCGAAGAGCATGGAGGTGGTGTCGGCGAAGAACAGCGGGTTGTCGATGCCGGCGAACCCGGAGTTCATCGACCGCTTCAGCACGATCACCGACTTCGACTGATCCACATTCAGGATCGGCATCCCGTGGATCGGCGACGACGGATCGTTGCGGGCGGCGGGGTTGGTGACATCGTTCGCACCGATCACCAGGGTGACATCGGTGCGCGCGAACTCGTCGTTGATGTCGTCCATCTCCTTCATCGCGTCGTACTCCACGTCCGCCTCGGCGAGCAGCACGTTCATGTGCCCGGGCATCCGGCCCGCGACCGGGTGGATGGCGTACTTGACCTCCACGCCCTTCGACTCGAGCATCTTGGCCATGTCCTTGACCGCATGCTGCGCCTGCGCGACGGCCAACCCGTACCCGGGGACCACGATCACCTGATTCGCGTACGCCATCTGGATCGCCGCATCAGCCGCGGAGGTGGACTTCGCCGTCCGGGCGGTGCCGTCCCCCACCGCCGCCGCGGTACCGCCGCCACCGAACCCGCCGGCCACGATCGCCGGGATGGACCGGTTCATCGCCTTCGCCATCAGGTTGGTCAGGATCGAACCCGACGCCCCGACGATCATCCCGGCCACGATCATCGCCTGATTATTGAGTGCCAGACCCGCCGCCGCCGCGGACAGACCCGTCAACGCGTTCAGCAGGGAGATGACGACGGGCATGTCGGCGCCGCCGATCGGCAGCACCACCATCAACCCCAGCACCGCCGCCAACACCAGCACCCCGACGATCCACCACTGTGACGTGGGTGCGGTCGGGTCGATGGCCTTGACCCCGATGATCACCGCGAGCGCGACGGCACCGATCAGCAGCACCGCGTTCAGCGGCTGCTGCAACCGGCCGATGCCGATCGGGCGGCCGGGCAGGGTTTCCTGCAGCTTCAAGAACGCGATCACCGAACCCCAGAAGGAGATCGACCCGATGATCGCCGCGAACAGCGACGCGATGACGATGTGCACCGTCGGCGACTCACCATGCGCAAAGGCGGTGAACCCGTCCGAGTCCAAAAACT